>NZ_JAQSDC010000001.1 GCF_029945705.1 Methylotenera sp.
AAATAAAACAATGGGTTAAGAAACATATGGGCTAGTTATCTAGGACAGCCCCTTAATTAAATACAAGTGTAATGTGAATGAAATATTTGAAGAGGTGAAGATGAAGTGCTTTTATATGCCACTTCTAAGATTTAAAGTTTCACGCGCATTTACAACACTAGATGCAACATCAATTAATTTAAGGTGTTTGCTGCGCGAGGTATTTCGTAACAGCGCTAAAGCATCATCATGGTTCATATTGTGCTGATCCATCACAATGCCCACAGCCACACTGACTGCACGGTCAGCATCTAATGCGGTTTGTAATTGCTGCTGCGCGTTGCGTAATGACTGAATATTATTGGCACTTGAAATTGCAGTTTCAACGGCAGGTATCAATTGAGAAATATCGACAGGCTTAACAAGATAACCCACAGCATCCGCAGCAGAAGCTTGCGCAATTATTTCCTGCTCACTGTAGGCCGTTAACAACATGAACGGTATTTGATTTAACTCCGCTAGGCGCTTGGTTAACTCTAGCCCATTTCGATTTGGCATTCTCACATCTAAAATGACCATGTCTGGTCGTTCATTTTCATCCAGCCAAGTTTCCGCTTCATCAACAGATTCAACGGCAACCACTTGGTAACCTGCTCGCGTAAGCCCGCTAGACAAGGTAGAAAGTACCAACCGATCATCATCTACTAGCAATATCGTACGCGTGTGATAAAGACTATCAGATTTTAAAGACATCATAATTCTCTAATTCCTCATTTTCTAAGACGACAATAGGTGATTCCAATTTAAATTTCACACAAACAAGCTCACCACACTGCTCCCAAACCAATAATGCTCCCTTTTTGGGGAGTAGTGAAGCGACTAGTTGCAAACCTTTTCCTATCACAGCAAAGCTTAAAGCATTGAAATCCGCAGGCAATTGCCCATTATTAGAAATTGTTATCAGCACGCTACTAGTGATTGGTTCTAAACTCAATGAGATGTTAACACCTATAGTGGGGTCACCATATTTAATTGCATTTGAAATCAATTCATTTAACACCAATGCCGTCGGTACCGCCTCAGACTCAGCAATGCGGCAAGGTTTCCAAAACTTGGGAATATCGATCAGAATTGGTGTTCTATAGAGAGATTTATTGCTTGCTGCAATTTCCGCCACCAATTCACAAAGTCGCACTGTAGAAACTGAAGCCCTGCCTTGTAAACCATGGATGATTGAAATGGTATTGACTTGGCTAACGACCTCGTCGATCAAACCACTCAACTCAGGATAATCAATTGTAGAAACTCTTAACAGCCCAGCAACGCCTTGCAAGTTGTTTTTAATGCGATGGTGAACTTCGCTTACCAACAACTCTCTTTGGGCTATTTCATCAGCTAGTCGCTTTTGCTCTTGTAATTTGAGCTCAGTAATATCAACCACGGTGACATAAAAACCATCCACTTCACCATTAATATTAATATCTGGAATGTAACTGGTTAAAGTGTAACTGCCAGCTCCATTAGCCTTGGTTAAAGTGCGTTCGAAAGCTTGCTTTTCACCTGCGATAGCTCCGCGGATATAGGGCTCATTCAGCGTAAATAATTGTTCGCCTAGTAAATCACGAACGTGAGTACCAATAATCTCTTTTGGATCCTTGCCAAACCACTCAATATAGGCCTTGTTAGCAAACTTGCAACTTAAATCAGCATGCCAATAGGCCACCAAAGCGGGCATTGCGTTGGTGATATGCGTGAGTAAATCGTTTGCTTTACTAATTTCATGATTGAGTAAATCACGGTCTATCTGATTTTGTTTTATTGCTGTGATTTCCTGAAATGCACCTACTAATCTAACGGCCTCTCCGTTTTCAATCACAGCACAGCCTTGGGTGCGAACCCAGATTTTTCTACCTTTTGCTGTTGTAAAAGGCAATTCTAAATCCCATGGAGTGCCATAAGTTGCACATTTTTCAATGGCCGAAATCATGGTTGGTCTTGCCTCTGGGGAATAAAAATCTATCAATTTTTCTAGCTCAGGAAGATTCGAGGGTTCTATTTCATGAATTCGGAAAACCTCACTCGTCCATTCGGCCTGCATGGTCTGAAGATTTAACTCCCAGCCACCAATATTTGCCATTTCATTAGTGCGTTGCAAGATGTCTGCTGTCTTAGCGAGCGACAACTCAAGTTGCTTACTCGCAGTGATGTCACGTGCAATTCCTAAATAACCAACCAATGTTTCATTATTATCATAGATGGCAGTTACTGTAAGGCTGGTTGGAATGCGTCTTCCATCTTTACTAATGAGCGTCCATTCATGTGCATTGGACTGACCATTTTTAGCGTTGATTACAAAAACTTCAAAGCCAAGTTTAATATTAACGCCTAAAGTGTTGCTGAACTCGGCGGCGCGCATTTCCATCTCGTGAGTGTCATGCCATATTAATGGGGTCTCCCTACCGATTAACGCCTCTGCTTTATATCCAAGCATTTTTTCAGCACCCAAGCTAAAGCTGGTAATAAGCCCATCAACATTGGTAGAAATGATGGATTCATCTGCACTTTGAATTAAAGCATCATAAAACAAAGCTTTCTTTGACAGCGCTTGATTTAGGTTTTTCAACGCCGATGATTGCAATTGAAATTCAATTTGAGAGACTGCTTGCCTTCCGAGCATTTGCAAAGATTCTCGCTGATTGGGACTTAAATGGCGTGGTTTCGAATCTATAACACATAGCATACCTAGACAAAACCCATGATGTGTGATGAGTGGAGCGCCAGCATAGAAACGAATATTTGGGTTAGCAATCACTAATGGGTGAAGTTTAAAGCGCTCATCTTCTTGTGCATTTGTGACTTCAAATAACGCTTTAGTCAAAAAGGCATCATTACAAAATAATTTATTGAGGTCTGCGTCAAATACTTTTAGCCCAACATGACTTTTTAAACATTGGCGGTTTTCATCGATGAGTGTCATCACTGCTATGGGCGTGCCGCATATCTGTGACGCCAGTTTCGTTAAGTCATCAAATATTTCTTGTGGGAGCGTATCTACAATTTTAACGAGATTGAGTGGGGCTAGCCCTTGAGTCTCATATTCAGGAGCTGTAGGTGTTTTCACAATAAGCAATTCAAATGGGGATTTAAGTCGTATTAAAGCAAAGGTTTAATCGGCGTTAATTGCAAAGCCATCACTTTTCTGCGTTTGGCCCCTGTCGCAAATTGGTCGGGATTGTCAGTAGTGGCGCTCCAGCTGTTTTCTGGCTGCATGTCGGTTTCAATAGCGCTTTGCACACTTTGGGCTAAGGTTTCATTGTGCACAATCACACCAACCTCGGTGTTTAGATTTTGTGAGCGCGGGTCAAAATTAAAGGTGCCAATAAAGACTGTTTTAGCGTCAACCACCATCGTTTTGGCGTGAATCGCGAATACAGGCGGCTTGGCATCTTTAGGTAAAACACGTTGCACCAGTTTTTGTTTAACTTGTGGGTCAGGTTTATATTCATATACTTCAATACCCATTTTGATGAGTTGATCGCGTTGATTTCTGTAACCGCTAAAGGCTTCTAAATTGTCTGTAGAAGCCATTGAGTTGGTATTGATACGGACTTTAACACCACGTTTAAGCGCGTCTTTAAACAGTTTTTTCGCTTGGCTAGACATGACTAGATAAGGCGATTGAATCACGATTTGCGTTTGCGCGTTTTCAACTAACTGCGCTAATTTTTGTGTGGTAACGCCACCGCCGCCCATGATGTATTTGTAATTGTTTTTACCTGGTGTATCGCTAATAAACTCAATGGGTGTCCAAATGATTTTCTCGGCAAGCTGAGCAAAAGCTTTGGGCATCTCAGTAATTGCCTTGTGATTTTCGGGGGTGAAGTTTTCAGCTGAGTTAGCGTAATCGTGAAGGTCGCTGTAGATTTTTTGAATTTCATCATCTTTTACGGTGACGTGCTTCTGCATGAGTCCTAAGCCATCATACAAATCTTCAACAGGCGCGCTAAGTGGGCTATGCCAAAACTTTTCGAAGCTGGCTTGCATATCTTTTGCCACATCGCCAAGTAATAAAGCATCGCGGTCACGAAAGTTATATTTTTGGTTATAGTCAAAATATTCAGCCGCCATATTGCGACCGCCCGTAATGGCAAGCTTGCCATCGACGATAAAGGTTTTATCGTGCATACGCTGATTAACCCCGCGAAAATTGACGGCGATATTCATCAAACGTTTGTAAAAAGGCGTGCCTACTGAGTGTTGTGGGTTGTAAATGTGGATTTCAACGTTTGGATGTTTAGCAAGTGCCAGTAAAGATTTATCAGGCGCATCTATTAATAAATCATCCACAATCACGCGTACTTTCACACCTCTATCAGCCGCGCGAAGTAGCGCTTCTGAGGCTAATATGCCAATGTTATCGGTACTCCAGATGAAGTATTGCACTTCAATGGTTTTCTCTGCGTGATCAGCCAGCCAAGCGCGGGCGAGTAGCGCATCTTCACCTTTATCAAGCACATAGATGCCGCTTAGATTGGGGTGTAAGGTAATTTGATTGTCAATATAAGTCAGCTCAGGTGAAGCGATAGCGATTTGCGCAAAGCAAATAAACGAAACCGCTAGTGTTTTTAGCGCTAACTTAAAGTGAGTCAATTGATGCTCCTTATTTTATTTCTAAGACTTAACGACCTGCCATGCTTAGAGCCACAGCTTCAGCCGCTTTAATGCCATCAACACCAGCGGAGAGAATGCCGCCAGCATAACCAGCGCCTTCGCCTGTAGGGTATAAGCCTTTAGTATTGATGCTTTGCATATTGTCGTCGTTGCGTTTAATACGAATCGGCGATGAGGTGCGTGTTTCAACACCTGTCAGTATGGCATCTGCCATATCGAAGCCTTTAATTTGTTTGGCAAATTGCGGTATTGCTTCACGAATTGCCGTAATCACGTATTCAGGTAAAACGGTCTCTAAGTTTGTCAGATGCACGCCAGGTGTGTATGAAGGCGTGACTTCACCAAATTGAGTTGAGGGTTGATTGGCTAAAAAGTCACCGACTAATTGTCCTGGCGCTTGGTAGCTACTTCCGCCCAATAAATAAGCTTGGCTTTCCCATTTACGTTGTAACTCCATACCCGCGAGTGGATGACCTGGATAATCGACTTCTGGTGTAATGCCCACTACGATACCCGCATTGGCATTGCGCTCGTTGCGTGAATATTGGCTCATGCCGTTGGTGACCACGCGCCCCTCTTCAGACGCGGCAGCTACTACGGTGCCGCCTGGGCACATACAGAAGCTATAAACACTGCGACCGTTACTTGCGTGGTGTACTAATTTGTAATCTGCGGCACCTAAAATTGGGTGCTGGGCGTTTGGGCCATGACGTGCCGCATCAATGAGCGATTGCGGATGCTCGATGCGAAAGCCGATAGAAAAAGGCTTAGCTTCAATATAAATACCGCGTTTATGTATCATTTCAAAAGTGTCACGCGCGCTGTGACCAACTGCTAGAATCAGATGGTTTGTAGCAATGCGCTCACCGCTAGCCAGCACCACCGCTTGCACTTGGTTGTCTGAAATTTCAATATCTTCGACCTTGCTTTGAAAGCGTATTTCACCGCCGAGGGCGATTATATTATTTCGCATATCTTCTACCATGCCGACTAATCGGAACGTACCAATGTGCGGATGGCTGACGTATAAAATTTCTTCTGGCGCACCTGCTTTAACGAATTCATGTAACACTTTGCGACCATAATGATTTGGGTCTTTAATCTGACTATATAACTTACCATCAGAGAAAGTCCCCGCGCCGCCTTCGCCGAACTGCACGTTAGACTCTGGATTAAGCTTAGACTTACGCCATAAATCCCACGTATCTTTGGTGCGTTCGCGCACGGCTTTGCCGCGTTCTAGCACGATAGGTTTAAAGCCAGATTGTGCCAAGATGAGCGCTGCAAAAAGGCCAGCAGGGCCTAGGCCAACAATCACAGGTCTTTCTGTCAGTGTTCCAGGTGCTTGTGCGACAAATTGATAAGAAGTATCTGGTGCAAGTTTTACGTGAGGGTCTTTACCTAACTTGGCTAACACTTTAGCCTCGCCGTTCACCGTGACATCAAGCGAATAGACTAATAAAATCGCATTGGCTTTGCGTGCATCTATACCACGTTTGAAGATGGTATATTCGATTAAATCAGCCTTATTAATCGCCAGTTTTTTAACAATGGCGGCGTTGATTTCGCTGGGTTGATGGTCAAGCGGTAATTTGATTTCAGTGATTCTAAGCATGTTTATTTGATTTGACCTGATTGGTATGTTTAGATAGTGCTAATAACTTTAAATATCTGAATAGAAATATGTGTAATAGACTAGTTGTCGAATGATAACTGATGTTATAAAAGATTGCTTCCAAACATTAAAATTTTAAAGAGTGCCTGATGAATAAAGCCTCAATCACACTGCCAATTAAACTGTCAAACACCTTCAATCGGTTTTTCGATTCAGAAAAATCCAGTGGCATTTTGCTGATAGTCTTTACGCTGGTTTCAATTCTGCTCGCTAACTCAGCCATTGGGCACGCGTATTTAGGTCTTTGGCAAGTCCATGTGGCAGGTTTAAGTCTAGAACATTGGATTAACGATGGCTTGATGACGATATTCTTTCTGCTGATTGGTTTAGAGCTAGAGCGCGAGATTTATGTCGGCGAGTTATCTAATTTCAAAAATGCATTACTGCCAATTTTCGCTGCGGTGGGCGGCATGCTAGCCCCAGCGCTCATTCACTATTCACTTAACCAAGCAAGCCCGACACAAAACGGCATTGGCATTCCTATGGCAACGGATATTGCGTTTGCGCTAGGCGTGTTAGCGCTTTTAGGAAGCCGAATTCCAGCCTCGTTAAAAGTATTTGTTGTGGCTTTTGCCGTGATAGACGATTTAGGCGCAATCGTACTTATCGCGATTTTCTATACGGCTCAATTTTCTCTTAATTACTTGTTGGCGGCTTTATTGGTTTGGGCCGTGTTAATTTTGCTCAATCGACGTTTTCGAGTGATGTCTTTACTGCCTTACATGATTGGCGGCATTGTGATGTGGTTCTTGATGCTTAAATCAGGCATACATGCCACAGTGGCTGGCATTATGCTGGCCTTCGCCATTCCATTTTCTGTGAAAGATGACGATCAACAATCACCTTCGCACAAGCTAGAGCATTTTTTACACAAGCCAGTGGCGTTTATTATTTTGCCGATATTTGCTTTGGCAAACACTGGTATTACCATAGAAGCAGGTTGGATGAACGAATTGATGAGTACGAATAGCCTAGGCATCGGGCTGGGCTTGATAGTTGGTAAGCCATTAGGGGTGGGTTTATTTTGCTTCTTAGCGGTTATGGCAGGTATTTGTCGCTTGCCAAGCGACTTAAAATGGCTGCATATAATTGGGGCAGGCATACTCGGTGGCATAGGATTTACCATGTCAATTTTTATCACCAACCTTGCTTTTCCTGCGAGTGTTGAAACCATCAATGCAGCTAAGATGGCGATTTTATTAGCTTCACTGTCAGCTGGTTTGCTAGGTTTTATTTGGTTTAAATTATTGACGAAAACCGCTGCTGTTAGCGATTAAGTGTTTTAGTGATGAGCAGGTTGCTCGTGTATCTGATTTTTTGGATAAACTCTAACCAATAAAATACGAGGTCCAATCATTTTTTTCACTACGACATCAAAAGCCGTGAACGCTACACGCTGACCTTCTTTAGGAATGTCCCCAAGTGCCCAAAGCACAAGTCCTGCGATGGTATCTGCATCTTCTGATTCAATATCAATGCCCAAAGTGCGCTCTAAGGTATTAAGCGGCAAAGAGCCTTTGCCTAGCAGCGAGCCATCGTCTAATTTAGCCCATTCACTTTGTGATTGCCTGAATTCATCACGAATATCTCCAACTAATGCGGACAATAAGTTATCTAAGGTGATATAGCCAATTGGCGCTGCATCTTCATAGCCGACCACCGTGAAATGTGGTGCACCTTTTTGCAGTTTTCTGAATAATGTCATGGCATGCGTGCTTGGCGGCACTTGTTCAATGGGCCGTGCGAGGCTTTTAATCTCGGTAAAGTCAGCATCTTTACGTAAAGCGACAAAAATGTCCTTAATGTGGATAATGCCAGTCACGATGCCATCGCCATTGACCAATGGATAACGGCTATAACGATGTTGTAAGATGCGATCCATATTTGCGTCAAACGAATCTTCTTCAAAAAGCGCTACTGCGTCGCTAAATGGATGCATTAAATCGGATACTTCTAACTCTCTAAAGTCGATCGCTTGCGCAAGCACTTTCCACTCATCATCGCTAAATTCATCACTGGCACGTGAGCTACGCAAAATTAATTTCAACTCTTCTGAAGAGTAATGTGAATCGTGACCTGCTTTAGTTTTTAATTTTAGTGTGCTAATCACAATATTTGAGCTTTGGTTGAGTAGCCAAATAAGTGGAAACATCAGCCAATAAAAGGCATATAACGCAGGCGCTGTCCAAATGCCGACTCTTTCAGACATTCTAATCGCCAATGATTTTGGCGCCAGTTCGCCAAGCACAATGTGCAAATATGAAATGGTAAAAAAAGCAAAGATGAAGGCAATGCTGTGAATTAGCTTTTGACTAGAAACGCCAACATGCGCAAGTAAAGGTTCGATGAGTGCTGCAAAAGCAGGTTCACCTATCCAGCCTAGCCCGAGTGAAGATAATGTGATACCTAGCTGACAGGCCGATAAATAGGTGTCTAGATTGGCATGAACTTTGGCCAACATCCTGCCACGCCAGCCCAAGGTTTTTGCAATTGTGCGCACGCGCGTACTGCGAAGTTTAACTAAGCTAAATTCTGCAGCTACAAAAAAACCATTCAGTAATACTAATAGAAATGCGATAAAAATTAATAAAAAATGTGCGCTCATGTATGTCTTAGACTTCTAAATTCAGTTGTAGCAATTGTCGTAACATCGGAACCGTCACGGGCTTTTTAGTGGTAAGTGACCACTCATCCAAGGCGTCTAAAGTGGCCATTAATGTCGATAAATCGCGTCTGAGGTAACGTAAGCAGTAATCCACCACTTCAGTAGGCAAGCGGATACCACGTTCCGCCGCATGATTTTGTAGCGCCAATGCTTTTTCCGCATCGTTAAGTGGGTGTAGTTGATAAACCAAGCCCCAAGCCAAGCGGGTAGCTAAGTCGTCCCTAAGCCCCATTTGCGTTGGCGCATGTAAACCAGAGGTAATAAGCGTTCCGCCACTTTCTTTAAGTTGATTATAAGTGTTGAATAAGTCAATTTGCGCTTCATTATTCAGCAAGTGCACGTTGTCGACTACGCGCATACCTATAGACTCACAGGCCGATAGTAAATGGCTTTTGCCACTTCCAGCTTCACCCCATAAGTAGATAAATGTTGACTGCGCAGTATTGGTAGCGACCGCATTTAAGCTGGCTAGTGCTTCGTCATTACGCCCAGCCATAAAATTAAGGAGCGTGGCCGGCGCCGCAGGCTTGATGTCGAGTAGCAATTGTTTCATTTGCACAATATTGGTCGCGATGGTGGACTTAGGCTGTCGTTATTTGAGAGCGGTTAATTAAGATAGGTGTCACTGTGCAGATAATTATCTTTGCTGTGACGCAGACCAACGGCGATTGCTGCGCTCACTGGTAAAGCCAGCAATATGCCAGTAAAGCCAAATAATTGGCCGCCAGCGAGCAAGGCGAAAATGACAACCACAGGGTGTAGCCCAATACGGTCACCCACTAATGTCGGCGTCAACACCATGCTTTCTAGCAGCTGACCTAGGCCAAATACAATGAACACGGGAACCAATTGACCAAAACTGGTGAATTGCAGTGCTGCAACCACTAGCGCTAACACAACGCCTAGGGCAAATCCTAAATAAGGCACAAAGCCTAATAGGCCAGCCACTAGGCCAATCGGCAAAGCCATGTCTAAGCCGGCAAACCATAAACCTATCGCATAGAAAGCGCTCATGGCGAGCATGACTGAGAGTTGTCCGCGTAAGAACTCTGCTATTACTTGATCAATCTCAGTGGCGACGGTGACGGTTTTATCATGCCATTGACGTGGAATCAGCTGACCTATGCGCGCAACAAAAACATCCCAATCACGTAGTAAATAAAATAGCACCACTGGTAAAAGTAATATATTCGCAATAATACCGACCAGCGCCATGCCATTATTGCCAGCCATCATTAATACATCACCAAGGAGGCCCCCTGCAGTTTTCCAATTTTTGCTGATAATGCTTTGAATCTGTGTGCTATCAATTGCAAAACTAATACCAAATTTGTTTTGCAACCATGGCTCAACGTTGGTGCGGATATGGTTAATAGTGCCTGGTAAGCGCTCTGCAATTAACAGAGACTCTTGTTGCAATAGTGGTATTAGAATAAGCAGTAATAAAGTAATCACGCCAAAAATGCCCGCCATGACTATTGCCGTAGCAAGTGTGCGACCAATCTTAAATTTACCGATGCCGAGTAGACACAGCCTATCGACTAGCGGGTCGCAAATGTAAGCCAATATTGCAGCAATTAAGAATGGTGAGAGTACAGGCAGTAGTAAATAAATAATAAATAGAAGAATCGCAGCAATAATTAGCCAAAGATTATCGATAAATAGATTTTTTGCTGCTGTTTTTTTGGGTTCAGTCGTCATATAGGTTAAAATTATACTTAATATATTGAATACTCACTTAAAAGCATTCAAAAACCTTTATTTTAATTAAATATTATTACTAAGCGAGAGCCGTTTTGACCACTAATTCTTCAAACACACCATCAATTAGCTACCGCGACGCGGGCGTGGATATGGAAGCTGGCGACGCGCTGGTTGAGCAAATTAAGCCATTTGCGAAGCGCACTATGCGCCCAGAAGTATTGGCTGGCATTGGTGGCTTTGGATCATTGTTCGAAATGCCGAAGAAGTTTAAAAATCCTGTGCTGGTTTCAGGGACAGATGGCGTGGGTACTAAACTTAAACTAGCATTTGAGCTCAATAAGCACGATACAGTGGGTATTGATTTGGTTGCTATGAGCGTGAATGATATTCTCGTGCAAGGTGCTGAACCACTGTTTTTCTTGGACTATTTTGCATGCGGTAAGTTAGAAGTAGGAACCGCGGCGCAAGTAATTAAAGGTATTGCCGAAGGTTGTGAGCAATCTGGCTGTGCTTTAGTAGGTGGCGAAACAGCTGAAATGCCAGGTATGTACCCAGCTGGCGAATACGATTTAGCAGGTTTTGCAGTAGGTTGTGTGGATAAAGAAAGTATTATCAACGGCACTACGATTGCTGCGGGTGATGTGGTTTTAGGTTTGGCTTCAAGCGGCGCGCATTCAAATGGCTACTCATTGATTCGTAAATTGATTGATAAATCAGGCATCGATTTTGAATCAGATTTTCATGGTAGAAAATTCAAAGATGTCGTCATGGCACCAACGCGCATCTACGTGAAACCATTGTTAGCTTTAATCGCAGCAATGCCAGTTAAAGGCATGGCGCACATCACTGGTGGCGGCATTACTGAAAATATTCCACGTGTATTGCCTACAGGTTTAACCGCTGAGATTAAAAAGGGTAGCTGGACGATGCCACCATTATTCACATGGCTGCAAGCGCAAGGCAATGTGGCAGATTTGGAAATGTATAAAACATTCAATTGTGGCATTGGTATGGCAGTGATTGTGGCTAAAGAACAGGCTGCGGCAGCGCAAAAATTATTGCAAGATGCAGGTGAAACTGTATTTGAGATTGGTCATATCCGCGCGCAACAAGCAGGCGAGGCGCCAACAGTAGTAGTCTAAATATTTTTAGCGACCTGTATCTAAAAGCTAACTTGATGCGTTAAGTGCTGGTGAGACTTTTTTGCAAAGTCATATTGAGGAGTTTTCGTGCTGAGTCAAATTAGAGTTTTTAGAGCTGTTAGCGTATTAAGCCTAGTGTTTGTTTTCACCACTTCGTCTGCTTTTGCCGCACAGCAGGTGAACTTGCCTAAACGTATTCAAGCCAACTATGTGGTGACCAAAGACGGTACACCTTTCGCTAACGTCCGCGAGCAGTATGTGGTGACAGGTAATACTTATAAAGTAGAAAGTACGACTAAAGGCATAGGAATATACGCCTTGCTAGGTCTACGAAAGTTGACTAGCGCAGGTAAAGTGACACGTAAAGGTTTGGTCCCAACTCACTTTGAGTTACATCAGGGCAGCAACCCGAATAAGGCTTTGTTTGCAGATTTTGACTGGGCGACTAACACCTTGCGCATGCAAGGCAAAGGAGAGCCTCAAGCCGTCCCGCTTGCTGCTGGCACTCAAGACTTAACAAGTTTTGCCTATCAATTTATGTTTTTACCTAGACCTTTTAAAAATGATATTACGGTGACGCTGACTACAGGTAAAAAACTCAATCAGTATCAATATAAAGTTAAACCAGAACTTGAGCAGCTAAACGTCGCTGGCAGCCAATATAAAACGGTGCATTTAGTACCTGCCGATTTAGATAAAAGCCAATCAGAAACCAAAGAGCTTTGGTTAGCAGCTGAGCAAAGTTTCATATTGGTACGCTTTTTAATGGTAGATTCTGATGGTGCAAAACTAGAACAAACACTTACTGAGTTACATGTGGATTAGGTCTTACTGGATTCAATTAAAGTCATTATGCCAAGATGTTAGCTATAGAAAGCTAGCGCTGGCATTGGGTTTTTCGTTCTTGCTGCATCTATTTTTAATCGGTAAGTTCAGCTTTAATCTGCCAAACTTAAATGAGCGGCACAATTTGATTGACGTTCGGTTAGTATTGCCAAAAGTTTTGCCTAGCCCCGTGCTAACTCCACCTGTAGTAAAAAAGCCTGCTGCGAAAGTAGCAGAGCTTATTAAGCCTATAGAGCCAAAAGAAGATAAGCCAGTTGAACCACTAGCCCCACCTGATTTGCAGCCACCGACGTCAGCAGAACCAACACCAATAGAGCAAACTGAAGTTGTGCAACCAGTTGTTGAAAATCAAGTAGAAGAAACAGATTTAATCGCTAAACCTAAGCCCTATCAATATATTGGATCCGAATTTGATGTATATACAGATAAAGAGGATGTGGCGAATAGATCCGTAGCTGGAAGGGCTAAAGTGATTTATCAGCGCATGCCAAATGGAGAGCAGTATCAAATTAAAAGCTTGATACAAGCTAACGGATTGATTTCTCTAGTCATACCAGACTTGTTGCAAACGAGTGAGGGTTATTTTGATGAGTTTGGTTTGCAACCATCACATTATTTATATCAGTTTGGTAATAAAAAAGATAAAACTTTTAGTGCAGATTTTAATTGGAGATCCAAAAAGCTCACTTTGCATAGCCAAAAAGGTGATCAAACCTTTGATTTACAAGATGGCACACAAGATTTATTGAGCTTTATGTATCAGTTTATGTTTATGCCACCTTTGCAAAATATGCAGCTGAATATTACAAACGGAAAAAAGCTTGGTGTGTACGATTACACTTTTGAAGGTGAAGAAACGCTTACGACTAAACTTGGCGATATTCAAACTGTTCATATCTCTAGAATGGCGTCAGAAGGCGAAAAGAAAACAGAATTGTGGTTAGCCTTAAATTATCAGCATGTACCTGTTAAAATACGTGAAACTAACGGTGAGGGTAAAATGTACGAGCTAGTGATTACTAGTTTGGATGCCAGACTAGAGCCTTTGCCGTTACCGTAATTAACCCGAATGTTTCATAAACTAACGCATATTCTCGCTAGTCTTTTGTTCCGTATGAAAATTTTGTTCAGTCGGGCGTATGAATAACTACGCCACTCTTTCACAAAATTCCCCTACAAAACAAGATCCTGCGCGACAATCACGCGAGTTTATGAAACATTCGGGTTAAGATTTATGGCTTAATTCATAGCCAGCATATATATTAAAGAGAACCAAATGACACCCAACCTAATACGGCAAGCCGCTGTAATGTTATCTAACTTGCTTGAATTCAACAGCCCTGCTGATGCTAAGCTAAGCGAATTCTTTCGCAATAATCGTGACCTCGGTACCAAAGAGCGTGCTTTTGTAGCGGAAAGTGTCTATGGCGTTTTGCGTCGCTTACGTTTTTTAAGCGCGGTGACTGCTAATGATGACAATGATCCTGATGATGCGCGTAAATTGGTGCTCGCTTGGATGCTGCGCATACAAGGGATGAGCATACAGAAAATTGAATCGATGCTGACTGAGCAGCAAATCGAGTGGGCGCATACCATTAAAGCCAAATCCACTGAGAATTTACCGCTGGCTGTTCAAGCCGATGTGCGTGATTGGTTGTGGGAGAAGCTAGTTGCACAGTATGGTGAAAAGGAAGCGCTCACTATTGCCCGTAGTATGCATGATGCTGCTACCCTAGATTTACGTGTGAACACTATTAAAGGTACACGTGATGAGGTTATGGCGAAATTTATTGCGGAAAATACTTCGGGTGAAAGTAATGTGACTAAAACACCTTATTCGCCGATTGGTTTGCGTATGCCATTACGGTTGAATATTAGCCGCCATGTATTGTTTACTGAAGGCCAAATTGAAGTGCAAGATGAAGGTAGCCAAATTTTAGCGCATTTAGTCGCACCTAAACGAGGCATGATGGTGGCAGACTTTTGCGCAGGTGCAGGCGGTAAAACTTTAGCCATGGGGGCTTTAATGCGCAACACTGGTCGTTTGTATGCCTTTGATATTTCAGAAAAGCGTTTACACAGCTTAGGTCAACGACTAAAACGCTCAGGCTTGAGTAATCTCAATGCGCAAAGTATTAGCGGTGAAACCGACCCTAAACTTAAGCGCTTGAATGGTAAGTTTGATCGTGTACTGGTTGATGCACCATGCACTGGATTAGGTACTTTGCGCCGCAACCCAGATCTTAAATGGCGTCAAACGCCGCAAGACTTGGCTGAGCTGACAGTGAAGCAAGGGAACATTTTAGCGCGAGCATCTAAGCTGACTAAAGCAGGTGGCCGCTTGATTTACTCAACATGCAGTTTGTTGCGTGATGAGAATGAGCAAATCGCAGAAAACTTTTTGGCAGCACATCCAGATTTTAAATTACTCAACGCCGCTGAAATTTTAAGGCAACAACAAATTAATTTAGATACTGGCGACTATTTAAAATTACTGCCGCATTTACATAATACCGATGGCTTTTTTGCTGCCGTGTTTGAAAAAACCGATGGCACAAGTAAGCCCGCGAAAGTAGCAGCACCTGTAGTTGCTGCAGAGGAAACTGTGCCAGAATTCGCTGCGACAGAGCCAAAAGCAAAAAAGGCAGCAGCAAAACCTAAAGCGGTCGCTAAACCGAAAGCCAAGAAAGAGGCTGCGGTTGAGAAGATTGCAGTTGAGGAGGCTGATGCTAAAGAAGCAGTAGTAAATGAAGTCGAGATTAAAGAAAAAGTAGCTAAACCAAAAGTAGTTAAGGTAAAGGCTGTAAAAGAGAGCTTAATCAAAGCAAAAACTGTGAAAGAGAAGGTTGTTAAAGAAAAAGTTGTTAAGCCTAAAGCTGTTAAAGAGTAAGCATCATGAAGCTCCCTAGCCTTAACGTCCAAATATTATTAGGTGCATTGTTTGGCGTTGGGCTTGGTTTGTATTTTCATTCGCTGGGTACTAATAATCACATAGTTCAGACAGGCCTTTATGCCTCAGGGCTAGTCGGCACGCTGTTTATTGACTTGCTCAAAATGATTTTGATTCCTCTGGTGTTTTGCTCGATTAGCGTAGGTATTGCTAATTTGCGGCAACATCAGCAAATGCACCATGTTTGGGTGACTACTTTACTATTTTTTATCAGTAGTATGGTCATCGCGATTACTCTTGCGCTCGTCGCGAGTAATTACTTTAAGCCAGGGGCAGGCTTACATTTGGCAATGTTTCAAGATGCCATGCAAAATTTTGAAGCTAAGCAATTACCTTTGCCAGAATTTTTTGCCCGATTTCTTCATGGCTTGTTTCTCAATCCTTTTACAGCTCTGTCACAAGGGAATGTGCTGGCGGTGGTCACATTCGCACTGATTTTAGGCATTACCTTAGTGATGGGCGGCGAGCGTTTCAAAAACATACTTCTCCTATTGCAAGAAGGCTTAGATGTGACTATGCACATTGTGAGTTGGGTGATGCGATTAGCGCCACTGGGTATTATGGCGCTTTTGGTTAAGTTAATTGCCGTACAAGACGCAGCAATGCTGAGTACATTAGCTAAGTTTGTAGCCGTAATTGTTGGATCACTGTTAGTCCACGGCGTCATTTTATTGCCGTTGATTTTGTATTTATTTACAGGCAGATCGCCTATATGGTTTTGGCGCGGCGCACGTGAGTCTCTCATTACCGCATTTGCTACCAGCTCAAGTTCAGCCACGCTGCCAGTCACCTTGCGATGCGTCACTCAACACTTGCACGTTAAGCCTGAAATTGCAGGCTTTGTGATACCACTAGGGGCTACCATCAATATGGATGGCACGGCATTGTACGAAGCTGCAGCTGCAATATTCATTGCTAATTTGGTTGGCATAGAGCTAAGCCTAGCACAGCAACTCATTGTATTATTTACCGCAATGATAGCCGCCATGGGCGCACCAGGCATCCCTAGTGCGGGCATGGTGACTATGGTGATGGTGCTGCAGTCAGTAGGCTTGCCTGCCGAAGCTATTGCTATTCTGCTGCCTGTTGATAGGCTGCTTGATACCTTGCGCACCGCTGTGAACGTAGAGGGCGACATGGTTGGTAGCTTGGTTGTGCAGAAATTAGTGATGCAAAAGTCAACTTAAGTAGATAATTTTACTTATCTCGCCATTAGCTTTTTATAGGGTCAGGGTGCGTCTTTGCATAAGATTGACGTGTTGATGGACTAAGAATAATTTCCTCATAGAATTTAATCATTCGTTGCGCTTGCAATGTTGCGGTCCATTTATCTAATGCATAGCTTTTCGCACGTTTACCTAGTTCAAATCGATGCTCTGGGTTAAGCAGTAACTGGTCTACTCTATCTGCAAATTTAGCGGTGTCATCTGGCGCAATCAACGCGCCTTTTCCTTCAATTAAAATAGAAGCTGTACCAAGTTCAGCAATCGCGACTACTGGCGTGGCTTGCGCCATGGCTTCTAGTAGCACCAAGCCTTGAGTTTCACTTTTAGAAGCGAACACAAAAATATCTGCGGATTCATAGCAAGCGTTAAGTTCTTTGTTGCGGTCTAAATAACCGATAAATTGAACGTTTTTTTCTATGCCTAATGTTTTGGCAAGTTTATGTAAACTCGCCTCGGCTGGGCCTTCACCAGTGACTACCAATAAAACATCGGGTCGTTTCTCTATGAGTAGTTTAGTCATCTCTAATAAGAAATCGATATTTTTTTCAAATGCAACACGGCCAACATACAACAACATAGGTCTATCGATAGCAATACCATATTTCAATCGAAAAGCTTGGCCATCTGCATCGGTAAAACTACTCTCCTGTAAACCTGTTGGAATTACTTCAGATAGCACGTTAACGCCATATTTACGTAATACATCTAACATGGGGTTTGATGGCGCGACAATTGCATCTACTGCATTACATTGGCGTTTGGAAATCATTCTGGCAATACCACGTGCAATGGATTTCGGCATCCACGGTAAGTAGTGATGCAAATAATCTTCAAAGAAGGTGTGGTAAGTTTCGATACATGGAATATTCAGTTGAGCTGCAAGCTTAAGCCCTAAGTAATGCGCCACAAAGGGTGTATGCACGTGGATAATGTCATACTTTTCTTTTTCTAGCTCTGGCAGTAATTGTAGTGCCTCGCCGTATTTCATGAGTTTATCTTCTGGGTCAAAATAGATGCTACGTGCTGGAATACGCTTAATCCAAGCTTCATCTTCTGTGGCCACATCATAATCTGGTGCGATTAAATGTACTTCATGACCTAAGTTCTGCATTTGCAAAACAAATGTTCTTATAGAAGTGGATACGCCATTAATCCTTGGAAAATAGACATCTGAGATAAATAATATTTTCATAGTTTAGAGTTCATTCAATTAAATCAAGTGGTTAGTTAGCCCGTTGCTAAACTGAACGATAGCGAGTCAATATGACGATTTAATGAAT
Source organism: Methylotenera sp. (assembly GCF_029945705.1). Lineage (GTDB taxonomy): Bacteria > Pseudomonadota > Gammaproteobacteria > Burkholderiales > Methylophilaceae > Methylotenera. The sequence continues at coordinate 18,139 of NZ_JAQSDC010000001.1, forward strand.
TTATTTTAACGTCTTACTAAATCTTTGGAATTTTCACTAAATAGTCATATAACTGTCACTAATTCTTAATCAGCGCATGGCAAATTACACGCTATGCGAATACCAAAATTCATTCAATATTATTGTTGGTGGCTGCCATGTTGCCTATATTCAGTGGATGCGAATGCTTGGGGGCTGGTGACGCATCTCTATTTTGCGCAGTCACTTCTTTGGGCAATGCCATTGTTAGACCCACGCTTACAACGCGCAATTAGAAACTTTCCTGAGCTTGTGATGGCTGGCGCTTGCTTGCCTGATTTGGCGATTGTGAGTCCACACTATCGCAAGACTCATCTTTGGGAGAATGGGCATCAACTGATGCAATCCGCGCGTACAGAAGAAGAAACGGCGATTGCCATTGGCTATATCAGCCACTTATATATTGATGTGATCGCACATAATCATTTTGTTCCAGCGCATGAGGCGATGTGGCATAAAAATGAGGTATTCACGCACATTGCTTCTGAATGGGCGATGGATGGTCATTTGGCGCCATTGTTAGATACATCAGTAACACAGCTACTAAGTAGACACCAAGCCGTGATTGCTGCATTTATTTCTATTCAATTTGAGTGTCCTGTAGATGTCACCACTAAGGCTTTAAAACGTCTGGCATTCTGGGATGGTGTGTTACGCGCAGTCAAATTGCCAACGCTGATTTATAAAGCTGTTCAAGTGGTTGATAAGCGTGTGTTTAAGCACTTTGTTTACTATGTGGCTAAAACGCAAGTGGCTGTGGCGGATATTGGTGAGGTGCTCAATGGCAAGAATCCATTACTAGAGCCCGAACTGAAAAATCTTAGTGTGGATCAGCTAGATGTTTGGCGTGAGCAATGTTTAAAGCACTTGTATATTGTGCACTCAACACCGATTCAATATTATCAAAAGACTTTGGTGGAAGATGCTTTTCACTAAAATACTAGCTTACTAGAGTAGTGCGTCACCTAAGTATCAAATGGCTAGTCCATTAAATGGCTAGACTAGCAGACGACTAAACTAGCAAAAATGACAATCTAGCAATCGTCGCACCAATCACTGCGCCAGCAATCACGTCGCTAGGGTAATGCAAACCTAATACTACGCGGGATAAGCCCACCAGCACTGCAAACGGCACAACAATGATGGCGATTTGTGGGTAGTAGCCAATTGCCACTAAGCTAAACACAACTGCGTGCAAAGTATGACCTGATGGAAAGCTGAATTTATCAAGCGGCGTGCCAGTCAGCCAAATGTCCTGATGCACTTCGTATGGACGAGGTCTTAAGGTTTTACCTTTTAACCATTTGTAGAGTAATGTGCCGCTTAAGCCTGCCAATGTCATATGTATCACTGGCGTTAAACCTTCAGCGCCATGCAATATCAAAATGCCGACCATTAAGGCGTACCAGAATATGCCATCGCCTAGTCTGCTGGCTATTCTAAAAAAATCACGTATCAACCTGTATTGGCTAGTGTGGTTGACCGCAATACATAGAAAACTATCGAGTTGGTGCATACGACTGATATAAAAACGCATCTTGAGTGACATCATAACCCCCTGTTTCTATTATTTTTTCCTTTTAGTATGAAGGTTAGAATGTCATTGAAATGTGAAGGATTGATGAATGCAATATGAAAGTTTGTTGAATGTGAACTGGAAATTAGGTTGCGGTTAAATTTAGATTAGCCCCTGAACTACAACATTAATGTTTGTTAACTAGCGTAGTTCTAGCTTAGTTGCAGTGACTATGGTCTTTTAAAAATGGAACAATCCGCGCTTTGGTATCAGGGTGTGATGAAATCATTTCTGGTATTGAGCCACCACCGCCATGACTTTTTTCTAATCTTAATAACAATGTAGCGAACGATTTGGTTGGAATACATGCTGCTTTGAGTGACTGCAACGAGTAGTTGTCCGCCTCAGTTTCTAGCTCACGAGAGTAACTCATATTCATCATTAACGCAGGTAAGCCAGACGCTACGCTGCTTACGTCGCCTGTAATGGCGATGATAATCAACCCCGAAACTGTGCCTTGCATGGTTTGGCGTAAGGCATGACGGCCTCTTACATGGCCTAATTCATGCGCTAATACCGCAACAATCACATCATTATTTTTAGCTAAGTTAATCAACTCATCCGTGATGACCATATAGCCGCCAGGCAAGGCGAAAGCATTAGCGCCAATGACAGGGCTTTTTCTGAAATTTAATTGGTAGGCAGGGCAATTATTGGCTTTGGCGCACATGGCCGCGAGTGCATCCATGATGTCTTTTTGTTTTGTCACTGGTATTTTTGAGGCTTCAAAATAGCCAAGTTTTTCACTATCTAGCGAAGCTAGTGTTTGTTTACCTAAGTCTTTCTCCATGCTGACAGGGGTTGCTAATGCTGCATATTTAGCAATGACAGGCACGCCATATTTAAGTAAGACTGCGCTTGCCAATGCAATGCCAACAAAGGCAACAAGAATTACTAGTTTATGTGTTTCGGCGTAATGTACCCCTTGCCAAAACCTATTTGCTGGTTTTGCAGGTAAACAGCGCTCTAAGTCTTTAAAGTCTGTTTCTAAATGGCTATCGTCAGGTAAATCTATCAGTCGTTTGCCACTGCCAAGTCTGGCCTGTACGTGACAATCGTTAATTAATACTTTAATTGGCTGATGACTGATAGTTTCATCAGCATTGGTGACCGATACCGTGAAAGTAAAGTGGTCGTCTACAATATCCACCAGCACCCGCTTGGCGCGGGGGCTGATGCCATCGTAATATTCTGCTGCAAATTGCACGTAACTGATTAACCGAATGAAATATCAACGTCGAACATATCGGCAATTTCTTCACCTAGTGCGCGTGATGCATCTTTTTTCTCACCTACAAATTTATCCCAATCGGCTTCACCTGTGAGTGCTAAATGATTCGCAGTGTATCTCGCCATGCGCACTTGTACCCAAGGTGTTGCAAGACCCAATGTGCAGACTAAAGCAATGGTATTGGTGATGTAGAGTAAGACTAAATCACGCATACGTTGGTTGCTCAAGAAGCCGATATGCTCAAGTGAGGTGTTGTTAAAAACGAGATTATGAATACGTGACTTCATATAAGCTGCGAATGAAAAAATGACTGCTAGATAGAGCAATATGCCAATGAAACCGGCTAGTATTGCTGCTGCAATACCCCATTTACCAATTAGGCCAGTAAATACACCTGCTAGTGGATCTTTTTTAGGCGTTGTCATGCCTATTTCAGGATTACTCGCCTCAGCGCCTTTAATTAACTTGTTATACTCGGCACGCTCTTCAGGTGTTAAGCTTTTGAGATAATCTTCTTCAGACATTGCGGGATCAACTGTTGCAGGTTCAGTCGTGGTCACGTCAGCTACCTTAATGAAGCCACCTACATCCATATCATTTGCGGCGTGAGAGCGTTGTTGCGTTTGGTACACGCTAACGTGGCTCGCTTTCATTTTGGCATTATTGATTAGTTCCTGACCTTTCAATATACCGCCTAAGAGCAAGCCGATAAAAGGAATCAGAAAGATAATAAGGTAAATCTTGTAGAAACTTCTCACTAAAGCTTCCATTTTAAAATTGCTCACTCCAAATTTATGGCCAGTTATCACAAATTTATGGGTACGTTGTGCTACAAATGGAATGGCTAAACCTAATGTGACGATGATTAACAATGTATAGCCGATAAACACTTTGATAGCCTGACCGTATGTTCCATTAAAATCAAAACGCAAGCCACGGTAGCTAGAGTTACGGGCGTTAAACATCATGCCACGAACAATAATCCAAGGTAGTGCAAGAAATAATATAAATGCCATCAAAAGGCCAAATGCTGGGTTCATACCAGAAACCACGCTGTAAATGACAAATAAAACAAAGGCGATGATGCGGCCTTTTAGAATGTTGATAGGGTTCGCGTGATAATCAAAACCAACGCCATCCACCAGCGTATTGTTGTAAAAATATTTTTTACGACGCACTTTTGCCCAAGCTGAATAAATACCTAAAGTGACAATGGAAAGCAGTAAATTCACAATCCAAATACCAAAATACTCCCCCGCTTTTCCCGTAAAGACGACGGGTGTTTGATTCTCTGACATATTTTCCCCTTAATATTATTTATTTTTTTCAAGTAAGGCATATCTGAAGCATACCTGCAGTCAAGCAGATGTGAGATATTAGCATCAGTATGTGCTTTGTCCAACACAAGCCAAAATAGTACCAATTGGCTAATTTTTTCATCATTTCGACAGAAGATAATTGAACTATGCAACATTTTAGAAAAGCGGTTTTAACCGATGTTGAGGCCATCGTGAAACTAGTCAATATGGCTTATCGTGGCGAGACTAGCCGCGCAGGTTGGACCACTGAAGCAGATATTCTTGATGGTTTACGCACTTCAGTAAATGAAGTTAAACGCCTAACTGCATCTGAAAACAGCATTATTTTGTTGTGCTTAAATGATGGTGAGTTGCTTGGGTCAATCTGCCTTGAACAAGAGGCAAAGCAAGAAAAAATGCCTGCCATTGTGCATATTGGCATGTTTGTTGTGAAGCCAACTCTGCAGGCAAAGGGGCTAGGTAAGAACTTGCTTGCCGAGGCGGAAAAGCTAGCACAAGAAACGTGGGCAGCCGATAAATTTCAAATGCATGTCATTACTTTGAGACACGAGTTAATTGCATTTTATGAACGGCGGGGCTATTTGAGGACTGGTATTTTGAGTGAGTTTCCAGTCAACCCTGCCGTTTGGCAGCCAAAACTATCAGACCTTCAATTGGAAACACTAGAAAAATCAGTGCTTATGATCCAGTAGTTTGGCCTTAGAGTTTCAGTTTTTTAAGCCCACCCATTACCAACGAATATGCTGCTGGCACTACAACCAAAGTTAACAAGGTTGAAGAGATCATTCCGCCAATAATTGCGACTGATAGCGGCTTGTTGGTTTCAGAACCTGCGCCTAAGCCTAACGCTGCGGGTAACAGCGCTAGAATAATGGTGAGTGAAGTCATTACCACTGGGCGCAGACGAATAGGGCAAGCTTCTTTAAGGGCATCGTCAATACTGGCACCTTTCTCTACGAGTTGATTGGTGAGATCGACCAGCAAAATAGAGTTTTTAGCCACTAAACCTATCAGCAATACCAAGCCGATCATTGAGTAAATGTTTAAAGTGTTACCCGTCATGAGTAGCGCAATTAAACCGCCGATGATGGCGAGCGGCTGTGCCAGCATGATAAATAGTGGCTGTATGAATGAGTTGAACTGGCTGGCGAGTACCATATAGAGTAAAAGAAAACCAAGAGCGAATACAAACTTGATGTTTTTCATGGTTTTGCCAAACTCTTCTGCCTGTCCTGTAAGTTTGAGAGTGTAATCAGGTGGCACAATTTTTGCGGCAGTAGCTTTTACTATGTCAACTGCCTCACCTAAAGGAACAGCAGGGTTAGCGTAAAAATTAACGGCATATTGCAAGTCGTAACGACCAATTACAGCTGCGCCTAACTCTTTGTTGAAGCTTGCCACTGCATCGATTCTGACTAATTCACCAGTGCTGCTGCGTAGGTATATTTTGTTTAAATCAGCGACATTTTCTAAGTCGGAGTCATTGGTCTTGAGGCGGATGTCATAACGCTGACCATCGCCATTCAATTCATTATATTTGGCTATGTTAATACCACCAGCATAGAGAGAAACCGCCGTAGCGATGTCATTGGCACTAATGCCAAGTGCCGACGCTCTCGTACGATCAATCTGCATATTGAGCTGTGGCAAATCTAACTGTACATCTACATCGACCTTGCCAATGTCGCTATTGGCGCCTAACTCCCGTTGTAATGATTGCGAAATACGGCCGATTTCTTGTAAATTCACGCCAGTAAGATTGAATTGCAGTTTTTCGGAGCGTTGACCACGCGTGATAGAGCTAGGCGAGGGAATAGCACGTACGCCAGGAAGTTGATCTAGTTCTTTCTTTAACTCTTTAATGAGTGTTTGTTGGCTTTTAGCGCGTTCTTCTTTGGGTTTTAAACGTACATTTACGTTACCTTGATTTACTTGCCCACGTGAGCCCGCACCTATTGTGGCAAAGTAGCTTTCGACTTCACTTTTATGAGTCGCGAGCGTTGCTTCTACTAATTTTAAGCGTGAGTCGGTGTAATCTAAGCTTGAACCTAGTGGTGTTTTAATATTGATACTGAAACTGCCTTCATCAGTTTCTGGTACAAAATCTTTTTCTACATATTTAAGAGAGAAAAATCCGCTTACAGCGACAAAAATCAGCGTGATTAATAACACTAAGCCACGATGGTTGAGTGATGAATAAAGTAACTTTTTATAGACCGCATCTAGGCGACCTAATACGCGACCAGCAGCTCTGTAAATCGCATTTTCATTGTGAGTGACGCTTAGGTAGCGCGAACACAACATAGGCGTGAGCGTGAGGGAAACCAGCAGCGATACCAATACACCGAACGTAACGACCACAGCAAAAGATTTAAAGAACATGCCGATAATGCCATCCATAAAAATCACAGGTGCGAATATGCAGACGAGTGAGGCGGAGGAGGCGAGCACGGCAAATACCACTTCATTACTGCCTAGAATAGTGGTTTTGGTGCGAAATGCCGCAACGGCTAGCGGGTTTTTTAAATCGGCTGCGCTAATGCCATCGCCTACTTCGCCTTCCATATGGCGCAATATACTCTCTCTCACCACAATGGCATCGTCGACCACCACACCAATCAGTAAGAGTAATGCAAGCAAGGTCATGCTGTTAAAGGTGTAGCCCGCAAAATACATCACAGCAATTGCGCCTAAAAGTGATACGGGGATTTCTAAACAAATCATTAAAGTAGAGCTAAACGAGCGCATGAAAATTAAAACAATAAGCGCGGCAAACAATGTGCCTTCAACCAAGTGCTCTTTTAGCGAAGCGACTAATTGATTGATGAAGATACCATCATTAGTAGAAATCTCCAGCGCCATGCCCGCTGGTAAGTTGGGACGAACATCAGTTTCCAATCTACGTTCAACTTCTTTAATAATCTCAACAGTATTGGCATTGGCAATTTTAATCATACCAATTCCAACCGTTGGCTTGCCATTGTAGCGAGCTATCTGGCGGCTATCTGAAATGCCATCCTCCACCGTTGCAACATCTTTTAAGCGTATAGGGACACCCGCTTTATCGACAATGACCATATTGGCTAGGTCGGTAATTTTGTGAAACTCAAGATCTAGTTTTAGTAATTGTTCCGCTTGAGAGCTAACTAAAAATCCGCCTGGAAGCTGTACATGCTCACGATTAAATGCGGTGATTAAATCATTGGCGGTGAGCTTGTAAGCTGCCATGCGTTCAGGTTGAATGTAAACGCGGATCACGCGATCTCTGCGCCCACCTAGTGTGACTTCACCCACGCCATCGATGGTTTCAAATTTCTTTTTTAGTACATTACTCGCATACAGATTGAGTTGCTGGATGGTGCGATCACCACTTAATGCCAGCCAAATAACAGGCGATGCGTTGGAATCTACTTTCTGAACTACAGGTGGGTCAGTGTCCGTCGGTAAGCGGCGTACAACTTGATTCACTTTGGACTGCACCTCGTTATAAGCCACGTCAATATTTTTACTTAGCGCAAAGGTGATGCTGATGCTTGACACGCCTGGTGACGAGGCCGACTGAATATGTTCAATACCTGGCGTAGTATTAATCGCAGATTCAATGATGCTGGTAATGCTAGTATCAACCACGTCAGGGTTAGCGCCACGTAAAGTAGTATTGACCGTGATAACTGGAAAGTCAATCGATGGCACGCGATCTACACCGATGCGCTGGTAGGCGATGATGCCAAATAAAATAATCACACCAGATACCATCCAAGCTAGAACGTGGCGTTTAATGGATAGTTCAGGCAATGTCATGTGCTGTTTACTTTGGCTTTAAGGGTTACTGTGCGATTTTTTTGCTATGTGTATTGGCTGCTTTGTCGGTATTTGCACCTGCTGAGGTATCTGCAATTTTAATGGCAGTATCGTCAGTTAAAAACCCAGCACCATCCACCACGATGGTGTCATTTTCATTGACACCACTGAGCAGCTCAACCATGCCATTTTGATGAGCGCCTGTTTTCACTACGGCCTGATAGGCTTTGTTATTGCGCACTACATAAACAACTTCACCAGCAGGTCGCAACACCACGCTCTGCTCTGGCACCATCATTGCGGCAGCTTGCTCACCTAGAATAACGGTTCCCGTCACACTGGCGCCAGGTTGCCAATCTTGTGAACCTATTATGTCTGCAATCACATCCACGGTACGACTGCCTTCAACAATCATGGGTTTTAAATCGTGAATTGTACTTTTAACAATAGTGTCACTGGTTGGGGAGGTGAGGTGTACTTCTAAACCAGGTTTGAGTTTTGCTGCGATGTATTCAGGAAAAGGCAGGTGCGCACGCAGATGCTGCTTAGAAACAATCATAATGATGGGGTCACCCACTTTCAAAAATTCACCGTCATCCACCAATTTTTTTTCAACATTGCCGCTGGCTGGTGCATAGATTTTGGTTTTACTACTGCTGTGATTAATACTGCCGACACGAGCTTTAGCGCCGACTAATTGCTCTTTCAACACGTTCTGCTGGGCCACGTCATTATCAACCGCATTTTGTGAGATAAATTTCTTATTCACCAACGCTTGGTTACGCTCAACGGTTTTGACTTGGTTTGCCAGCAATGCTTCAATGCGCGCCACCTCAGCTTGTGCCTCGTTACGTTGCATACCGAAATCTGATGCATCTAACGTAGCAACAAGCTGACCTTGTTTGACCGCCTCGCCTGTGTTCACATGAATTCTAACGACACGGGCGGCGACCTCAGCTGAAAGTGTTGGGTTAGTTAATCCTTCCAACGTACCAATGGCTTCTTCACTTGTTTCAACGGCTTGGTTTTTCACTTGTGTGACCGTCACCAGCGTTGGTTTTGCGCTTTTTTTATCGGCTTGAGATTTGTCAGCAGCATCTTTAGCACCACAAGCCATCATTAAGCTAGAAATTAATACAATCAAGAAAAATCGGAGGTTTTTTTGCATATTTTTAGAGGTTAATCGTTTCTTAATTTTAGATTTTAATTTTTATGTATTTTATCTATTTGAGACCAGTCAAAATATGGCCCAGGATCCGTTTTGCGAATAGGTGCAATATCAGAATGCCCCACTATATCCTGAATTGGGTAAGTGCTAGTCAGGCTTGCAATCAATTCTTTAAGCTTATGGTACTGCGTTGGTTCAAATGCTTCAAAGTCTGAGCCTTCGAGCTCTATTCCGACCGAGAAATCGTTGCAACGTTCCCGACCATTCCAATTTGATGCACCTGCGTGCCATGCGCGGTGTAGGCAAGACACAAACTGTATGAGCGCGCCATCACGTCGAATGAGAAAATGAGATGAAACTTTGCGCGTATGGATTTCAGCATAATAAGGATGCTCGTCAGGGTTAAGTTGATTGGTGAATAGCTCAATAATGCCGCTACCACCATACTGGCTGGGCGGCAGGCTAATGTTGTGAATGACAACTAAGCTGATTTCATTTTCAGGTCTATTTTCAGGCACGCTTGCAGGTCGAGTGTCAAAGTTAGGCGATGCGATATATTGCGCGTTAGTCGCCATGCCAGCTTCATTGATTGCATAAGATTTCATCATGGTTAATTTTATGCGAAATTTAGTTAGAAATTCTAGTATTCCGATAAAATGACGGCATAAACAATTATTTACTTCAATTTTGCAATAATTTGGGAAGAATCAGATGGTATTTTTAGAGTTATTCGCGATGTTGATCGTGATTTTAATCGCGGCAGAAGTGTTTACCAACGCACTAGAGCACTTGGGCGAAAAGCTTGGTATTTCTGAAGGCGTCACTGGTTCAATCTTTGCTGCGGTTGGTACGGCCTTGCCCGAAACCATGGTGCCATTACTTGCTTTGTTAGCGGGTACACAAAATGTTGCGACCAACGAAGAAATTGGCGTTGGCTCAATTTTAGGCGCACCCTTGATGTTAGCTACCTTATCCATTTCGCTTATGGCGATTTCGGTTTGGAAGCGTCGCGGCACGCAAGGTCACTTAAGACCAGAGCGCACAGGCCTCACACGTGACCTGAACTTTTTTATTGCCGCATTTACTTTTGCAGCAGTTGCCATGTATGTGCCTCACACATTAACAACCGTACGTTATGGCTTGGGTGCTTGCATGGTATTGATTTATGTTATTTATGTGATGATGACGATTAATGCTTCAAAAGCCTTGGTGGAAGGCGGTCACGCTACAGAAGCGGGCGGCGAAATGTTCTTATGTAAAACTGGTTTGCCAAATAATATGGTGGTGATTGTGATTCAACTGGTGTTGGGTTTAGGCTTGTTGATTGCAGGCGCTAAAGGCTTTATTCATGGTGTTGAGGCCGCTTCTCACATTCTAGGCATTTCGGCGTTGCTATTATCTTTACTGATTATTCCTATTGCTACTGAATTGCCTGAAAAAGTGAACAGTATTTTATGGATACGCAAAGGCAAAGACACTTTGGCATTCGGCAATATTACTGGTGCCATGGTGTTTCAAGGTACGTTGTTACCAGCGATTGGTATTATGTTAACGCCTTGGGAGCCGCGTAAAGAGGTAGTGTTAGGTATTGCCATGACCTTGCTGGCGTCAATCTGGCTACGTTATTTAGTTGCAAAAGGCGGCATCCGAGTTTGGCATTTGCTGGTGAATGGCGCGATGTATGTGACTTATTTGGTGTTAGTGTTAAGTTAATATTATTAGCATAAACTGCTTATTAAATACGAAGCTTAGTTAGACTATTTAACTAAGCTTCATATAGCTAGGCCTCATGCAATTAGGTTTCATCGTTTTCAAAGTCTGGATCTAAATCACTTTCTTTGGCTAAACCAAGCTTAGCTAATCTGTAGCGTAAGGTGCGAAAGCTAACGCCGAGCAACTTAGCTGCGGCTGTCTTGTTATTATTGGTTTTCTCTAAGGCCTTAACAATCGCTTTCTTCTCAACATCTTCAAGGTAGTCAGATAAGTTGAGGTCTAATGGTTTCTCCGCATTAAACGTTGAACTTTTCTGCGTGCTCAATCCAGAAGCCGTAGCGCTATAGTTATTTTCATAACTCAAATCTTCAATCGTAATCATTTGGCCATCACTCATGGCCAAAGCGCGTTCCAGCATATTCTCTAATTCCCGTACATTGCCAGGAAACTGCATTCTTGAGAGGTATGCCAGCGCATCACTATCTAGTGCTGGCATGCTAATTTTTAGGTAGGCGCATAACTTTGCGAGTAGTAAATTCGCGAGCAAGGGAATGTCACTTGGGCGGTCACGCAAAGAAGGCATTTTAAGTTGAATGACGTTTAGACGATAATACAAATCCTGCCTGAACAAGCCTGCATCCATCATTTGGGCCAGATTTTTGTGGGTGGCGCTAATGATGCGCACATCCACGGCTTCTTCACTAGTGCCGCCGACCATACGTACTTTTTTCTCTTGAATCGCGCGCAAAAGTTTGACTTGCATTGCAAGCGGTAAATCAGCCACCTCATCTAAAAATAAGGTTCCGCCATTCGCTGCTTGAAACATGCCTTCTTTATCTTGGTTTGCGCCAGTAAAGGAACCTTTTTTATAGCCAAAGAACTCACTTTCCATCAAATTTTCTGGAATCGCTCCGCAGTTCACTGCGATAAAAGCGCCGTCGACCCTAGAGCTGTTTTTGTGGATGAGTTTGGCGGCAAGTTCTTTCCCGCTACCAGACTCGCCGCTGATGTAAACAGGTGCTTGGCTACGTGCAAGCTTAGTAATCATCGCGCGCACTTGCACCATAGGTTCAGAATCACCTATCATTTCAAGCGCATCACCTTTGCTCGTATCAGCTTGCGAGGTAAGTTTGAGTGCAAATTCTATGACTGGGCGTAATTGCTTGAGAGAGATAGGTTTGCTCAAGTAATCAAAAGCACCAGCTTTAAGTGCAGATACCGCATTTTCGGCGCTGGCATGGGCTGTGATAACCGCCACAGGTAAGCCAGGATGAAACTCACTAATATAGTTGACTAAATCCAGCCCAGTTCCGCCGGGCATTTGCATGTCGGTTAAGCACAGTGCGTATTGGCGCTGTGTGAGTAAAGATTTGGCTTCTTGTATATTGCTCGCGCTATAAGTATCAATATCCATGCGCTCTAGCGTCATTGTGAGTAATTCACGAATATCAGTTTCATCATCGACGATTAAGCAGGTAAGTTTTTGAGTCATGCGCTATTATGCCTTTTTTAGTTGCAAAATAAAGACACTGCCGTTAGCGAGTGCTTGGTATTTTAGTTTTGCGCCATTGGCTTCAGCTAGCTCACGCGAAATATAAAGCCCTAAGCCGTTTCCTGTATTTTTAGTAGTGAAAAACGGCTCGAATAATCTGGATTGATCCTGGTCGGCTACACCATCACCGTCATCGATAATTTGAATGCTTAAATCTGATCTGTTGAATTCAGAACAAATGATTTTTAAGCTACCTGCTTGTTTTTGGCTATGTTCCCAGCCATTTTTGCATAAATTCCATAAAATCTGTGTTAGATGACGCTTGTCAAAAGACACGGATTTTTGTGACAGATTATCCAGCTGAAAATGTGTGTTAGGAACTTTCTCCACTGCGCAAAATTGCGCATAAAAACTGTTGAGAAAGTCGCTTACTTCAAAGATTTCTTGCTGTGTGCGATCACGTCTATTCAACTCAAGTACATCTTTGATAATTTGGTCGATACGCCCAATATTATCTGCCACAATTTCTAGTAGTCGCTCCGTCGATTTAGAGTTACTTTCATCTTCTTGAAGCAATTGATTGGCATGACTAATTGCGCTTAATGGGTTGCGAATTTCATGTGCAATATTGGCGGTTAACCTGCCTAGCGCCGCTAATTTAGCTTGTTGTGCGGCCGTTTGAAGCTGGCTCAAATCTTGAACGAAGATGACCGCGCCAGCGCTTCTGTCTGATAAAGGCGAATCCTGCTGCTGATTGATAGGCATAAATCTAAGTTTTAATTCACGATTACCAATAGAAATATTCGAATTATTTTTCTCATCTGCGCCATTAACCCAAGCGTTAAAAATTGCTGCAATCTCAGGCGCTTGCTTGGTTAAGGTGAAGTTGGTTTCGCTATTTTTAGCCAAGGAAAGCAGTGTTGTGGCTTGCAAATTACTATGGCGAATATTTAAGTTTTCATCTACCACAATAATGCCATCTTGCATCTCTTGCGTAATAAGACCATTTACTTGTGACAGATTTTCAATATCAATACCGCGTGCAGAAGCTAGTGCTTCACTATGCTGTATGCGTTTCGCCAAACTATAGGCCAGCCAAGCCGTTGCAAAACAACTTAAACTTAGCATCACTGGTTGTGTGTAGGTAGTCGCAGATAAGTTTTCTAAGAGAGTTCGATAGCTTTGTTCAAGCAATAAGCCAATCGTAGCGATGGCTGCATAGAATAAAGCTAATCGACCATTGCTGACCAAACTCGCGATGACAATAATGATGACGAGTAATAGCCCTAAACCACTAGTGATACCACCAGCAGCAAACATGAACAAAATAATAAAAACAATATCAGCCGTGATTTGAAGTGGAAGCGATAGTCGATAGACATCAGACTTTAGTGGGCTTATGAACAAAATAAAGATGCTAAAGATGAAATAAGCAATCGACAGCTTGAAGGTGAGTATGGCGTAGCTGCCCTGCCATATGGAGTCCTTACCCAAGTAAAGGTAGGAAACGATAAAAACTATACTTAAAACAAAGCGAAATACATTGAGTATATTGATTGCATGGCGCTGTAGCGATAGATCAATAGAGTCTGCAAGACTTTGTTTGACCTTAGTATTTAGCGTTTCTATATTTAATTCGTTAGGTTTCAATTTTGATAGCAACACTGTTGGGCGTTATTTAGGAATGTGTGCTTTGCTACAGTAAAAATCACTATTGACCATAAAAGCCTCAGATCTCGGTAAATGCACTGCACATGAAGCGCATTGCACCATATTTTCTATTTCCGGCTCTTTTGCGGGCGAGTCTTTCTTCATATTTTTATCATCATTTTTTGCGCCAGCGCTGCTGCGTTTATACGCAACGATCAGTAAATAAATGATAATCCCAAAAAAAATCAGTCGCCACATAAGATTTTGCACCTGTTAAATAATTGATATGATTGTAACCAAAGCTTGGCCTAGTTCAAAATGTAAACCTGATATACTTTCGATAATGACTGTGTTAACAATTTATAATAAATCATTCAACCACAAGCGCAATGGCAACTGCTAGAGAACTTTCAGATTTTCTTGAGTCGGTTGAGCGCCGCGCTTTTAAGCAAACGGCGTATGCTGTGCGCGATGATCATGCCGCGCTAGACATTGTGCAAGACGCGATGATGAAGCTTGCGGAAAAGTATGGTGATAAACCTGCAGCAGAATTGCCGATGTTGTTTCAGCGTATTTTGCAAAATACTATGCGAGACTTTTGGCGCAGGCAAAAGGTTAGAAATTTATGGACGACTTTATTATCTTCCTTTGGTGGCGGTGAAGATGGCGAAGAGCGCGACCCATTAGAAACGATAGATGTAGAAGATGATAGTGATGAGCCTGCTGCGCAGCTCGAGCGTAGCCAGACCATTAAGTTAATAGAAGCGGCTTTAGAAAAACTCCCAGCACGTCAACGAGAAGCCTTTGTGCTGCGTTATTGGGAGGAGATGGATGTTGCTGAAACGGCAAAAGTCATGGGTTGCTCAGACGGAAGCGTTAAAACGCACTGTTCTCGGGCCGTTCACTCATTGGCGATAGAATTGAAGAAACAAGGTCTAGAAAAATTAGGCCTATCAAGTTTAATGTTAACCAACGAAGGCTCAAAAGGCTAGGAGGTGAGCTATGGATACTCAAAAAGAGATGCAAAACAGTAAAATAAATAACGACCTGATTGGGGATGAGCAGGTCGCTAAACTAGCAGTCAATTTGCTGAATGATAGCGCGCAACATTTGAATGCCGTTACTTTGCAACGTTTGTCAGAAGCGCGTGGTTTCGCAGTCAATAAATTAGAGATCAGCCAAGGTGTCAATCAAAGTGGCAACGTCTTACAATGGGTAGGGCATGGTTTCGGCAGCTATTTTGAGCAGCATCGTTTGATGTCAGCCGCCATTATTGTTGGTGCTATGTTACTTACATTTTTTGCCGCACAAAAATTTAATGCAGATAATAATTTAGAAAATAGTGATGCATTCCTGTTGGCGTCTGAATTACCGCCAGAAGCATTTGCAGATAAGGGGTTTGATACATGGTTAGTTTCCAAGCGAGATTAAAACTCGTCGCAGTATTTTCAGCTGTGCTCTTAGTCAGTGGATTGATGTTTAACCATGCTGCCTTAGCGGAGAATACTAATGTTACTTGGGCGCAATTGAATGATGGGCAGCGACAAATATTAAATCCTTTAGCTTCTGAATGGGATACTCTACGGCCTTGGCAGCGTGAGAAAATGCTGGATATAGCGCGTGATTACCCAAAAATGAGTCCGAGCAAGCAAGATTTAGTACAAAAGCGGCTTACCAATTGGAGCCGCATGACACCATATGAACGCGAAAATGCAAGAAAAAACCATCAGCAGTTTCAGTCTCTATCTGCGGATAAAAAAAATGAATTGCGACAAAAATGGCTGGAGTATCAAAAATTGCCAGAGTCAGAAAGAGCTAGGTTGCGCGCTGACTCACCAGATACGTATAAGGATGCAGATTTAAATTAATTGATAAGTTAACTGAATTAGCGATACAAATGATTCCCTATGCAAATTGAGCAAGTAACACAAACAACAGCCCCAAGTTTCTTTAAACTTGGGGCTTGTCTTATTTACGAGGCGTTAGTCGTGATTGCACTATCATTAGCGGCCACAGCCGTTTTTGTTATATTGCTAGGTGAAGCGACAACTGGCATTAAGCGATACTTACTACAGCTGTTTTTATGGCTGGCTACGGGCGTATATTTTGTTTGGTGCTGGCAGAGAAAAGGACAAACGCTTGCTATGCAAACATGGCAGTTGAAGCTGCTTAATCAAGATGCACAGCTGTTGCCATTAAAAGCGGCGATTGTCAGATATGCGCTAGCCAGTCTTAGCTTGATGCTATTCGGCTTAGGCTTTCTGTGGATTATTGTAGACCGTGACAGGCTATTTTTGCATGATAGGCTACTCAAAAATAAAATTATCTACGCTCCACGTAAAACAGCATCGCCAAACCTGCCATCAAAAACATAATGGTAGGCATGATGGCGCTAAATAATGGCGGCCAGTCGTTGAGCAATCCCAAATGTGAAAATACGCGGTTGAGTATTTGATACATGACTCCTAGCATAATTCCCACAAAAATCTTGGTACTAGCACCAGCAGCCCGCTGTTGTACAAAGCCAAACGGCAGCGCTAACACCACCATGACCATGCAAGCTAAGGGGTAAATCATTTTGGCCCAAAGGGCGACTTCGTAACGTGTCGTTTTTTGTTTGTTGATGCTTAAGTGATTGATGTAAGTGTATAAATTCCAAGCAGACATTTTTTCTGGCATGATGAGCAATACATTAAGCAGCTCTGGGCGAATCAAAGAGTGCCATGTAGCCTCTACAGATTGGCTTACTTTCACAGAGTCTTGGCTGAAGCTAGTGTCTGAAACATCCTTGAGCTTCCAAGACTCATGTTTAAACTCACCCGATTTAGCATTACGCGTAGCAATCAGTTTTGCATTTTTATCAAAGTCGAAGATGTGGACGTTCAGCAATGTTGCGTCTGGCAACACCTCTTCAACGTTGATAAAGCTATTACCATCTTTTACCCAAAGACCAGACCTGAATTCTTGAGCAACAACAGAGTCGGTGGCTTTGATACGCATGCGCTGTGCCGTTTTTTCACTATATGGCGTGACAAGTTCACCTATTAAAAAAGTAATGATGGTAAATATAGCGCCAATTTTTAAGAGTAAAACAGCAATATCAAAAATAGATAACCCGCTCACTCTTAACACTACTAACTCAGAGTAGCGCGCCAGCTGCCCTAAGCTGTACATGCAGCCCACCAATACTGCTACTGGCATAACATCGTAAACGTGACCGGGTGCGCTGAGTAGTACGAATAGTAAGATTTTACCAAGGCCATAGCTGCCTTTGCCTAAAGCATCTAGCTCTTGAATCAAATCGAAGAAAGAGAACATCGCGATAAGTGCCAGCATGACCATAAGCACATTACTAACAATTTCTTTGAGTAGATATTTATTTAGAATTTTCATATGAAATTTAGATCGCTATTTGAGGATCTATCATTTAGCCTTCATAGGCAGCTTTAACCATGAAGGTCGAGGAATGCTAGGTAAAATTGGCAACTGTAAGGCGCGTCTATAAAACATATAAAAAACCAATGCGCCAAAGACTAAATGTATAGGCCAAAGTCCTATGATTCCACTTACTTTACCTTGTGCAGTCCAAGCTTGAATGATGTTGAGCAGATTGTTGTAGATAATATAAATCACGATTGCGAGTGCAAAATTTGCTGAGCGTCCTGCACGAGGGTCTAATGCACTTAAAGGAATGGCGAGCAGTGCGAGTATCAGCGCAGAAACGGGCATAGCAAGGCGCCACTGTAATTCAGCAATATTATTATTACTTTTATTCATGATTAAATCACGACTGGAAATTGATTGTGTAGAAGGTGGCTCACGTTTTGCTTCGCCAGCTTCAACACGAATGGCGTACTTTTCAAATTCTGTTGTTGAGTATTCCGCAGTGCCGCGAGCGCCTTCATAGCGATGCCCGTGTTCCATTAGCAAAAAATTGTCGCCATTTTTTTCAGCAAATCTGCTCCCTTGTGCTGCAACAATGATGCCTAATTTTTGATGTTGTATGGATTGAACAAAAATGTTTTTAACAATATTACCTAATTCATCAAAGCTCTCAATAAAAAATACACGATCTGCATGTGCAGACTCTTTAAACACGCCAGGACTAATGGCAGCTAAGTCATCGCGGCTTTCAAGCTGCAAACGGAAATCTTCTACTTTGTTGGTTGCCCAAGGGGTTACAAATAAGCTTAAAACGGCAATAATGATGACGATAGGCAGGGTAAATGTCAGTACAGGACGTATCCAGCTAGTAATGCTAAGCCCAGCACTAAACCAAATGACCATTTCGGAGTCTCTATACCATCGAGATAGCGTCAGCAGTATCGCTAAAAACAGACTTAGAGATAGCAATAAAGGCATAAACCGAATGATGTTGAAACCTAGTATGGTGGTGATAGCATCGTTAGGCAATACGCCTTTTGCTGCTAGTTGAACTAGATATCCTGCGCGTTGCGCGATGACAATCCCTATTAGAATAAGAAAAGTACCACTGGCAGTAGCTATAAGTTCTTGTAAGAGTGAACGCCTAAAAAGCATATGATTTATGGTTAACTATATATTTACAACTATGAATTGCGTGTAAAACACGCGATAATTTAACTTAATAATATAAAAAGGTAGAAGCGATGAAATCCAGCACCATGGAATTTAGCATAAAAAATGACAATCCGCTAAAGCTGCAGAGCGATTGCGTCATTATAGGCGTTTATGAAGATAAAAAACTGTCAGATGCTGCTCAATCTGTTGATACAGCGTCGGCAGGCTACCTTTCAAGTATTCTAAAACGTGGTGATTTTGAAGGTAAAACTGACACCACTCTAATGCTGCATAACGTGCCTGGTACAGAGAGTGAGCGCGTTTTGTTGGTCGGTTTAGGCAAAGAGTCTGACTTTGCTGAAAAGCAATATTGCAAAGCGGCACGTGCTTCCATGAAAGCTTTGGCTAATAGCGGCGCGAGCAAAGCGATTACTTTCTTAGCCGAGCTGTCTGTAAAACAATTAACTACTAGGCAAAAAACTGCACTTTTGGTTGAAGTGAGTCTTGACGCCACTTATAAGTTTGATGCGATTAAAAAGAAAAAAGACGAGTCAAAAAAAGGCTTGGTGACGCTAAACATTCATGTCGCCGCTGATGATGTGAAAGAGGCAAAAGCTGGTCTAGCGAATGGCTTGGCGTTGGCTTCTGGCGTGAGTTTTGCGAAAGACTTAGGCAACTTGCCGCCAAATGTTTGCACCCCGAGCTACTTGGCAGAACAAGCGCAGTCGTTGGGTAAGAAGCATGATTTCAAAGTTAAAGTGCTAGAGCGCGATGAACTTAAAAAATTAGGCATGGGTTCATTTTTAGCCGTGTCGCAAGGCAGTGAAGAGCCACCTAAGTTTATTATCATGCAGCACTTAAAGGGCAAAAAAGATCAAAAGCCTGTCGTGCTAGTGGGCAAAGGTATTACTTTTGATACTGGCGGTATTTCATTGAAACCAGGCTCTGAAATGGATGAGATGAAGTATGATATGTGCGGCGCAGCAAGCGTGCTGGGTACATTCAAAACCATTGCAGAAATGGATTTACCATTGAATGTAATTGGCGTTATTCCTACTTGTGAAAATATGCCAGATGGCCGTGCAACAAGGCCTGGTGATGTATTAACCAGTATGTCTGGTCTAACCATTGAGGTGTTGAATACCGATGCTGAAGGCCGTTTGATTTTATGCGATGCATTGACCTATGTTGAACGTTTTGAACCAAGTGCAGTGATTGATGTTGCAACATTGACAGGTGCTTGCGTCATTGCTCTAGGTCACCATGCAAGTGGTTTGTTCAGTAACAATGATGACTTGGCAAGCGAGCTATTGCAAGCGGGTGAAACCGCGCTGGATCGTGCATGGCACATGCCGATGTGGGATGATTATCAACCTTTGCTTGATAGTAATTTTGCCGACATGGCTAATATTGGCGGTCGTGCGGCAGGTAGTATTACCGCAGCTTGTTTCTTATCACGATTTGCTAAGAAGTATGATTGGGCGCACTTGGATATTGCGGGCACTGCTTGGAAGTCTGGTAAAGAAAAGGGCGGTACAGGTCGTCCTGTACCGCTGTTAACTGCATTTTTAGTGAATAGAGCAAACAGCTCTAAAAAATAGCATCAACCATGACTCGTGTTGAATTCTATTTTAATGTTTCTAGTAAGTTTGCAAAAACTGTAGAGCTCTGTGAAAAGGCGCTTGCGAAAGGTCGTCAACTGACAATTTATACGCAAAACGACGCCATGAGTAGTGAGATGCAGAATTTACTATGGACACATTCATCCAGCAGTTTTTTGGCAAACAGCCATGTGAGTGAAGCACATAGTCAATTTTCGCCTATTGTGATTGATGCTCAGGGTGAAAACTTATTACAAGATGATGTGTTAATTAATCTGCAAACGGCACAACCACTTTTTTTTAGTCGATTTAGATATTTGGTCGAGTTAGTCGGTAGCGATGAGGCCGATAAAGCTGCGGCAAGAGCGCGTTTTAGATTTTATAAAGATCGTGGCTATGATGTAAAATCAACGGATGCGGCAGCTGTTTAAGCTGTGGTTTCGTTAATCGTTGATGAGTGCTCAATCTAATTTTCATTAGGCTTAATTATGCAAGAAGAAGATATTCCCTTATTAACAGAAGTGCACGTCAAATCTGCACAATCTATTAAATCGATCAATATCACCGCTGATTTGATTGCAGAGCTAACTGCTCAAATTAGACCGCAATTAAAGCTGCAGCTTGAGGAGGAGATTGAACAATCTATCATGCATAAGTTTAAAAAACGTATGCATGATGATTTTTTGAATGAGTCAGCAGAGATACAAAAAACGAGTCAGAATTTTCTTGCTGATGCGCTCAAAGAGCAGTATGAACTGCAATCGCAGCAATTAGACAATAAATCTAATGCGATTCAAGAGTTGGCAAGTGCTAGACTAATACAGCATATCAACGAAGAGCTTAATACCTCGCAGCAAGCTAGTCATGCCAGTTTGATGGAAACAATTCATACGGCCATTGTTCAAGCGCAGCAAATTTCGGTTGAACAAATTAAAGATACTGTAGCGCAGGAAGTTAGCCAAGCCGTCGCAAGTGCACAGCAGGCTGTAATGGACAATAGTGCGGTATATGTGCATAAAGTCAGAGCTGATTTAGCCACAGAAATTCCTAAAATGATGCATACCAATGCCGACATTATCAAAGCAGACTTAGCCAGTATCTTAAGTGAAATGCAGGCTAGAAGCCTGGATGAAGTTCAAACTAAACTTAACCAAGCTATGCCATTGATGGAGCAAGCGGTTACTAAGCAATTTGAAATAAATTTAGCGCATTTAGAAAGCAATGCACTTGAAAGCGCGACTCAGGTGTTGCAAGCAAGTGCTAACCTAGCAAAATCTGATTTGGAAAGCGCATTGGTTGAGATGCATGCAGATGGTATTGCTGAAGTGCAGAGTAAGCTTGCTGCATCATTGCCAGCTATGGAGCAGGTGCTGACGAGTCAGGTACAAGAAACTTTAAAAAGTATAGAGGTCGCAACGACTGAACATGCGACTCAGGCAGCAACTAGCGTGAAATCTGATTTACATAGTGCTTTAGTGCAAATGCAGGCGCAGGGTATTGCTGAAGTGCAAGCTAAACTCATCGGTGCCTTGCCTATGTTGCAAGACTCACTAACGGAAAAATTGCAGATTACTTTATCTGGGTTAGAAACCAAAACGGTAGAAGATGCCAGCCATGCATTACAAGATAAAATAACTCGTCTGCACGAAGATATTTTAACTGAGCATCAGAATAATCTGGCGCACGAGTTGTCTACGATTTACCAAGGCTTGACCGCACAGTCGCATACTGAGTTAACGGTTTATTTGGATGCGTTGCAACTGAGGTCTAAGCAGCAACTAGATAAAGAAGTCAGCGAAGCGTTCCCATTGCTATATCAAGGTTTAACAAGTGATTTAACTGCAAGTTTAAAACAAGATTTGGTCGAGATGGCAGATGCAAGCAAGCAAGATTTCAAACAAACATTGAATGCAGAACTGCCTGAAGTCGAGCAAGCGTTAGCCAATAAAGTTCAGGAAATACTGAGCGTTGAAGTGCCAAGAATAGAGCAGCAAGTCAGTGCAAATATTAAGGCTGAAATAGAAAAGTTATTAGATTCGGTGCGTCTTATTTTCAGTAAATAGACTTTTGGTGACTGGCATTAACTAAAAGAACTAGGCAACGCCGTCAAGTAAAGCTTGATATGCCTCAGCCGATAAAAGTGTTTTGCTCACGTCATCGTAAGTTGGCCTATATTTAAATATCCATGCTTGATATGGTTTCTCATTGATTAACTCTGGTGAGTTAATCAACTCTTGATTGATTTCAATGACTTCTCCATCAACCAACGCATGTAAATCGGAACCAGTTTTGACTGACTCAACCAGACCGCAAGGCTTTCCAGCCGCAAGCTTAGTGCCAATTGCAGGGGCTTCTATAAACACAATATCACCTAGTAAATCCTGTGCGTAGTCTGTTATGCCAGCCTCCCATGCGCCATCAGCCGATGCTTTAGTCCATAAATGTTCGTTGCTGTATAGAATAGTCTTTGGGATTTGCATTTTGGGTGCTCTGAGTATAATTGCTAAATGATGAATAAGCCTGTGATTATATTGCTAATAATCGATTTGTGAAAATGAAATTCATGCATAATGAACAGTTAAATAAGCGTATTATTAAAGATGAAAATTTTTAATGACAAAGCTAAAGTTTTTATATAGAATTATCTCGTAACTCTATGACGTAAAAGAAACTAATTTATTTATGCGCAAACTTATACTACTTTATACCGCCTTAGCGCTAAGCCTGTCGCCCATGCTTTCGTATGCGGCTGCCAAAAAATCGCATAAACATGTGGTATCGCACATTAAAGTCTCTAATACCAAATATCAAAAAAACAAGGCTGCTAATTATGACCTTGCAAAATATAAGCTGAATAGAAATGTTGCTGGTGTTAAAAAATCAAGAGTACATGTTCAAAAAGTGAACATGGTGGTGCCACGTGCCTATGATGGAAGCGGACCATTAGAGCTAGCTTCATCTAAAGCACTAGTGATTAACCAGCTTACTGGTGAAGTTATTTATGCAAAGAATACCAGTCAATCTACACCGATTGCCTCTGTTACTAAGTTGATGACGGCAATGGTAATGTTAGATGCACATTTGCCAATGGATGATTTATTGTTTATCGGTGATGAAGATGTAGACTATCTAAAACGTACACATTCTAGATTAAATGTAGGCACACAGCTAACCCGTGGCGAGCTTTTGCAACTTGCGCTGATGTCCTCAGAGAATCGTGCCGCTTCTGCATTATCACGTAATTACCCAGGTGGTATTGGTGCATTTATGGTAGCGATGAACCGTAAAGCTGAAGTGTTGGGCATGAAATCTACACGCTTTTATGATGCGACAGGTTTAGATAGTAATAATGTTTCCACTGCAGAAGATTTAGTGAAAATGGTGAATGCAGCCTACCACTACCCTGAAATTCGCCAAGTGACTACTACTGCCTCACAAGAAATAACATTGTATGGTCGTGAAAATCCAATCAATTTTGTGAATACCAACTCCTTAGTGCGTGGTAGTGACTGGGTGATTGGTTTGTCTAAAACTGGTTTTATCAATGAAGCGGGGCGTTGTTTAGTGATGCAAGCGGAAATCTCTGGTCAGCCTATGATTATTGTATTGTTGGATTCAGCAGGTAAACAGTCACGTATTGGCGATGCGAATAGAATACGTAAATGGATAGAATATAATGATAATGGATCATTGGGCGAGAATGTTAGCGGCTAAATATAACATTTGATACGACAATAAAAAAGCGGCTGAAAAGCCGCTTTTTTATTGTCGTGAGTTAATTAACGTTTAGATTGTTGAGTTCATATATTATTGAACACTAACTTTCTTTGGAGCCGTCTTTTTGGCAGCAGGCTTCTTGGTGGCAGTCTTAGTTGTCGCTGGTTTTTTAGCCGCAGCAGGTTTCTTTACTGGTGGTTTCTTCGCAGCTGGCTTTTTCGTAGCCGTTTTTTTAGCTGGCGCTTCTTTTTGCGCTTTAGCCATCAATAATTCCAAAGCTTCATCCAAAGTAAGTGATTCAGGCTCTACGCTTTTTGGCAACGTTGCACGAATCTTGCCATGTTGCACATAAGGCCCATAACGGCCCGCAAACACTTCAATTTGGCCATCTTCTGTCGGATGGTTGCCTAACGTGGCTAACGGCGCTGGGCCAGTGTGAGCTGCCGCTAACAATGCAACTGCGCCAACTAAATCAATAGTGAATACACTGTCTGTTTTCGGAATCGATTTAAATTTAGCGTCATGATTCACATATGGGCCGAAACGACCAATGTTCGCCACAATTTTTTTATTGGTGACTGGATGCAAGCCTAGGTCGCGTGGTAAAGATAGCACCATTTTAGCGGTTTCTAAATTCATATCAGCAAGTGAAATCTCTTTGGGTACGCTGACACGTTTTGGTTTCTTTTTGTCACCCTCAATGGCTAAACCAAGCTGTAAATAGGGGCCGTATGGACCATTCATCAGCATAATTTCTTTGCCTGATTCGTCATCGTTACCAATAATGATTGGGTCACTACCCACTTGTGCTGCGCCATTTAAGCTGCGTTTGTAGTCACATTTAGGTTCGTCGTTATAACCTGTGCAGCCAATAAATGTGCCAAAACGGCTGAGTTGTTTTTGCAATGGCTTGCCACATTTAGGACAAGCTTCATCAATCAACTCATTACCTGGGCGCTCTACATCGGCTTTGCTCAGCAATTGCTGGTTGAAGCCTTGCCAAAACTCTGCCATGAGCGGTAACCACTCACGCTCTCCCTCAGCAACGCTATCAAGCGCGTCTTCGAGGTTGGAGGTAAAGCCGTAATCTACATATTTGGTGAAATGCTCGGTGAGAAACTTATTCACCACACGTCCAACATCGGTCGGCGTAAAGCGCTTCTTGTCTAACAATACATATTCGCGATCTTGCAGTGTACTAATGATGCTGGCGTAAGTAGAAGGGCGGCCAATGCCGTATTCTTCCAAGATCTTGACTAAGCTAGCCTCACCATAACGTGGTGGCGGTTCAGTAAAGTGTTGGTCACCGTAGATTTTTTCAACCGTCAGCACTTCACCAGTTTCAAGATGCGGTAGTTTGCTTTCGCCTTCTTCTTCCTCATCATCTGTGCCTTCCATATAAACCGCGATAAAGCCCGGAAACACCAGGGTTTGACCAGAGGCACGGAATAAGTTGGCGTCAGAGCCTAAACTTAAATCTACGCTAACTGCATCAAATTTAGCAGGTGCCATTTGACAAGCCAAGGCGCGCTTCCAAATCATTTCATACAGTTTAAATTGCTCGTCAGTTAAATATTGGCGAACGCTAGCAGGCGTACGGCTGATGTCGGTTGGGCGAATCGCCTCATGGGCTTCTTGCGCACTTTTTGATTTGGTTTTGTATTGGATGGCAGCTTTAGGTAAATATTCTGCATCAAAATTCTTTTTCACGTAGTCACGTATTTGCGTAACTGCCTCAGCCGCAATGCTAAATGAGTCGGTACGCATATAAGTAATCAAACCCACTGTGCCGCTACCAACATCCATACCTTCATAGAGTTGCTGCGCAACGCGCATGGCACGTGAAGTGGTAAAGCCTAATTTACGTACGGCTTCCTGTTGCAGAGTAGAGGTTGTGAAGGGTGCTGCAGGGCTGCGACTACGTTGTTTTTTCTCAACACGTGAAACAGTTGTTTTACCTGCGCTGGCGAGTAATAATTTGCCAACAATATCAGACTGTTGATCATGGTTAATGACCGTGAATTGCTCAACTTTTTGATTGTTAAGTTGTATAAGTTTTGCCGTAAAACCATGGCTATGTTTTAAAGCGTCTAAATGAATAGACCAGTATTCTTGAGATTTAAACGCTTCAATTTCAAGTTCACGCTCAACAATTAAGCGTAGCGCAGGGCTTTGTACACGTCCTGCAGATAATCCACGACGGATTTTTTTCCACAATAAAGGAGATAAATTAAAGCCGACTAAGTAATCTAAAGCACGGCGTGCTTGTTGGGCATTGACCATAGGCATAGAAATGTCACGTGGCTCGGCAATTGCATGTTCAACAGCACTTTTGGTAATTTCATGAAACACCACGCGTTTCATAATTTTGTTTTTAAGTAAGTTCTTCGACTTTAAAATCTCGGCAATATGCCAAGAAATCGCTTCACCTTCACGGTCTGGATCGGTTGCGAGATAGATGCTATCAGCACTTTTTACAGCCTTGGCAATCGCGTCTACATGTTTGCTATTGCGTTCGATGATGTCGTACTTCATGGCGAAATCATTGGCAGTATCAACCGCACCATTTTTCGGAATCAAGTCGCGCACGTGTCCGTAAGAGGCGAGCACTTCAAAGTCGCTTCCAAGATATTTCTTGAGCGTTTTTGCTTTAGAAGGAGATTCAACAATTAACAGTTTGGACATGCATGCCTAGAAGAATGAGTGATTAAATGGGCTAAATTATAGAATTGCTAAGCTAACAACTCGGATAATAGCAAGGTAAATGGCTATAAGACAACAACTTACCGCACATACTACGCAAATTTATCGAATAATTTGTAACATTATGTGTTTCGAATAAATTCGATTCGTGTGCCGTCAGTGCTATTTAAGCTTAATGCTTCACTTTCTTTAGCAATGTCACCAAAAAGCGGATCCTCATCTTCGGGCTTGGCTTGGCTCAAGCCTTTAAAATCATATAAATTAAAATCTGCCAGATGTGAAGGCTCAACATTACCAATCGCGCGGAAAATATTGTTGATACGACCTGGTTGTTCGCGCTCCCAAACTTGCAACATATCTTTTACTTTTTGGCGTTGTAGATTTTCTTGGCTACCGCATAAGTCACACGGAATGATTGGGAACTCCATTTGGCGCGCGTAGCTGGCAATATCTTTTTCACTGCAATACGCCAATGGGCGAATCACGATATTTTGTTTGTCATTGGTTGAAAGTTTTGGTGGCATGGCTTTTAATTTCGCGCCAAAGAACATATTTAAAAACAGGGTTTCTACAATGTCATCACGGTGATGCCCAAGTGCAATTTTATTGGCGCCCAGTTTTTTTGCCGTGGTGTAAATAATGCCGCGGCGTAAGCGTGAACATAAACTACAAGTGGTTGCGCCTTCAGGAATCTTCTCTTTTACAATCGAATAAGTATCCGCTTCTACAATACGGTAATCAATGCCAAGCTTTTCAAAGTAGGCAGGCAGAATATCAGCAGGGAAGCCCGGCTGTTTTTGATCCAAATTCATGGCAATGAGTTTGAAGTTAATCGGCGCACGTTCTTGCAAAGCTAGCAGAATCATTAACATGGCGTGAGAGTCTTTGCCGCCGCTCATGCACACCAACACGGTATCGCCTTCTTCTATCATGTTGTAATCGCCAATCGCTTTGCCAGTGGCGCTAATCAGGCTATTGCGTAGCTTGATAAAGTTATTGGAATGGTTTGCTGGTAAGTGGTTAATCATATGGATATTTTAGCTTTAAATTTTGTGTGAATGACTGCGTAGCCAGCTTGCAAAGTCACTCTCAGTGATCTCGCCTGCAGCTACTTTAAGCATTGTTAGCACTTTGTCAGTATCGGTAGCCTTTAATGAAAAACCATTAAAATGTAAAAACAGCAAAGTTGCCACAAAAGCCGTACGTTTATTGCCGTCAATAAATGGATGGTTTCGTGCAATGCCATAGCCATAAGATGCGGCTAGCTCAGCAAAGTCAGGTGTGCTATAAGCCGCAAGATGCTCTGGTCGAGCCAATGCGGAAATTAACAAACCCTCATCGCGCACACCACTCAAACCACCGTGCTCGGCTAACTGCTCATCGTGTACTGCTAAAATAATGGCTTGTGGCAACCAAACCCAGTATTGGTTTTGCTGGCGGGTCACTTAGCCAGCTCACGTAATACTGCGCGGTTTTCTTTCATCAGCTTACGCGCAGCTTCCATCTGCTTTTCAAACGTTGCATCATGCGGCGTAATGTTAAAGCCATCAGGCGTTTCAGTCACAAAAATCTCATCGCCTTTGCTTACTTTAAGCTTAGCTAAAATCTCCTTAGGCAAAATAACGCCAAGTGAGTTACCAATTTGAGTGAGTTTTAAAGTGGTCATGATGCTTAATCCATGTTCTGTTATAACGGTTGTTATAATACGCTTAAATGAAAGAGTTGCAAATTGTGATTTGCTTAATATGCAGGCTTAACTATTTATCAGGATGATGGTGCTACAGCTATTTAGTGGTTACTCCGTCATTGCTACTGGCGTTGTTTTTAAGTTTTGTTCGATTTTAACAAAGCTAAAAAGAATGCCGAAAACAGCTAACTTTATAAATTCAAGCTCCTGCCGCCATCTACAGCCAACACATGACCTGTAATAAAAGGTGCATCTGTGACTAAAAATTTCACCGCTTTCGCTACGTCTTCAGCCTCGCCTACACGTTTAAGTAGTGTTTGGTTGATGACCCGCTGACGATAAACCTCATCAAATTGAGGATTGTTTTCTGGCCATTGTACAGGCCCTGGCGCAACTGCATTTACACGTACTTCAGGGCTTAATTCATGCGCTAAAGACTTGGTAAGCGTGACTAAACCAGCTTTTGCAACACTGTAAACAATGTAGCCTTTTTTCGGGCGCTCTACGTGCATATCGGTAATGTTCACAATGCAGCCGTGGTTTTTGCGTAATTCTGGCGCGGCTGCTTGCGATAAAAACAGCGGGGCTTTTAGATTGCTCCCTACTAAGTCTTGCCATTTAGCTTCATCAATCTCGCCGATTTCAGTTGGGTAATAAGTGGATGCATTATTGATAAGCACATCTAAGCGCCCAAAGTGGCTAATGGTTTCGCTAATTAAATTAGGTAAGCTTGCGATATTTAATAAGTCGCCTTGAATAATCGCTACGGAATTTGGGCGTTGTAAGCTTAATTCAGCTTGCAAGGCGCGAGCTTCTTTGATCGAGCTTTTATAATGAATCATCAAGTTGAAGCCATCCGCATGCAAGCTGCGACAGATGGCCGCGCCTACGCGCTTTGCCCCGCCAGTAATGAGTACCACTTTATTTATGTTGTTTGACGCCACGCATTAATCCAATCTTGATTGTTAGCTATTATAATCTAAGTCTATGAATACATTACCCACACCTTCAGTTGAAGCCCAAAAACATAGTCAACAACTTATCACGCTGATTCAAGAGACCATCAATGCACAAAAAGGTTGGATAAGTTTTGCAGAGTTTATGCAATTGGCGCTTTATGCACCCAGCTTAGGCTATTACAGCGCAGGCAGCCAAAAGTTTGGCGACAGCAAAAACGGAGGAGGAGATTTTGTTACTGCACCAGAAATTTCGCCGCTGTTTGCGCAAACGCTTGCTAATCAAATCTTACAAGTGTTGAATTTAACGCATGGCAATATATTGGAGCTAGGTGCAGGCACAGGCAAATTAGCCGCAGATGTTTTGCTAACATTGGCAGAGAGGAGCGCCGCGCCAGCGAAGTATTTCATCCTAGAAGTAAGTGACCACTTACGCCAAGTGCAGCTGGAAACCTTGCAAAAGAGATTACCTGAAAATTTAGTTCAGCGCGTGAAATGGCTAAGGGAGTTACCTTCAAGTTTTAATGGCGTGATTGTCGGTAACGAAGTGCTAGATGCGATTTCAGTACATATTGTGCATGTGAAAGATGATGATATTTATGAGCGCGGCATAGCCATTGAGTCTGAGGAGTTCGCTTGGCAAGATAAACTTTTGAGTGAGTCAAGTTTGTTAGATGTTGTCAGCAAGCTCAATTTGCCAGAGGGCTATGTGACTGAAGTTTGCCCAGCTGCCAGCGGATTGATGGCTAGCCTTGCTGATTGTTTGCAACAAGGCATTATTTTGATGATTGACTATGGATTTTCTGCCCGCGAGTATTATCATCCGCAGCGCAATCAAGGCACGCTTATGTGCCATTATCAGCACTATGCGCATAGTGAGCCTTTATTCAATGTAGGTTTACAAGACATTACGGCGCATGTTGATTTCACTAGCATTGCTCATGCAGGCGTGAATCATGGTTTGGCGGTGAGTGGTTTTTGTAGCCAAGCGCAGTTTTTAATGAACTGCGGTATATTAGAGCTAATGTCACAAGTGTCGCCGCATGACATGGCTCGCTATGCGCCACTTGCAACTGCCGCGCAGAAGTTATTATCTCCCGCAGAAATGGGTGACTTATTTAAGGTGATTGCCTTGAGTAAAAATATTGATGAGCCTTTGATCGGTTTTGTTTCAGGGGATAAATCTCATACACTTTAATGAATGAGCATTGATATAATGCGCACTATGACAAAATTAAACCAACCCGAAGAATCTCCAGTTCTAGATACTGCTTTAGATGCAGATAAAGAAGCCTTAAAAGGTCGTCGCATTCGCAGCTTTGTGTTGCGCCAAGGTCGCGTGACCAAAGGGCAGGCGCACGCTTTAGAGGTCGGCCGACCAAGATTTGGTATTGATTACGCGCCAGAAATCATCGACTTAAGCGCGAAATTTAACCGCGCAGATAGTAAAAAAATATTGGAAATCGGCTTTGGTATGGGCGAAACTACGGCAAAGATCGCCCAAACTTTACCAGAATGTGATTTTCTAGCTGCTGAAGTCCATACACCAGGCGTTGGCGCTCTGCTTAAGTTAATTGAAGAGTCAGCGCTTACTAACATACGAATTATTCAGCATGATGTGGTCGATGTGCTGCAAAATATGTTAAGTGATGCCAGCTTAGATGGCGTGCATATTTTCTTCCCAGATCCTTGGCATAAAGCGCGCCATCATAAACGTCGTTTGATTCAGGCTGGTTTTGTAAAGTTACTGTGCAGCAAGCTTAAAGTTGGTGGTTATTTACATGTGGCAACCGATTGGCAAGAGTATGCTGAATGGGTGCTAGAGGTATTAAATGCAGAGACGCAATTAAAAAAGACCGCAGAAGCTTATGCTGAAAAGCCTAGTTATAGACCGCTCACCAAGTTTGAAAATCGTGGAATAAAGCTAGGGCATGGCGTTTGGGATATGGTGTTTAAGCGCAAGTAACGCATCGCTAGTTAGAAAGCTTAGCGCTTAACACCTGTAGGAGCGACGCCCTCGTCGCGAAGCCATCATGCTAATCGCGACGAGGACGTCGCTCCTACAGGAAACTTACTCTGCGTCTTTATCATCTACAAGATTAAACGACTTACGCACTAAATCCTCTGGCGTTTCTGCAAACAGCCACTTACCAATGACTGTTTCAGCCTCTTCCACACCTTGCTTTTTCAGGCTTGAGAATAACTGAATGGTACATTCGCTATGGTAGTGATTACCCCAAGTTTCAATAAGCTCTTTGCGTACTTTATTGAGTGTAAGTGAGGCTTCGCCACGCGATAATTTATCAGATTTAGTTAATAAAACATGCACAGGCTTACCACTCGGGCAAAACCAATTCAACATTTGGCGGTCCAAAGGCGTAAGTGGGTGACGGCTATCCATCACTAGTACTAAGCCGCCTAAACTTGAACGTTCGCCTAAATAGCGAGCTAACACGTTTTGCCAGTGCGCACGCATGGCTTCTGGCACTTTAGCGTAACCATAACCCGGCAAATCGACTAAATGCCTATCATTGCCTAATGTGAAGAAGTTGATAAGTTGCGTGCGACCAGGTTGCTTACTGACAAAGGCTAGGCGATTGTGATTGGCAAGCGTATTAAGAGCGCTGGACTTACCAGCATTTGAACGGCCAGCAAAAGCCACTTCAATGCCGCTGGCAGGGGGTAGATCGCGTAAATGGTGTGCTGAAATAAAAAAAGCAGCATTTTGAAACAAGGGCATGAAAATCCAATTCTTTTGGGTGTAACTTAAGCGTCATCTTCGTCAATACAGCACTGCTTATATCCCGCTATTTAGAATTTAGTGAGGATAGGCTTAATGTTATATTTAGCAACGCGATAAACAATAGTGAAAAATGCTATCACGAATAGGCGATTTTCGCTAAAATAGCGCGTTAATTGATTGAATAATTTAGATTAGTCGCAGAATTCCAATGGAAATCTGAGCGGCATGCAGTAAGTCTTGCGTAAGTATTTTTGATAATTGGGAGCGGTAATGCAATTTCGTCATGTTTTAAGCTTAAATTCAGTAAGAGTTAATTTAACTGGTTTAATGGTTAGTGCTTTATTTAGTTTATCTGCACATGCGGCAGCTACCGCAGAAAAGCCAGCAGAATCTGCGCCAGCGACCACAAAAACTGCTGAACAGATTGTTGGCGCTGTGTGTTCTGCTTGTCATGGTACTGATGGTAACAGCGTGATTACTGCCAATCCTAAATTGGCGGGTCAGCATCCAGAGTACTTAGTTAAGCAATTGACTGAATTTAAATCAGGTAAGCGTGCGAATGCAGTGATGTCAGGTATGGCATCGGCATTGAGTGATGAAGATATGAAAAATCTTGCAGCTTATTTTTCAAATCAAAAAATTAAATTAGGTGCAGCTAAAACTAATGGCGCTGGTTCATTGGGTGAAAAAATCTATCGTGGTGGTATCGCGGCCACTGGCGTGCCAGCTTGTGCAGCGTGTCATGGCGCAACTGGTTCAGGCTTGCCTAAACAATTTCCGCGTTTAGGTGGGCAGCATACAGATTACGTATTAACGCAGCTAAGAACTTTTAGAACAGGCGAACGTGCAAATGCACCGATGATGATGACTATTGCCACAAAAATGACAGATGCGGAAATGGCTGCAGTAGCTGATTATATTCAAGGTTTACGTTAATTAAAAGCATTCTCCCCCACAGGGGTTGACATAGAAAAGGCTTCATCAGAGTGATGAAGCCTTTTTTGTTTCAATCTCAGAAAATCAAGAGGTGAAAGTTTTATCTTCCCCCACCATCTCTAATCTAAAACGTACTTCACCATCCTGATTGTCCACAAGGCTTAATTCGTAACCCGCATTTTTCGCCTGTTGCGCTGCGTGAAACAGCCCCACACCTAAGCCATTCTTTGAGCTTATGTGTGATTTGAATAAACGCTCAACGACATTTTTAGGCACTGCAGTACCTGAATCTGACACTTCTAAACAAAAATGGTTACTTGGCATTAAGCTTACTTTAATGATGGTATTAGCTTCTAGTTTCGCTTTCTCCAAAGCATTATGCAGTAAGTTATCCACCACGCTATCTAACACATCAGGGTCAATGTCGGTTTTTGGCATGTTGATCGGCGCTTCAAACGATATTTGCAAACCCTCGTTAATTTGTTTAAAGCCATTCCACCAATTAGCTACTTTTTCTTGGCTCTTTTTCTCTGTACTTGGCAGTTCAAGCTTAGTCAAAGTGCTTGCCAAACGCAGGCTTAATCGCGGTATTTGCTTTTTGACTAATTCGATTAGTCTCGCGTCATCGCTACCGTCGTCGCTACTCTGCTGAGCGGCGGCAGATAACGTACCCATAGATTGCAGTATATTTTTAATGTCATGCGTCAAGCGAGAACCAGTTTCATACAGCGACTGCATATAAGTATTTTGCACAATCATTTCTTCACGACGCTTCGCCTCATAAAACTCACCCAAAATTTGAGTAAGTAATTGCACATGAAGATACATAGCCGGACTAAGTTGCCAGCGCGAATAAAGCGTTAAATGTAGTTGATGAAAATTGAACGTAGATATAAACGCTGTAGGCTCGCCTATTTGATCTTTCGAGCCTTCGACTTCCCACATCAAACCACTAGCCCAGTTAAGTTCAACCAGCTCACGCATGGCAGCTTTTAAAAACTTTTCGGCAGTAGATTCATATTCAGCATATTTTGCGATTTGTCTTATCCAATGCTCAAATGGAAGGCCAATACTGAGTAGATAACGGGACATCAGCAGTTCTAGACCGGAAAAAGATGAGCTTGGATTCCATAGCCAGCTTAAAACAACCAATGTGGCGGCTAAGCCCATGACTACTACAATTAATAATTTAATGTAGTGAATTTTCCAAATAACACCAATCGCAAAGCTGCCGAGTATGACGATAGAGGAGAGTAAAAAAATCAATAAGGTGTAGAAAAAATCAATATTGGCGGATTGTGCTTTGGATTTATGTTTAGCCGTTAAGAATAAAATCGCCACTGGTAGTAATGGCAGAAAATAGGTAAGCATGAAAGCTGCGGCAGCTAAATCATCATTAGACTTAAGTAGTTTAGGCACTACCCACAACAGTAAAATTGCGAGTAAGTAGCTGGATGCCAATATATTAGGCAACCTATCGCGTGAGGTTTCTTCTGAAAAAATGCGTCCACCAATTAATGCAAATAAACTGGCTATCCAAAAAGCAATCACCCACCAGTTGATAAAAAACATACCCACTGCAGCACCTACTACAATAAGAAAAGCTGCTTGCCATGATAAAGTTTTGGTTTGCCGCATCACCGGCTGCCACATCAAAAAGCAGCCGTAATGACATAAAAATAGCGCTCTATGCAGGTCTATGGAGTCACCCCAAATTAATAAGGCATGTAACGATAAAATCATTAATGCCATTAACCGGTCAGAGTCGTTAAATAGATGTTGTACTAATTTGAGGCCTGGTTTGAGTGGTATTTGCATATAATGGCTCAATGATTGATCGAAATTATCCAGCTTGCTATTATTGTATGCTGATTTTTAATAATTTAATCAACCAAAAAAGCGTTAAAAATTGAACGGACATGTTAGGTTTTCGACGCTCAATAGATGATTTTTAAACAAATATAGCCGAAATTAGCTAAAACGCTAGTAAAGTAGGCTAAATCCAGTTGGTATGTTATTTGCATGTATCTTACTAACTGATAAGCATTTTATTTTAATTAAAATGACTTACATAACTTTAATAGTTCGGGGAACTAAATGAAAAAACAAACAGGTTTCACTTTAATTGAGCTGGCGATCGTACTTGTGATCATCGGCCTACTGCTAGGCGGTGTATTAAAGGGGCAGGAATTGATTAATAGCGCTAAAGCTAAGAATATTGCAAGTGATCTTAAAAACGTACAAATTTTTATTTATGGGTATCAGGATAAATTTCGTGCAATCCCAGGCGATGATGCTAACGTTGCAACCCATATTAATAATGGTACGCCTGCAACAACTCCTGCTGGGTCTCTTAATAACGCTCAAATAAATGGTGCTTGGAATTCTATAACAGCAAGTGATGAGTCATTTTTATTCTGGCAACATGTGCGCTTGGCTGGATTTGCAACTGGCCCTACTGCGGTAGCTGATGCAGCGTATTTGCC
This sequence comes from Methylotenera sp., assembly GCF_029945705.1. Taxonomy (GTDB): domain Bacteria; phylum Pseudomonadota; class Gammaproteobacteria; order Burkholderiales; family Methylophilaceae; genus Methylotenera. Next base: position 53,475 of record NZ_JAQSDC010000001.1, read on the forward strand.
ACGAAATGCTGAAAGTGGACGTATAGGCGTACAAAGTTTAAATGGATTCACAACAATTGTTGACCCCAGCCCTATGACTGGATTGTATGTCGTATGTAGCGAAAATATTACAGGAAGATTGGTTAAGCAGATTGATGCAAATTTAGATGATGGTAACACTGCAACGGGATCTTTGAGGGCCGTTATACCTCCAGCAACAGTGTCTGTAGCTACTGCTGCAATAGTTGATGGTACCGCTTATACCATCTGTATGGCGTTTTAGTCTAACTTGCCGATTCTAAAAAGCCCACCTAGGTGGGCTTTTTACTGCCCCAAATTAGCCTCATGTAAATGACAAGGCAATTTAACTGCTTACTTACACGCCAAATTGTTTTAGAATGGTGGCTTCGAAAAAAATCCAACAAAAATAGACATACCATTTAGCTGCACATGACCAATAATATCGTAGAAATTGATAATCTTTCCTTTGGGTACAAAGGGCGATTGCTGCATAAAGGCATCAATATGGTGTTTCCACGCGGTAAAGTGGTGGCGATTATGGGCGGCAGCGGTAGCGGTAAAACAACTTTGTTGCGTCTTATTGGCGGTCAAATTAAGCCCTCAAAAGGTGAAGTGCGTGTTCATGGCGATGTTGTACATAAGCAAGACCGTGATGGTATATTTAAATTGCGCCGTAAGATGGGTATGTTATTTCAGCAGGGTGCGTTGTTTACCGACTTATCTGTCTATGAAAACGTCGCGTTCCCTATGCGTGAATTAACGGATTTGCCAGATTCTATGATTCACGACTTAGTGTTGATGAAGCTAAATGCAGTGGGCTTGCGAGGTGCACATACACTCATGCCTGCAGAGCTTTCGGGCGGAATGGCAAGGCGTGTGGCTTTGGCGCGTGCCATTGCCTTAGACCCTGCGATCATGATGTACGATGAACCGTTTGCAGGCTTAGATCCGATTTCTATGGGCGTTATCTGTAGTTTGATTCGTAGCTTAAACGATGCCTTAGGTGCCACTTCTATTATCGTGTCGCATGATGTTAAAGAAACATTTTTAATTGCGGATTACGTGTATTTTGTGGCCAATGGCGTGGTTACCGCTGAAGGCACCCCAGATGATTTGATGAAATCAACGTTGCCGTACGTACATCAGTTTGTGCATGGTGATAAAGATGGTCCTGTACCATTTCATTACCCAGCCGGTAACTATCAATCTGAGTTGATGAAACAAAGTTAGTCTTAAGTAAATTAATCCTTGGTAAATTCCTGCTAGCAAAACTTAAATTAAATGATCAAATCAAAGCCTCTCATTAGTATTATTAAAACCTTGCAAGGTATAGGTCATCGCATGGTTGAGCGCATTTGGCGTTTAGGGGCTGGTGCTAGATTATTCTTTCTAACGATTGTTTATTCAGCTGAAAGTTTTAAACGATTTCACCTAACCATGCGTGAGATTTACTCAACAGGTGTCATGTCGCTGTTGATTATTATTGTGTCGGCATTTTTCGTGGGCATGGTGCTGGCTTTGCAAGGCTACAATACTTTGCAGAAGTACGGATCATCTGAAGCCATTGGGGTTTTGGTCTCTCTAGCGTTGGTGCGCGAACTTGGGCCTGTAGTCACAGCTTTGCTGTTTGCAGGGCGCGCCGGTACAGCAATTACAGCTGAAATTGGTTTAATGAAGACTACTGAGCAGCTATCAGCGATGGAAATGATGGCAGTTAATCCAATCGCACGAGTGGTTGCACCTAGATTTTGGGCTGGTGTGATTTCTATGCCTATTTTGGCGGCCTTGTTTTCTATGGTTGGTATATTGGGCGGCTATATCGTAGCGGTGCCACTCATCGGCGTGGATGAAGGCGCGTTCTGGTCACAAATGCAAGCCAATGTGGATTTCCAATCGGATATTGTGAACGGAGTGATTAAGAGTCTGGTGTTTGGCGTAGCTTGCACTATGATTGCTTTGTTTGAAGGTTTTGATGCTCCACCAACGGCGGAAGGTGTGAGCAGGGCGACAACCCGTACCGTGGTGATTTCATCATTAACCGTATTGGGTTTGGATTTTGTTTTAACCTCTTTTATGCTGGTGATATAGCGCTTAAAGAGTAGCTAAAAATTGAGGGGATGATAAGTGGATAGAACTAAAATTGATTTATGGGTAGGGATTTTTGTGGCGCTGGGTGTTGCTGCCTTGTTAGGTCTTGCTATGAAAGTTGGCAATTTAACCTCTGGGAAAATTGGTGAAACTTATAGTGTGACAGCAGCTTTTGAAAATGTAGGAAGCTTAAAACCGCATGCGCCCGTTAAAAGTGCGGGCGTTGCAGTGGGGCGAGTAGATAGTATTGTATTTGACAGCAAAACTTACGAAGCCGTTGTCACAATTAAAATCGATAAACGATACAGTTTTCCTAAAGATACCTTCGCCAATATTTATACGGCAGGTTTGTTGGGTGAGCAGTATATTGGTTTAGAGGCTGGTGGCGACGAAGATGTGCTAAAAAATAATGATAAAATTGCCAAAACACAAGATGCGGTCGTGCTAGAAAAAATGATTAGCCAATTCTTGTTTAGTAAAGCTTCAGAAACCGATAAGGATGCGAAACAGTCAGCTCCTGCAAGTGAGCCAGAAGTTAAGCCAGCAGCGGCTAAGTCAACCGAATTAGGTGATGCGCCGTTCTAATGAGCTGCGCTGAGATATTCTATTAAAGCGCATCAGGTTATAATTTAAATTAAATATCGAATCAAAAAAGGATTCAAATGAAATCAGTTTCAAAGCTTTTAGTAGGGTTCAGTTTTCTTGCCAGTTTATATTCTGGCTTAGCTAGTGCGGATGTTGCGCCAGATGCGCTCGTGAAGCAAACCGCAGATGATGTATTGGCTATCATTAAAAATGATAAAGAGATTCAAGCTGGTAATCAGCAAAAATTATACGCAGTGGCTGAAGAAAAGATTTTGCCTAACTTTGATTTTGATCGAGTATGTCGCATGGTGCTTGGTAAAAATTGGAAAGCTGCAACGCCTGAGCAACAAGCGAGTTTTCAGAAAGAGTTTCGTAGCTTATTGTTACGTACTTACTCTGTAGCGCTGGGTAAATACAAAGACCAAGTAATTGAATATAAAGCAATGCGCACTGAGCCAGATGCAAAAAACGTGACTGTGAAAACTCAGATTATGCAATCAGGCGGGCAACCAATCGCTGTGGATTATAGTCTCGTAAAAAGTGGGTCAACATGGAAGGTCTACGATATTGTGATTGAGAATGTGAGTTTGGTGACTAATTATCGTAGTCAATTCAGCAGTGAAATTCGCCAAAATGGGCTTGATAGCTTGAATACTAAGTTGGCTGATAAAAATAAAAATGCTGGTCTTAAGTAAGCTTAAAGTCTAAATATGGCTGAATTGGTAGAACCTAATGTTGCCGCACGCATTACAGAGCTTGCTGATAAATGGCATGTGTCAGGTGATGTGTTGGTGGATAACGCAAATCTGATACTAAAACTTAGCGCTACATTTAAAATGAACGGTGAAATTGAAGTCGATTTTTCTGGAGTGGATAATGTAGATACGTCAGCTTTGAGCTTAATGTTAGAGTGGCAACGTCGTGCTATAACGGAAAATTGCAAAATTAAATTTACCAACTTACCTGAAAATTTATCTAGTTTGGCAGACTTATACGGCATACAAGATTTTATTCCATTAAGTTTTCATTAAGACTACGCTTATTCAACACCACGTTAAATGCTTACTTGTTGTAATTTTTAAAAGTATCACCATATAGTAGTTAATCATTACGGCTTGTTCATGAACAAGCCGTAATTCATTTAAGTGATGGCTATAAAATTGAATTCAAAAAAATTTGAATTCAAAGTTAACCTAATTTATTAAGTTGTGATCCAAGTCAAAAAATGAAACCTGCAATTCAAATTAATGGCATACATAAGAGCTTTGGCAGCTTGCAAGCCTTAAAGGGCGTTGATTTAACGATAGCTCAAGGTGAGTTCTTTGCCTTACTTGGCCCAAATGGCGCAGGCAAATCAACCTTAATCAGTATTCTTGCGGGTTTAATCAAACCAAGCGCAGGTAATATTTCTGTCATGGGTTTTGATGTGGTAAATCAATATCAGCAAGCCCGTCAATTACTAGGTGTTGTGCCGCAAGAGCTGGTGTTTGATCCATTCTTTAATGTGCGAGAAATGTTGCGATTTCAAGCAGGTTATTTTGGGCGCGGATCTGAAAATGATGCATGGGTAGATGAGATTCTTGAAGGTTTAGGTCTAGCAGATAAAGCGCATGTGAATATGCGTAAGCTTTCTGGCGGAATGAAGCGTCGTGCGTTGATTGCTCAGGCTTTGGCGCACAAACCACCTGTGATTGTGTTGGATGAGCCGACAGCAGGCGTAGACGTTGAACTTCGCCAAATGATGTGGGGATTTATCAAAAAACTGAACTATGAAGGTCATACCATTGTTCTCACCACGCACTATTTAGAAGAAGCTGAGACTTTGTGCAGTCGTGTGGGCATGATGAAGCAAGGTGAAATTGTTGCTTTAGATAGCACCGCTAATTTGCTGAATAAATTTGCCGGCAAGCAGCTGCGCTTGACGCTAGGCGATGTTGCTTTGCCTGCTAATATACAGTCATTGCTACGAAACCAAGAAGGTGGAATTTATACTTTTGCACTGAACGACATGGCGCAAATTGAGTTAGTGCTGTCTTCTTTGCGCTCTGCTGATATTGAAGTGATAGATATGCAGCTTAATGAGGCAGATTTAGAAGATGTTTTCATGTCGCTAGTTGGTCAATCAACTGTCAGTAAGTCATGATGAACAATTCATACTTTAGCGCATTTAGAGGCCCTTGGACGCTACTTAAAAAAGAGTTACTTCGTTTTTGGCGAGTCGCGTTTCAAACAGTAGCCGCGCCAGTGATTACCGCTTTGTTGTACCTGCTTATTTTTTCTCATGCGCTAGAAAGTCATGTGCATGTTTATGATGGCGTACCGTATACATCATTCTTGGTGCCTGGTTTGATTATGATGTCCGTACTGCAAAATGCCTTTGCTAATAGTTCATCTAGCCTGATTCAATCAAAAGTGATGGGTAACCTTGTTTTTGTATTGTTAACGCCGCTGACGCATTTACAATTTTTTATCGCATTCTTGTTTGCGGCAATTATTCGTGGCTTGGTCGTTGGATTAGGTATTTATTTTTTCGCCATGTGGTTTGTGGATATTCACGTGACCAATTTTTGGATGGTATTTGCTTTCGCACTGCTGGGAAGTGCCTTACTTGGTACGTTTGGTATTATTGCTGGTATATGGGCCGATCGATTTGATCAAATGGCGGCATTCCAGAACTTCATCATCATGCCTTTATCGTTTCTCTCAGGCGTATTCTATTCCATCCATTCTTTACCGCCTTTTTGGCAAAAGCTGTCACAACTGAACCCATTCTTCTACATGATAGACGGGTTTAGGTACGGTTTCTTTGGCAAAGGTGATGTGTCGCCTTTGATTAGTCTGTCTATAGTTGGCGCTTCTTTCTTAGTGTTAGCAATGATTACGTTAAAAATGTTAAAATCAGGCTATAAACTAAGAGCTTAAATTAACAGCTTAAGAATCAAGGAATCATTAAATTGCTAAGTGCACAACAGTTAGAGGCTTACATCACGCAAAATTTGGCCTGCGAATATATTAAAGTGCTGGGTGATGATGGCACGCATTTCGAGTCAGTAATCGTAAGCAATGCCTTTGTTGGCAAAAGTATGGTGCAACAGCATCAGCTAGTTTACAGCGCGCTAGGCGATAGAATGCGCTCGGAAATTCATGCGCTTTCAATGAAAACGTACACCCCAGAACAATGGCTAAAACAGTCTGCTTAAATAGACTCAAGCCAGCTTGCGAATGATATGCAGGCAACTAAAGATAAATTAAATAATGTAATGGAGAAGCAAATGGACGCACAAGCAAGAATTAAAGAAACAGTGAGCACCAACCCAGTAGTGCTTTATATGAAAGGCAACCCTAAGTTTCCACAATGTGGTTTTTCAAACTTAGCGACGCAAATTTTAGATGCATGCCAAGCGAAATATATTTCAGTGGATGTGTTGCAAGACCAAGAAGTGCGCGAAGGCATCAAACAATTTGCTAATTGGCCTACTATTCCACAGCTTTACATTAAAGGCGAGTTTGTTGGCGGTTCAGACATCATGCGTGCTATGTATGAAAGTGGTGAGCTTCAAACGATGTTAGATGCGACTAAGTAATTGGAAAAGTTAATCATACAAGGCGGTAGCCGCCTCAATGGTGAAGTCACCATCTCTGGCGCGAAAAATGCCGCTTTGCCAATTTTATGTGCATCATTATTAGCTGAAACGCCTTTGCATTTAAGTAGTATTGCGGCGTTAAAAGACATTGATACCACTATTAAATTGCTCGGTATGATGGGCGTTAAAATCACACGCAATACTAGTGAAGTGACTTTAGATGCCAGTGACGTGACTTCTTTTGAAGCCACTTACGAAATGGTGAAAACCATGCGCGCCTCTATTTTGGTCTTAGGCCCATTATTGGCGCGTTTTGGTACTGCACGAGTTTCATTGCCAGGCGGTTGTGCCATTGGGTCGCGTCCAGTAGATTTGCACATCAAAGGCTTGCAAGCCATGGGTGCTGCAATACATATCACACATGGTTATATTCAAGCGAGTACTTTGCATTTGCCTAATCGTCGTTTACAAGGCGCACGCTACTATATGGATATGGTGACTGTGACCGGTACGGAAAACCTGATGATGGCAGCTGCATTAGCTGAAGGCACAACCGTGCTGGAAAATGCCGCTAAAGAACCAGAAGTGGTCGACCTGGCGGAAATGCTCATTAAAATGGGCGCAAAAATCACTGGCGCTGGCACCGATGTAATTACGATTGTCGGCGTAGAAAAACTGAATGGCACCACGCATAACGTAGTATGTGACCGTATTGAGGCGGGCACATATATGGTGGCTGCAGCGATGACAGGTGGTGAGGTTAAATTACTGAACGCTCGTGCCGATCTGCTAGATGCCGTCATTGAAAAATTACGAGATGCGGGTGCAA
>NZ_JAQSDC010000002.1 GCF_029945705.1 Methylotenera sp.
GGTCACTCTTTAATTTTAATGGCTAATAACTGATGCTAAAAAAGCTGGGCTTTGATTGATCACTGGCTGGCTTAACGTAGGTTATCTAGCTCTTTTTGCAGTAGCTTGATGTTGTTCTCATGGCTATCTACATCGTCTTGCAAGCTTTTCATTTTTTCTTGGAATTTAGGCACGTTGCGCATCGTGGCGCCATTGGCCGTTTTATATATCTCTGGTTTCGCTTCACCTTCAGCGTAGGCTTTTTTGGCTTCTTCTAAAGCGGTTTTTTCAGAGGCAAGCTCATTTTGTAAAATCTCTTGGCGTTTACCATCGCGTTGATTCTGCGTTTGTTTATCCACTTTAGGAAAGCCTTCAGGCGTTGCTGTGCGCTTGTTGCTAGAGTTAGAGCCACCCGTACTTTTTGGACGGTCATTTACAATCGTATTTGCATCAGGGTCAAACTCTAAGCGCGTTGCTCCTTTTGTTTTGATATTGGAGTAAGTAATGCGCCCGTCTGCATCTACGCGCTTGTAAATTTCAGCGATTGCGCTACTAGAAAACGCGATAACAATGAGTGTGGCTATAGACAGAGTTTTTTTCATAGTAATAGTTTAGTAGAGTTAGCCAAGTTAGGCAATGTGCTTAGAAAACGCATGGCTGTGGCTAAAGGTTGACCTGATTTATAAATGAAAAAAGGGGCGAAAATCGCCCCTTTTTATTGCTGATATTTCAGCTACTAATTAAAAGTTAACTTAGCAAGAGTAGTACAAACCAAACTCAACTGGGTGTGGTGTCATACGTACTTTATTCACTTCTTCCATTTTCAAACCAATGTAAGCGTCAATCCAGTCGTTAGTGAATACGCCACCTTTAGTTAAGAACTCGCGGTCTTTATCTAATTCAGAAAGCGCTTCTTCTAGTGATGCACATACTGTTGGGATTTGTGCATCTTCTTCTGGAGGAAGATGGTACAAGTCTTTAGTTGCTGGCTCACCTGGGTGAATCTTGTTTTGAACGCCATCTAAACCAGCCATTAGCAATGCAGAGAATGCCAAGTATGGGTTAGCGATTGGATCTGGGAAGCGCGCTTCAACACGACGACCTTTGTCTGAATGCACAAAAGGAATACGGATAGAAGCTGAACGGTTTTTAGCTGAGTAAGCTAATTTAACTGGCGCTTCGTAGTGTGGCACTAAGCGTTTGTAAGAGTTAGTACCTGGGTTGGTAATCGCATTTAATGCTTTAGCGTGCTTGATGATACCGCCGATGTAGTACAAAGCAAACTCACTCAAACCAGCGTAGCCATTACCTGCGAACAAGTTTTTGCCATCTTTCCAAACTGATTGGTGAACGTGCATACCTGAACCATTATCGCCTGCAAATGGTTTAGGCATGAATGTAGCTGTTTTGCCGTAAGCGTGCGCTGTGTTCAAAATCACGTATTTTTGAATTTGAGTCCAGTCAGCACGTTGCGTTAAAGTGCTGAATTTAGTGCCAATTTCACATTGGCCAGCCGTTGCAACTTCGTGGTGATGCACTTCAACAGGCACGCCCATTGCTTCTAGAGTCATACACATTGCTGAGCGGATGTCATGCAATGAATCGACTGGAGGCACTGGGAAATAACCGCCTTTAACACCTGGACGGTGGCCAGTGTTGCCGCCTTCAAATTTCTCGCCAGATGCCCAAGCGCCTTCTTCTGAGTTGATGCGCACTGAACTACCGTTCATTGCTACATCCCATTGAATGCTATCAAAAATGAAGAATTCTGGTTCTGGGCCGAAGTAAGCTGTATCACCTAAACCTGTTGATTTTAAGTAGGCTTCAGCACGTTTAGCCAAGCTACGTGGGTCACGTTCGTAACCTTTACCGTCAGTTGGATCAACCACATCACAAGTTAAAATAAGTGTTGGCTCGTCCATGAATGGATCGATATTTGCTGTTGATGCATCTGGCATCAATTGCATGTCTGATGCTTGAATACCTTTCCAACCTGCGATTGAAGAACCGTCAAAAGCGTGGCCTTCTGTAAATTTTGATTCATCAAAATGTGAAACAGGCACTGTTACATGTTGTTCTTTACCGCGAGTATCTGTAAAACGAAAATCAACAAATTTAATGTCGTTTTCTTTTACCATTTTCATTACATTAGCCACTGACATCAGAATCTCCTATTGGTGGTGTGGGGATTAAACTTACACTTAATACTTACTAAACAAAAAAATAAAAAACAAAATAATTCAACTCGGTAGATTAGCAGGAAACGTGCCATGCTGAAAAGACCAAACAACGGCTTTTTTAAAGAAGTGTTAAAATCCAATCTAAAACAAAGCACCAAATATGTGCGGCTTGTATAATTAATGCACTTTTAAGGTGCGATTTACTTGCTGTGTTGGTGCGTGAATATTTTCACGATTTTACAGATATACTTTAGGGAAATTGTCGCTAAAAATTTTGAATGCAACATTGTTGAAATTTGATAGAGCACATGAATTGAAGCATAGAACAGCAAAACTATTTAATAAGGTGATTCACATGAGTAATTTAGATGCAATTTTACAATTAGCGCAAAAACGCGCTATTGATAGCAGCTTTCCCTATGCTGGTGCATTGACGCCACGTGAGACATTTGAGCTATTACAAAAAAATCCTGAAGTTATGTTGGTCGATGTGCGCACGCAAGCAGAGTTAGAGTTGGTTGGTCGGGTGCCAAATGCAATGAGTATAGAGTGGGCGACTTATCCAGGGATGGTGAAAAACCAAGATTTCGCCCAACAACTTGCCGATAATGTAGATATAAAACTTACCGTGATATTTATGTGCCGCACAGGTGGTCGCTCTCATAATGCGGCAGTAGTTGCCGAGCAGCTTGGTTTTGATAAAGCTTACAATATGCTAGAGGGCTTTGAGGGCGAAGCAAACGAGCTTAAACAACGTACGCTAATAAACGGCTGGAAACACGCTGGTTTGCCTTGGACTAATTAAATAATGACTGATAAGTATGCCAAGCCTTTTAATGGTTTAGACCGCTATGCGGTCGTGGGCAACCCAATTGCACACAGCAAGTCACCGCTGATACATGAGGCTTTTGCTAAACAAACCAATCAGGATATTAGCTATGAGCGGATATTAGCGCCTTTGGATGGTTTTGAAGCAACCGTTAGAGGGTTAATCGCCAAAGGTTATAAGGGGGCAAATGTCACGGTGCCTTTTAAGTTTGAGGCGTATAAAATTTGTGATAGTTTGACTACTCGAGTAGTGAGTTCTGGCTCTGGCGCAGTCAATACTTTGATTAATATCGACGGGAAAATACTTGGTGATAATACCGATGGAGTAGGTTTGCGTAGTGATATTGAACAAAATCTTAAATTCCCTATTGCAGATAAAAACATATTGATTCTAGGTGCTGGTGGCGCAGCCCATGGTGTTTTAAACTCGTTAGTAGGTGCTAAAAGTATCACTATTGCGAATCGTACATCAGAAAAGGCACTTCAGTTGGTGATGAGTATTTCTGATATAAATGATGTGCGTGCGAAAATGTTTGATGAGTTGGATGTTCCATATGACTTAATTATTAATGCTACCTCAACAGGTTTAACCGATACCGCCCTACCTATCTCAAATATTATTTTTGCTCAAGGCTGTTTAGCTTATGACATGATGTATGGTCGTGAAACGCCTTTTATGAGGCAGGCGCGTGAAAATGGCGCACAAGTGGCGGATGGTCTTGGGATGCTAGTAGAGCAAGCCGCCGAGGCGTTTTACATCTGGCGTGGGGTTAGACCAGAAACGCAAAGTGTGATTCAGCAAATTAGAAGTTTGGCTTAGCTAATTTTAAGTTTAGAAAAAATATAAATAATGAAAAATTGGATATTAAATAACAAGCCCGATGCTGAGCCATTAGGTTTTGGTGGTTATGTGACTCGGGGCTTAGTATTATTTTTTGTAATACTTTTTTTGTATCAAGTTTGGATTTTTTTGCACATTTGTTGGTGGATAAAATTCAATCCATCGTCTAGCGCATTTATGGTTGATCGCTTAGAAATCATTCAAGAACAAAAGCCCGATGCGGAGTTGAAATATCAGTGGGTGGATTATTCTAAAATTTCAAACAATCTCAAACGTGCCGTTATTGCCAGTGAGGATGCCAAGTTTGTAGACCATGAAGGTTTTGATTGGGAGGGAATAGAGAAAGCTTACGCAAAGAACCTTAAAAAAGGCAAAATTGTTGCAGGTGGCTCAACCATCAGCCAGCAGCTGGCTAAGAATTTATTTTTATCTACCAAGCGCACGCCTTGGCGCAAAGGGGAGGAGGCGCTTATTACCGTGATGCTAGAAAACGTATTGAGCAAACGTCGTATTTTAGAGATTTATTTGAATGTCATTGAGTGGGGTAATGGCGTGTTTGGTGCAGAGGCTGCTTCGCGGCATTATTACAAAACCAGCGCGGCCAAATTAAGTAGTGCGCAAGCCGCAAAATTAGCCGCCATGATTCCTAATCCACGCTTTTATGATGCGCATAAATCAACCTCATACCTAAACCGTAGAACAGCTACTATACAAGCTAGAATGCGCTTTGCAGAAGTGCCGTAATGTTTACTCAGTTAAGTTTGCAACAACTTTTCTGACGATAGGCGCAACCAGCAATACGGCTGGAAACGCCACTGGCCAAGCGTGAATAAATGCGCTCATCCAATGAGAAAAAAACTGCGCAGTAATGCCCGCAAATAACGCTGTTAATACGCCAGACATAATAAAAGCCATGAGCAAAGACATGACAAAAGCAAATAGGATGCTGGCGTATTTTTTTGGTATTTTCATACAAGTTCAAAAATATTAGGGTTTATCAAATTAAAGCATCGCTTTAAGATACTTAGCCGTATAGCTTTCAGTGCTTAACGCCACTTGTTCTGGCGTGCCTTGGGCAATAATTGTACCGCCGCCATCACCACCTTCAGGGCCCATATCGACAATCCAATCCGCAGTTTTAATTACGTCTAGATTGTGTTCAATAATGACGATGGTGTTGCCAGCGTCACGTAGGCGATGAATGACATCTAGCAGCAATTGAATATCTGCAAAATGTAAACCAGTCGTAGGTTCATCCAGAATATAGAGCGTGCGACCTGTGTCACGTTTGCTGAGTTCTAGCGCTAGTTTAACGCGTTGCGCTTCACCACCCGACAACGTGGTAGCGCTTTGTCCAAGCGTGATATAGCCTAAGCCTACGTCTAACAGTGTTTTCAATTTTCGTGAAATTACTGGCTGCGCACTAAAGAAGCTGTGCGCTTGTTCAACGGTCATTTCTAATACTTCGCGGATGTTTTTGCCTTTGAACTGAATCTCTAAAGTTTCGCGGTTGTAGCGATGACCTTTACAGACATCGCAAGGCACGTAAACATCTGGTAAAAAGTGCATTTCTACGCGCAATACGCCGTCACCTTGGCAAGCTTCGCAGCGTCCACCTTTAACGTTGAATGAATATCGACCTGGCCCGTAACCGCGAACACGGCTTTCTGGCACGCCTGCAAATAAATCGCGAATTGGCGTGAATAATCCTGTGTAAGTCGCAGGGTTAGAGCGTGGTGTGCGGCCAATTGGACTTTGGTCTACATCGACCACTTTATCGAAAAATGCCAAGCCATCAATTTCGTTATATGGCGCTGGCTCTGTGCTGCTGCCGTATAAATGCTGTGAAACTACGCGGTATAAGGTGTCGTTAATCAATGTAGATTTACCGCTACCAGAAACACCAGTAATACAGCTTAGTAAGCCCACAGGTAGCTTTAAGGTGACATCTTTTAGATTATTGCCTGTCGCATTGCTTAGTTTCAACCAGCGCGCTGGATCTGGCGGAGTACGTTTTTTGTTATAAATTATTTGCTTTTTGCCGCTTAAATACTGCCCTGTGAGTGAGTCCGGATTAGCTAACACTTCAGCGGGAGTACCTTCAGCCACAATTCTGCCACCATGTTCACCTGCGCCTGGTCCAATATCCACCACGTAATCGGCCGTTAAAATTGCATCATGGTCATGTTCCACCACAATCACGCTGTTGCCAATATCGCGTAGGCGTTTTAGCGTTTCTAATAATCTATCATTGTCGCGCTGATGCAAGCCGATTGAAGGTTCATCCAATACGTACATCACGCCTGTTAAGCCGCTGCCGATTTGTGAAGCTAAACGAATACGTTGCGCCTCGCCGCCAGATAGCGTTTCAGCTGAGCGTGAAAGTGATAAATACTCCAAACCAACGTTAGTTAAAAACTTCAGGCGATTGCTAATTTCTTTTACTATTTTGTCGGCAATTGCAAGTTTAGAACCAGTCAATTCAAGCGTATCAAAGAAAGTAAGCGCTAACTTAAGGGGTACTTCGCACACTTCATGAATGTTTTTATTACCCACTTTTACATGACGTGCCTCTTTGCGTAAACGTGTGCCAGAACATTCAGGGCAGCTTTGTGAGTTTAAGTATTTTGCGAGTTCTTCGCGCACGGTTTGCGAGTCAGTCTCGTGATAACGGCGCTGCAAATTATTTAAAATACCTTCAAATGCATGGGTTTTTTCAAAGAAAACACCACGTTCATTCAGGTATTTAAATGGCATCACATCTTTGCCGCTGCCGTTGAGTAATACTTTTTGTATATATTCTGGCAGTTTTTCAAACGCGGTATCAAGGTTGAAGTTGTAATGTGTGGCGATGCTGGCTAGCATTTGAAAGTAAAACTGATTGCGCTTATCCCAGCCTTTAATCGCACCCGCAGCGAGTGATAAATGTGGAAATGCTACCACGCGTTTTGGATCGAAAAAGTTGATATTGCCCAAACCATCACACTTTGGACAAGCACCCATTGGGTTGTTGAAAGAGAATAGACGCGGTTCTAATTCAGCAAGTGAGTAGTCACACACAGGGCATGAAAACTTGGCTGAGAATAAGTGCTCTTTGTCAGTATCCATTTCAACGGCAATGGCTTTACCCTCTGCTAAACGCAACGCGGTTTCAAATGACTCAGCAATACGCTGCTTCATGTCTTGTTTAACTTTAATACGATCTATCACAACTTCAACTGTGTGTTTTGTGGTTTTTGTCAGTTGCGGCAAAGCATCCACTTCATAGATTTTGCCATCTACACGCAAGCGCACAAAACCTTGCGCTTTAAGCTCTTCAAATAAGTCGAGTTGCTCGCCTTTGCGGTTGCTCACTACGGGCGCCAAAATCATCAGCTTAGTGTCTTCTGGCAGCGCTAATACGCTATCTACCATTTGGCTAACGGTTTGCGCTTCTAGCTTGATGCCATGCTCAGGGCACTCTGGGTCACCTGCGCGCGCGTAAAGCAAACGCAGGTAATCGTGAATTTCTGTCACAGTACCCACAGTCGAACGCGGATTGTGTGAGGTGGATTTTTGCTCAATAGAAATCGCAGGGGATAAACCTTCAATCAAATCCACATCAGGTTTATCCATACGCGCTAAAAATTGACGTGCGTAAGCAGACAGTGACTCGACATAACGGCGCTGACCTTCTGCATACAACGTATCAAAAGCAAGGGAAGACTTACCCGAGCCTGATAAACCCGTAATCACGACCAGCTGATTGCGCGGAATATCCAAGGAAATGTTTTTAAGATTGTGCGTTCGCGCACCGCGTATTTTGATGAATTCCATAATGCTTTTACGAAAATTAGGGCAACCTGCTAATATACATACTTTTACGCATTTAGCTACATTTTTAGGCCTTTAGTTTTTTTATGTCTACACCCAAGAATCATTCAAGCAATCAAACGCAAGACCTTTTTGCAGGCATTGCAGTAGATGCGGTTAAGTCAGCTGATGTTAGTTCAGAGGCTTTCTCATCAAACCTTAACGTATCAAATACAGTGAATTCAATCGATTTGCCTGCAGATAAAATGACGCCTTTAGAAGTGCGTGCCACTGTAAGCTTGGCGGCAATCTACGGTTTGCGTATGTTTGGCATGTTCTCAATTTTGCCGATTTTTGCAATTTACGCTTCAAATAATTTTCTACCTCAACCTAATGCCTTGCAAATTGGCTTGGCGCTTGGCGCTTATGGTTTAACGCAAGCCTTATTCCAATTGCCGTTTGGCATGGCTTCAGATAAATTTGGTCGCAAGCCCATGATTTACTTAGGTCTAGCCATTTTTGCCATTGGTAGTATGGTTGCAGCATTGGCGATGAATATTGAAGGTGTGATTTTGGGTCGCGCCATACAAGGCGCAGGCGCTGTTTCAGCCGCAGTAACCGCTTTATTAGCTGATTTAACGCGAGATGAAAACCGCACCAAAGCCATGGCAACCATAGGTGGCACCATTGGTATGGCTTTTGCTGTTTCATTGGTGATAGGCCCATTGCTTAATCAATGGATAGGCGTACCAGGCATATTCGCAATGACGGCGATTTTAAGTTTAGCAGCCATTGCGGTCATGAAGTTTGTGGTGCCTGAACCTTTGCATAGTCACTACCATTCAGATGCCAGTGCGGCGCCAGCCAAACTTAAAGACGTTCTGAAAAACAAACAATTACTACGTTTAAATTACGGCATTTTTGCGCTACACGCCGCACAAATGGCGATGTTTGTCGTGGTGCCGTTTGCCCTTGTGAAAGCTAGCCACATGCATGAAAACCAGCATTGGATGATTTATTTGCCTGTGTTAATTGCGTCATTCGTATTTATGGTGCCAGCCATTATTTATGCGGAAAAGAAAGCCAAAATGAAGCAGGTTTTCGTCGGCGCAATTGCTACCATGTTCATTGCGCAATTAATGTTCTCCGCTTCCATTCAGCTTTTTTGGGGCATAGTGCTTTCGCTTACACTGTACTTTATTGCATTTAACGTACTTGAAGCTTCATTGCCATCAATCATTAGCAAAATTGCACCCGCTGCAGCAAAAGGAACGGCGATAGGCGTTTATAATACTTCGCAGTCATTAGGTGTCTTTGTCGGCGGTGCATTAGGTGGTTATTTGTCGCATAAAGTAGGTTTTGCCAGTGTGTTTATTTTCTGTAGCGTGATGATGCTTTTGTGGCTAATATTGGCATATTCAATGCAAGCGCCGCCTGCAGTAAAAACTAAAATGTACAGCTTAGATGAAGATGCGCCTGAATTAACAACAGACGTGGCTGAGCTGTTAAAAGACAAGCTAATGGCGCTGACAGGGGTGATAGAAGCCGTCGTATTGCCGCAAGAACGTACAGTCATATTAAAAATAGATAAATCGCAACATGGGGATGAAACCCAATTGCAAACACAAGTACATCAATTGTTGAAGGGATAAAAAATGGCATCAGTCAATAAAGTCATCTTAGTGGGTAATTTAGGCCGTGATCCTGAAGTAAGATTCATGCCAAATGGCGAAGCTGTTTGTAACTTCAGCATTGCGACTACCGATAGCTGGAAAGATAAATCTGGCGCAAAGCAAGAGCGCACTGAATGGCACAATATTGTGATGTATCGCAAACTTGCTGAAATTGCAGGTGAATACCTTAAAAAAGGTCGCCCAGTCTACGTTGAAGGCCGCTTGCAAACACGTAAATGGCAAACTAAAGAAGGCCAAGATCGCTATACAACAGAGATCATCGCAGACCAAATGCAAATGTTAGGCGGCCGTGACGGTGCTGGCTCAAATGCTAGCTACGACGGCGGTATGGACCAAAGTAGCGGCAGCAGCGATTACGATCAAGCGCCATCAAACGCTAATCAATCATCAGCAAAGCAACCGCCAGCGCAATCAACCGCAAAAGCAGCGACTAGCGGTTCAGGCTTTGATGATTTTGAAGATGACATTCCGTTTTAGTCAGAACTAGTTTTAAATTGTAATAAAAAGCCAGCTCATAGCTGGCTTTTTGTTTAAATTGTATTTGTATTAAATTTGGCTGTTGGGATTAGCTAAGTCGTAAAATTAAGTGGTCAAATAAGGTATAATTCGCGGTTATCTAACTGTTTAATGAGGTATTTATGCCTATTTACGATTACCAATGTACAAGTTGCGGCCATAAGGCTGAAGTCATGCGCAAAATTAGCGCGGCTAGCACCGAGGCCTGCCCATCCTGTGGCGCTGAAACTTTTAGTAAGCAACTATCTGCACCTAGCTTTCAATTAAGCGGTAGTGGTTGGTATGCGACTGATTTTAAAAATGGTGGTAAGTCTGTACCCGCTGAAAAAAGCGAGACTTCGACTGAAAAAAAGTCTGAAGTAGCAGCTGCACCAGCTGCTTGTGCTACAGGCTGTGCTTGCCACTAAACCTAATTGATTACTTGATTCACTGAGCGCATGAAAAAATATTTTATTACTGGTTTGCTAGTCTTAGTACCACTGTTTATTACAGTATGGGTGCTGTCTAGTGTTATCGGCATTATGGATCAAAGTTTGTTCCTGTTACCGATGAGCTGGCGTCCAAAGGCATTATTAGGCCATGAGATAGTTGGTATCGGCGCAGTGCTTACCGTGGTGATTATTCTTTTCACTGGTGTGGTAGCGACCAACTTTTTTGGTAAACAGTTGATTAATCTGTGGGAAGCGATGCTGTCTCGCGTGCCCTTTGTAAAATCAATCTATGCCAGCGTGAAGCAAGTATCTGATACGCTGTTTTCAGATTCTGGTAATGCATTTCGCCGTGCGGTGTTAGTGCAGTTTCCACGACAAGGTAGTTGGACAATTGCCTTTATCACAGGTCAACCTGGTGGCGATATTGTGAATCATTTGCAAGGCGATTTTGTCAGCGTTTACGTTCCTACAACGCCCAACCCAACAGGCGGATATTTTTTAATGATGCCGCGTGCAGATGTCGTTGAGCTTGATATGAGCGTGGATGAAGCACTGAAATACATTATTAGCATGGGTGTAGTTGCGCCACCTAAAAAGCTTAAAACAAAATAAGCTTAAAGCTAAAGAAACTTAAAGCTAAAGAAACTTAAAGTAGTAAAACCATTTAATTAACCGACTATTTAACAAGAACTTAACATTATGCGTACACATTACTGCGGACATTTAAACCGCGAACACATTGGCCAAACAGTTACTTTATGTGGTTGGGCACACCGTCGCCGCGACCACGGAGGCGTGATTTTTATTGACTTGCGTGACCGTGAAGGTTTGGCGCAAATTGTGATCAACCCAGATGCAAAAGCAGCCTTTGCTATTGCTGAAAGTGTGCGTAGTGAATATGTACTTAAAGTGACTTGTGTGGTTAATGCGCGTCCAGAAGGCGCAACTAATGCTAACTTGGCCACTGGTGAAGTTGAAATGATTGCCACTGAGATTGAAATTCTAAATGCTTCACTCACGCCACCGTTCCAGTTAGATGATGAAAACTTAACTGAAACCGTGCGTTTAGAGCACCGTTACATTGATTTACGTCGCCCAGCGATGCAAAAAAACATGATGTTGCGCTATCGCGTTTCTAAAACTTTACGTGATTATTTAGATACCAACGGCTTCATTGAAGTTGAAACGCCGATGCTCACACGCTCAACCCCAGAAGGTGCGCGTGATTACTTGGTGCCAAGTCGCGTACATGCTGGTCAGTTCTTTGCATTGCCGCAATCGCCACAATTGTTTAAACAATTATTAATGGTGTCAGGTTTCGACCGTTATTTCCAAATCACCAAATGTTTCCGCGATGAAGATTTACGCGCAGACCGTCAGCCAGAGTTCACGCAAGTGGATATCGAAACATCGTTCATGACTGAAAATCAAATCATGGACATTGTGGAAGAGATGATTCGTCAAATGCTGAAATCTGTGCAAAATGTAGATTTGCCAGCCGCGTTCCCACGCATGTCATTCCATGAGGCAATGACCCGTTACGGTTCAGATAAACCAGATATGCGCGTAACGTTAGAAATTACGGAGCTTTCAGATGTGATGAAAGACGTAGATTTCAAAGTGTTTGCAGGCGCAGCCAATATGGCAGGCGGCCGTGTAGCGGCATTGCGCGTGCCAGGTGGCGCGGCAATTGCTCGTAGCGAAATTGATGCTTACACCGAGTTTGTTAAAATCTACGGTGCAAAAGGTTTAGCGTACATCAAGATTAACGATATAACAAAATTGAACGAAGAGGGTCTACAAAGCCCAATCGTTAAAAACATTCATGTGACAGCACTTCAAGCAATTATCGACCGCACAGGCGCACAAAATGGCGACATCGTGTTCTTTGGCGCAGATAAATCAAAAGTGGTAAACGAAGCACTAGGCGCATTACGCCTTAAAGTTGGTCACGATAAAGGCCATGTCGATGGTCGCGCATGGGCGCCATTATGGGTGGTTGACTTCCCAATGTTTGAACATGATGAAGAAAATGATCGTTGGGCTGCATTGCACCATCCGTTCACTGCACCAAAAGACGGTCACGAAGACTTGCTCGTGACTAACCCAGGCGCTGCGCTTTCAAAAGCATACGACATGGTACTAAACGGCTGGGAAGTAGGCGGTGGTTCAGTGCGTATCCATAAACAAGACGTGCAATCTAAAGTATTCGACGCACTAAAAATCAGCAAAGAAGAAGCCCAAGAGAAATTCGGCTTTTTGTTAGATGCCTTGCAATACGGCGCACCTCCACACGGCGGCCTAGCCTTCGGTTTAGACCGTTTGGTGACTTTAATGACTGGCGCAGAGTCTATCCGTGATGTGATTGCCTTCCCTAAAACACAACGTGCACAGTGCTTGATGACAAATGCGCCGAATGAGGTAGATGAGAAGCAACTTCGTGAGCTGCATATTCGAGTTCGTTCACAAACTCCAGCGGCTTAAAGGTGTTAAAAGTTTTATGGAGTTGCACTTAAGTCCAAATTTTAAGCACGACAAATTAGATTCTCCAAATTTTCAGGATTTAGTTGATGTATTCGAGGACACATGGGAGCACTGCATTTTTGCACCAGTTCAATTGATGTTAAAGACACCTCATGGCGATATAGCTGCAATGATGATTTTGTCTACATACTTTGAAGTAATACAAATTTGTAGTACTGGTCAGGATAGTATAGGTAAATCACAAGCTTTTTTTGTAAATGGATTTTGCCGAGTTTTTAAATCTGACTCTCATGGACTTGAGGAGGCTGCAAAGGCCATATATAAATATATTCGTTGTGGATTAACACATGAAGGTATGTTGAGTCACAAAGTTAACTATAGTAGATTAGGTGCAAAGCCATTTTTTCTTACATATCCAAAGAAAGATGGCAATTTAGACTTGAATGCGGGAGTTACTTCTATTGTAATTAACCCCCAAACTTTTTATATAGCTATAAAAAATCATTTTGATGGTTATGTATCAGTGCTTCGAGCCGAAAGAGATAAAGAAATAATGGATGCTTTTGAGGTTACTTTTAAGCGATTGTGGGGACTAGGAACTGGTGAAAATATTGTAGGAATGACGGAGCATGAATTTTTAGCCAAGTAGGGTGGGGTTAAAGCCACACCCTACAATTTTAACTCATGCCTATCAAATCCCTCATCCGCACCGTTCCGCATTATCCCAAGCAGGGCATTCAATTTCGCGACATTACCACTTTGTTGAAAGACCCAATTGGCTTTCGCATGGTGGTTGATGCGCTTGCTCATCATTATGCCAATCAAAAAATAGATAAAATCGCGGGGATTGAGGCGCGTGGTTTTATTATCGGTGCCGCGCTGGCATATAAGCTGGGTGTGGGTTTTGTACCTATTCGTAAATCTGGCAAGTTGCCTGCTGATACTATTGGTCATGATTACGCCTTAGAGTATGGCGCTGACCGCGTAGAAATTCATACCGATGCAATTGCTCATGGAGAGCAGGTGTTGTTAGTGGATGATTTAATTGCGACGGGCGGCACAGCAGAAGCCGCGGTGGCGCTGATTCAGAAGCTGGGCGGCTTTGTCATGGGTTGTGCGTTCGTGATTGATCTGCCAGATTTGGGCGGCGCTAAACGTTTAGTTGAAAATGGGCTCAAACCTTTTTCATTATGTGAATTTGAAGGTGACTAAATGTTTTACGGGTTTAGTCTGCACTCTTGCACTAAGAGCTAATTTCACACAAACTACCAACATATACTTAAATCTAGATTGCTAAAAAAATTATGCCAGTCACAGAAATCAACCACATTAACCTCCGCGCGAATCGTGACATGATGCATGTGTTACGCGATTTTTATTGTGATATTGTTGGTTTAAAGGTTGGTCCGCGTACGGCAACTACCAGCTATGGTTTTTGGTTGTATATTGGCAACAATGATGTGCTACATATTGCTGAATACAATAAAGGCGTTGGCGCGCCTGATTTGCATGTGAATGGCACTTATGATCATGTTTCGTTTACCTGCACCGATATGCCCGCTACCGAGGCGCACTTAACAGCGCATCAAGTAGCCTATACCACTCGAGTGTTAATGAATGGCGTGCGGCAAGTTAACTTTAAAGACCCTGCAGGCAATGGCATTGAACTTAATTTTGAAGAGTTTCGTAATGTATAGTGGCTGATAAGCAACTTTGTATTGTGTGACTCGCATCACATACAAGCGCTTGAATAAAACTAAAATGTTATTCTGTAGTCTTAATAAGAGTTGGTTGTATTGGCAAGCAGCGAACTTTTAGCATAAATTTAGCACAATAAAATCGTGAGTGTGGAAAATGATAAACGTAAAAAAAACATTATGGGGCGTGCTAGCTAGCGTCACTTTACTGCTGACTAGCGCCTCTGCTTTTGCCGAGCCTGATCCTAAATTATGGCCTGTGATGAAAGAAGCCTTTTTTGCAAAGCGTGATATGCAAGAGGTGAATTTTATCAAAATAGAGGCGCCGCGTCGTGCTGAAAGTGGTGCGCAAGTGCCTGTGACTTATAGCGTGGATAACGCTGCAGCCAATGGTGTGAAAATCACTAAACTGTATGCATTTGTCGATGCTAATCCGATTCCATTGACGGCAACTTATCATTTAACGGATGCGCTTGGCAACTTTCAGTTAGCCACACGCATCCGCTTTGAAACCGATGCATTTGTACGTTTAGTAGGTGAAGATGCTAATGGTAAGTTATACCTCGCCTCTCGTGAGATTCGCGCGGCTGGCGGTTGCGGCGGCACGGTTGAAGGTGATGAAGCGGCGATTCGTGCTAGTGCAGGAAAAATCAAATTTAAAGTCGATGAGCCCGCAACTATTGGCGGCGTCACCTCTACTACTTTTAATATCAAACACCCTATGCGTACAGGCTTACAGCGCGAGCTGGTTTCTCAAGGGTTTGTACCAGCATTTTATATTAAAAAAACTGAGTTCTCCTATAACGGAAAACCAATGTTAACCATAGATGTGGGCGTAGGTACGGCAGAAGACCCATATTTCAAATTCAACTTTGTGCCAGATGTAGCTGGTAAATTAGAAGTGACGGCTACTGATAATGAAGGTAAGAGTTTTGTACAGCAAGCGGAAGTGAAAGGTTAACTTAACTCAGTGCTTAAAAAGGCTTCCAATTGGAAGCCTTTTTTATTGGGTTTAGTATTTTCTGTAATGCTAAAATAGTACGCAATTAACTCTGGAGGCAATAATGAAAAGCTATCGTAAAGAACTATGGTTTAACCCGCCAACTCGTGTGGCATTTATTCGTATTACCGAGCAAGTAAATGAGTGCTTGCGTGAGAGTGGTGTGAAAGAGGGCTTGGTGCTGATTAATGCCATGCATATTACTGCCAGTGTTTTTATTAACGATGATGAGCGCGGATTGCACCATGATTATACGCAATGGCTAGAAAAACTTGCCCCGCATGAGCCTGTGAGCAGTTATCGTCATAATGATACTGGTGAAGATAATGCTGATGCACACATGAAGCGTCAATTGATGGGACGTGAAGTGGTGGTGGCGATTACTGAGGGACGTTTGGATTTTGGGCCATGGGAGCAGATTTTTTACGGTGAGTTTGATGGCCGTAGAAAGAAGCGTGTTTTAGTCAAAATTATTGGTGAGTAGCTGATTGCATTTCAGTACTTTGAGACCAAATAAAAAAGAGGCCTATGCCTCTTTTTTTATTGCTTAGTTTAAGTCGCTAGAAATATATAGTTGACATTTTAAATGAGAATGATTATCATTAAATACAAATTAACGATACGGAAAGTTAATCATGAAAAAACAGCTAATCATTAGCCAAGCAAAGTTGGCTGGCAATCAAGAGTGCAAAGTGCTTTATAACAAAGCAAAGGACATGATTGAGTTAGAGGTTGGCGGCACTTCATTAAGATTTGAAGCACGAAACTTTTTTATGATGAACGAGATGCTGCGTAAAGCGGCAGCGAAGCTGGTCATGCAAACTGAATTACATCATGCGTAAGCTAGCATCATGGTAACTGCTTATTTATTAGGATGAAATAATGAGAACTAAGAGTCAACACTCAAGAATGCTTTTATCTAAAAATGAAGGTGGTGCGATTACATTTTGTGAAGGCTGTGATGTGCTGGAGCTGGAAATTGGCGCAGTCAGTCTCAGAATAGATTCATCCTCATTGGAGCTCATAAATAAATTAATGAGTGAAGCTACAACAAGCATGAAAACATATACGCAAGAAAAAGCTAGGTTTACGCAGGCGATGGAACAAAACTTTGGCTTGCATTAATCGTTAAGTTATCAGTAAACATAGGATTGCATTTACAAATGATAATTGTTATCATTTGTGTTTGTATTTAAGTGCTACTCACGAACAATTTAAATAATGAAGAATGAAATGCTTAGCCAATTTGAGATTGATCACCTAAATAAAGAAACGCCCCAAAATGTTGCCAGCAATCGAGTGGTCACGAGTGAGGTGTTATTTTCTGGCGCTCGTGAATTGGTCATTAAGCATGCGGGTGAAGACTATCGTTTGCGATTGACTAATCAAGGCAAGCTAATTTTAACTAAGTAGTTAGAGTGTGTTGCAATAGGAAATGAAAATCAAAATATGCAAACCTTAACCCTAGTAAGTAATAATGTAGATCGAGGCTTGAAATTTGAAGGTCTGGAATCTTCATATGATGAGCAGCGTAATCACCATCAAAATCAAGATGATGCAGGTAGTGTTTATGCCTGGAAAGTAAAGGGGTTAGCATCTGCTCACGCTGAGCATGCACGTCATGCTAAAAAATCAGCAAGCTCTTACGGAGTGTTGGCATTGGTGGTGTGTGCTCACGTCATTGCGGTATTTGCGCTATTAAATGCCAAGGCGACTCATCCCGTCATTAAAGATTTACAGGTGCCGATGATGGTGAGCTTAGTGTCTAGTCCTGCGCCAGAGCCTGAAGTTGTACCTTTAATACCAACGCCGCCGCAGCCTGTGGTTAAGAAACAAAAACCAATTGCTAAAAAAGTGCAGCCAACTCCTACACCAGTAGAAGTGGTGCAAGAGGTTGCGCGACCTGTTGCGACAGAGGCGCCACCTACAGCAGCCACACCAGTAGTGGTAGCAAAGGCGCCTGAAGTGATAGAAACGCCACAACCCAAACCAGTCGCTGAGCCAGTAGTGGAGCCGCCTCGCTTTGGCGCAGCATATTTAAATAACCCTGCACCTGATTACCCTAATATGGCTAGAAGGTTGGGGCAGCAAGGGCGTGTATTACTGAAAGTGCTGGTGGCTGAAAATGGTACGGCAGAAACTGTAGCGCTGGCAACAAGTAGTGGCTTTGAAAAGCTGGATCAGGCGGCGATAGAAGCGGTGAAAAAGTGGAGTTTTATTCCGGCTAAACGCAGCAATCAGCCAATAAGCGCGTATGTTTTGGTGCCAGTGAAATTTTCACTTAATAACTAGATAAATGTAAATAAACAAAATTTAATCAAGATTTAAAAAGGAAACAAAAATGCAAAACGGGTATGAATTTAATAGCTTGGCGTTTATCACTGCAGGTGGTCCAGTATCTATCGGGGTGGCACTGATTTTGCTCGCAATGTCGGTGGCAAGTTGGTACTTAATCGTTTCAAAAAGCTTACAAGCATGGCGCGTACGTCAAGCATTTAAAGCCTATGCACAACATTTTTGGAGTGCGCCAAATCTGGCAGCTGCGATTAAGCAAAACAATAAAACTGCGCTGGCTAACTTAGCAAAAAATGCAATTGCTGCAGCTGAACACTATAAAACACACGCATCAAAAAATAGTGAAAAAGTGGCACAAGATGAGTTTGTAGCACGTGCCTTGAATCGAAGTATTGCAGAAGAAAATACTAAGATGGAAAACGGTCTTAGCGTACTAGCATCTGTAGGCAGCGTGTCACCATTTGTGGGTTTATTCGGAACGGTCTGGGGCATCTACCATGCGCTTGCAAGTATTAGCCAGAGTGGTCAGGCAACGCTTGATAAAGTGGCTGGTCCTGTAGGTGAGGCGTTGATTATGACGGCTTTAGGTTTGGCGGTAGCCATACCTGCGGTGCTAGCATATAACGCTTTGGTGCGCAGTAATCGATTGCTAGCTGCTGAGCTTGAGGACTTTGGTTATACGTTACATACATTGCTTACAACAGGCGCAGTGATTAACGTTAATCATGAAGATGCAAAAGCAGCAGTAGAGACTAAAGAGCGCACTCACATTGCAGGGGTACCGGCATGATAGGTTCTGGAAATGGCGTAGGGTCTGCTTCTCATACTGTGCCAATGTCGGAAATCAACACCACACCTTTAGTGGATGTGATGTTGGTGCTTTTAGTTATCTTTATCATTACGGCGCCATTGCTAACGCATGCAGTGAAAATCGATTTGCCGCAAGCGAGCAGTCAGCCATTGCCTGAAAAACCTGAAGTGATTTCGGTAGCTATTGATGCCGAAGGCAAGATGTATTGGAATGATGCGCCTTTGGTGCAAGGGGAATTGAAAGCCAAGTTGCAAGGAATTGCAGACAAAAAACCACAGCCAGAATTAAACATTCGTGCAGATAAAGAAACGCGCTATCAAGTATTAGCTGAAGTAATGGCGGATGCGCAAAATGCTGGCGTGACAAAACTAGGTTTTGTTAGTGAACCAAAAAACTAATTCATTAGTTCGAACGTTCTTCATTTAGTAAAAAATAATTAATACACTCATTAGCCAGCCAGCAGTTCTGCAAGCCAGCCAAGTTTAACTTTAAGGGAAAATCATGAAATCAAGAAAAATGCCTAGGCTGGCAATAAATGTCGCTGCACTTGCTATCGCCTCAGTCTATCCGTTGGTCAGTCTGGCTGAAGATGCCGCAAGCAAAGAAAAAGCAGTTCCAACCACTGTCAATAAAGCGGAAAGTGCGCCAGCAGAACTTACTGAAGTGACGGTAAATGCTAAAGTCGAATCAAAAGCAGATGGCTATCAAGCGACTAAAACCCGCGTTGGCAAAGTACTACAAGATCCACATGATATTCCTCAGGCAATTACTACTGTTACACGAAGCTTAATGGAAGATCAGCAAGTAAGCTCGTTACGTGATGCGCTACGAAATGTTTCAGGTTTAACTTTTAATGCCGCAGAAGGCGGTCGCGGTGGTGACAACTTTAATTTACGTGGTTTTTACACCTTTGGTGATATTTATCTCGATGGAGTGCGTGATACTGCTCAATATTATCGCGAGACTTTTAACTTAGAGCAGGTTGACGTATTGCGTGGTTCTGCAGCGATGCTGTTTGGTCGTGGTCAAGCTGGCGGTGTAATTAATCAAGTCACTAAGATGGCTGAGCTTCAAGATTCCAATTCAGTGACTGGTAGTTTAGGTAACATGGATTATCATCAAGTGACGGGTGATTTTAACAAAAAATTGGCTGAAACTACTGCAATTCGTATCAATGTGATGGATCGTTCAGAACAGACGTATCGCCAGAACCCAGCGACAGGGGATAGGCCAGAAAATGACCGTCAAGGCATTGCATTAAGCTTGGGCACAGGGATTGGTACTAATAATGAGTTTTTCTTAAATCATGTTTATACTAAAACGCGTGATGTGCCAGATTACGGTATAAGTTTTGTAAATAAAACTCCAATCAATACTCCAGCATTGAATGATAAAACGTTTTGGGGTACTGCTAGAAATTTCGATGATAGTGAAACACAAATTACAACAGGGATTTTTACACATAAGTTCACTGAAGATACGCAATTGCGTACACAAATTAGACACGCGGAATATGACCGTGGATACTGGGCGCAAACACCAAGAACAATAGCGCCTACAGCCACGGGCACTGGCGGTTCAAATGGCAATACAACAAGAACTTCAAATTATAAAACTGATACGATACAGACTGATTTCAGTACAAAATTTGATATTTCTGGGATGAAAAATCAGTTTCTTGCAGGTTTAGAGTATTTAAAAGAAGACTCTCAAAGAAACTCATTGCAAGCCTTTAACGCACGAACAGGCGCCTCTTATGGCGCACTGAGCGGAGCTGCACTTAATACAGCTATTGCTACGGATGGTGTATTTTATGATAGAGATATTGCAAGTAGCACAGCCGTGCCTGCAAAATTCACTGCAGATAACTACGCACTATATATGCAAGATAGTATCGAATTTTTAAAAAACTGGGACTTACTAGTAGGTGTTAGACGTGATGAAATGCGTGCAGAATATTCAAGTACAACATCTCCTAAGTTAAATTATGGTGAAAATAGTTACCGCACAGGTTTGTCTTGGCATCAAACAGAGGATAGTCATTACTATGTAAGTTATAGTGACTCATTTAGTCCAACAGCCGATCTATACCAATTAACCGTAGCACCATTACCGCCTGAAAGAAGCAAAACAGTTGAAGTGGGCGCTAAATGGTTATTTTTGGACGGTGACTTTTCTTTCAGGACGGCGTTGTATCGTACCACTAAGGATTGGGAGCGCAATACTGATCTAGAAGCCACTGCGGCAATTCTTACTAAAAAACGCCGTACAGATGGGTTGGAGTTTGAAGCTGCTGGCAATCTAACCGACAATTGGGACGTATTCGGTGGATTAGCATTTATGGATGCAAAAATCCTTGAAGCTGCACAAAACATTAGTACTGGTGGAACTGGCCAAGGGCCTGTAGGGTCTATATACAGTGCTGACACAAGGTTCAATGGTCAACGCGCACGTAACACGCCTAACATGACATTCAATATGTGGACAACTTATAAGATTGCTGGAAACTGGAAGATTGGTGGCGGCTTTGAATCTAAAGGCGAACGTTCTGGCTATCAACCATCAGCAGTTGATGGCAGCTCTAACTTTGTTAACGGTAGCTTTCAACCAAATATGCTACCAGGATACACCCGTTGGGATGCAATGGCGTCATATGAAGCAAAAGCATGGGCTGTTCGTTTGAATGTAAAAAACTTGTTTGACAAAGTTTATTATGATTCTATCTATGATAATGGTGGTTTCTCAGTACCTGGTAATGGCAGACAAGCCATCATTACGACTGAGTATAAATTTTAATCACCTTACGTTTTAGGATATAAAAATGTTGTTGCGCGTACCTCAAGTATTAAATGCTGATGAACTTGCTAAGTTACAAGCCCTCATGGCTAAGGCCGAGTGGGCTGATGGTAAGGTCACAGCGGGTACGCAATCGGCACAGGTTAAACGTAATATTCAGTTGCCAGAAACGTCACCAGATGCGGAGGCAGCTCGTGAGATAGTGCTTAGAGCATTAAGTCGTCATGCACTGTTTTTTTCTGCGGCTTTACCAAAAAAAATCTATCCGCCGTTGTTTAACCAATATCGTGTAGGCATGGATTTTGGTGCACATATTGATAATGCCGTACGTACCCATGCCATGACTGGCTTGCATGTGCGGACTGATATTTCTTGCACACTTTTTATTGCTGAGCCTGATAGCTATGAAGGCGGTGAGTTAGTCATAGAAGATACCTACGGACACCAAGCTGTTAAATTACCAGCAGGTGATATGGTGCTTTATCCTGGCACCAGTTTGCATCATGTGCGCCCTGTCACAAGCGGGGCGCGCTTAGCATGCTTTTTCTGGGTGCAAAGTATGATACGGGATGACGCGCAAAGAACCTTGCTATTTGATATGGACGCGGCAATTGTAACGTTGCGCCAGCAAGTGGGTGATAACGCTGCTGTGATTAGGTTGACGGGTAATTATCATAATTTGATCCGTATGTGGGCCGATACTTAGAAGCCGGCTCGCTAGTCGCTAACTTGAAATCAAACTCTAAAATCAAACTGTTGAAATTTAACTCTAGGAAAAAATCATGCGTTTTATATTTGCACTATTAAGCTTACTCCCACTGCAAGCATTGGCTTCTGCAGATTGCCCTGTATATCCAAAATCAGAATGGGCAGCTGAAGAAACCTTAAAAAAAGCCTTAACAGATGAAGGTTACACGATTAAAAAATTCAAAGTGGATGGCAATTGCTATGAAATGTACGGTAGAAATAAAGAAGGTAAAAAAGTAGAAATTTACTTTGATACAAAAACACTAGCCATCATTAAAGCAGAAGGCCTTAAAGACTAAGCATTCATTTAGCTTGATTAATGAGTATGAGCGAAACAAAACCGCAAGCCCTCATTTGGACGGCTTTTGTGCGGATTACGCATTGGCTGGTAGCGCTTTTTGTACTCGTTAATTTTTTTAATGAGTCAGGTTTTTGGCATCGGTTGATTGGGTACTTTTGTTTGGTGCTAGTGTTTGCAAGAATCAGCTATGGACTATGGCTAACTAAAGCCGCCTCGTCCAAGTTTTACATGCCGACTATTGCAAATATGAAGCACCATCTTAATGAAATACGCACACGAATATTTGCACCACATATTGGCCATAACCCACTTGGGCAGCTAGCCGTTTATCTTATTTGGGCATTAATTGTAGCGTTAGCAATAACTGGTTGGTTAAGCCGCACAGATGCTTATTGGGGTGAAGATTGGCCTGTCGATTTACACCTGGTTTTGTCAAATGCTTTGCAGGGCTTGGTGATATTGCATATAGCCGCAGTGGTGTTGATGTCCAAACTGCAAAAGAAAAATCTTCTGAAACAAATGATTTCTTGCAAGTCGTCAGACACCACTCGCTAAGCTACAGCGCAGTTGCAAGTGGTGTTGATGACAAGTTGTATTAATGGAACGATTTAACTAAAACTTAACCAGTAATATAGCTCTCAAGCTGTTTGATGAGCATTTGCTGATACTCAATGGTTTCTTTCACTAAATCACCAATCGATAGCATACCAATAACTTTGTCACCGTCCATCACAGGTAAATGGCGAATATGCTTATCAGACATAATATTCATTGCAACCTCAACCGTATCGTTAGGCTTCACTGTGAGCACATTAGATGACATTACTTCACTAATAGGCGTAACTTTTGAAGACTTGCCTTTGAGAATGATTTCCCGCGCGTAATCACGTTCTGAGAAAATACCCGCGAGTTTGTCGCCATCAAGTACCACTAATGCACCTATTTTATATTCCGCCAGCACCACTAAAGCATCATAAACAGGGCGATGTGGAGCAATTGAAATAACGGTTTTATGTTTTTTAGTATCTAGTAATTGTTGTAATGTTTTCATGTTGTTCTCCTCACATTTAGTACTACCATAAAAATATACACCTTATAATGGCGTAAGCAAATTCAAAATCATCTAATTCTGCAAAAAAACATTCATGCAATCAGAAATTGAAAGTAAGCAAGAGAAAAAGCTCGTTGTTAAAGCATTCTTAGCACTTTTTATACTCACTATTATTTGGGGGTATAACTGGGTGGTGATGAAGCAAGCGGTGCAGTTTGCTAGCCCTTTTCAGTTTGCGGCAATACGCACTTTCTTTGGTTCTATTGTTCTATTTATACTCATTTTTGTGACTAAAAGACCATTGGCGCTTAAAGAGTTTCCTACTATGTTAATACTCGGACTTTTGCAGTCCTGTGGCTTTACTGGCGTGCTGATTTGGGCGCTTGTAGAAGGTGGCGCAGGTAAAACTGCGGTATTAACCTATACCATGCCATTTTGGGTCATGCTATTTGCTTGGCCCATGTTGGGCGAGAAAATACAAGGCTGGCAATGGCTGGCGGTGTTGTTTGCACTATTTGGCATGGTGCTTATTTTTGATCCAATGCATATTAAGTCAGATGGCTTTAGTATGTTTCTGGCAGTTTGTTCTGGTGTTTCTTGGGCTATTTCAGCCATTATTTCAAAGAAGCTGCATCAGCGTGCGCCTCATTTGGATTTGCTAAACCTTACTGCTTGGCCTATGTTTCTTGGCTCCATTCCTATTGTCGTGATTGCTTTTATTTTGCCAGCGCCGCCTATGCAGTGGACACCAACTTTTGTGTTTGCCGTGCTGTTTAATGTCTTGCTAAGTGGATGTTTGGCTTGGGTGTTGTGGTTATATGCGCTTCAACGTTTGCAAGCAGGCGTGGCAAGTATGGCCAGCATGCTGGCACCAGTGATTGGCGTGATAGGTGCATGGGTTCAACTAAATGAAGTGCCAAATACTTTTGAGTCAATAGGTATGGTATTTATTGCGCTATCACTAGTGACTATTTCTGTTATCAGTATTAGCAAACGTACACAGATTGATCCTGCGCAAGGGCAAGAGTGAGTGGCAACGTAAGCTTGTGTTAAAATTGAATTATTTTTCAAGTATTAAGGGTTGGTAATATGGCTGGTCATAGTAAATGGGCAAATATTCAGCACCGCAAAGGTCGTCAAGACGCAAAACGCGGCAAAATTTTCACTAAAATCATTAAAGAAATTACCGTGGCTGCGCGTATGAGCGGTGGCGATGTAAACATGAACCCACGTTTACGTGCGGCTGTGGCAGAAGCTAAAGAAGAGAACATGCCAGCAGACAATATTATTCGTGCCATTAAAAAAGGTACGGGTGAGTTAGAAGGCGTGAACTACGAAGAGATTCGTTATGAAGGTTACGGCATTAACGGAGCGGCGATTATTATTGATTGTTTAACCGACAACAAACAACGTGCGGTGATGGATGTACGACACGCACTAAGCAAACATGGCGGCAATTTAGGTACAGACGGTAGCGTGGTATTTATGTTTAAACACTGCGGCAGTCTAATTTATGAGCCAGGTACCGATGAAGATAAAGTCATGGAGGTTGCGCTAGAAGCCGGCGCAGAAGATGTGGTGACGGATGAAGATGGCAGTATAGAAGTCATCACGCCACCAAATGATTTTATGGTGATTAAAGAGGCCATGGAAGCTGCGGGCTTAAAAGCTGTGATGGCAGAAGTCACGATGAAGCCGAATATGGAAACGGTGTTTACAGGTGATGATGCCGTGAAAATGCAAAAAATATTAGATGCCTTAGATGATTTAGATGATGTGCAGGACGTATATACCAGTGCTGTCATCGAAGAGTAAACAAGTGAATCACTTAATGTCTTTTTTCGTTCATGCCTTTTCTAGTATCACGCGATTGATTTTTTGAGTAATGTCAGAATCTTAGGCATAGACCCTGGCCTGCGCTTAACAGGCTTTGGGGTTATTGAAAAAGTGGGTGAGAAAATCACCTACATCTCAAGCGGCACCATTAAAACTGCTAGTGGTAAAAAGAATAAAGTAGAAGGCGAAGATGACAGGGAAGAGCTGCCAGCTCGCTTGAAGATCATTTTAGATGGTTTGTTTGAGGTGATTGATACCTATCAGCCTAACCAAGTGGCCATTGAAAAAGTGTTTGTGAATATCAATCCGCAATCCACTTTGTTATTAGGTCAAGCCCGTGGCGCAGCTATAAGTGCGGCCGTCATCAGAAATCTTGTTGTAGCCGAATATACGGCGCTACAAGTCAAACAAGCCGTGGTCGGCAATGGCCATGCGCAAAAAGAGCAAGTGCAAGAAATGGTCAAACGCTTACTCAACTTACCCGCAACCCCTAAACCAGATTCAGCCGACGCTTTGGCTTGCGCAATTTGCCATGCACATGGCGGACAAGGTTTGGGAAAACTAGCTACCGCTGGGTACCGAGTGCGCGGCGGAAGGTTGGTTTGATAGCGCTTACATTTGAAATTGATGTGGTTAAATAGACACAGTTGTTAACATTTGTAATGATTTGGACGAGGCTATGATAGGAAGATTAAACGGAATTTTGTTGGAAAAAACACCGCCGTTGGTGTTAATCGATTGCAATGGCGTGGGCTATGAGTGCGAAGTGCCAATGAGCACATTTTATAATCTACCTGCCATTGGTGAAAAAGTGGTGATGCTCACGCATTTTGTAGTACGTGAAGATGCGCAACTGTTATACGGTTTTGGCAGTGACCAAGAACGTGCTACTTTCAGACAATTACTTAAAGTGAATGGCATCGGTGCAAAGTCAGCACTTTCAATTTTAAGTGGCTTGTCCATAGACGATTTAGTGCAAGCGGTTGCCATGCAAGATACCGCCATGCTTACACGCGTACCAGGTGTGGGCAAGAAAACAGCCGAGCGTTTATTGTTAGAGCTGAAAGATAAATTTACAGTTGCGGGATTAAATCCAAGTAATAGCAATCAGCCAAAATCAGCTAGCAGCGATGTGCTGAATGCGCTGATTTCACTAGGCTACAATGAACGCGAAGCCTTAGCTGCTGTGAAGTTATTGCCAGCAGATGCCACTGTGGCAGACGGTATTAAATTAGCATTGAAATCATTATCCAAATAAAGCGGCTATGTTTGAAGCGCATCAATCTAACATCGGAGAAATAATGAATATTTCGACAAAATTATTTTTGGTTGTTGCGATATTTTTGCTCGCGGCTTGTGGTCAACATAACGATCGTGCCGCTGAGTCAATGCCAGCGACAGATGTTGCGATGAAGTCAGCACCAGCGTCAGATATGGCAAGAGCCAAAATGGCGGATAGCACAGGCGGTGGCGAAGAGTCACTCACCGAGGTGAGTGAGCCAAGTGCCGCCAACTCAGCAGTGAAACGCTATATCGCTTTACGCCATGCACTGACGGTAGAAACTGAAACAGAACAAATGCAGGCAGCATTTGATGCCACGGTGGCGCATTGCGAGCTGTTGAAATGTCAGATTCTGAGTGCTAATTACAATCGCGAAACGCCGTACAGCCCACCTTCAGCCAGTTTGTCGGTACGTGTGCCACCTAGGTCGGTTGAAATATTTCTTTCGGGTTTGGCAAAAAATACAGAAGTGTTGCAGCATCACCAAGACAGTGAAGATAAAACAGATGCTGTGATAGATGCAGAAGCGCGCATTAAAAACCTGACAGAATTCCGCGATAGTTTACGTGCGATGCTCACCGATAAATCCGCTAAATTTAAAGATTTAATTGAGGTGCAGCGTGAGTTAGTGGATACGCAAAGTCAGCTCGACACCATTCAAGGCGTGCGTAAAGTATTGGCACAAGAAACCGAGTTGGTTGCAGTAAATATTGATTTTACTGCCAAACAAGGCATTACCGAGCAAGGCTTTTTTTCACCTGTTGCACATGCACTTAAAGATTCTGGTCATGTGATGATGGAAAGCTTTGCCGCAGTGATTACGTTTTTTGTGACGATATTGCCATGGCTATTATTTGGCATCCCTATGCTCATTTTAGCGCGAAAATTGTGGACTAAAATTAAAACGAGATGGCAGAATAAGTAGTTTTAAGTAAGTCTGCGAGACTTTGGCAGCCGAGTATTTGAATGTTAAATTTAAGGCATGACCTCAATGATTAATACCAACCAAGTCACACGAATCGCTATTATTACTCTATTGGTAATAGGGTGTATCTATGTATTACAGCCTTTTATGGCAGCGGCTTTATTTGCCGCAATATTTTGCTTATTCACATGGCCACTTTACTACCGATTATGGTTACGGTTAGGCAAGCGAGATACGTTAGCAGCCGTGACAATGACTATATTGTTATTGATCGCACTGATTTTGCCTATGGCATTTCTAGCAACTAATTTGGTTGAGACTTCAGATGATTTATTCAACAAGATAGGTAGTAACTTACAAAGCTTTCATCTTCAAGTGCCTGATTGGATAAGCAACCTACCGATTGTTGGCGAGCAAATTAAACAGTCATTAGAGCGTGCTACGGCTAGCCATGAAGATTTGATGACACTGTTACGGCAGTATTATGAACCTATGCGAACTTTTACTTTACGCGCTGTACAAGTAGTGGTTGGTGGGTTTGTACAACTGCTATTAGTTGTTTTCGTGGCATTTTTTTTCTATCGCGATGGTGTGCGAATTTCACAAGGTCTTTTAATTATTGTGCGTAGATTAGGTGGCGCTCTTGGGCTAGAGATGCTTGATCTTTCTTGTAACACCGTTAAAGGCGTAATGCTCGGTATATTTGGTACAGCTTTAGCTCAGGCTGCCGTAGCTTTGGCGGGGTTTCTGCTGGCGGGTGCCCCAGCGCCAGTATTGTTGGCATGTGCTACTTTCTTCTTATCGGTTGTCCCTGTGGGGCCGCCGTTAATTTGGGGAGGTGCTTCATTCTGGCTTTATAGCCAAGGGGAACCTAGCTGGGCATTATTTTTGGCGCTTTATGGCTTGTTAGCGATTAGCACAGTAGATAATGTGCTTAAGCCTATCCTTATTAGTCAATCCTCACATCTGCCAATATTGCTCATCGTGTTTGGTGCACTTGGTGGCATTTTAACTTTTGGGTTTATTGGTATTTTTCTTGGGCCTACCTTGCTAGCAGTAGGATTTACGCTATTGTTGCATTGGCTAGCCGTACAAAATAAGAAGCTACTAGAGGTTCTAGAATGAAGGTGAATCATATTATTTCTGCTGGTGTTTACTGAAAGTTAGGAGAAACTAATGATTAATAAGCTGATTAATAAAGGTTTTTTTACTCTAAGTTTTGTGGTCCTTGTAAGTGCTGGCCCCCTTTTTGCGGCTGAAGAAAAGCCTATCAAGGAAGTCTCTGAAGATGACTATATTGGTGACGTGCCTCGAGTGCTCACGGTGTCTAGGTTGTCACAATCCATCGCTGATGCACCTTCAGCTGTTACAGTGATAGACAAGGAAACAATACGAGCTTCTGGAATTGTAGATTTACCTGAAATTTTTCGTTTAGTACCAGGTTTTTATGTGGGTACTAATGCAGGGTTTGTACATAACACCAATCACGTGGTCAGTTATCATGGTATGACAACTGCCTATGCAGGCTCAATGCAAGTGCTGGTGAATGGTCGCTCAGTCTACAGTCCACTTTACGGTGGTGTGCAGTGGAGTGAGTTGCCTATTGCGATAGCTGATATTGACCGCATTGAAATAACACGTGGCCCAAATGCTGCGAGTTACGGCGCTAATTCTTTTTTTGGTGTGATTAATATCATTACACAAAGCCCATCTGATCAAGTTGGGGCTAGTTTAAGTGCCACCTATGGCAATGGTCGTCATGAAGCGTTTGCTCGATATGGCGCTAAACAAAATGATTTAAGCTATCGAGTGACTGCAGGCTATCGTGACGACGATGGTTTAGATAATCGTTATGATTTTAAACGTACACGCTTGCTAAATGCCCAGATGGATTATCGAGTGGACGATAAAAATAATCTTGAGTTTGAGTTGGGTCTAGTCAATGGTGATCGCGAGGATGACCAGTCTCTCGGTAGAACTCGTTACTTCGAGCCAAGAGTCAGAAGCATCGAAAATAATTATGAGCTTATTCGTTGGCGTCATAACGTTAGTGATAGTAGTGACCTTTCATTACAAGCCTATCATTCATTTGATAGGACTAAAGATGTAATCAATAGTGTTAATTTAGTGGGGCTACTTCCATTCGCTACCTTGCTTACACCTACTCTACAAGTTAACAATGACATAGAGATGGAGCGTTACGATGTGGAAGCACAGCACAACTTTTCTATATCTCCAATTTTAAGAGGAGTTTGGGGTGCCAGCATTCGACAAGATATAATGTATTCGCCTTATTATCTTGGGACTCAGAATACAGACACATTTAACCTGCAACGGTTATTTGGACATATCGAATGGCGTCCAATTGAGCGTGTAGTGCTAAATATGGGAGCAATGTTAGAAAATAATAGCTTTACCGATACCGATATTTCACCACGCGCTAGTATTAATTTCAAATTAAATCCAAATCAAACTATTCGGTTTGGCATCTCAACCGCCTTAAGAACACCGAATTATTTGGAAGATAAGTTTAATACTAATATTGAAGTCAAAACGACCTCTACACCATTACAGGCACAATACATCAGAGGCAACTCTAACCTTAATCCAGAGCGAATTATTTCTAAAGAAATTGGCTATTTGGGTGACTTCGGAAAGTTTAGCTTAGACGCGCGAGTTTTTTACGACAATATTCATGATTATATTAAATCGGATATTGATAGAACAACACCATTGTTAGCTGTAACTTCTTCAGGTTATGTTTTGATAAAACAACCTACAGTCTATACAAACGCTGGCGATGTCAACGTGAAAGGTTTTGAAGCACAAGCCAAATGGCATGCCACTAAAGACACACATTTGTTGTTTAATTACGCTTATGTGAATATAAATGCTGATGGAAATCAGACTGCTGACACTATTACCATGTCAATGCCGCGCGATACCATTAGTGCTTTACTCACGCATCGATTTAGCTCTGAGTGGGATGCTAGCTATGCTTACTATCAAACCAGTGAAGTCACCGCATTGGGGGATGGTAATTATGTTGGTTTAGCGAGAAGATCTGACATTCGACTAGCGCGTAAATTTAAAGCAGAACGAATTAGTGGCGAAGTTTCTGCTGTTGTTGAAAATTTGTTTAACGAACATTATCAAGAGTTTGCAGATTACAACACGCTCAAACGTCGTGCTCGTCTTAATGTAAGGTTAGACTTTTAATGCAACTGAGTAATAAGCTGAATGGTTGAGAAGTCAATTTTGTTATTTAGGCTAGATAGAAAAAGCTGGGTGAACAGCTTAATGAAGAGCTTACTCGCATGCGTAATGCTAGTGTTTGGTCTTTTTGCCCCCTTTGTTGCGCATGCCTATACAGGTGTAACGATTGTGATGAGCGTACAAACGCCAGCCAATCTCGAGTTTGTTGATCAGTTCAATGCCGAGCTTGCAAAGAATAAGCAAATTAATCTTAGAGTGAATGTGATTACGCTGCCAGATACTGAAAAGCTGGTAGTGGCTGAAAACAGTGAACTAGTCATTGCGTTGGGTGTAAAAGCGCTTGAGGCGGCTAGTAAATTAAGGCGGTCAACACCTGTATTAGGCGTGTTTACGCCACTTCCCGCATTCAATAGTGTGATGGCAAAAAATCGACGTGAATTAGGTAATTTTAGTGCCATTGTATTAGACCAGCCTTTTTCGCGGCAAATGGCACTGATTAAACATGTGCTACCCGAAGCACAAAAAATAGGCGTTTTACTGGGCACCACTTCTTCACAATATCTTGAGTATGTGCGAGAAGGAGGTGAGAAACGTGGTCTGAATATTCTCGAAGAAAAAGTTAATCAAGAGGCTGACTTAATTCCACAGTTAAAAAAACTCTTGGATACAGCCGACGCTATTTTAGCGATTCCAGACCCTACAATTTACAGCCGCGAAACTGCACAGCCTATTTTATTAACCAGCTACCGTTATCAAAAGCCTATCTTTGGCTATTCTCAATCCTATGTACGTGCTGGCGCTTTAGCTGCGGTATATAGCACTAGCAAGCAGTTGGCAAAACAGGCTGCAGAAATTGCGATTAAATCACGCCAAGCGTCTAGTGAATTGCCGCCACCGCAAATGCCAAAATACTTCTCTATCATGTTGAATTATCAAGTCGCCCGCTCACTTAATATTCCTTTGATGGATGAAGATGAGCTTTTAAAGAAAATGCTAGAGTCTGACGCTCCAGAGGCCATGTAATATGAAAAATATCGGCATCAAGTCACGTGTTATATTTTTGGGTACGATACCCGCTTTGCTGTTCGCTATTATTTTAGTCGGGTATGCAATCACCAATATTTTTGGTGTGTTGGATCAGTCACTTGAAGATCGAGGCAAAGTCATTGCTTCGCAGCTTGCTCCGGCAGCAGAATATGGCGTGATTTCTGGCAATAGTCAGGTGCTACAAAGGCTGGTTCAACAAGCGCTGTCTAATGAGCAGGACTTAAGAACGGTGATGGTGGTTGACAGCCAAGGCTTAACGCTGGCACTAAGTGGCCGTGAATTGCCTAAGTCGTTAATTACTAAGATCATCAACGAAAACCTAGAGCAAATTCCGCAAAATAAAGGCATTATTTTTACGTTCCCCATTTACCGAAGTTTAGTGGAGATTGATGACTTTTCTAATCTAAGCAGTAAAGAGTTAGAGCTGAAAAAGTCTTACACGCCAGAGAAAATTGGTCAGGTGTATGTAGAACTGAGTAATCAGACTTTACAAAATATTAAGCAAGATTTAATCGTAAAGATTTTCTTGACGGCTATTTTTGGTTTGGTTTTAAGTGGCCTGCTGGCATGGAAGCTTGGTCGGCATATCACTAAACCTATCCAAGAGATTGCTCAAGCAGTGAATCGCATTGGTGAAGGTGTGTTTTCGCATACGATTATGGAGGATTCCAGTGGTGAGCTGAAAACCCTGCAAAAAGGTTTTAATTCCATGTCTAGCAGCCTCAAGCACGCTTATGACAGTATGCAAGATAAGATCAATGATGCGACATCAATGTTGCGCCATCAAGCACAACATGATGATTTAACAGGTTTAATTAACCGCCGTGAGTTTGAGGTGCGCTTAGAGCGCTGCCTAAAAAGCGTACATGAAAATAATACACAACATATTTTTTGCTTTTTGGATTTAGACCAATTTAAATTAGTGAATGACACTTGTGGGCATTCCGCAGGGGATGAGTTGTTGAAGCAAGTGAGCATTTTATTAGCCAATAAAATGCGTGAGAGAGACACTTTGGCGCGCTTAGGTGGCGATGAGTTTGGCTTACTACTAGAAAACTGTACTTTGACCGATGCGAATCAAATCAATAATACCTTGTTGAAAACTATTCGGGATTATCGTTTTATTCATGATGATAAGATTTTTAATATTGGTGTCAGCATTGGTTTGGTTGTCATTAATCAAGGCTTTGAAAATGTGAGCGAGATTATTCATGCAGCTGATTTAGCCTGTTACTCAGCAAAATCAGCTGGGCGAAATCAAAGCTTTCTGTTTAACCCAGGTGATGTTGAGGTGGTTCGCCAGCGCAGCGCGGTGGAATCAATATCAGACATTACCGATGAAATTGATGATGAGCAGTTCATGCTCTATTGTCAGCCAATCGTGCCACTCATAGCTGTGGCAACACAAGTGCAACACTATGAAATTTTGCTTAGAAAAGTTGATCTAGACGGCAAAATAATTCTGCCAACCACATTTATACCGTCTGCAGAGCGTTATCATTTGATGCCCAATATCGATAGATGGGTCATTAAAAATGTATTTATAGCGTACCAAAAGTTGCTGGAAATTAATGCAGAAAAGTGTAACTATATATTTTCAATTAATTTATCTGGTACCTCATTAGGCGATAAAAGTTTACTGAGCTTTATACAAGATATGTTTATCAAGTATTCAATTCCACCTCAAGCGATCTGTTTTGAAATTACCGAAACGGCTGCGATTGTTAATCTAAAAAATACTATACTGTTGTTCAGCTCATTGCGAAAACTTGGCTGTAGCTTTGCCTTAGATGATTTTGGTAGCGGTATGTCATCATTTACCTATTTGAAAAATTTTGACGTGGATTATTTGAAGATAGATGGTGCTTTTGTTAAAGAAATGCACATTAATAAAGTTGACCATGCCATGGTGCGCTCGATTCATAGTGTAGCGGAGGCTATGAATATTAAAACGGTAGCTGAATTTGTCGAAAATAATGAGATATTAAGTGAGTTGAAAAGCATAGGCGTACACTATGGACAAGGGCTATATTTGGGTCCTCCTGTAGCCGTCAAAGGATTAATTGAACGCTACGCTAAAATACATGCACAATAAATAGGCGCGTGTTTTAATGGCGTCTTAGCGCCAAAACTCAAATAACAAGATGAATTTATGATAGAAACAGACCGCCTGATTGCCCCTGATGCTGAAAGCCCTCGTGAAGAAGCCTTAGAGCGTGCTTTGCGCCCCAAGCTTTTAGACGAATATGTTGGGCAAGAAAAAGCACGTAGCCAGTTAGAGATTTTTATTAATGCCGCACGCGGTCGCAGCGAGGCGCTTGATCACGTATTACTCTTCGGCCCACCAGGTTTAGGTAAAACCACTTTAGCACATATTATAGCCAAGGAAATGGGCGTCAATATGCGCCAAACCTCAGGCCCCGTGCTGGAACGCGCTGGTGACTTGGCGGCGCTACTGACTAATTTAGAACCCAATGATGTGTTGTTCATTGATGAAATTCATCGACTTTCACCCGTGGTCGAGGAGATTTTATATCCAGCGATGGAAGATTATCGCTTAGACATTATGATAGGCGAAGGCCCAGCTGCGCGAAGTGTGCGACTTGATTTGCCGCCGTTTACCTTAATTGGCGCAACCACTCGTGCAGGGATGTTAACGAATCCATTGCGTGACCGTTTTGGGATTGTTTCTCGGTTAGAGTTTTATACTTCTGAAGAGCTGGCTAGAATTGTTCATCGCAGCGCTGGTTTATTAGAAGTTGAAATGGCAGATACAGGCTCGCTGGAAATTGCCCGCCGTTCACGCGGCACACCACGTATTGCCAATAGATTACTGCGCCGTGTACGTGATTATGCTCAAGTGAAAGCCAATGGCATTGTGTCATCAGAAGTCGCTGATGCTGCGTTGAAAATGCTAGATGTCGATAAATTAGGTTTTGACGTGATGGATAGAAAACTTTTGCTTGCCGTGATAGAGAAGTTCGGTGGCGGTCCTGTAGGTTTGGACAATCTAGCCGCAGCCATCGGCGAAGAGCGTGATACGATTGAAGATGTGCTTGAACCTTACTTGATTCAACAAGGTTATTTAATGCGCACGCCGCGTGGACGTATCGCCACACAGCAAGCGTATCAGCATTTTGAATTGCCCATGCCTAAGCATTTAAATAGTGAAACTTGGCAAGATTAAGCATGAGTAGTCCTCAATTTAGTTGGCCAGTCCGTGTGTATTACGAAGATACCGACGCCGGCGGTGTGGTTTACCACTCAAACTATTTAAACTTTATGGAGCGTGCCCGTACTGAATGGTTGCGCGCTCTGGGTTACGAGCAAACCACAGTTAAAGATGATTTAGGCGTAATTATTGTGGTACATAGTTTGTCGATTAACTTCAAAAAGCCCGCAAGGTTTAATGACCTGCTAGAAGTGCATTGCGAGCTAACAAACATCGGGCGCGGCAGTATAGAAATGGCGCAAACAATTATCTGTAATAGCG
Source organism: Methylotenera sp. (assembly GCF_029945705.1). Lineage (GTDB taxonomy): Bacteria > Pseudomonadota > Gammaproteobacteria > Burkholderiales > Methylophilaceae > Methylotenera. The sequence goes on from NZ_JAQSDC010000002.1 coordinate 35,243, forward strand.
TTGAGTTGATTCAAGCACATGTTAAAGCGGCCTTCGTCGATGCGGAAACTTTTAAGCCAGTATCCATTCCTATAGCCATGAAGCAAGACATGATTAAAATACAAGCAATCAATTTATAAGCAGTGAATTAACAAGTATTGAACCAAAAAGTGGAGAAGTTATGAGTATAAGCGCGGCCAATGATATGTCTATTTTTTCGCTAGTGGCTGGCGCCAGCCTGCCTGTGCAGATGGTGTTACTGGTGTTAATTGGCACCTCACTATTTTCTTGGTGGTATATTTTTATTAAGTTAGCGACGATTAAGCAAGCTGAAACCAATGCTGAAGATTTTGAAAAAGCATTTTGGTCGGGTGGTGATTTGAATAAACTATTTGAAGGTCTCGCCTCGAGTCGTCGCAAGCCGCAAGGCATGGCGAGCATATTTGAAGCTGGTTTTAGAGAGTATGCGCGTCATAAGCAGCAAACGCATATAGATGTTTCTGATGTGATGGAAGGTTCTCGCCGAGCAATGCGTGCTGCCTATAACCGTGAGTTAGATGATCTAGATGCGCATCTGCCATTCTTAGCCTCAGTTGGCTCTGTGAGCCCATACATCGGCTTATTTGGAACGGTTTGGGGCATTATGAATGCGTTCAGAGGCTTATCTAACGTGGCACAAGCCACCCTTAGTCAAGTGGCGCCTGGTATTGCGGAAGCTTTGGTGGCAACTGCGATTGGCTTGTTTGCTGCAATTCCAGCCGTGATTGCCTACAACCGCTTCGCAAGTTCAGTTGATAGACTTTCTGTGCGTTACGAAAGTTTTATGGAAGAGTTCACTAATATTCTGCAAAGAAAGTGCTAAACCATGGCGCGTACTCGCAAACGTCGCATGATGAATCAAATCAATGTAGTGCCTTACATTGATGTGACTTTGGTGCTACTGGTTATTTTTATGGTCACCGCGCCCATGACTAATCCTGGTGTGGTTGATTTGCCTAAAGTCGGGCAAGGTTTAAAACAGCCGCAAGTGCCGCCATTGGTGCTCACGGTTAAACTTAATCACAAAATAGAGTTCGACAATAAGCCTATGCCGCGCGATGAATTACTTTTGGCTGTGCGCCAAGCGCTTACCAAAGCGCCAGAACGCTCAGTGGTGATTGCCGCAGATAAAAATGTTAAATATGACGACGTGATAGGCGTGATGGATTTACTCAAGCAGAATAAAGTGGATAAAGTTGGACTATTGCTAGCGCCAGCCAAGTAAGCCCGCTGAATGATTGAAATGACCAATTTATTAAAATGATTAGAACGTACGAAAAAGAAGTTTCCTGGAAAGCTGGTGGGCAGGCGATTGCCGTGCATGTCGCCTTACTTGCGGCATTGCTGATTTCTTTTAATTGGAAAGCTGCTCACACTGCATTAGACGTAACGGAAGTTGAACTGTGGGATAGCATTCCCAATCAAGCAGCACCCATGCCAGAGCCAGTTGTGCAGCCAGAGCCAAAACCTGTAGTTAAAGAAGAAGTTAAGCCAGAACCTAAACCTGAGCCCAAACCAGTAGTAGAGGAAAAGCCAAAAGAAGAGCCGCAAGTAGATATTGCACTAGAAAAAAAGAAAAAAGCATTAGAGTTGAAAAAAGTGGAAGACCAGCTCAAGAAAGAGAAAGCAATTGAGCAAAAGAAACAACTTGATGCGCTAAAGCTAGAAGCGTTTAAAGATGATGCGAAGCCTGCTGTAAAAGTAAATAAACCTAATGATGCTTTAAAGAAACTACAACAAGAAGCGTTGGCTGAAGAAAAAACAGAGGTAGATCAACGGGCGATAGGCGCTAAAGCTGCTGCCAATGCAGGCATCATAAATGAGTTTACTGATAAAATAAGAGCCAAAATTCGTGGGAATGTTAATACCACACTTTGTGGCACTGGCAGCCCAATTATTAAGATTACGATAGGACTCTTACCAACAGGACAGTTGATGGGAGGCGTTAAGACAACAAAATCAAGTGGAAGTCCAGCGTGTGACGATGCAGTGGAAAGAGCAATTTTATTGTCTGAGCCATTTAAACTTCCTGAGGACTCTAAATTAAAAGCTGAGTTTAGAGAGCTAAATCTTACGATTACTCCTAACGACTAAGTTTAATTTAGAGCATAATTATTCGAATGGCACTTTGTAACAAAGTGTAAATCGTGTGGCGTCAAAATGCTTGAGGCGTCAAAATAAGCCTGGGTTAAAATTCAAAGTGAACTTAGTAGGTGCTTCTGGGTTCCAAATTTTAGATTTTAATAAGTGATTAATTTAAAGACATTAAACATAGCCTATGCATATACTTAGATTTCCCAAGTTAAGTTTTTTAAACCTGCAATTCTCCAAAATACTTAATTTAGCTATATTTTCTGCAAGTCTGTTTATTCCATCGTTAGCTAGTGCCGCGTTAGAAATTGAAATTAGCGGCGGTAGCGCACAGCAAGTGCCAATCGCCATTGTGCCTTTTGAGCAAAGTGGTAACAGCGCAGACAGTATCAGTAATATTATTGCGGCTGATTTGAAACGCAGTGGTTTATTTCGCGTGCTAGAAACTGGCGGCGTGGTGAATAAACCTACCGATATTACGCAAATCAAATATTCTGAGTGGGCAAATTTGCAAGCACAGGCTATGGCAGTTGGTGCTGTAGAGACGCTACCAAATAATCGTTTGAAAGTTACGTTTCAGTTGGCAGATGTACTTAAGCAAACGCAATTAACTGGTATGCAATACACCATTGCTCCGAATCAGCTAAGGGCAACCGCACATAAAATTGCAGATGTGATTTATCAGAAACTTACCGGTGAATCAGGTATCTTTGCTAGTCGTATCGCTTATGTGACCAAGGCTAATGACCGTTACATGCTTAAAGTGGCCGATGCTGATGGCGCAAATCCACTGACGATGGTGTCATCAAAAGAGCCAATTATTTCGCCAGCATGGTCACCTGAAGGCAATAAAATTGCCTATGTTTCGTTTGAAAAGAAAAAACCGATTATTTACGTGCAGGCCTTAAGTGGTCAGCGCACTGTATTGGCCAGCTTTAAAGGTAATAATAGTGCGCCAGCATGGTCGCCAGATGGCAGTAAGTTGGCGATTGTACTCACTTATGGCGCTAACTCTCAGGTGTACACTATCAATGTCGATGGTTCTGGCTTGAATCGTATTACAAAAGGCAATGCGATTGACACCGAGCCGACTTGGTCTTCAGATGCTAAGTGGATATACTTTACTTCAGACCGTGGTGGTAAGCCGCAAATCTACAAGGTTTCTGCCAATGGCGGTGATCCCCAACGTGTGACTTTTGAAGGCGCGTATAACGTTAGCCCACGTTTCTCGCCAGATGGTAAATCTTTGGCGATGATACGAAATGATGGTGGTAAGTTTCGAGTGGCATTGCAAGATCTAGCAACAGGGCAAGTACAGTTGTTAAGCGATGGTTCGCAAGATGAGTCGCCAAGCTTTGCACCAAATGGTCGTGTGATTCTTTATGCAACACGCTCAAGTGGACACGGTGCTTTAGCTGCTGTATCTGCAGATGGCCGCGTTAAGCAAAAGTTGAATGAATCTAGTGGCGACATTCGTGAGCCAGCTTGGGGGCCTTTAATTAAATAGTGCCTGCTAATTAAATAGCGGGCGTCTAAAGTGCATAGGTTGTAGTAAACATAGTAGTAATACGTGTAATAGAAATAATAAAGTTTTAGTTTGAGTATATTTTATAAAGCATGACTTCTTGAGGAGAGTAATATGAATAAATCTACATGGAATACCAAGTTACTAAGCAGCTTATTGTTGGCATTAGTGTTAAGCGCTTGTAAAAGCACGCCAATGAACACAGCCCCAGTAGCCGTGGAAGATAAAAGCCCAGCGCAGGCGACTAAACCAGCAGAAAATAATACAGGTGCAGATACTTCAGCTGTTAAAGAAGTGGCGATTGATGGCAATGCGACAGATTCAGCCAACAATCCATTAAAAGATCCAAACAATATCTTATCTAAACGTAATGTTTATTTCGATTTTGATAGTGATGCAGTTAAGGCTGAGTTCCGCCCACTAATTGAGGCGCATGCTAAATACTTGCTTGCACACACTTCAGCAAAAGTAATTTTACAAGGCAATACCGATGAGCGCGGTACTCGTGAGTACAACTTGTCATTAGGTCAACGCCGTTCAGTTGCTGTGAAAAGCTCACTTAACTTACTGGGCGTAAAAGATACACAAATTGAAACTGTAAGTTTTGGTGAAGAAAAAGCCACGGAAGGTTGTGAGGACGAAGCATGTTCAAAACAAAATCGTCGTGTAGATGTAGTCTACGAAAACGAGTAATTGTAGAATCGATTGCTGAGAACTGACTATTTAGGACTTAAAAAGTATGATGAAAAAACTGATACTGGCTAGTGTGTTGTTGTCTGTGCAGCTATTTGCAATAAGTGGCCATGCAGCTTTGTTTGACGACAAAGAGGCGCGCAAAAAGATTCTAGAAGTAGAAGCGACAATGAATAGTCAGGATCAGGCGAATCAGACTGAGTTGGCGAACCTAAAAAAAGACTTTGAGCAGCGTTTGCAAGCCATTGAGGCCATCACCAAGGGTGGTGGCTTAATGGAGATGCAGAATCAGATTGAATCTTTAAAGCAAGAAGTTGCAAGACTTAAAGGTGAGTTGGAAGTGGCGAATCATAATGTTGATGCGACTCAGCAACGACAAAAGGATTTGTATGGCGATACCGATACACGCTTGCGTAAGCTAGAAAGCGGCGCTACGTCTTCTGTGGCAGCTGGTTCAAGTGATACCTCAGCGCCACCGCCAACTGCGGTTGTAGCAGCTCCAGCTAAAAATACGCAAGAGTATCAATTGTTAGAGTTGGCCAATGGTCTATCCAAAGAGTCTAAACATAAAGATGCATTCAATGCTTATGATAAATTCTTAAAGGATTATCCAAACAGCACTCTGGCAGCAGAGGCAACTTACGGTTTAGGCTATTCACAATTTGCATTAAAAAACTATAAATCAGCCATTGCCACACAACAAAAAGTAATAGATTTACATCCCGAAAGCCCGAAAGTGCCAGATGCGATGTTGAACATGGCGAATAGCCAGATTCAGCTAGGCTTAGTACCAGGTGCGAAAAAAACTTTGCGCGACTTAATCGCTCAGTTTCCCAATAGCGAAGTAACGCCTACTGCACAGAAACGCTTAAAAGCATTAGAGGCGATTAAGTAACTTGTATTGAATGAACGACTATTGAAATAAGTTCTTTTGCTAAAACATTCACTTAGCTCAATTTAAGTAAATCAATATTTAAGTTACAATGGCGCCAATTCAAGTTGGCGCTATTTTTTTAAGTCAATCAGTCTCTCTGGCATATTAAGTGTTTAATGAAACTCAAGTAATGAAGCTCAAAGTCCACGAAATTTTTTACTCAATACAAGGTGAATCCTCACGCGTAGGATTACCCACAGTATTTGTGCGCCTAACGGGCTGCCCAATGCGCTGCGTGTATTGCGATACCGCTTATGCATTTAGTGGCGGCAGTAATATTGAGATTGCTGATATTTTGACTAAGGTCACTGAATTTGGAGCAAAATATGTCACCGTAACAGGCGGTGAGCCGCTAGCGCAAAAAGATTGCCATGTGTTGCTAAAAGACTTATGTGATGCAGGCTACAGCGTATCGTTAGAAACAGGTGGTGCAATTGATATTAGCCCAGTAGATAAACGTGTTTCTGTGATACTTGATGTCAAAACACCAGATTCAGGTGAGCTAAAAAATAATGTTTGGAGTAATTTAGAGCATTTAAAAAGCTCAGACGAAGTGAAATTTGTATTGTGTAGTCGAGAAGATTACCAATGGGCGAAAGAGCTATTAAATACACATAAAATTGCCGAAAAATGTCCCGTATTATTTTCACCAGTCTATAGTCAAGTAAACCCTACCGAACTAGCAGAGTGGGTATTGGCGGACAAGTTACCTGTGCGTATGCAAGTACAGCTACATAAAATTTTATGGGGCGAAAAACCTGGGGTTTAGATTAGAGTTTCGGCATGGATTTCAATATGGAAAATAAAACAAAAAAGAATGCAGTGGTACTTCTTTCTGGCGGACTAGACTCCGCTACCTGTCTTGCAATCGCAAAATCTCAAGGTTTTGAATGTTATTGTTTGAGCTTGGACTATCATCAGCGCCATATTGCCGAGTTACATGCGGCTAAAAACGTGGCTAGTATTATGGGCGCTTCAGCACATAAAACCGCTAACTTGGATTTATCTTTATTTGGTGGCTCGGCATTAACAGATGATGCGATTGCTGTGCCAGAAAGTGAAACGGCTGGCATACCGATCACATACGTACCCGCACGAAACACTATTATGCTGTCTTTAGCTTTGGCATGGGCGGAGGTGTTAAAAAGTCAGGATATTTTTATCGGCGTGAACGCGCTCGATTACTCAGGTTACCCTGATTGTCGGGGTGAATACGTTAAAGCATTTCAAGCGATGGCGAACCTAGCGACTAAAAGCGCAGTAGAGGGGCATGCAATTACCATACACGCGCCATTAATTGATATGACAAAAGCACAAATTATTACGCTTGGCACTGAGCTTGGTGTTGACTACGCGATGACCGTCTCTTGCTATCAAGCTGACAGCCATGGCGAGGCATGTGGATTGTGTGACTCATGCCGTTTAAGGCGAGAAGGTTTTGCCGCCGCAGGCTTGACAGACCCAACGCGATATAAAAAACACAACTCAACATGGCGCTAAAACTGTGTATAAGCAGCACAGTTTTAAAACGACAGATTTTGCACAAAGATTAATTATGGGATTAATGCACAAACTACTTGCCAAACCCATCATTAATAACGTAAAATCCGCGCCTTTCTGCTTTAAAATTTTCTAAAAGAGAACAAAGATTATGGTTATTATTCGTTTAGCTCGTGGTGGCGCGAAAAAAACTCCTTTCTACAACGTGGTAGTTGCTGATTCACGCAATCGTCGTGACGGCCGCTTCATTGAGCGTGTTGGTTTTTACAACCCATCAGCAAAAGCTGGTGCAGAAGCGCTTCGTGTAGATCAAGAGCGTGTTACATTCTGGCAAGGTCAAGGTGCACAACTGTCTGATACAGTGGCACGTTTGGTTAAATTTCACGCTAAAGGCCCTGAGTACGCTATTGCTGCTAAAGCAAAAGATGCTGCTAAAGCTGATGCTGTTAAAGCTAAAATTGCTGCTGTTGAAGCTGCAAAACAAAAAGCTGCTGCAGATGCTGCTAAAGCTGAAGCGGATGCTAAAGCCGCTGAACAAGCAGCTCAGGCCGCTGAAGCTTCGGCCGCAGCAAAAGCTGCTGAGGCCGAAGCTGCCGCTGCTCCAGTTGAAGCCGCTGCAGAAGTTGCTGAAACACCAGCTGCAGACGCTTAATATCATCGCTCAGGTGATTTGTGTCACCGAGCGATTGACTAAGTCTGTAGCTAATTTTGGCAAGTACTAAGGTTTTGGCAAATACAAAGCAAACAAGCAGTAGTATGGTAGTCATGGGGCGCATCGTTGCGCCCTACGGCGTTTTTGGCTGGCTGAAAATTGTGCCAGATACAGAAGCGTTTGACGGCTTATTTGATTACGATTCTTGGTGGCTGGGCAAAGGCGAAGATTGGCGTGAAATGGTGGTTGAAACTGCCAAAACACACAATGACGTACTAGTTGTTAAGCTTAAAGGCATAGATGACCGCGATGCGGCGCTTGCTTGCAAGGGTAAGCAAATAGCCGTGCCAAGAGAGCAATTACCAGAAGCTGAAGAAAATGAGTATTACTGGTCAGATTTGATTGGTTTACGCGTTAAGAACAAACAAGATGTTGATTTTGGCTTGATTGTTGATGTGTTTGAAACTGGTGCAAATGATGTGATTGCAGTACGTGCAGATGCCGTAAAGCAAGAAGATTCAGCTGTTAAAGCCATAGCCAAAGAAAAACCGCAAGAAAGATTATTGCCATTTATTGACGCAGTAGTGCTTGAAGTAGATACAACAGCAAAAACAATGTTGGTGGATTGGGATGCAGATTTCTAGTCATGCCGTTCAAGTTTGATGATGGCTTTTAAATTTGATGTAGTTACGCTGTTTCCTGAAATGTTCGATGCCATTACGAAATATGGCATTACCAGCAGAGCATTACAGCAAAAGATTTATGATGTGCAATATTGGAATCCACGCGATTTCACTACAGATAATCATAAAACCGTAGATGACAGGCCATACGGTGGCGGCCCTGGTATGGTGATGCTGGTAGAACCATTAGAGCAAGCCATTAGCTCAGCGAAGTTAAAACAAGCTGAAGAAAATATTGAAAGTTGGGTCATCCATCTTTCACCAGCGGGTAAACCGCTGACGCATGAAAAAGTCATGCAGTTAAGTAAAAAGCAAGGTTTAGTGTTGTTGGCAAGTCGTTATGAAGGTGTTGATCAACGACTGATAGATGCCTTAGTCGATGAAGAGATCTCGATAGGTGACTATGTGTTAAGTGGTGGTGAATTACCTGCCATGACATTGATAGATGCCATTGTCAGGCAATTGCCGGGTGCTTTAGGTGATAGTGATTCTGCGATTGAAGATTCTTTCGTAGATGGCTTGTTAGATTGCCCGCACTACACAAGGCCAGAAGAATATAAAGGTGTGAAAGTGCCAGAGGTTTTAACTTCGGGCAATCATGCAAAGATTAAGCAGTGGCGTTTGAAAATGTCGCTGAAAAGAACTCGGGATCAACGTCCCGATTTATTGGCCGCAAGGCCGTTGACGAAAGAAGAAGCACGTCTGCTCAAAGAACTCGATACAGATTTGAGTGATTAAATCTGTAAAAAGTTGGCTAAAGTGCAGGAACAAGTTTCTTCATAATTAAAAGGAACCACACAGGGGAAACCCAGTGGATATAGAAAATGGCAGATATTATTAAAATGTTGGAAGAGGAAGAAATTGCCCGTTTAGGCAAAGTTATTCCATCTTTTGCACCAGGCGACACTGTAGTAGTTGGCGTGAACGTAGTTGAAGGTACACGTAAACGTGTGCAATCATACGAAGGCGTTGTAATTGCTAAACGTAACCGTGGTTTGAACTCATCATTCATCGTGCGTAAAATTTCATCTGGTGAAGGTGTTGAGCGTACATTCCAAACTTACTCACCGCTAATCGCTAGCATTGAAGTTAAACGTCGTGGCGATGTTCGCCGTGCGAAACTTTACTACCTACGTGAGCGTTCAGGTAAATCAGCACGTATTAAAGAAAAATTGTTCACACGTGAAAAAGAAGTGATGGCTCCAGCAGAAAGCGCTTAAATTTAAGCCCTTCTTGCTGAAAGCAGAAACCCAAATGTCGAAAGGCTTTTGGGTTTTTTTACGTCTATTTATTCTCCAAAAATTCAGACGCACGAATTTTCACTCAAGACTTTTCGTTTGCATCTGCATCATATTGGTTTAACATAACACTGATGATTCCTCAATACGAAGCTCTTGTTGATGCGCCTTTTGGTGTGGTTGCCATTGCCATGCAAGGCAATCAACTTGCGATTGATTTATTGCTTGAATCTCCACCGCAAGAAAATCTGCAATTTTATCATCCCACAGTGATAAAAAATTCGCTCGTACAGCAAGCTTGCGAGCAGATACAACAATACCTAAAACAAGCCAACCTGCAATTTAACTCAGCTCTTTACCAACAACAAGGCACAGCCTTTCAACAACGTGTTTGGCAGGCGATTGCCGCCATTCCATTAGGTCAAGTAGCTACCTATGGGCAGATTGCCAATCAAATTGGTTCAGGGCCACGCGCTGTGGCAAATGCTTGTGGTGCAAATCACATTCCACTTATCATTCCATGCCATCGCGTAGTTGCGAAGAATGGCATAGGCGGATTTATGCAGGGTAAAGACTATGGATTATCTTTTAAACGCTGGCTGTTAGCGCATGAAGGTGTGAAAGGCTACTCGCATGAGTGAACACACGCTCTCGTCGCAAGATGCGGCAGAGCTGGATACTTTCATTGACCATTTATGGCTGGAAGATGGCTTATCTAAAAATACCTTAGAAAGCTATCGCTTAGATTTAACCTCATTTGCGCTTTGGCTCACACCACAGAACAAGCAATTACTCACCGTTGACCAAGCCGATATTCAACAATATCTAGCGGTTAAGTTTCCACTGAGCAAGCCGCGTAGCATTAGTCGATTGATAGCTAGTATGCGCAGATTTTATCGCTACTTAATGCGCGATAACAGAATTAGCCTAGACCCGACCATCCAAATTCAATCGCCTAAACTACCGCGCAGCTTGCCAAAAAGTTTAAATGAAGAAGAAGTGATAGCCTTACTCAATGCCCCGAACATTGAAGAGCCAGCAGGATTGCGCGATAGGGCGATGTTAGAGCTACTCTACGCCTGCGGACTGCGTGTGTCTGAATTGGTAGGTGTTAAAGTCACAGAAGTCAGTTTGGGCGACGGCGTTGTGCGAATTACAGGTAAAGGCAGTAAAACGCGATTAGTACCGATGGGCGAAGAAGCGGTTGACTGGATTTCGCGTTACTTAAGCGGCGCACGCGCGGCAATTTTACAAAAGCGATTATGTGATGCGCTATTTGTCACAAATCGGGGCGAGGAGATGACGCGTCAAGCTTTTTGGTATTTAATTAAGCGCCATGCACTTTTAGCAGGCATTACTAAACATATGTCGCCGCATGTATTGCGTCATGCGTTTGCAACGCATTTACTGAATCACGGTGCGGATTTACGTGTGGTGCAGATGCTACTTGGGCATTCGGATATTTCCACCACGCAGATCTATACGCATGTGGCGCGCGAGCGCTTGAAGCAGTTGCATAGTATGCATCACCCGCGTGGGTAAGCCTGCCTTAGTAACTGCATTCCATAGCAGGATTAATGCCTTCTTTATCCATCGTTAGCATGGCTTTTCCATCTTGGTAATTGATTATCCAAACGCTATCAAAGTCTTTATCAGCCCATTGCGGCGCGTCTTTCACACCAAGCGCACCAGCCAATGCCTGAATAGCGCTATGCTCCCACACCATCAGCACTAGACCATCTTTGTTAAATACACTCTTGGCGATTTTTTCATTTTCGTCCGCGCTATATTTACTGTTAATGGGCAGATTATATTTAATCGCAAATGGGCTAATGGTTTGAAACATCCGACTATGTTTAGTTTCATCATCGCTTTTTAGCGCGGGCACATAAATATAATCTGGAGTATTTAATTTTGCATACAGCACAGTAGGCAATTGCAATGCGCGATTTTGACCTTGGCAGGATAAATTGTTGCCATCTTTTGGTTTTTCACCGTGGCGAATAATGACGACTTTGAGATTGTTGCTAGGCGAGTTTTTATCAGACTGATGTTTTTTATCATCGCAACTTGTTAGTAAAACCGCTGCGATTGCGAGTAAAAGCGCTAAGTAATACTTTTTGAATGGAATGTTTTGCATGTAAATTATCATACAGGCTTTTATAAGTAAAAGCATCGTGCTGGGAGGCGCGTAGATATTGACTCCGATGGCAGGTGTTTTATACCTTATATTCCGTCATTCTCGCGCACGCGGGAATCTTTTTACTATCCCCTCGCCCTTTAGGGAGAGGGCTAGGGTGAGGGTGAAGTCCACCTCAATTCGTCATTCCGATGAGACCGTAAAGGTCTTCCCCAGTTTACTAAGCCACTTAAATGGCAAGTAAAATGTGAAAAATCGGAATCTAGTGACTTATGCGATATTTCTAGGTGATTCAACGTGTCGGGGGTAGCCCGACGGCTAGTCACTTTCTTTTAACTGCCTGAAAAGAAAGTAACCAAAGAAAACGGCACCCCAACACCACGGGCTTCGCCTTCCCTGCGCTACTCAACATAAAGGCAGCAATCGGAAACTCGCCAAGAAAATCATTTGGCTCAAACAGCCGCTTGCTGAAGGCTTCCTTTATGTCTGCGTTGCTCGGCGTGGTGAAAGGGGGAAGAATTAGCTGTTGCAGTGAAATAACTCAGAAGAATTACAATTTTTGCATTCGGCAAAAAATAAATTTTTATCTTTACGGATTTTGAGAAGACTCTTGCATTTAGAACAACAGGAATCGATCCGATTATTTTCATCGCAACTCAAGCACTTTAAGTAATAGTTTTTACCAAACCTTACCTCTAGTTTGTCTGATTTGCACTTGCGACAAATATGCTTGAACTGGTTTTTTTGAGGCGTTAAAGTATTGGTTAGGAAGCTAGCAAATGTACCAAAAGCGCTATTTGGATTTTCAACGGAAGTATATGCAGCAATTGTTTGCTCAACTTTAATTGTCGCTTCGATTTCTTGTTTTGGATAAGTCTTATTTGTTGCAGAAACAGGTGCTTGGTAAGGTTTATGAATTTTAGTTAAATAGTTTGCGAGTTTGTCTCTATTTGTTTCAGATAAACTAAAGTCTTGCGGTTTTTTGGCTCTTATCGCCAAAATCTCTTTGACTCTATCATCTGCAGCATCTGCAGGACACATTTCAGGATATTGGCTTTTATCTTTAGCGATGAAAACGCCACCATTATGATTTGAAAAAGCGACTAGAACATCCACTGGAAGGGTTTGTAGTGCGGGGCGGACATTTTCGTTTACCCCCTGTGACAAGACGCTCATAAGTGTCTGCCCTTGAAGTCTTGCTTGCTTAATAGGACTTGGCATTCCAACACTTTTATCTTTACCTGATTTTTGTGTATACCACTTCACCCATTGCCCATCATCTTGAACTGAAAGCTTGCCCGCAACACTCTTACTTTCAATAATAATGAGGCCGTGTTGGTGAATGATAAGGTGATCCATCTGTGCTGTAATATCGCCAGACTCCAAACGTAAATCATGCAGCACAAGTAAGTCAGGGTTTTCATCAAAAGCCATTTTTAGATAGAAGGCTACTTTCCTCTCTGCATCATAGCCTGCTTTTTCAAATTTATCAGTTGGTGCTGCGTTATTATTTTCTTTGAAAATCATATTTTTTAAAGTTTAAAAGCTTATTGAAAAGAATTGATGATACATCAAAAAATCTTATTTAATGCGCTCAATCACCACCCCCAAAGCCTTCAACCCTGGCAATATCGCTGGCTTAGCCACTTTAATCTTCACACTCAACGCACCAAACTCCTTCAAAATTAATTGGCAAATATGCTCCGCCAAGGCTTCTACCAATTGAAAGCTATGTTCAGTTAATGTTTCACGTATTCGGCCCACGACTGCGCCGTAGTCTATGGTATCGGCAATGGCGTCGCTTTTGCAGGCGTTGGTTAAGTCGTAGCCAATTTCAATGTCTAGAATGATGGTTTGCGGCATCATGCGTTCCCATTCGGGTACGCCTAATTTGGTTTGCACTTTAACTTGCTCTAAAAATATGATGTCCATTGGTTTATTCTCGTGTTGTGATTCTTGTAATGTCCAGAATCCAGTAATATTTTGAATATTAAACTACAATATATAGTTGTGATTAAAAGTTCTGTGATTAAAAGTTGCTTGATTGATTATTTGTTCGAATGTTCGCTTCGGTGAGCATCATCGCTAAGAGAATTTAAATGAATGAATTAGGGTTTGTACCAGTCACGTTGATTCCTGTGGTTTGGATTGTGGCTGCGTATCTATTGGGTTCTGTTGCATTTGGCATTATCGTGAGTAAGCTGTTTGGCTTGCCTGACCCGCGTACTGTGGGCTCAGGTAATCCTGGTGCGACGAATGTATTGCGTAGTGGCAAAAAACTGGCGGCTGCGCTTACTTTATTGGGCGATGTGTTAAAAGGTTGGTTGCCCGTTTGGTTGGCGTTGCAGTCTGATATGTTGATGTGGGTAATCGCTTCAGTTGGCTTGGCTGTATTTTTTGGGCATTTGTACCCGATTTTTTATAAATTCAAAGGCGGCAAGGGTGTGGCTACTGCGCTGGGTGTAATGTTAGCTATTTCACCATTACTCGGTTTAGCGGCAGTTGTTACTTGGATTGTGGTTTTTGCGATTTCGCGCTTTTCATCACTCGCTGCGATTGCGGCAGCAGCATTTGCGCCAGTATATGCGTGGTTTTTATTGTCAGCGTATAAAGATTATGTGATTGCAGTAACTGTGATGGCGGTAATTCTGATTTGGCGCCATAGAAGCAATATTCAGAAGTTGCTGGCAGGTACCGAATCAGGTTTTGGTAAGAAAAAGTAAGCTGTTTCTAAATCGTAGGTTTTTGCAACTCAGCTAAATCCCAACGTGGGCGTACACTAAAACCGTAGTTTTTATTGCCATTACCATGCATGGCTTTAAGGCGCATTGCACCTGCAAAGGCAATCATCGCGCCGTTGTCTGTACAAAATTCTAAACGTGGATAGCTCACTTTGCAAAGTTTACGTTTAGTAGCGGCATTCAGTTTTTCACGCAGTTTTGAGTTGGCGCTTACGCCCCCTGAAACCACTAAGTTATCTAAGCCAGTTTCACGCAAAGCCGTCATGCATTTCAGCGTTAATATTTCAGTGACCGCTTCTTGAAACTCCCAAGCAATATCTGCAGTAGTTGTGGCATCTAAGGGTTGGTGCTGATTCACCAGTGTTAACACCGCCGTTTTTAAGCCACTAAAACTAAAATTCAAATCGCCGCTATTTAATAATGGACGAGGTAATTTAAAGCGCGGGTTACCACTTTGTGCCAATTTAGATAGCGCAGGCCCACCTGGGTAGCCTAAGCCTAACAATTTGGCGGTCTTATCAAAAGCTTCACCTGCGGCGTCATCTAAGGTGTCGCCAAGTAATTCATATTCACCAATGCCATCCACGCGCATCAGTTGGCTGTGCCCGCCCGAAACTAGCAGCGCCACAAATGGAAAAGCAGGAGGATTGGCTTCAAGCAAAGGCGCAAGCAAGTGGCCTTCAAGATGGTGCACATTAATCGTAGGAATTTGTAAGCTAAACGCGAGCGATTCAGCAAAGCTAGTGCCAACTAACAACGCGCCAGATAGGCCTGGGCCTTGTGTGTAGGCGATTGCGTCAATGTCTTGCAGCGTTTTGTTAGCGGTTTTAAGTACGCTTTCAGTGAGTGGTAATACGCGGCGAATGTGGTCGCGCGAGGCAAGCTCTGGCACTACGCCGCCATATTCAGCATGCATTTCAACTTGCGAGTGCAACGCGTGTGCAAGTAAACCTTGCTCGGTATCGTATAATGCAAGCCCTGTTTCGTCGCAGGATGATTCCACACCTAAGACTATCATATGAGAAATTCTGGCATCTAATTAATTACTTTAAAGATTTTAAAAGTGGAATTATTACGCATTTCAACCATAAATGTACAAAACTAATGGTAAATGCATAAAAGTAATTGAATAAAAACAATTATGCGATTAAAATAGTCGGCTTTTCTCAGTTTCTAAATCAGAAGCGCTACAGTGCCTGTTAGAAATTAGAGTAATCCCATATTAAATTTGTTGTTATAAGAGAGATCGAATGTCTAGTGTACGCGTAAAAGAAAATGAGCCGTTTGACGTTGCCCTTCGCCGTTTTAAACGCCTAATTGAAAAAACAGGTTTGTTGAATGATCTTCGCGCTCGCGAGTTCTACGAAAAACCAACTTGGGAACGTAAACGTAAAGCTGCTGCTGCCGTTAAACGTCAGTACCGCCGTTTACTAAAACAAACACTTCCAGCTAAACTTTACTAGTTCATCGTAATGGCTGGTGAAAATATTACAGAGCCAATGCAAGAGGCTAGTGCGGATGATGCTGCATTTTGGAGCTTGACAGATAAGTTCATTGGTTTTGCCAATGAGCAAGCTGCAAGCAACGATGTGAGTGTTGTGAATGCCAGTTTCTTGTTTGCATCTGCTAGGTTCAATACGTTTTTAATTGCCAATCAATGTGGCACTAAAGAAAACTTTGAAGCTGAAAAAGCGGCCGCGTTAGAGTACTTTGTAAATCAATACAAAATTGCACTAACTGAGCACATGGCAGATTATCAAGCTAAGTTTGATACTTACATCAAAAATACCTAAGACCAGAACGCCTGAGTCTAGAATACCTAAGTTAAGATGAGCCTTAAGTTACAAATCACTGAAGATATGAAAACCGCAATGCGCGCTAAAGATAGCGCGCGTTTAGGTGCTATTCGTTTATTGCAAGCGGCTATCAAACAGCGTGAGGTTGATGAGCGTATTGAGTTAAGCGATGCTGATGTGATTACAGCTATTGAAAAAATGCTTAAACAGCGCCGTGATTCAATTGCTGCATATGAGTCTGCCAATAGAACAGATTTGGCCGATGTTGAAAAGTACGAAGTGAGCGTGTTGCAAGAATACTTGCCCCAACAGTTAACTGAGGCAGAAATTCTAAGTATTTTAGATCAAGTGGTCGCTGATACAGGCGCCGTTGGTGTAAAAGATATGGGCAAGGTGATGGCTGCGATTAAGCCACTTGTTGCTGGTAAAGCTGATATGGGGAAAATATCAGGTTTGATTAAAACTCGATTAGCTTAAGTAAAAAATTGGTTGGTAAAAATATTAAAGGAGCGAAAAGCTCCTTTTTTGTTTCTGCAGTTTTCTATTAATTGAAGCGACTCTAATTGTAGAAACGCCCCTTCGAAATTAAGCTAAAATTAACTAAAATCTTATAAAAGCAGAACACTTTGATTCCAGAGAGCTTTATTCAAGAGTTGTTAAATCGCGTTGATATTGTAGACGTGATTGATAAAATCACGCCCTTGAAAAAAGCCGGGGCGAATTATTCTGCTTGTTGCCCGTTTCACAACGAAAAATCCCCTAGTTTTACCGTTAGTCCCACTAAGCAGTTTTATCACTGCTTTGGTTGCGGTGCGCACGGCACTGCCGTTGGTTTTTTAATGGAATACCAAGGGTTAAGTTTTGTAGAAGCGATTAATGACCTTGCTCGAATGGTTGGCATGGTTGTGCCGCAAGAAACGCGCGATTCGAACAAGCCTGAGCATAAAGTGGTGGTAGGTTTACAAGAGTCTTTGCAGCAAGCCGCTCAGTACTACAAAGCGGAACTTAAAAAATCTCCTCGAGCCATTGAATATCTAAAAGCGCGGGGCTTGAGTGGTCAAGTCGCGGCTAAATTTCAAGTGGGTTACGCGCCTGCGGGTTGGCAGAATTTACAGAGCGTATTCCCTAACTACGATAATGAAGCTTTGAGTGTTGCGGGCTTGGTGGTAGAGAACGATCAAGGTCGTCGCTATGACCGATTTCGTGATCGGATTATGTTCCCAATTCATGACCAAAAAGGTCAGGTAATTGGTTTCGGCGGGCGCGTGATTAATCCAGAAGATACCCCAAAATATTACAATTCACCAGAAACGCCGCTATTTCAAAAAGGCCATGAACTTTACGGTTTGTTTCTAGCGCGTAGAGCCATTCGCGATGCAGGCCGTGCCTTAGTGGTTGAAGGTTACATGGATGTAGTGGCTTTGGCGCAATATGGTATTGAATACGCGGTGGCAGCGTTAGGTACGGCCACAACACCATTTCACATTACCAAACTGATGCGTCAAACCGATGAGGTGGTATTTTGCTTTGATGGCGATAAAGCAGGGCTAACAGCAGCTTGGCGTGCTGCCATGAATGCATTGCCTGCACTTACGGATGGATTGAAGTTGTCATTCCTATTTTTGCCAAAAGAGCATGATCCTGATTCTTATGTACGTGAGTTTGGCAAAGAAAAATTTGAGGCAGAGATTAAAACGGCAATGCCACTTTCGCAATATATTCTCAAGCATTTAAGTGAGGATAATCCTTTGCAAAGCCAAGAGGATAAAGTGCGATTTTTGAATGAGGCTGAACCAATTATGCAGCAAATCAATGCGCCGCGAAGCGCCATGTATTTGCGAAAAAAAGTGGCGGAATTATCAGGGTTATCCATTGATGAAATGCAAAGCTTGCTTAAGTTGCCTAATCTAAACAAAGCGCCAGTACAAGCTAGACCAAAGCTTACGCGTACGACTAATTCGTTGCATCACCATTTTTGTTTAACCATGATTATGCAGCCCACGCTGGTGGATAAATCTGATTTGCTATGGGTCTCGGGTAGTTCAGATGATGAATTATTATTAAGGCAGACTATTGAAACTTGCCTCATGCATCCTCATTCTAAACCAGTAGTGATTATGCGTGAGTTGGAAAATAAAGTTGATGCACATATCATTGCTGAAATTAAGAAAGAACTTAATGTGCTTGATGAAACGTTGGATTTAGCACAGGCCATGTCTGGCGCAAGACAGCAATTAAAGCAGCTTTATTTACAAAAAAACGAAAGTGCGCTGCTGGCACAGGTCAGCGAAAAGCCTTTAAGCGCGCTGACAGATGATGAGCGAAGTTTACTTAAAAATTTAGGAAGTAAACCAAAGAAATAGCTGTTACGAGGCGAGTTGAGTGCCGCGACATGGAATTATTAGCAGTGCCTGTGGGTCAAAATAGCGTTATTTTCTGCTATAATAGAGGGTTACGGAAATTACATTCACCATGCCCATTTTTAAATAAAAACATGGTAATTGCATAAATTAGAGGTGAGTACATGGCAAGACCAAAGAAAAGCGATCAGTTAGCAGAAAAAAATAAAATGGAGTTTGTAAGCCCTGAGCTTCAAGAAGCTAGCGCAGAAGAACGCCGTTCACGTTTAAAATCTCTCATCGTTCTAGGTAAAGAGCGTGGCTACTTAACCTACGCTGAGATTAACGATCATCTTCCAGATGACGTTCAAAACTCTGAGCAAATCGATGGCATCATCGGCATGATTAATGACATGGGTATTCAGGTGTACGAAGAAGCGCCTGATGCTGAAGTGTTGTTAATGTCTGATGCGCCGCCAGCAGTAACTGATGAAGATGCGGTTGAAGAGGCTGAACAAGCCCTTGCTACAGTAGATTCAGACTTTGGCCGTACAACTGACCCTGTGCGTATGTATATGCGCGAAATGGGTACAGTGGATTTGCTTACCCGTGAAAGCGAAATTGAAATTGCACGTCGTATTGAAGACGGTCTTAAACACATGGTTCAAGCGATTGCAGCTTGCCCAACGACTATTGCGGCTTTGTTGGCATTGGTTGATAAAGTTGAAAACGATGAGTTAAGCGTTGATGATTTAGTAGATGGTTTGATTGATTCTGACGTAGGTGCGGTTGCGGATGTTGTGATTGAAGCTGCCGAAGATGAAGATGAAGATATTGAAGAAAGTGACGAAAGTGAAGATGAGGACGGAGCAAAAGCTGCCGCAATCTCTGCTGAAGCGCTAGCAAAACTTAAAGAAGAAGTCGTTAATCGCTTTATGGTAGTGCGTGCTGCGAATAAAAAAATGACTCAGATCTTGCCTTTAAGAGGCTCTCAAGATCCTGAGTATCAAGCATTGTTATCAGAAATTCTGGTTGAATTAACAGCATTCAGATTCTCACCAAAACAAGTTGAAGGTTTGTGTGATCAGGTGCGTGATTTGGTTGAAACTATACGTAGCCATGAACGCAAAGTGCTTGATTTCTGTGTAGAAAAATCAGGTATGCCTAGACTGCACTTCATTAAATCATTCCCAGGTAATGAGAGTAATTTAGCTTGGCTAGCAGAAGAGCTGAAAGCGGATAAACCTTACGTTGAGAAGTTAATACGTTATAACCACTCAATTTTAGATCAACAACAGCGTTTAATTGATTTAGAAAAAAATGTTGGCATTCCAATCAAAGAGTTAAAAGAAATCAATAAGCAAATGACGACTGGTGAGGCGCGTGCGCGTCGTGCTAAACGTGAAATGATTGAAGCTAACTTGCGTTTGGTAATTTCGATCGCTAAAAAGTATACAAACCGTGGTTTGCAATTCCTGGATCTAATTCAAGAAGGCAATATCGGTTTGATGAAAGCGGTAGATAAATTTGAATATCGTCGCGGCTTCAAATTCTCAACCTATGCAACATGGTGGATTCGTCAGGCAATTACCCGTTCTATTGCCGACCAAGCACGTACCATTCGTATTCCTGTGCACATGATTGAAACGATTAATAAAATGAATCGTATCAGCCGTCAGATTTTACAAGAAACGGGTGTAGAGCCAGATCCAGCATTACTTGCAGAGAAAATGGAAATGCCTGAAGATAAGATTCGTAAAATCTTAAAAATCAGCAAAGAGCCAATTTCAATGGAAACGCCAATTGGTGATGATGAAGATTCACATTTAGGTGACTTTATTGAGGATGGTCAAACGTTAGCGCCTGTTGATGCAGCCATTTACGCCAGCTTACGTGATGCGACCAGTGAAGTGTTGGAGTCATTAACACCACGCGAAGCCAAAGTATTGCGTATGCGCTTTGGTATTGAAATGAATACGGATCATACCTTGGAAGAGGTTGGTAAGCAGTTTGATGTAACCCGCGAGCGCATTCGCCAAATTGAAGCAAAGGCATTGCGTAAACTACGTCATCCAACGCGCTCAGAAAGATTGCGTAGTTTCTTAGAAACAGGGCAAGATTAACTAGTCTTGGTTTCAACTCTTAGTTTAGAATAGCGTCTTTAAAAGTTTTGGCCCCCTAGCTCATGCTTGGTTAGAGCAGCGGACTCATAATCCGTTGGTGCTGTGTTCGACTCACAGGGGGGCCACCATATAAATCAAGGGGTTAGCTTAATTGCTAACCCCTTATTTATTTGAAAGTACGACGGAAGTTCAACCGAAATTTAAGCGAGCCAATGGATTAAGTTGAAGTGTTTCTTGGAGATGCTCTGGAGATAGATGTGCATATCGCATAGTCATCGCTAAACTGTGGTGACCTAGTATTTTCTGAAGAGCAATTATATTACCGCCGTTCATCATGAAATGGCTTGCGAATGTGTGTCTTAGAATATGTGTTAGCTGTCCGACGGAAAGCTTAAGTTTGGTCTGCTCAATTGCTTCTCTAAATGCTGAATATGCACTTACGAATAGACGTTCTCCATTGCCATTTTTTGCATGATGCTCCATAAGGTCTTTTTCCAGATCTTCAGAAATAGGAACAGACCTCGCCTTACTTGATTTTGTTTGTACAAATTGGATCAGTCCACCACGTACTTGCGAAATACGTAACCCTTCAGCTTCACCCCAGCGTCCACCAGTAGATAAGCAGACCTTAGTTATTAACGTTGCATGAATGTTTTTTGAAATTGAGAGTCGATTTAATAGTACCGTAAGCTGAGGTAGGGATAGATATGAAAGTTCTTGCTCTTGGATTTTGAATGCTCTTAGCTTAACTAATGGATTTTCTTTTTTCCAATGACCTAACCTTATAGTCTCGTTAAAAACTGCTCTAAGATAGGCCTGTTCACGATTCTGACCCCTGTTGAATAA
Organism: Methylotenera sp.; assembly: GCF_029945705.1. GTDB lineage: Bacteria > Pseudomonadota > Gammaproteobacteria > Burkholderiales > Methylophilaceae > Methylotenera. The sequence continues at coordinate 56,562 of NZ_JAQSDC010000002.1, forward strand.
AGTGGACACTACCACTTCAGACAAGCTCTTCCTGTT
>NZ_JAQSDC010000003.1 GCF_029945705.1 Methylotenera sp.
ATTTGAAACATTTCGCATTTATTATTAACAGTACAAATTACACTTTATTTCTTTGGTTGCGGGAACAGGATTTGAACCTGTGACCTTCGGGTTATGAGCCCGACGAGCTGCCAGACTGCTCCATCCCGCGTCCGATTCGACGTACTTGTCGTCGAGAGGTGAGACTATAGCAAACCTAGCCATTTACTGCAAGAACATTCGCAGCTTTATTTATGTAATTTTGGATTTATTGAGGTTAATGCCCGCGCAAAACAATCCGCTAGCGCATTACACTGCGCACGTAGTCTAGATCATCTTGTGTATCCACGCCTGCGGTTGGTGCATTTTGAGAAATTGATACTGAAATTTTATATCCATGATGTAGTACACGAAGCTGCTCTAATGACTCTATCTGCTCTAGCGTACTTGGCTGAAGATTCGCATATTGTTTTAGGAATTTTGCGCGATATGCATAGATACCTATATGTCTATAAATAGGCATTTTATCGGGCAAGTCTAAATTTGCACCAAAAGCATCTCTAGGATATGGGATCGGTGCGCGACTGAAATAAAGTGCATTACTTTGCGAATCCAACACCACTTTCACAATATTAGGATTTAAGAAATCCGCTTTGCTGTGTATTGCATGGCATGCAGTTGCCATGACTGACTCAGGATGATTGCTTAAAGTGTTAGCGACTTCAACAATTAAAGAAGCTTCTATTAGAGGCTCATCACCTTGCACATTAACGACAATCGCATCGTCAGACCACAGCTGCGCCATCGCAACTTCTGCGATTCGATCGGTGCCGCTTACATGATCCACGCTGGTCATCATTCCTTGATGACCATATTGCATGACCGCATCTAAAATACGCGAGTCATCGGTTGCAACGACGATTTGTTTCGCGCCGCTATTTTTTGCGCGTTCCGCCACCCATACCACCATTGGTTTGCCAGCAATATCTAGCAGCGGCTTACCAGGCAGCCTAGTGCTGGCATAGCGAGCTGGGATTACAACATAAAACTCTGGGACTTTAGACTTCAACTTATGCAAGCTCTTCATCAGTTAGCTTACGTGCTTCTTCTTCGAGCATTACAGGGATACCATCCTTAATGGGATACGCCAAACCTGCAGATTTCGAAATCAACTCGTTTGTCGCTTTATTAAAGATGAGTGAGCCTTTAGTCACGGGGCATACTAAAATTTGTAGTAGTTTTGTATCCATCATTAAATTCCTAATTTTTGCAAAATAAGTTTAGCTAGAGATGTTTGATTTGTACTGCTTATTGTCGCTGCTACGGGTAAGCACCATGTATCACTCGTAGTAAATGCTGAACATTTTACTGCATCTTTTTCTGTCATTAGAATAGTTTTACCTGAGAGCTGCATTAAGTCATGCTTTGTAAATGCATGATGATCAGCAAATGGCTTAGGCTCAAATTGTAGACCCAAATCAGACAATTGATTAAAAAACCGCTCAGGATTACCTATACCAGCAATCGCTACTAATGTTTTATCAGCAAAATAGCTAGCGGGCTGCTTAGCTCCTGAACCATCAACAGACTCAAAGAGCTCGCCTTGCAAAGTCATGTTAAATATCGGTGCTTGCTTAACCTCTTTAAAGGTATCAACAAAGGCTGTTCCTTTACCACTATCTACAATTGCATCAACAAATTTTAACCTTGTAAATTTTTCTCGTAGTGGTCCAGCGGGTAATAATCGTTGATTACCAAACTTGCTATTTGAATTGACTAAGGCAATCTCAATATTGCGCCCCAAGGCGTAATGTTGCAATCCATCGTCACTAATAATCACATTGCATTGTGGATTTTCTTGCAATAAAGCTTGTCCAGCTGCGGCTCGATTTGCGCCAACAAACATTGGACAAGCCGTGCGCTTGCTGATTAAAACGGGCTCGTCTCCAACTAGCCGTGGATCACTATCTGCAAATACTGGTGTTGCTAGCTTTGATTTCCCGCCATAACCTCGACTTACAATTCCAGGCTTGTAACCTGCGAGCTGTAGTTGTTCTGCCAGCCAAATAACAAATGGCGTCTTACCTGTTCCGCCTACGTTAACATTACCAACAACAATCACTGGCACACTTAAGCGAGTGCTTTTTAATAAACCGACGTTATATAAGGCTTTTCTAACAGAAATGACAACAAGAAAAATCCAAGAAAGTGGAATCAGCAGAATATGCCACAAGCTATAGGAAGACCACTGTTTTTGAAACCAACTATTCATTAGTCAAGCGGATAATTAAGTCGTTAATTGAATTGCTTTTGATACAACTTAGCATAATGACCACCTTGCGCAATTAGCTCACGATGCGATCCGCTCTCAACGATTTCACCTTGCTCCATTACCATAATTCTGTCTGCATTTTCCACCGTGCTTAAGCGGTGTGCGATTACAATGCTGGTTCTATTTTGCATAAGCATATCCAATGCAGCCTGAACATGTTGTTCGGATTCAGTGTCCAGTGCAGATGTCGCTTCATCTAATAACAGTATAGGTGCATTTTTTAATATTGCTCGGGCGATAGCAATGCGTTGGCGCTGCCCTCCGGACAAACGCACACCTCTATCACCAATTTCATTTTGCAGACCTTTTGGCAACTGCTGAATAAAGTCCCAAGCAAATGCTGCTTTTGCAGCTTTAATCACATCGGCTTCACTTGCGTTGCGTAAAACTCCGTAAGCAATATTATTAAAAACTGTATCATTAAATAAAATAACATCTTGGCTTACTAAGGAAAATTGCTGACGCAAATCGGCTAGCGGCACGGAGCGCATATCAACGCCATCGAGCAAAACTTGACCTTGCTGAAGCTCGTAAAATCTAGGTAGTAAGTTGACTAGTGTGGTTTTACCTCCGCCAGAACGCCCTACCAAAGCCAATTTCTCTCCGGGTCTTATCATAAAGCTGACGTCTTTCAGCGCAGGACGCTTGGCATTATTGTAAGTGAGGCTCACACTCTTAAATTCAATTTCACCTTTGCTATGACCGAAGGCTTTATCACCTTCATCCGACTCTGGCTTAATATCAATTACACCGAATACACTTTGAGCGGCTGCAAGTGCCACTTGGACATCTTCATTCATCGCGGTTAGATTTTTAATTGGAGCAATCAACATTAACAGCGCCCCAACAAACGCGGCAAACTCACCTGCGCTAAAGCGACCAACTGCATAATAAACAACTAAGCCCAACGAAACGGCAGCTAGCAACTCTACAACCATACTATTTAAGCTAGAAAGGCGAGCCAATCGAATCTGCATATGTCGATTACTCTTAACTACTTTTGCAAAGCGCTCATTTTCGTAAGTTTGAGCGCCAAATATTTTAACAATGCGCTGCCCAGAAACAGCCTCTTCCGCCACCTTAGTCATTTCACCAATCGACGACTGCACCTCTTTGCCTGCATTGCGAAGCTGGGGAGTCATGGTTTTTAGATAAAATGCCATGATAGGTGCGATTAAGAAAAAAATCATGGTCAATCGCCAGTCTAAATAGATCATATAGCCAACGATACCAACAGTGGTGAGTGAGTCGCGCACTAATGTTAAGGAAGACTTGGTCGCCGCATTAGCCATTTGCTCAACATCATAGGTAATTTTGGAAATCAAAATTCCCGCAGATTGCTCATCAAAATAGCTGATAGGCAGTCGCATAAGTTGGCGGAAAATGTCTATGCGCAAGTCGCCAACAACACGGCGTGCAACCCAACGCATAGAAAAACTAGAGAGGAATCCTGAGAGTGCACGAAATGCCAATAAGCCAAACAGCATATAAGGCAGATACCTCACCATATCAGGACTCTGCTTCACAAAGCCTTCATCGGTCACTTGTTTGATAGTGGCCAAAAAGAGCGTATTGCTGGCGGACAAAAACACCAAAGCGAGTACGCCGCTCAGAAAAACTAATTTATATTTCCACGCATATCTAAATAGACGTAAATATAAAATTTTTGAACTGGGTATGCCCGAAGTATTTAACTTTTGCATTGCTTCTTTAACGGTAGATTTCGACATTTTTACCGTCAACGTTGAAAATCAAAAAATAAATATGAAAAATTGAAAATCAAGAACCTGCTTTTGATTGCGTCGCGAACGTAATATGCGTATACCCTGCTGTGCGCGAGGCTTCCATAACGTCAATAACAAATTGAAATGCGCTTTTAGCGTCAGCGTTTATAATGATAGTTGGCTCTTCCTTACTACCATTGACTGCTGCTTGAAGTGCTGCGCTAATCCCCTCAACTGATGAGTTAGCTATTCCTTTGCCATTCACGATATATTTGCCTGCTGCATCGACGCCCACTTCAATGGTCAATGGTTTTTCTTGCGGCGCATTGGCTTCAGCTGTTGGTAGATTAATTTGCAATTCACTTGTACGCGAGAATGTAGCACTCACGACCAAGAAAATAATAATCACTAGCAATACGTCGATTAAAGGCACGAGATTCATCTCTAGCTCTTCATGGCGCTTTCCACGTTGAAAATTCATGTTGTATTCCTTTAACTAAATTCGCTTCAAATCATATTAGAACAAGTCACTTTTACAGTGTCAGCGCAGTGAGCGCGGCAAGTAAGAGCAAGACTATATCAATATGATTTAACACGAACTATTTGCGTTCACCGTGAATAATTTCAATCAGCTTAATCGCTTGTTGCTCCATACCCACCAACAAGTCATCTACTTTAGAACGGAAATAGCGGTAAGCAATCATCGCTGGTACTGCGACTACAATACCTGCTGCAGTGTTATACAAAGCTACAGAAATACCACGCGCAAATTGAGCAATATCATGGCCTGTACTAGTAAATGCGCCAAACAGCTCAACCATACCAATTACCGTACCTAAAAGCCCTAACAATGGCGCAACAGTTGCAATAGTGCCGAGTGTAGAAAGGTATTTTTCTAAATTATGCGCAACTGCGCGGCCAGTTTCTTCAATGGCTTCTTTAGTCACTTCACGTGAGTTTTTTGCATTAGATAGTGCGCTAGCAAATATCTGCCCTAACAATGAGTGCAGCTCTAAGCGGCCGATTGTTTCTTTAGTCACACCGCCTTTATTAAGCCATGCTTGCACTTCTGGCAGTAGGCTTGGTGGCGCTACTGTGCTCTCACGCAAGGCAAAAGCGCGCTCGCCGATAATGGCCAAGGCTACTACTGACGCGATGATTAGCGGCCAAATTGGCCAACCCGCTGCTAAAATAATTTGCCACACAGTGCAACTCCTAAAAATTCTATATTAATCGTGATGAATCGTTTGTAAAAAACTTGCCAGTACTTATCCCCGATACTTTAGCTTGTCGTCTGCATTTGGGCAAGCTTCTAGTGCATTGCTTTTACAAACTTTACATGTCTCTAGTATTTAATGATTGGTTTAATTAAGAGGCTCAAAGCTATCTTGCCAATAGCGTTTGTATTGATTTCGCCAACTTATAATTTGAATATTACGCTTACTCACAAAGCTCATTTCAATCGCACCATTGAAATCAGAGCGATACAGCAAGCTTTGTGTTGCTTGGTAGCGTTCAAACACTACGGGTTTAGGGTGACCAAAGCGGTTCAAATAGCCATTAGTAAAAATGCTAACGCTAGGCGCTACCGCCGCAATAAAATCAAGCGTTGAAGAGGTTTTACTGCCGTGATGCGGTACGACTATCACATCGCTTTTTAACTTATCTGCCTCTAAATAAATCAATTCAATCTCATCAGGTTTTTCAATATCACCCGTCAGTAAAACACTGCCTGCTTGACTGGTTACCTTTAGCACGCAACTTCGGTCATTATCTTTAATGCGTTCATCATCATAACTTTCAGCACGCGGATGCAGTATTTCAAATGCTACACCATCCCAAACCCAGCGTTGACCTGCGAAACAATGCATTTTTCTTTGTGTAGATGGAATGTCCGCATCTTCTGGCAGTGAGCTATCAAGCCACACAACAGGCATGAGTGCTAACACAGACGCCATACCGCCACTGTGGTCAATATCATTATGGCTTACAACAAAGCCATCCACTTTTTTGATGCCTTCGCCATGTAAAAATGGCACCACTATTCGACTGCCTGCATCGCTCTGCTCATTATATTTAGGACCTGAATCGTAGACTAAACTGTGTTTTGCCGTTTGTACTACCACGCTTAAACCTTGCCCAACATCTAATACAGTCACTTTCATATCGCCTAACGTGGGTGGTGTTGGCACAAGCATTAACATCGGAAGAAATCCCAGCAAACCCATCCACCGCATGGGGAAACCTCGTGGTAGTAATAACCAAAGCACACCTAGCATTGCAGGAATCAATGTCCACGGAGCTGGCTCGTGTTGTTGCCAAGTAGCCATCGGCAGTTGATTCAGCCACTTAAGTGCATACATACCAACTTCTAGCGCTTTATAGGACAAATGCAGCGGCATATCCGTCAACACACTCGCAGGTAAAAAGCTTCCAAGTAATGCCAATGGCGTCACAACAAAGCTAATCAATGGAATTGCGAAGGCATTGGCAATGGGCGAAACGATTGATGCTTGCCCAAACATGATGAGCAGTAATGGCAACATGCCGATGGTAACCGCATATTGCGTTTTTAGCGCGGATTGAAACCAATGAATTTGACCAACACGCCCGCCCAGCGCATAAGCCAACATTGCAACAGCACCAAACGACAACCAAAAACCAGGGGAACTTACTGCCCAAGGGTCGAGCAAAACCACAATCAACAACGCCATTGCTAAGACTTGTGCGATAACTAATTGCCGCCCCGACCACAATGCCACAGCAAACACCAAAAACATGTAAAAAGTACGTTGTGATGGCACAGAAAATCCCGCTATCAATGAATAGGTTAAAGCAACCACCACGCCCGCAATCGTTGCCGCTTTGCGTGCGGGAAGTTGCATTACCAATTGGTGACTTCGCCGCCAGAAAAAACTCACAAAACCAAATGCCAATCCAGCCAGCATAGTGATATGAAGCCCAGAAATCGACATCAAGTGCGAAGTGCCTGTGCGCAAAAATACTTGCCAATCTTTAACATCAATTTGACTATCATCACCCATCACCAGCGCTTGAATAATGCCGCTATACGGCTTGCCTGCCAGTACTTTTGTAATGCGTTTTTGTACCGTTTCACGCAAATGCTCAACCACATAACTAGGCCGCCAAACAAAGTTGTCTAACTTTTTAATACCAGCTTTGGTTTTAATACTACCTGTGGCTCGTATGTTTTCCGCCAGCGCCCAAGACTCAAAATCAAAGCCATGCGGATTCACTGTGCCGTGCGGTCGCTTTAGCCGAACTGACAGCAACCAACGTTCACCCGCTTTGAATTGATTGGAATCAGCAGTATCTTCTTCAGCGTATTTATTATCACCATTAGCACTTGTACGATATTGATTCAGGCTAATGTGTTTGGGCACCACTGCGCCCTTTGTTAATATCTTTTCTACATCGAATTTAAAGCGCTCGCCACGCTCCGTAGCTTCTGGCACACTCGCTACCACGCCCTCAATGGCAATGGTTTTTTGCTCCCAAGCGTGGGGTAGCTCATCACTCATTCGCCAATTGGCAAAACCTGCTGCCCAGCAAACGCCGAATAAAAAAGCGGCGCCGCATATTAGCGTATTTTTAAAAAATTGAGAGGTATATGAGTTTGAAGAAAAACGAGAATGCATTTGCGTGATTAGAATCGCAATCACTACAAATGACGCAGACACTAGCCAAGTCTGACTTGGTAATTGCGCTAATTGCTGTAGATTCCAAGCACCAAAAACAAACATCAGTGCTACAAAAATCATACTGTTTATAGCTTACAAAGGTTGTAACTTGCCGTCAACCAACTTATATTGACGCTGCATTTTCTTAGCAAGCTCTAGATCATGCGTTACCACCACCAAGCTTCTTTGTTGTACTTGATTCACTTCCAGCAACAAATCAAACACCGCATGTGCTGTATGTCGATCGAGGTTGCCAGTAGGCTCATCTGCCAAAATACATTGCGGTTGCGTTACTAGCGCACGTGCTACGGCGGCACGTTGACGCTCACCGCCTGAAAGTTCACCAGGCATGTGTTCCATACGATGCTTCAAGCCAACTTTAGTGAGCGTTTCAGCCGCCAATGTAAGCGCTTGCTCTCGCGGCATGCGGCGAATAAACAAGGGCATGGCGACATTTTCAAGCGCAGTGAACTCTGGTAATAAGTGATGAAACTGATAAACAAAACCCAACGATTGATTGCGAATTTCGCCTTTTTTTGCTTCGCTCATGGCAGCGAGGTTCTGGTCAAGAATATGCACCTCACCACTACTTGGCGCATCTAAGCCGCCCAGCAAATGTAATAAAGTACTTTTTCCAGATCCAGAGGTGCCAACAATCGCAATCTGCTCCCCCGCACCCACACTCAAGTCTATGCCGTTCAGTACAGCGACGTCCAAGCCTTCATAGGTTTTATGTAAGGCCTGACAGGAGACAATGCTATTCATCGTACTACTCACTACGCTACTCATACCTTAATGCCTCGGCAGGGTTGATTTTGCTAGCGCGCCAGCTAGGATATAGCGTGGCAAGCAGACTTAATACAAACGAGACAATCACAATCGTAATCACGTCAGACCAAATCAAATCTGAAGGCACTTCGCTAATCTGGTAAACATCTTTTGCCAAAAATTGTATGTGAAACAGGCCTTCAATAAACGGAATAATCACATCAATATTCAAAGCAATAATCACTCCAAATACGGCACCTATCAAGGTGCCGATTAAACCAATTAACGCACCTTGCACAATAAAAATTGCCATAATGCTGGCTGGGCTTGCGCCAAATGTGCGCATAATCGCAATGTCGGCACGCTTATCTGTCACCGCCATCACTAGCGTGGAAACAATATTAAACGCAGCAACTGCAACGATTAAGGTCAAAATAATGAACATCACACGCTTTTCCATTTGCACGGCTTTGAAAAAATTCGCATGTTGCTGCGTCCAATCGGTCACATAATACGCACCTGTCGGATTGGATGCACCATTCAAGTCTTTAGAAATTGTAGCGGCTACATTAGGTGCAATAAATAAATCATCAAGCTTTAAGCGGACGCCCGATACCTTATTGTCCATACGGTACAACTTCGCGGCGTCATCCATATGAATAAGCGCTAGGCCAGCGTCATACTCCTGCATGCCACTGCTGAACAAGCCAATCACGGTAAACTGCTTTAAACGTGGCACGACGCCTGCTGGCGTAAACTGCCCTTGCGGCGCCATCACCACCACTTTGTCACCCATTTGCGCACCTAAGTTATACGCCAAATCCGTGCCTAAAATAATGCCAAATTCGCCTGCACGTAAATCATTTAAGCGGCCAACGCGCATGCTCTTGCCTAAATCAGCGACTTTATCTTCAGCCGCAGGCAACACACCGCGAATAATGGCGCCTTGAACGCCTTGACCATAGCTCAACATAGCCTGTGCGGCAATGTAAGGAGCACTCGCCAACACGTGTTCACGCTTAACGGATGACTCTGCAATACTTGACCAATTAGAGAGCGTGTTATTACTGCCCGTAATTTCCAAATGCGACGCCACACCCAAAATTCGCGTGCGTAGATCTTTTTGAAAGCCATTCATCACGGAGAGCACAATAATGAGCGCAGCCACGCCAAGCGCAATGCCAATCATACTGGTGAGCGAAATAAATGAAATGAAATGATTTTTACGTTTGGCGCGCGTGTAGCGCATACCAACGAATAATTCAAATACGGAAAAACTGGCGATAATGGATTTTATTTTTTGTAACATAGGCTAAATTCTAACAGGGTTACAGATTCGTTTAGGAACAAATTGTAATCATGCGTCATGTAAAGTTTGTTCATTTAGAACTTAGTCGTTTTGATGGGCGAATACTTACTTAAAAATAAATCTTACGTAAATGAGATGACTTTAATGAGCAAGCGCCTCCGCCATTAATTGCGGATTGAATGAAGTTCCTTTAGTTTCCAGTAAAGAACTTAAAGCTGCGGGTTTGTGTTTAAGATAGCCCTGAGTAAAATCTACGCCCATTTCCTTAAGCATATTTTCTACGGCTTGGCTTTCAACCCATTCAGCAATCGTTTTTTTGCCTGTGACTTTAGCCACCTCTGCAATACAACGTACAGTGGCCTGACCAATCTTATTTTCAAGTAAATCGGTGATAAATTGTCCATCTATCTTTAAATAATCTACTGCCAAGCTATTTAAATAGCCAAAAGATGAAACACCACTGCCAAAATCGTCAAGAGAGAATTTAATGCCATGCCCATTCATTGCTTGAATAAAGTGTTGGGCGTCAACAATATTAGTGATTGCTGCAGTTTCAGTCACCTCAAAGCAAAGCTTGCTACAGTCAATCGCTGTCGTTTCAATGAGATTCAATACGTCCCGATGAAAAGCAATATCGCTTAAAGACTGCCCTGAAAGATTCACCGAAATAGCTTCGATATGGCTGAGCGAGTCAGCATTGACTTTCATCCACGCAAATATTTGTGCAATCACCCAACGATCGATGCGCGACACAAGATTAAATCGTTCCGCTGCAGGTAAGAAAGCGTCTGGTTGAATATATCCGCCCGACTTGTCTTTCATGCGAATGAGAATTTCGGCATGCTCTAAACCTTGATGTTTGAGCGGCATAATACGCTGACAAAACAACACAAAACCATCGTACTCCAAAGCCTGTTCAATACGACTCACCCACTGCACATCATTTCTATGCGTTTCGGTTAAATGATCATCATAATAAAGATGCAGCCGATTTCGGCCAGCCAGTTTTGCCTCATAACATGCACTATCTGCCGCCTGCATCAAACTTGTATCGCTAGACCAGTTTTTATCGATCATCACCAAACCCAAGCTAGCATCTACGCAAAAGCGTTGTTCATTACACACAAATTGAAACGCTTCAATTGCACGGCAAATTTTCTTTGCAATGGCTATCGCTTTTGCAGTGTCACATTTATACAGAATCACAGCAAACTTATTTTCGCTTATCCTAGCCAGTGTGTCGGTATTGCGAATACATGATTGCATAATGGCGCTGACTTCTTTAAGCAAAGCGTCATTGGCAGAATGTCCAATGCTATCACTCACGGTTTTCAGCTGCTCCAAATCGATGTACATCAAGGCATTTTGCAGATCTAATCCGCGGTTTTCGTTGATAAATTTTTGTAGCCTATGCTCAAATTCAGCCCGATTAACTAGGCCAGTCAACGCGTCGTGTGTGGTGCGGTACGAAAGCTCCTCCGCCATTTGGCGCTGCACAGCCATATCGTTAAATACTAAAACCACACCTATCGTTTTGCCTTCGCTATCTAATATAGGCGAAGCCGCATCTTTAATGGTTGCAGCTAAGTTGCTAGACTTAGATTCAATTGCATTGATGATACTTTCACGAGCCAGCAGCGCTCTACTCGCCGCTGTTTTGGCTTTATACCAAAGGCGTTGCTTGCCCAGTAATCGACTCGACGAGACTTTAGAAGAGGTTTTAGTCCCATACGTTTCTTTTGCCTGCTTGGCTAACCCATCAAACAAGCGCTCAGACGCAGAATCTAACGCTATTGAGCGTTTAAGTCTGGCAGACCGAGCTTGTTCATTTTTTGCTAACTTTGCGGATTGCATGATAATTAACCTTTAGTTCTCGCTTGCCAAATCCAACTAAATCTAAATTCAACTAGATTTTGACAAGCGCCTATCACTTTAATTTACAGCATGACCAATATTTTGCAGCCGACAATAAAAGCTGCATTCTGTAGTCAGATTAGCCATTCGAATTTAATACGCTACAGTATCCACGCAAGCATATTGACCACCAAGTCATGCAACAAGTCTGATAAAATTACGATATGTTTACAGGAATCATACAGACCATCGGTCAAATCGAACGCGTCACGCCAATGGGTGACGATGTAAAACTCAACATTAGCTGCACTGGGCTAGATATGCAGGACGTTAAAGTTGGCGACAGCATCGCAGTAAACGGCGTTTGCCTCACTGCCATCACTTTCAACGAATCACATTTCGAAGCGCATGTTTCCAAAGAGACTTTGTCTGTTACGCTTGGACTGGATAAGACAAATGCAGTCAATCTGGAAAAAGCACTGCGATTAAGTGACAGACTGGGCGGCCACTTAGTAAGTGGTCATGTGGATGGCGTTGGCGAAGTAGTGTCTTTTGAGCCACTAGGTGACTGTTGGAAGCTGGATATTCGCGCGCCACATGCTATTTCAAAATACATATCAATGAAAGGTTCCATCTGTGTGAATGGCGTGAGCCTAACCGTGAACAGCATTGCCTCAGATGTATTTAGCATTAACTTAATTCCACATACGATAGAAAATACCACCCTGCAATTTTTAAAAGCTGGCAGTCAGGTTAATTTAGAAGTTGACCAAATTGCGCGCTATGTAGAACGCATGACGCTCTGGGCTGCAGAGCCTGTAAGCAACTAGTAAACAAGAAACTAAGGAAACATCGACTTACATGAGTAACAACCAAACCATCAGCACTGCAACTATTCGCTCTGCATCTATTAGTTCTGCACTAGAGATTATTGAAGAAATCAAACACGGCCGCATGGTAGTGTTAGTTGATGACGAAAATCGCGAAAATGAAGGTGATTTAGTCTTAGCGGCTGAGTTCTCCACCGCAGAACATATCAACTTTATGGCTAAACATGGCCGTGGTTTGATTTGCTTAACCTTGACGGAGGACCGTTGCCGTCAATTAAACCTAACAAAAATGGTGCAAAAAAACGGCGCGCACATGGGCACTAATTTCACGGTATCTATTGAAGCCGCTGAAGGTGTTACGACTGGTATTTCTGCCGCAGACCGCTCACGCACAGTGCAAGCGGCGGTGGCAAAAGATGCTAAGCCACAAGATATTGTGAGCCCTGGGCATATTTTCCCGCTCGCGGCGATGGATGGTGGCGTATTAGTCCGTGCGGGTCATACTGAAGCGGGTTGTGACTTAGCTAAGTTAGCGGGCTGCGAACCTACCAGCGTGATTTGCGAAATATTAAAAGATGACGGCAGTATGGCGCGTTTGCCAGACTTAATGCTGTTTGCCGCCGAACATCAACTTAAAATCGGCACGATTGCAGATTTAATTCAATATCGCGCACAAACTGAACGCCTAGTTGAGCGCGCGGCAGAGCGCACGATTCAAACGCCTTATGGCGAAATGAAGCTGATTGCTTATCGCGATAAAATCGCTAAAGAAACGCATTTAGCGCTTATTAAAGGCGAACCAAAAGCAGCACAAGAAACATTGGTACGTGTGCATGAGCCGCTGTCTATTTTTGACCTACTCGATAGCAGTAGTTGCACACACAGCTGGAACACACTTGATGCGATGAAAGTGATTGCTAATGCCGAGTCTGGCGTGATGGTGTTATTGCATCAGCAAGAAACTGGCGAAGCGATTATCGAGCGTATTCAAGGTGCGGATGAGAAAATACGCATTAACCAAGAGTTGCGAACTTACGGTATTGGTTCACAAATCTTGTTAGACATTGGTGTGGGTAAAATGAAGTTACTTGCTACGCCACGCAAAATGCCAAGCATGACGGGATTCGGACTTGAAGTAACAGGATATTTAGAGTCGAACAGCAGCAACTAAATCATTATAATAAACAACTAGATATGTTAGAATAAAACCATTGGAAAACATCAATCTCACAGGTCACTTTCTCATCGCGATGCCCGCTTTGACAGACCCATTTTTCGCAAAATCCGTTACATTTATCTGCACTCATAATCAAGAAGGTGCAATGGGCGTGATGATTAACCGCCCTACCGATATAACTTACGACACGCTTTTTGAAAAAATCAAAGTAGAGCTACTGAATTTTGCAGTGGCTGACACGCCGGTGTTGTATGGAGGACCAGTACAGCCCGAGCGTGGCTTTGTTCTGCACGAAATATCGGCGGGCGAATGGGATAGCACCATCACAATTGCAGAAAATACCGCACTTACCACCTCTAAAGACATTTTAGAATCTGTCGCGATTGGTAGCGGCCCAGCAAAAATGCTGCTGACATTAGGTTATGCAGGTTGGACGCCAGGCCAACTTGAAGAAGAAATCAAACAAAACTCATGGTTATCCGTACAGGCAAAAGATGTAGAAACCTTACACAAAATTCTGTATGAGTTAGATTATGATGAAAAACTCAATGCCACCATGGCGTTATTAGGGGTTGACCCTGCTATGTTGTCTGATGTGGCAGGTCACGCTTAATGAGCATCACAGCACACGGCCAACTGATTGATAACGAAAACGTTTATGATGAAAAAATAGTATTAACTAGCACCGTGCTATGTTTTGATTTTGGCGAACAAAGAATAGGTGTAGCAGTTGGCGAGCACTTATTGGCCACAGCCAATCCGCTACTAACGATAGACAATGAAAGCAACGAAATTCGCTTTGAAGCGATTAGCAAAATAGTAAAAGAATGGCAGCCAAAGTTACTCATTGTGGGCTTGCCATTAAGTGTAGATAGCGCAGAAACTAGCGTCACGCAACTCTGTAAAAAGTTTGCAAGGAGGTTGAATGGCCGCTTTAATTTACCCGTCATGCTCATTGATGAACGCTACAGCTCAGTTGAGGCGAGCGACTTACTGAATCAATCTGGCATTAAGGGACGTGCGCAAAAAGAAATGTTGGATCAAGTCGCTGCTCAAACCATTTTGCAAAGCTATTTTAACGGACTATAAATGTGAAAGATGATGACAGGTAAAATACAGAAATGACTTCAAAAAACATCTCATTACCTAACGCTGAAGACCTGCTGAAAACGCTGGCTCAAAAACTCCAACCATTATTACAAGCCAATACTGCACTCGTCGGCATTCAAAGCGGCGGCGTTTGGTTAATGCAAAAATTACTAGTTTTGTTAGAAAAAGACATCGCCGCCAATGCTATTGAGCACGGCACCTTAGATGTGTCTTTTTATCGCGATGATTACGAAAAGCGCGGCTTAAAGGCTGAAAATCGCCCGAGCCAGATTCCATTTGATGTTGAAAACAAACACATTATCTTGATTGATGACGTTTTTTACACAGGTCGAACCACGCGCGCAGCCATGAATGAGCTATTTGATTATGGTCGCCCTGCTAGCATCACCTTAGTGACGATGGTAAACCGCGGTGGTCGTGAGCTACCAATTGCACCACAAATTACCGCGATTGATATCTTTTTAGATGCCAGTCAGAATTTGCAACTCATACAAAACCAAAATGGCAACCTAAGCCTTGAACTTCAATCTAAATCAGGTACAGCTAACTCAGGTAACCACGTATGAATAACCCGCAATTAGATGCCGATGGACGCTTACGACACTTGCTTTCTATTGAAGGCTTACCTAAAAGAATATTGAATCAAATATTAGATACTGCAGAATCTTTTGTCGGCGTCGCCGAGCGTGAAGTTAAAAAAGTACCCCTTTTACGCGGCAAAACGGTATGCAACCTGTTTTTCGAAAATAGCACCCGCACCCGCACCACCTTTGAAATTGCCGCTAAGCGCCTTTCAGCCGATGTCATTAGTTTGAATGTGAATACCTCTTCGCAATCCAAAGGCGAAACCATTTTAGATACAGTCGACAACTTAATTGCTATGCACGCGGATATGTTTGTGGTGCGCCATTCGCAGTCTGGCGCGGCGCATTTTATTGCTAAACACGTGCCTGATCATATTCACGTGATTAACGCTGGCGATGGCCGCCACTCACACCCAACGCAAGGTTTGCTGGATATGTTCACCATACGTAAATACAAACCAGACCTGCATAATCTGCGTGTGGCAATTGTTGGCGATGTGCTGCATTCGCGTGTAGCAAGATCTGAAATTCACGCTTTAACCACATTAGGCGTGCCAGAAGTGCGTGTCATTGCCCCAAAAACGCTGCTTCCAACGCAAGTAGAAAAGCTAGGTGTGCATGTATTTCATGACATGAAAGCTGGATTAAAAGATGTAGATGTCGTCATGATGTTACGTTTACAGAACGAGCGCATGAATGGAGCAATGCTACCTAGCGCACAAGAATACTTTAAAACCTACGGCCTAACGCAAGACAAATTAAATCTTGCTAAACCAGACGCTATCGTACTGCACCCAGGGCCGATGAACCGCGGTGTAGAAATTGATTCTAGCGTAGCGGATGGCAGCCAATCAGTCATTCTGCCGCAAGTCACTTACGGCATCGCCGTAAGGATGGCAGTGATGGCGATGCTGGCAGGCGGGCAAAATTCTGGCAGCCAAGCGGGGAGCCAAGCATGAAAATTCAAATCAAAAATGGTCATGTCATAGACCCTAAAAACAACATCGATAGTCAACTAGACGTGTTCATTGCTGCAGGCAAAATAGTCGCGCTAGGCAAAGCGCCTGAAGGCTTTATTGCCAGCCAAACCATCGATGCTAGCAACCTAATCGTCTGCCCTGGGTTAGTTGATTTATCTGCAAGATTACGTGAGCCTGGCGATGAATATAAAGCAACGCTTATTAGCGAACTACAAGCTGCGGTAGCTGGTGGCGTCACTAGCCTTGCCTGCCCGCCAGATACTGACCCAGTGTTAGATGAACCCGGATTAGTAGAGATGCTCAAGCATCGTGCTAAACAGCTTAACCTTGCCCATGTGTACCCGCTTGGCGCGCTTACACGCCAACTGCAAGGTAAAGTGTTATCAGAAATGGGCGAGCTACGTGAAGCAGGTTGCGTGGGCTTCTCACAAGCCAATATTGCCATTACCGATACACAAGTGCTTTGGCGTGCAATGGAATACGCAGCTACTTTTGGCTTTACTTTATTCCTGCACGCTGAAGAGCCATTTTTAGCCAAAGATGGCGTTGCGCATGATGGCGAAGTCGCTAGTCGATTAGGCTTAAAAGGTATTCCAAGCGCAGCAGAAGCACTGGCACTTGCTAGCATATTGCGGATCGCGAAAGAAACTGGGGCACGCATTCATATCAGCCGTTTATCAACAGCGGAAGGCGTGGACATGATTCGTGAGGCTAAAAAACATGGCGTGAATATCACTTGCGATGTGAGCGCCAACCATTTGCACCTGACCGAGCATGACATTGGGTTCTTTGATGCCAACTGCCATCTCAAACCACCGCTTAGAACGCAGCGCGATAAAGACGCGCTAGGCGCAGGGCTAAAAGATGGCACCATAGACGCTATTTGTTCAGATCACACGCCTGTAGATGATGATGCTAAATTAGCCCCCTTTGCCGAAGCTGAAGTTGGCGCGACAGGTTTAGAGCTACTATTGGCGCTTACACTCAAATGGGCAAATCAAGAGAAATTAAGTTTGGCAAAGGCAATTTCGCTTATCAGCCAGTCTTCAGCAAAAATACTGGGGATTGCCGCCGGAGATTTAAGCGTGAATGCTAACGCGGATATTTGCATTTTTGATACACATGAATACTGGAAAATTGCACCGAGCGCGCTCAAAAGCCAAGGTAAAAACACGCCATTTAATGGCCTAGAAATCGCAGGAAAAGTTAAAACTACTTTAGTTAATGGACAAGTCGTGTATCAATCACTGTAAATTATTGTTAGGTTTGCAGCTAAGCCATTGACGAAAAAAGATAACAAGCGCCCAATATCATGATTCATTAATCAAGTTCGGGTATTTTTACAACTGTTAATAGCAACTTAATAATCGTAACTTAGGAGCGTAATCATGTTTTCATGCTGTTTCTGGTGGTTTTTGATAGGTGCACTCGTTGGCTGGTTACTCAATTGGTTGTTGTGTCGTTTTCTAACTTGCCGCGGCAGTAAATGTTGCAATAAACCATCAAGTTGCTGTGACAATACGCCCAATACGCTATTAGATAGCAAGCCTCCTGAAACACCAGCAGTCAAGCCGTTGGCTCCAAAAGCAGAAGCCCCGAAAGCTAAAGCACCACAAACTGTAGCAGCTAAAAAACCTAAAACTTTTGTACTAGATGCTGCTGCCGCAAAGGCTGCTGGATTCAAGCCTAAAGGCGCTAACGACCTCACCGTTGTAGAGGGCATAGGTCCAAAAATCAGCGAGCTATTCAACAATGCCGGCGTAAGTACGTTTGCACAATTAGCAAAGCAAACTGTGCCGCAAATGCAAAAAGTGTTAGATGACGCAGGCGCACGCTATAAATTAGCCAAACCTGGCACGTGGGCACAGCAAGCCGCATTAGCTGCTGAAAATAAATGGGCTGAACTAAAAGCGCTACAAGAGAAGTTAACTGGTGGCGTTTAAACGAAAGTTTCAATCTTCACGTTATTCTTAGCCTATCGTTCTTGATAGATTTATCGCATAAGGAGCGCTAACCCATGACAAATTCAACACATGGTGTCCAAAAAAGCTGTTGTTGCAGTAGCTATACCTTCTGGACTTGGCTATTAGCCGTATTACTGGCAATCTACTTGTTCTGGCATTGGCAACACGGCCATGGCCCATCTCATGCAGTTGGATGTTGTAATGGCGCTAGTAGTCATGCGGCTCCCGTGGCAGAAAATACCGCCTTCAATTTTACAGCCAGCAATGCACACGGCTATAACGCTGAGGGCGACGCTAGCAAGGTAGCATGGGCTGCAAAATCAGATGAGTTAAGCACTTGGTTTAAGGGTGGGGCAGACTGGGTAATTACTGGGGATGCCGCTAAAGTCACACTAACCGGTAACGTTGATAGCGAAGACATTAAGAAAGCTAAAGGCGTTGAAGCACAAGCTTTTTTTGGTACCAATGTTACGGTTGATAATCAGTTAACAGTAAAGGTGCCAGAAGCTGCACATATCTCCACAGAAACACCCACTGCCAAGCTTTACTTTGACACAGGTAAAACCACATTGCCTGCTGATGCCAGCCAAATACTTGCCGCAACCATCAAATGGCTAAAAGCCAATAGCAATGAAAAGGCCGTGATTTCTGGCTACAGTGATCCACGCGGTAATTTAACTCAAAATGAAGCGCTTTCTAAAAGCCGTGCGAAAGCGGTACGTGAGATGCTAGAGGATGCGGGTATCGATGAAGATAGAATTGAGATGCGCAAACCTGAAATAGTTGAAATCGGTGGAGATTTAGCACAAGCTAGACGCGTTGAGGTTTCAATAGAGTAGTTTGAGTTTATATAGAGATTCACTCAAATAAAAAAGCCGATGAATCTATCGGCTTTTTTATTTGTTAAATCTAACTTTTAAAAAATTACTGGAATACTAAACGATTCCAAGGCTATCAAGCCCCTGCGACAAGTCTTTTCCGTGAGATGCTTTACCATCCAACTTAATTTTGAGTCGAATATCATTCACCGAGTCAGCATTTCGTAAAGTATCTTCATAAGTAATCACATCCGCCTCATGCAAATCAAACAAGGCTTGGTCGAAGGTTTGCATGCCCAACTCACGTGATTTGGCAATAATGGATTTAATTTCATGCACATCGCCTTTAAAGATTAAATCTGAAATTAACGGTGAGTTCAACATCACTTCCATTGCAGCCGCGCGTCCTTTTCCTTCTTTTTTAGGGATAAGGCGCTGTGAAATAAAGGCTCGCGTATTTAGTGATAAATCCATCAGCAACTGATGACGGCGCTCTTCAGGGAAGAAGTTAATAATACGATCTAAGGCCTGATTGGTACTATTTGCGTGCAATGTTGCCATGCATAAGTGACCTGTTTCAGCGAAAGCAATCGCATAATCCATCGTTTCACGGTCGCGAATCTCACCAATCAAAATCACGTCTGGCGCTTGGCGTAAGGTATTTTTGAGTGCGATATGCCAGTTATCCGTATCAACGCCGATTTCACGCTGAGTGACAATGCAATTGATATGCTCATGCACAAATTCCACGGGATCTTCAATGGTGATGATGTGTCCGTAACTATTTTTATTGCGGTAACCCACCATTGCCGCCAAAGAAGTCGACTTCCCTGAACCTGTACCACCCACAAAAATGACCAAGCCACGTTTGGTCATCGCAATGTCTTTCAACACTTCAGGTAAACCTAAATCTTCAAATTCTGGAATTTTTGTAGTAATCGTTCTAAATACTAAGCCCACAGAACCGCGTTGAACGAAAGCATTCACACGAAAACGCGCTACATTTGGAATGCCAATCGCAAAATTACATTCATTAGAAGCATCAAACTCAGAGGTCTGCTTATCATTCATAATAGAGCGTGAAATTTCACGCGCCTGCTGTGCTGATAATACTTGGCTACTGACTGGCGTTAACTTGCCATCTATTTTCATGGCGGGCGGAAATCCAGCTGTGATAAACAAATCGGATGCATTCTTTGCAAGCATCAACCGCAATAAATCAAATACAAACTTTTCTGCCTGACCTTTTTCCATTATTGACCTTTATTGATTTCTGAGACTGCCTTCTAAGACTTAATTTATGCCTAAGTGGCTAATTCTAAATAAATTAACTATATAAAAATTAATTCCAAACTAACCCATAATGGAATCTTTATTCGCGGCTTTTGATCGTGCTTCATTGGCAGAAACCACATTACGTTTTACTAAATCTTGCAGATTTTGATCCAAGGTCTGCATACCCACATTCTGGCCAGTCTGAATAGCTGAATACATTTGTGGAATTTTAGCTTCGCGAATCAAGTTACGAATCGCAGGCGTGCCAATCATGATTTCATGCGCAGCCACACGGCCTTGTTCATCTTTAGTTTTCAATAAAGTTTGTGAAATAACGGCACGTAAAGACTCTGATAGCATAGAGCGCACCATTTCTTTTTCAGCTGCAGGAAACACGTCAATAATACGATCAATTGTTTTGGCCGCAGAACTTGTGTGCAGCGTACCGAACACCATGTGACCAGTTTCAGCCGCTGTCAGCGCCAAACGTATCGTTTCAAGGTCACGCATTTCACCTACCAGAATCACGTCAGGATCCTCACGTAATGCGGAGCGCAAGGCATTATTAAATGATAAGGTATGTGGTCCAACTTCGCGCTGATTGATTAAACACTTCTTAGAAGTATGTACAAACTCAATCGGATCTTCCACCGTAAGAATATGACCGAACTCTTTATCATTAATATAATCAATCATCGCCGCTAGCGTGGTGGATTTTCCTGAACCCGTTGGCCCAGTGACTAAACAAAGTCCGCGTGGTGTATCGGCAATATCTTTAAAAATGGCAGGACAATTAAGTTCCTCCAACGTCAATATTTTAGATGGAATAGTACGAAATACTGCGCCAGAACCGCGTTGATGATTAAAAGCATTGACCCGAAAACGGGCTAAATTAGGAATCTCAAACGAAAAATCGCACTCCAAAGTCTCTTCATACACTTTACGCTGACCATCGCTCATGATGTCGTACACCATATCATGCACTGCGGTATGGTCTAAGGCTGGCACATTAATCTTACGAATGTCGCCATGCACACGAATCATCGGTGGCAAGCCTGCTGAAAGGTGTAAGTCTGAGGCTTTATTTTTAACTGAGAATGCGAGTAAATCTGAAATATCCACAACGTGCTCCTGTTATAATTTTATTGTAGCTGTGATTGTACAGCGCGATTTTCGATGCTTAAACCACGTCGAAAAGTAGCATTTCAAAAATCTGCCTTTAACAACAGGCTCGTTATTTTGTGTAAATTTAGGCTTAGTGAATTATGACCACAATTGGCAATCGCTTGCAAGATATTCTAGCAATAATTCACTCAACTAGGTCTAGTAGTCAATCAAGGTCTACTAGTCTATATAATCAACCAGTGCAACTATTGGCGGTAAGCAAAGCTCAAACATCTCAGGCAATACGTGAAGCCTACATGGCAGGTCAAACCATGTTTGGTGAGAACTATCTGCAAGAGGCTTTAGACAAGCAAACTCAACTGAATGATTTAGCCATTGAATGGCACTTTATAGGGCCCATTCAAAGCAATAAAACACAACCGATTGCCCAAAACTTTGCTTGGGTTCATAGTGTAGATAGACTTAAAATCGCTCAGCGGTTAAATGATGCTAGGCCAGCTAACCTCTCGCCATTGCAAGTATGCATACAAGTGAACACGAGCAATGAAGCTAGTAAAAGTGGTGTTGTGCAAGCTGAGTTAATGGCACTAGCTACGGCGATTGTGCAAATGCCTCGTTTAAAGTTGCGCGGCTTGATGTCTATACCCGAGCCAAGCAAGGATTATAATAAACAGCGTAGCCAATTCAAACAAGTACGAGAATGTTATGATGCATTGCTAGCCCAAGGTTTTGCTTTAGATACCCTGTCCATAGGCATGTCTGATGACTACCAGGCAGCCATTGAAGAAGGCTCAACCATTGTTAGAATTGGCTCAGCTTTATTTGGCGCCAGAGTAGCTGGCCACAAAGCATTAGCATCTGAACTTACGTAATTGAGCTATAAAATTAAAACGGTAAAATTAAAACCATGCATTTAGGATGAATAAAAGAATGAAAATTGGCTTTGTTGGTGGCGGAAATATGGCTAAAGCTATTATTAGCGGCATGAAAAATAATGGTTTTGAGATGGCTGCCATCACAGTTCTAGAGCTTGATGCGCAAAAACGCACAGAATTAATCGCAGACTCTAATGTACGAACTAGCAACAACTATGACGAGATTCGCAACAGTGATGTCATTGTTTTGGCAGTTAAACCTCAGCAATTACGAGAAGTGTGCCTACAATTAACACCAATACTAGGCGCTCAACTTATTATCTCAATTGCCGCTGGCATTAGAAGTGCGAACATTTCACGCTGGCTGAACTATTACCAGGCTATCGTTCGCGTCATGCCAAATACGCCTGCACAAATACAAGCGGGTGTTTCTGCTTTATATGCCCTTGCAAGCGTGAGTGAAGAGCAACGTGAACAAGCCACGACAATACTTGCTGCCGTGGGCAAAACTCTGTGGTTAGATGATGAAACGAAAATGGATGCAGTCACTGCAATTTCCGGCAGCGGTCCAGCTTATGTATTTTATCTTATCGAAGCCTTGCAGGAAGCTGGTATTGGGCTAGGATTACACCCTGACGAAGCGCGGATGTTAGCTTTACAAACCTTTGCTGGTGCTGGATTGCTTGCCGCCCAGAGCGCGACTGATGTCAAAACTTTACGTGCGCAAGTGACATCGAAAGGTGGCACCACCGAACAAGGCATACTAGCGTTAGAGAATGCCAACATTAAAAATATAATGATGATTGCAGCGAAAGCCGCTGCCGATAAATCACGCACTTTAGGGGATGACCTTGCTAAGTAATGCACTTTTATTCCTCATTAAAACCGTATTAGATTTACTAACATTAGTATTTTTATTGCGCTTTTACTTTCAATTACTCAAAGTGCCGTTTCAAAACCAAGCCGCACAAATGGTGGTTTCTTTAACTAACTTTGCAGTAAAACCTGTACGCAAGTTCATCCCAAGCTTAGGCAAGCTAGATGTATCTACGCTGTTGCTTGGCTATTTGTGTCAACTAGTACTCACTGTAGGCACTTTATGGCTGAGTGATTACCCCCTACTGATAGTCGGAAGCGGCATTTGGTTAAAAATCTTCAGCATTGCAATTCTTGGCATCATTAGCATCAGCATCGCTATTTTCTTATATGCAGTGTTAATACAAGCGGTATTAAGTTGGGTTAATCCTTACACGCCAATTGCGCCTGTTTTAAATAAACTCACTAATCCCATTTTGAGCTTTTTGAGAAAATTTATCCCAGCTGCGGGCAATATAGACTTAACACCACTGATTTTCATTATCACGGCACAGTTATTGCTACTGACTATATTGGCTCCTTTGGAAAACAACTTGTTGAAATCAATAATAAGTTAATATTAGACAACATTATGAACATGCAACCTACCGAAAAAGTATCCGATCAGCAAGGTCTTGTGACCTCCAGCTTAAGTACAAAAATCACTGAATATAGTGAATGGCGTACAAGCCTGATTGCCACTATCGACGAGTATATCGACTGGTTAGGGCATGCAGATTCATTAGATGCGATACAAGAGCTAAGACTTTACGACATTAAAGAAATCTTAAAAAAAGATCAATTAGTGATGGCGTTCTTAGCGGAATTCTCGCGCGGCAAAACTGAAACGATTAATGCCCTGTTCTTTTCAGACTTCAATCAACGTTTACTGCCAAGCGCTCCTGGAAGAACCACCATGTGCCCGACGGAGATATTCTGGGATGCCCGCGAAGAACCTTGCATTAAGTTACTGCCAATTGAAACCAGACAAACTGACGACTCACTCACTTACCTAAAAACCACTTCAGATATTTGGCATAAGGTTCGTCTAGATGTTACTTCGCCAGATGCGATGAAAGAGGCCTTAAAAGCTTTAATTCAAAATAGAGAAGTTGATTTAGAAACTGCTAAGTCACTCGGTTTTTGGAATGAAAATGACCCAAGCATGCGTCGATTGCTTGCGGAAAAAGGTACTGTAGAAATCCCTGTATGGCGTCATGCTTTAATTAACTACCCTCACCCATTGCTTAGAAACGGCTTAGCCGTAATTGACACCCCAGGTCTTAACACCATGGGCGCAGAGCCAGAGTTAACGCTAAGCATCATCCCAAATGCACACGCGGTATTATTCTTAACGGCAACAGACACGGGCATCACCAAGTCTGATATGCAAATTTGGACAGAGTACGTTCAAAAACGCGCTGCGCACAAACTGGTCGTATTGAATAAAATCGATATTCTGTGGGATGGCCTTGAATCTGAATCAGAAGTTGATGCTCTAATACAAAAGCAAATACAAAGTACTGCGCGTGAATTAGGTTTGGATTCTCGCAATATTTTTGCAATGTCTGCGCAAAAAGCTTTAGTCGCCAAAATTAGAAAAGATGCAGCATTACTAAAACGTAGTGGCATTGGTGCTTTGGAAGACGCACTTGCCAACCAACTCATTGAATCTAAACATGAAATTTTAGGCCGCGCCGTGGTCACTGAATGTTCGAACATGATACGTTCATCGCGCAAAGTAGCGCAAATGCGCGTGACGACGATGAAAAGCCAGCTTGCTGACTTGAAAGAGATTCAAAACCAAAATCGTGATTCGTCCAAAGAAATTCTGGCGAATGTCGTGGCTGAGCGCAAACGCTATGAAGCCTCGGTGCTGACATTCAATCAAGGTAGCGAAAAGATTAAACGCCTAAGCGATAAACTTTTACGCCATTTGAGCCTTGGCTATTTAGATACTACCTTAGAACAAACCAAACAAGATATGGGCGATAGTTGGACGACTGTTGGTTTAAATAAAGGGATACGAAGCCTCACTAAATTAGCGATTAACTTAGCTGAAGAAATTAAATTTAAAGGCAATACAATTAAAAAGCATGCCGATGATCTGTATCACTTATTTTGGAGCAAGCATGGCTTTGAAAAAACTGAAGCGATAGAACTCGACATGAGTAGTTTCATTAGCAATATGCAATCTCTAGAAAAAATTACGAATGATTTTTGTACTGACCCCGTCAATGTATTAACGGAAAAGCACTTTTTAATTCGTAAGTTTTACTTAGGGCTAGGTGCGCAAATTCAAGCGAATTTTGAACAAGCACATTTAGAGTGTACTCGTTGGTTGAATGTCGTGATTGGCGAGCTTAAAACGCAAATCAGCTCACACAAAAAATCACTAGATAAACGCGCTGAATCATTGATGGAATCTCACAATAGCGCGGATAAGCTAATTAAGAATCTAGAGTCAACAGAAAAAGAATTTTTCAAACTATTACAACAATCTAATCAGCTGGATGCAATCTTACTAAAATTAATGAGATGTGCTAAATTTGATACATCCAAGCAGATTCCAGCCAGCCTCAATGCACCTAACTTAGAGAATAATGGCTTTACCAGGCCACCACTTCTTGCTGACGCACCGCATATTGGCCGCAGCATAAACTAAGCAAGGCATTAGGTAACTCACGCGCTATGTGATTAGTTACCGCTTCAAATACTACATCAAAATAATATCGAACGACTCTTGGCTGTAACTAGGCTCGACCAACAACGAGATTGGTTTACCAATAAAATCAGATAAATTAGCTAAGCTTTGCGACTCTTCATCTAACAACATATCAATCACTTTTGGCGCAGCTAATACTCGTAATTCACGTGCGTTAAACTGACGTGCTTCTCGTAATAATTCACGCAATATTTCATAGCAAACTGTTTGAGCCGTTTTCAACTCACCACGTCCTTGACAGGCGGAGCAAGGTTCACACAAGATATGTGCCAAGCTCTCACGCGTACGTTTACGCGTCATTTCAACTAAGCCTAGCGGTGTAAAACCATTCACTCCTGTACGCGAACGATCGCGCGCAACGGCTTTTTGTAGCTCCGCTAATACCGCAGCACGCTGAGTATCTTCATCCATATCGATAAAGTCGATAATGATAATACCGCCCAAATTTCTAAGACGTAATTGACGAGCGATGCATTGAGCAGCTTCTAAGTTAGTTTTAAATATCGTATCTGATAGATTTTTACCACTCACAAAACTGCCAGTATTCACATCTACCGTAGTTAAAGCTTCAGTTTGATCGAAAATCAAATAGCCGCCAGACTTGAGTTCCACTTTGCGCGACATGGCATGTTCGATTTCTTTTTCTATGCTGTACAAGTCAAATAATGGTCGCTCGCCTGAGTAATGCACTAGCTTATCTAATGCAGTAATCGCGTATAAATTAGCAAATTCCACCAGCTTTTGATACGTTTCACTCGAATCGATACGCACTGCCTGAGTATCGGCGCAAATCACATCACGTAGTACGCGCATCGGCAAATTCAAATCCTGAAAAACCAAAGCGCGGTCTGATGCTGTTTTATGTTTTGCAGAAATATGCGCCCAAGTTTTAGTTAGATAATCTACATCGGCTAACAATTCAGCATCAGTCGCTGTTTCAGACATGGTTCTAATAATATAGCCGCCCACTCTGTCTTCAGGTAACAATCCAACCAAACGTGCCCTTAGTTGCTCACGCTCAGCTTCATTCTCAATGCGTTGCGACACGCCGATATGATCCTGCTGCGGCAGGTAAACCAAAAAACGTCCAGCAATACTAATTTGCGTTGTTAGCCTTGCGCCCTTCGTGCCGATAGGCTCTTTAATCACCTGCACCATAATAGACTGGCCTTCATGCAGCACAGCCTGAATTGGCAACTGCGAATCAGATTGCCCACATTCAAATATATCGCCGGCGTGTAAAAAAGCTGCTCGTTGCAAACCTATTTCCACAAAGGCCGACTGCATGCCAGGCAAAACGCGACAAACCACTCCACGATAAACATTGCCGACCAAACCCAGCGAAGTGCTACGCTCAATTTGCAGCTCTTGCACTACGCCATTTTCCATCATGGCAATACGCGTTTCTTGGGGTGTTACGTTAATTAGGATCTCTTCACTCAATTTGTATTCTCTTTTAACTTTTATATAAACTATTTTTCTTGTGTTTAACTTTTAGTATTGAGCTATTTATTTACAAAACCGCTAAGTTAGCTTTTCTCAGCAACTCTGCTGTTTCAAAAACAGGCAAGCCCATCACACCTGAATAACTACCTTCAATTCGCTTAATCCACGCACCTGCTTTACCTTGTATGCCATAACTCCCTGCTTTATCTCTGGGTTCACCTGTCGTGATATATTGCTCAATTTGCGCCTCTGTTAGCGCCATCATTTCGACCACCGTAGTAGACAATACCACTTCAATTTGGTTGTTAAAAGCTAAAGCAACGGCGGTATGCACCTCATGCAAACTACCAGATAATGCGATTAACATATTGCGCGCATCAATATCATCCTCTGGCTTACCGAGCACAATACCATCCAATACCACCGTGGTATCTGCCGCTAAAACAGGATGGACCTGGTGCTCTATGGTTAATCGCTGCAAACAAGCTTGTGCCTTTTCGCAAGCTAATCTCGTGACATATTTTTCAGGTGACTCACCAGCAAGTTGCGTTTCATCAATATCAGCAGGCAACGATTCGCACCTCACGCCTAGCTGACTAAGCAACTCCACACGACGCGGACTGCGCGAAGCAAGATAAACAAATGGCAATGACTCTGGGTTCTGCATACTCAACTTTTCTTATTCAAACTTTTTTTAGCGACATCTGCTTTTTCAGCATAAGCACTTTAAATTAACTACACAGATATTAACAAAGCTTTGACTTAAAATGCTTTATTTATTCACAGTGAGTCAGTTCAGGTTAAAATACTAAAAATTTTATTGAAAAGCTAAACCATGCAATGGAAGCCACACGCCACCGTCGCGGCGATCGTAGAAGATAACGGAAAGTTCTTACTGGTAGAAGAAGAAACCGAGCGCGGCAACCGCTTCAATCAGCCTGCGGGTCACTTGGAAGATAACGAAAGTTTAATCGAGGCCGTTATTCGCGAAACGCTAGAAGAAACCGCTTATATATTCAATCCAGAAGCATTATTGGGCATTTACCATTGGAAACACGAACATAACGATACTACTTACTTGCGCTTTGCCTACATCGGCTCGGTAAGCAACCATCAACCTGAGTTAGGACTAGACGAAGGTATTATCCGCACGGTGTGGATGACTGCAGACGAGATTCGCAGCAATGCCAAGTTAATGCGTAGCGCGCAGGTCATTACTTGTATTGAAGATTACCTAAGCGGTCAAAAATTTCCACTTTCTGTAGTGACGCACTTATAAAATATAAAGTTTATGAACCTAAATAAATCAAACAAGAAACATGTGGTAGTCGGCCTCTCTGGCGGTGTTGACTCTTCCGTAACAGCCTTACTGCTCAAGCAGCAAGGCTATGAAGTGACGGGGCTTTTCATGAAAAACTGGGAAGACGATGATACCGATGAATACTGCTCTAGCAAGCAAGATTTAATTGATGCAGTTTCCGTTGCCGACAAAATCGGCATCGATATAGAAGCCGTGAACTTCAGCAAAGAATACAAAGACCGTGTATTTGATAATTTTTTAAGTGAATACAAAGCTGGGCGCACACCTAACCCAGATATTTTGTGTAATGCCGAAATTAAATTCAAAGCATTTTTAGACCATGCGATGGGTTTGGGCGCAGATGTCATCGCCACCGGCCATTATGCTCAAGTACGAGAAAACCCGCTCAAACCTGGCTTATTCCAGTTGATGAAAGCCGATGACGGTAGCAAAGATCAAAGCTATTTTTTACATCGTTTAAATCAAGCGCAGTTAAGCAAAACGTTATTTCCACTTGGGCAAATGCTCAAGCGTGAAGTACGTGAAATCGCGCGTAATGCAGGATTAATCAATGCTGATAAAAAAGACTCTACTGGCATTTGCTTCATTGGCGAGCGCCCTTTTCAAGAGTTTTTAAGCAAATATCTACCTCGCGAACCTGGTGAGATTAAAACACCAGAAGGCAAAACTGTAGGCAAGCATGAAGGTTTAATGTACTACACATTAGGCCAGCGCCAAGGCTTGAAAATCGGCGGTAGCCGCGAAAGCAACGGCGAGCCTTGGTTTGTTGCTGCCAAAGACATGGATAAAAACGAGTTGATCGTCGTACAAGGCCACCAACATCCATTACTACTTAACGATGGCTTAAAGGCCAGTCAACTCACTTGGATAGACGACGAAGAACCAATCACCAACTGGGTTTATGCCGCTAAAACACGTTATCGCCAACCTGATGCACCATGTGAAATTGACCGCTTAACTAAAGATGAAGTCGAAATTAAATTTGGTCAAAAACAATGGGCGATTACCCCAGGTCAATCTGCCGTAGTTTACGAAAGTAATGTTTGCCTAGGTGGTGGAATTATCACCACGGCAATTTAACTCCAATCTAGCTAAGTAAAAAAGAAAGGATTTTCATGCCGTTTGTAGGCTTAGGTTTACACTTTTTAATCGCGCTATTTTTTGCAATCCATGCGCTTAGAACTGGTCGCCAAATGTACTGGCTCATTATTCTGTTTTCGTTTCCGTTACTGGGTAGCCTTGCCTATTTTTTTGCAGAATACATGCCCGCCTCAAAGTTAAACCGTGGCGTTAAACAAGTCTCAAACATTGCACTCAGCCTGCTAGATCCTACTCGTGAGTTACGCGATGCAAGACAAGCTTTCGACTTAACACCCACGGTGCAAAACAGAATGCGCCTGGCTGCAGCACTTGATGGCGCAGGTCAACACAACGAGGCAGTGCAGCAATTTGATGCTTGTCTGAGCGGCCCCTTCGCGAACGATCCCGAGGTTTGTTTTGGTGCAGCAAAAGCAAAATTTCATAACAAGCAGCCACATTTAGCAATTGAATTGCTTTTAGATATTAGAACTAAACATACTAGCTTTAGACCTGAAGAACTCAGTCTAATACTTGCGCAAAGTTACGCTGCAAGCGAAGATAATACTAACGCTCGTATTGAGTTTGCTCATGCCGCTGATACATTTGGCTCACCAGATACGCGTGCGCATTACGCGCTGTGGGCAGCAAATACAGGTGATTTAGAAACCGCTAAAAATCTGAGAACAACATTAGAGAAAGACTGGCAGCACTGGAACAAACATACCCGCAGCTTGTATAGCGCTTTGTTTAGTGAGATTGATGCAGCATTAGCAAAAAAAGCCTCTTAACGTATTTGAGTGTAACGGTTAAGCTAACCGATTTATCCAAAACAACTTGTAAAACCTAAGTTAGAGCAAGATTCAGCCTTTTATTCGCAGATTCATGATCAAGTCAAAAGCTATAAAATTAGCTCGTTTATTCATGTAATTAGATTGCTGAGATTCAAATGGCTTACGTCTTTAAAAATGCAGAGGGAACAATCACCGCCAGCGCTTTAGAGAGTCTTGGTGCGGGTTGGGAATTTATTGAAAGTGATACTAAAGAATATATTGAGTTTTTAGAGAGCTCCTTAGCCGAAAGCTCGCCATTCCGTGAAAGTGATATTCAGTTAGCGCGGGTATTAGAGGATCTAATCTCTATCTTAATTGACCGTGGCATGGTGAGATTCACAGACTTTCCACCTGCTGCGCAAAAACGCTTGAATTACAGGCAATCTATGCGTAAAAAAAATCGGCTTTCAGGCATAGTGGATGAAAACCAAGATTTTATTTACTAGCTAGCACTAACCAGTTAGCCTGAAGAAAAGTTAATTTATTTAAGCAACTGGCATGCTACCTTTAAACGATGGACGTTTTAGTAAAGCTAATTGTAAGCGTTCTAAATTTGGATATTCTGCGGCCAAATTAATCACGCTAGAAAATCGCAAGTTTAAATAGCCCAACATACAACCCACAGCAATGTCAGCCAAACTAAAAGTACCATTGACGCACCAGTTACTTTTGCCAACACCCTCGGCTTTTCCTAAATCCTCATTCAGCGCCTTCAAACCACTGATGACCTTAGTCCATTGACGCTCAGTAAAGGCAGCATCTTGTTTTTCGGCAGATTTACGTTGCTCTAGCATCGTTGCAACTGCCGCATCACAAATACCATCCGCTAGCGCTTCCCAACGGCGCACTTTTACTTTTGCGTTTAAATCTTGTGGAATCAAATGCGCCAGTGGCGTGCGGTTATCGAGATACTCAACAATCACACGTGAGTCATACAAACTATCGCCATCTGGCAGCACCAATACTGGCACTTTGCCTAATGGGTTGTGTTGTTTAACTGGGCAATCTGGTGCACTCAAAACAACTTCTTGGAGCGTGACTTCAATATGCTTTTCAGCCGCGACAATGCGTACTTTTCTAGCATAAGGGCTATTAATGGTGTATAAAAGTTTCATATCAATTGTTTGTGCTTACTTTAAAAGGTGTATTAGTGATTGATAGGATTATAATTCAAACACTGCTTGGTTTATCAACGCATATTAATTATTCAAAAAAAGCGATATTTTTAGAGCAACAATCACTATTTAAATCATGACTTTATTTAATCAACATTATCCGCCAAATTCCGAGGCTTTTAAGCAACTGGTAATCAAGCAAGCTCAAGCTGCGTTGCAGGAAGACGTTGGTACAGGCGATCTTACCTCATTACTAGTGCCAGCTGAGCAACAGGTCACGGCAACGATTATCGCTCGGGAAACTGCGGTTATTTGCGGCACTCCATGGGTACAAGCTTGCTTTAACGAAATCGATACTAATGTCAAAATCAACTGGCAAGTGGCTGAAGGCGAAAGCGTTCAAGCCAATCAAGTATTGTGCGAAATCACCGGCCCTGCCCGTGCACTTTTAACCGCAGAGCGTTGCTCACTTAACTTCTTGCAAACGCTTTCAGCCACAGCGACTGAAACCCGCAAATATGTAGATGCCATTACAGGCACCCAAAGCCAAATTTTAGACACCCGCAAAACCATTCCAAATTTAAGATTAGCGCAAAAATATGCAGTAACCATCGGTGGTGGGCATAATCAGCGATTGGCTTTGTATGATGGCATTTTGATTAAAGAAAATCATATTGCCGCGGCTGGCAGCATAGCCGCAGTCATGGCACAAGCATTTGCGCTCAATTCAGGCAAGAGCATACAAATTGAAGTTGAAAATATGTCTCAACTGAAAGAGGCCTTAACCGCAGGTGCAACCAGTATATTATTAGATAACTTTAGTACCGAGCAGTTAGTTGAGGCAGTTAGTTTTAATCGCCAATCGGGAAAGCGCGCTGTATTAGAAGCTTCTGGCGGCATAGGCTTAAAGAACGTACGCGAAATTGCATTGACTGGCATAGATAGAATCTCGATTGGTGCGATTACCAAAAACGTCCAAGCTATCGATTTATCCATGAGAATCATTCATACTAATTAACGATATAAATAGATAATAAACGCGTAAAAGAGGATCACCAGCCAATGAGCAAACCGACTACTCTGAGTAATCCAAATGGCCGCCTTTCACTAGGCGATACGTTACGCATGCTGGTCAGTGACGGCATTGTGGATAAAACTCACGCGGAAAAGCTATACAAAGACCGCAAACTTGATTCGTCTAATCTGCATCCGTTGGTAGTGATTGGTGAGCAAAAATGGAAAGCGCTTAAGGCCCCAAATAAAGCAATCACAGTTGAATTCCTCTCAACATGGCTTGCCGAGCGCTCTGGTCTTGAGTACTACCATATTGACCCGCTTAAATTAGACTTTGGCTCAGCTGCTAAAATCGTCTCACAAGGTTATGCTGAGCGCTTAAAAATCATGCCTATTTCGGTCAAAAATGGTGAGGCTGTGATTGCCACGACCGAACCGTTTAGTACAGAGTGGATTGCCGACCTTGAGCGCGTACTGAAGATGAAAATCAAGCTAGTGATGGCGAATCCACTTGAGATTAGCCGTTACTTGCCAGAGATATACAATCTAGCCAACTCGATGAATGCGGCTGATTTAGCCAAAGCTGGGCAGATTGTTGGCGTACAAAACTTTGAGCAATTGATTGAACTTGGTAAAGATAAAAACCTAGATGCCAATGAGCAGCATGTGGTGAATATTGTGGACTGGCTGTTCAAATACGCTTTTGAGCAACATGCAAGTGATATTCACTTAGAACCACGCCGCGGCATGGGCATGATGCGCTTTAGAATCGATGGCGTGTTGCATCAAGTGTATCAATTACCGCCTAATATTATGAACGCCATCACCAGCCGCATTAAACTGCTCGGTCGTATGGATATGGTAGAAAAACGCCGCCCACAAGATGGCCGTATTAAAACACTGAGTAGCGATGGACAAGAAATTGAGCTGCGCTTATCCACCATGCCTACTGCGTTTGGTGAAAAACTGGTCATGCGGATTTTCGCGCCAGAGGTGTCGGAAAAAGGCTTCTTAGCACTCGGTTTTGCAGAAGAGCAAGCCGCCATTTGGCATGGTTGGACGAAATCACCTAACGGCATCATTCTAGTCACAGGGCCAACGGGCTCAGGTAAAACTACCACGCTTTATGCGACCTTACGCACACTTGCCACGCCAGAAGTCAACGTGTGTACGGTTGAAGAGCCGATTGAAATGGTAGAACCATTATTCAATCAAATGCAAGTACAGCAAAATATCGGCTTAACCTTCGCAGGAGGCATCCGCACACTGATGCGGCAAGATCCTGACATTATCATGGTAGGTGAAATTCGCGATTTAGAGACTGCCGACATGGCGATACAAGCGGCGCTCACAGGCCACTTAGTGCTATCCACCCTGCACACCAACGACGCACCATCCGCCGTTACGCGACTATTAGATTTAGGTGTTCCATCATACCTCATTCACTCCACCGTACTTGGCATCATGGCACAACGCTTAGTGCGCACCCTATGTACCAGCTGCAAAGTTCCTGAGCCGATTGAACAAAGTAAATGGGATGCACTCGTTGGTAACTTCAACATACCAAAACCAGCACATATCTATAAACCTGTAGGCTGTATGGAGTGCCGCAACACAGGCTTTAGAGGGCGCAGCGGCATATATGAAATGCTCACCATCACCCCAGCCTTACGTAAACTCATTACACCTGAAACCAACCTTGCTGAACTTACCAAACAAGCTTATAAAGATGGTATGCAACCACTAGTCATTAATGGAGCAGAGAAAATTGCCGCTGGCACAACGACCATTGAAGAGCTGATGAAAGTGGCTCCGCCGCTTGAGATTGAATAATAAAAAAGAACTAAAACACCAGTTCTGCAAGCCAATATCCATGCGGGTTGCAGAACATGCCACTTTAACTAAACTTTAGTGATAAAAGTTTAGGTGTTCTTAATATCAAGCCAACTTGCAGAAAATTCTCCAAGAATACTCAAATAAACATAGTCTTATCTCAAAAACAATGCGCCACCAACACTTTCATTCTTGACCAAATGGCCTCAAACCGTTAATCTATAGGGTTACCGAATAATGTATAAAATATAAAAAAATATTTTAATTAAAAGATTTATGGCAGATACTCCAAAAAACAGTAGTTCCAAACCACTAAGCTCTAAACCAATCACAGGCGCGGAGATTTTAATTCGCTGCTTGCACGAAGAAAACGTTGAGTTTGTATTTGGCTACCCAGGCGGCGCGGTGCTGCATATTTACGATGCTATTTATCATCAAGATAAATTCAAGCATATTTTAGTTCGCCATGAGCAAGCCGCACTACACGCAGCTGATGCTTACTCACGCTCTACAGGCAAAGTTGGGGTGGCATTAGTCACCTCAGGTCCAGGTGCTACTAACGCGATTACTGGCATTGCTACCGCTTACATGGATTCAATTCCTATGGTGATTATTAGTGGGCAAGTGCCTACTTACGCCATTGGGGAAGATGCATTCCAAGAGTGCGACACAGTTGGTATTACTCGCCCCTGCGTAAAACATAACTTCTTGGTTAAAGACGTAAAAGACATTGCGGCCACCATGAAAAAAGCGTTCTACGTAGCAGCAAGTGGTCGCCCAGGGCCTGTTTTAGTGGATATTCCAAAAGATATTACGGCTGATCTATGCAAATTTGAGTACCCAGAAAGCGTCAGTTTACGTTCATATAATCCTGTGACTAAAGGTCATTTAGGACAAATTAAAAAAGCGCTCAAACTACTTGCCGAAGCGAAACGCCCGATGGTGTATTCAGGCGGCGGCGTCGTTTTGGGCGATGCATCAGCACATTTAATCAAGCTTATTCAGTCTATGGGCATTCCTATCACTAGCACCTTGATGGGACTAGGCGGATTCCCGGCATCTGATGAGAAATTCTTGGGCATGCTTGGCATGCACGGAACATATGAAGCCAATATGGCGATGCAAGAATGTGACGTACTGTTGGCTGTTGGTGCGCGCTTTGATGATCGCGTGATTGGCAATACCAAACACTTCTTATCAAATCCACGTACGATTATTCATATTGATATTGACCCGTCGTCAATATCAAAACGTGTAAAAATTGATGTGCCTATCGTTGGTGACGTTAAATCTGTACTTGCAGATATGAACGAGCTGATTGAAACTGAAAAGGCTTCAAATCAATTCGTGCAAAACACCAACGCGCTAGCGGCATGGTTTAAACAAATTAATGCTTGGCGTAGCAAAAAATGTCTAGATTTTGCACAAAGCGATGAGTTTATTAAACCGCAATACGTTATTCAAAAGCTACATGAAGTGACTAAGGGCGAAGCTTTTGTGACGTCAGATGTAGGCCAACATCAAATGTGGGCGGCGCAATATTACAAGTTTAATGACCCTCGTCGTTGGATTAACTCTGGCGGCTTAGGCACCATGGGGGTTGGCTTGCCCTATGCCATGGGCGTGCAATTTGCGCACCCAAATGCGCAAGTAGCTTGCGTCACAGGCGAAGGCAGTATTCAAATGAATATTCAAGAGCTTTCAACTTGTGCGCAATATCATTTGCCAATTAAAGTCATTATGCTTAACAACCGCTACTTAGGTATGGTGCGTCAGTGGCAAGAGTTTTTCTATGAGAATCGTTATTCAGAGTCTTATATGGATAGCCTGCCAGATTTCGTTAAATTGGCCGAAGCTTATGGTCATGTGGGCATGCAAATCACTAAGCCTAGCGACGTAGAAGGCGCATTGAAAGAAGCTTTTGATATGAAATCGCGCTTTGTGTTCTTAGATTTCATCACCGACCAAAAAGAAAACGTATTCCCAATGATACAAAATGGTAAAGGTTTGTCTGAAATGATTTTAGCCAGTGATATTGGTGCGGAGGACTTATAATGACGACTAACGCTCCACGCCATATTATTTCGCTACTCATGGAAAACGAAGCTGGCGCGCTATCACGCGTAGCAGGTTTATTTTCAGCGCGCGGCTACAATATTGAGTCACTCACAGTCGCGGCAACAGAAGACCCAACATTGTCTCGCATGACCATAGTCACTTCAGGTTCTGAAGCGGTGATCGAACAAATTATTAAACAGTTAAACAAGCTCATTGACGTTGTAAAAGTGCTTGATTTAAACGATGGTAAATTTATCGAGCGCGAATTAATGCTCGTAAAAGTCAAAGCAACGGGTGCGTTTCGTGAAGAAATGAAACGCATGTGTGATATTTTCCGTGGTCGTATTATCGATGTGGCCGACGGCAGCTTTACTATTGAGCTTACCGGCTCAGGCACTAAGTTAGACGCCTTTATTGAAAGCCTAGATAAAGCCGCAATTTTAGAAACAGTACGTACAGGCGCTTCTGGCATAGGCCGTGGCGACCGCATTTTAAAAGTTTAAGCAAAACAGGTTATAAAAATCTCTCTATAATTTATTCAGCATTTGCATTGAAAGGCAGTAAAAGAAATGAAAGTTTATTACGACAAAGACGCAGACCTTAATTTAATCAAAGGCAAAAAAGTGACCATCGTAGGTTACGGTTCACAAGGTCACGCGCATGCGGCAAACCTTAAAGATAGCGGCGTAAGCGTCACTATCGGCCTTCGTAAAGGCGGCAGTTCATGGGCTAAAGCGGTTGCTGCAGGTCACACTGTTTTAGAAATTAAAGAGTCAGTTAAAGATGCTGATGTTGTGATGTTGTTATTGCCTGATGAAACGATGGCACAAATCTATGCAGCCGAAGTTGATGGCAACATGAAACCAAGTGCGGCTTTAGCATTTGCACACGGTTTTAACGTTCACTATAACCAAATCACACCACACACTGGCCTAGATGTCATTATGATTGCACCAAAAGGCCCAGGCCACACTGTGCGTTCAGAATATCTAAAAGGCGGCGGCGTACCTTCATTGATCGCTGTTTATCAAGATGCTTCTGGCAAAGCGAAAGACCTTGCATTATCTTACGCTGCTGCAAACGGTGGCACTAAAGGTGGCGTGATTGAAACTAACTTCCGTGAAGAAACTGAAACTGACTTGTTCGGCGAACAAGCGGTGTTATGTGGTGGCGCTGTTGAATTAGTAAAAGCGGGCTTTGAAACATTGACTGAAGCTGGCTATGCGCCTGAAATGGCATACTTTGAGTGCTTACACGAATTGAAATTGATTGTAGATTTAATGTATGAA
Source organism: Methylotenera sp. (assembly GCF_029945705.1). Classification (GTDB taxonomy): domain Bacteria; phylum Pseudomonadota; class Gammaproteobacteria; order Burkholderiales; family Methylophilaceae; genus Methylotenera. The sequence continues at coordinate 37,951 of NZ_JAQSDC010000003.1, forward strand.
GGCGGCATTGCCAACATGAACTACTCAATCTCAAACAATGCTGAATACGGTGAATACGTGACTGGCGAGCAAGTGATCAATACTCAAGCACGTGCTGCGATGAAAGAATGTTTAGCTAACATTCAAAATGGTAGCTACGCAAAACGCTTCATTTTAGAAGGTCGTACAAACTACCCTGAAATGACTGCACGTCGTCGTTTAAATGCACAACACCCAATTGAGCAAGTAGGTAGCCAATTACGTGCAATGATGCCTTGGATTGCTAAAAACAAATTAGTTGATCAATCTAAAAACTAGTTTTAGTTAGCTAAAAAATTAAAAGGGCAAAACGTTTGACGGTTTGCCCTTTTTTTATGAATTTCAATAGAAATATGCGTTCCCAAATAAGGTTAGCTAAAGATGAAGATGGCCGTGCTTTTACAATACATATTACCCAAACAGTCAATTACTGCCCTTGCAGGTAAATTGGCTCACTATCATGGGGGCAATTTAACCACATCAGTCATCAAGTGGTTCGTAAAGCGTTATCAAGTTAATATGGCTGAAGCGGCTAATCCTGACATCACATCCTATAAAACCTTCAACGAATTTTTTACACGCCCTCTCAAAACTGGCGCGCGACCAATTGCTCAGGTTGATTTTATTTGCCCTGTTGATGGTGCAATTAGCCAATTTGGCGGGATTGAAAAAGACCAAATATTTCAGGCAAAAGGCCACACATATTCTACAACGGCCTTGGTTGGTGGCGATAAAGCATTAGCAGGTAAGTTTGAAAGTGGACATTTTGCTTGCTTGTATTTAAGCCCCAAAGATTATCACCGCATTCATATGCCTTGTGATGGCATATTAAAAAGTATGACTTATGTACCAGGCGCTTTATTCTCGGTTAACCCAACCACAGCACAAGGCGTACCTGGATTGTTTGCCAGAAACGAACGTGTCGTATGTGAGTTCACTTCAGTGCAATATGGTAGCTTTATCATGGTATTAGTCGGCGCGACTATTGTTGGTAGCATGGCAACTGTTTGGCATGACGCGAACAATGGCATCATCAATCCACCTCGCACAGGTAAAACTAAAACTTGGAAGTACGATGACAAAAACATCAGCCTGAAACAAGGTGAAGAAATGGGCAGATTCTTACTTGGCTCTACCGTAGTGATGCTGTTTGAAAAGAACGCGTTGCAATTTAATGCTAATTGGCAGCGTGCAAAAACGATCCGCCTAGGTGAATTGATGGGCAATAACAAATAGAAATTAACAAAAAAGCCTGCAATGAGTACACAGCTGGCTTTTTTGTTTTATAGCTAATTACTTAATATGCTTATGATGCAAATGTGGCGCTAACTCATTCAGTGCTGACTCATACACGCCGCGCTTAAACTCAATCACATCTTCTAATGGCACCCAATACTCGCTCCAACGCCATGCATCAAACTCTGGATGCTCGCTTGCACGCAACGACACATCGCTATCTCGTCCTAGCATGCGCAATAAATACCAAATTTGCTTTTGGCCTTTGTAGCTGCCGCGATACTCACGCTTAATCCAAGTTGAAGGCACTTCGTATCTAAGCCAGTCTTTGGTACGACCCAAAATCTGTACGTGCTCAGGCTTCAGCCCTACCTCCTCCATCAGCTCACGATACATGGCCTGTTCTGGACTCTCACCGTGGTCAATACCCCCCTGCGGAAACTGCCAAGCATGTTCGCGGATGCGCTTACCCCAAAAAACCTGATTGTTGGCATTACATAAAATAATGCCAACATTCGGGCGAAACCCGTCTCGATCTAACATAACGTTTTACTGCCTAAATTATTTAATACGATTTTTTCATATTTTGAGTATTTTTGAAAGCAGCCATTTGAGTATAATAGCTAAGCCTATGAAAATACTATCAATTAAATTTTTGAAAATGAATCAATTTTTCGCTCTTTTGATGATTTGCGCATTAACGTGCACGCTCACTACAGCTTGCCAAGCCGCCATCAAACCAGCACATGCAAACTTGGCCTATATTACGAATCAGGGCGAAGACTCTGTATCTGTCATTGACACCTCAACTAACCAAGTTACTAGCACGATCAAGGTTGGTAAAGCACCTGTGGGAGTTGCCGTTTCAGCTAAGTTAAATCGCACTTATATTTCAAATGTAGAAAGCCAAGAAATTTCGATTATCGATACGCAAAACAACTCTGTAGTAGAAACCATAAAAATCAAAGGTTCCCCTGTCGGTTTAGCATTATCGCCAGATAGTAAGACGCTTTATGTTGCTGATTGGTTTGATAATCGCGTATTAGCTATTAATACGAGTAAAGACCATACGACAAATGAAGTGAGTGTAGGAGATGCGCCAGCTGGTATGGTCGTCAGCCCAAATAACAAATGGCTGTACATCGCCAATCGTGACAGTAACGACATTGCAGTGATTGATACGGCGACGCTTACCATCAAAAAGCGCATTCCAGTAGGTAAGCACCCTTTTGGGCTTGCTCTCAGCCGAACAGGTTTATGGTTAGTCAGCGTGAATGTAAAAGAAGATACAGTGAGTATCATTAACACCAAAACTAATGCGGAGTACAAAGTGAAAGTAGGCTATCACCCCTATTGCGCCGCACTCAGTTTAGATGGAAAGAAACTCTATGTGAGCAATACGCAAGATGACAGCATTACCGTAATCAACATGTCTACACGCAAAGCCATCGCCACTATTAATGTTGGCAATACACCAGAGGGTATAAGTTTAGATAATGCCAACAACCGTGCTTACGTTGCCAATTGGGGCAGCAATAGCGTGAGCGTGATTAACACTGAAACCAACCAAGTAGTGGAAATCATCAAAACGGGTGACAAAAGTCGTGCATTCGGGCAGTTTGTTTTAGTACGTTAATTCAAAAGTTTTGTCACTACCTCCATCTACTAAACATTACATCTCCATACTCACACCTGTAGGAGGGGCTTGCAGCCCCGAATGCAACGGTGAATACATTCCAAAAGGTTCGCGGCTGCAAGCCGCTCCTACATTAATACAGGTAGAAGGCAACCGTAAAGGCTATCTCCGTGGAATATATGTGCTGAAGCACATTATTCACACGCGAACGCCCTCGTGCCGAATACCATTTCGCGATGAGGGCGTCGCTACTACTAACGCTAATGGATAACCTTATGTCAACCAAGCCTTTACTATCTCGTTAATTAAAATACAGACTACAATGCATTTAATAAAGGTACGTTCTCATTTATAATGCATCGTTGTTTTTAAGTAGTTTAATTAGAGCCTCTCTTTATTGAGAGTTTTAAAGCCTCTCATCACAGAGAGTCATGGAGATAGTAAATGAAAAAGATTTTAGCATTGCTTGCGCTTGGCTTAAGCGTAAGTCTAGTTCCGTTCACAGCATCAGCGCACGGCCCATCACCACAAAAAGTTGAAAAAACCATCGTCATTAAAGCTGATCCAGCTAAAGTATGGGCAATCGTTAAAGATTTTGGTGGCATTCATAAATGGCACCCGGGCGTAGCCAGCACTAAAGTTGAGCAGAAAAAAGATGAAAATGGCGACATGGCTACTTTCAGAACACTTACGTTTAAAGATGGTGGCAATGTGTATGAGAAATTACGCAGCATTGATGATGCAGCCATGAAAATTAAATATGAAATCGTAACTGGTACACTGCCATTGACAGACTACAACGCAACAATGACTGTAGAAAAAGGCGACAAACCAGGTGAATCAAAAGTCACATGGGTAGGCCGCTTCTATCGCCTATACAAACTTAACCCACCAATTCCAGCGGGTCAAGATGACGAAACAGCCGTTAAAGCGATCACAGGTATTTTTGATTCAGGTTTAGCAAACTTACAAAAGGTAGCCGAAAACTCAAAGTAACTGGCCAGTTAACTGGCGCAGAAGCATCTGGTAAAAAACCATGGTGGAAGTTTTGGTAAAGTGACGATTTCTGACAAAAGTGACATTTTTTGTCAGTCAAATTAAGAAAAAGCGGGGGGGACCCCGCTTTTTTTATTGCTATAGATAGAGTAATAAGGCCTTTGCGCGAGTGCAATTAATCATAAAACATTACCCTCGTTACGCCATCATAGGCGTGAAATCCAGTCAATGTTAAATATTAAATCATTCAATTACAATGAGTTACGTTAAAATACAACTGAATCTTTCTACGCGTAAATTACAAAATAAATAGAAAAAAATAAAAATATTTCACCATTCAATCAACTCAAAAAGCAAACGTATCAAGAAAGTTGGCACAGCTATTGCTAAATGTATTCCGAGCACTGCAACACCTAGTGCTTAGGGTGTAGTGCAAAAATTTTAATTTTTTATATAAAGGAACTAAAAATGAAACAAGTACAAAAAGGTTTTACCTTAATCGAGTTAATGATTGTTGTAGCAATTATTGGTATTTTGGCTGCTGTTGCAATTCCTAGTTACCAAAACTACACTAAGAAAGCTCGATTCAGTGAAGTTTTGTCTTTAAGCGACACATTCAAACAATCTGTAGGTATTTGCATTACTGACAACACAGCTAACCCAGGAACAGCAACAGGTTGTAGCAATGGCTTACAAGGTGTTGAAGCAGCTCCAGCAGCAACACCTAATGTTGCATCACTAGTAACTGCAAACGGTATTATTACTGGCACAGGTACTACAGCTGCAGGTGGTTATACTTCAATATTGACACCTACAATTAACGGTTCAAATATCACGTGGAGAAATAGCGGTTCATGCGTGGCTCCAAACTTCTGTAAGGCTAATTAGTTAAAAGTTAATATTGGAAAGTTGATTGCAATAAAACGGTATGTTTTCTTAATGCCGTTTTATTCGCTGCATTGTAATCAGTTAGGTAACGATTGAAGGTAAAGCGAATGCTTTAATCCTACAATTAAGATAGCGCAACTCATCTAATACAGACTAAAGGAAATAAAATGAAACAAGTACAAAAAGGTTTTACCTTAATCGAGTTAATGATTGTTGTAGCAATTATTGGTATTTTGGCTGCTGTTGCAATTCCTAGTTACCAAAACTACACTAAGAAAGCTCGATTCAGTGAAGTTTTGTCTTTAAGCGACACATTCAAACAATCTGTAGGTATTTGCATTACTGACAACACAGCTAACCCAGGAACAGCAACAGGTTGTAGCAATGGCTTACAAGGTGTTGAAGCAGCTCCAGCAGCAACACCTAATGTTGCATCACTAGTAACTGCAAACGGTATTATTACTGGCACAGGTACTACAGCTGCAGGTGGTTATACTTCAATATTGACACCTACAATTAACGGTTCAAATATCACGTGGAGAAATAGCGGTTCATGCGTGGCTCCAAACTTCTGTAAGGCTAATTAGTTAAAAGTTAATATTGGAAAGTTGATTACAATAAAACGGTATGTTTTGTTAATACCGCTTTTATTTTCAATAATTCTGTATTAGTAGTTAAATACTCAACCAAAGTCAAGTATCACTAAATTACAAGTCAATGGAAATGTAACATGAATAGATTCAAAGCTACTGGAATACATTTATCTATAAGTGTTTTGATTGTAGTTATAATTTTATCAGCCATGTATGTATTGTGGTACCCGAACAATTATTTCTTCTTGATGGGAGGAGAAAAGTTAGTTACTTTAATTGGATTTGTAGATGTCTTTTTAGGCCCTCTTCTGACATTCTTTGTATTTAAACCAAACAAGAGCAGCCTTAAATTTGATTTGAGTTGCATTGTAATATTACAACTTGCTGCTTTGTCATATGGTATTTATGTAATTCAACTATCACGCCCGGTCTTTCTTGTATTCAATAAAGATCGATTCCAAGTAGCAGCCGCTTCGGATATAACTCCAAAAGAGCTAAAAAAAGCAAAAGTTCCAGAGTGGCGGGAGCTCTCTGTGACAGGCCCTAAGATCGTAGCTATTGCTACACCAGATAAAAAAGATAAAAAAGAATCCATGTTTGCTATGGTTGTAAGTGAATATGCTTATCATTATCCTAGGCTATATGATCAGTATGAGAAATATAGAAGGGATGTTGTAAAAGCAGGTATCCCAATGACCAAACTAGTAGAAAAAAACAGTAAGAATAAGGTGATGGTTGACCAATTTATTACATTGCGTAAGCAAACAGTAAATGACTTTTTATTCATTCCGATTAGTACAGAGTTTGCATCCATGTCTGTAGTTATAGATGCTAAAACTGGCAGATTTATTCAAATAATGAATGCAAAGAATTAAAGAATTTACGTCTTACCACTCTTAAGTTCACCCTATAGATTACCTATAGTGGCAATTAACGTGATCTACGCGTCCCGTCAGACAGTACAAATATCTGAACTCCAACTTGAGCTAATACAAACGCAGCAGCAGAACTACGGCGACCAGTCTGGCAATAAAGTATATATTCTTTCCTATTATCAAGATTCATGGCTAGCTGACGAACCTCACTAAGTGGCAAATTGATTGCGCCATGAATATGGTCATATTTATACTCTGAGGGTAATCGTACATCAGCCCATATTGCACCGTCACTTACTCTACTTTGTGCTTCAGCCAAGCTGATTTGGTTAATGATAGGTGCCTTTAACAGCTCTACGAAGTCTTTCTTATTGAGTCGTAGTAGTTCGCCATCAGTTTTCATGGTGACAGTAGCATTGCGCTTATTATCTGACACTAGCGCTTCTTCGCCGAATGCACCGCCTTCATTAAGTTCAGCCAGTATAAGAGGTGGCTGGCTCGCGTCTACAATTCTGGTCACTTGCGCGCAACCGCTTTGAATAAGATAATAATAATCACCTTCGCCGCCTTGCTGAATGATAGTTTGTCCTGCGGTAACAGTAATACTGGTCATGCGCTTAAACATTTCCTCTACATTGGCAGCTGGTAGACGGCTAAATATCCCACTTTGTAGATTGAAGGCGCTAAATACGCCAGTTTCGTTCATCCAATCGCCCACGCTGCGTGAGGCTTTCTCACTGATGCTAGGTTGAACAGTTTTAGCAGGAATATCGGCATTAGAAAGCTGATCCCAAGTCATCATAATATCGAGTAGATCCATGTCTATTCGAAGTATCTCAATATCGGTAAGCGCAATGGTGTCTGTAATTTTAGCGTCGCCATTGACGGGATGCTTGGTGACTTCTGTGCCGCCACGTAATCTGGCTTTTCTGCCGTCATCATAGCGCAGACCCAAATCACCTTTAATTAAATACATGGCTTGCGCGGCTTTAGCCATATTCATTCGCATGGGATCGATGTCTTGATTGACCTTTTCAATAAAGCATAACGCGGCAAGTTCTTTTCTGCGTCCAGCAGATAACCTAGCAATCGGCTCTAGATGCTCTAATAATGATGAATCAGCGATTGCCATGATTAAAACCTTAATGGGTACTTTTATAATGAATGCTGTGAAATTGGTATCGTGCTAAGAAGCTATATTAAAAAACTACAAATGAAACTCTTGCTGTTGCTTAAGCGCGTGAATAGGGAACGCTAAATGACTTTCTGCAATTTCCTGCATGATACTTTCGCCCTCACCTGGCTTTAGGTGCGTGATATAAACCTCTACAGCGTGCTGAGTATGATGCATGGTCAGGTTAGCAAGTTCACTGATTAGTAACGATGGGCATAGATGTTTGGAAAGCTGCGCCAAAACCAGCTCGCTATTGCTAAACGCGGTTTCAATAATCAAATATTTAAGATTTTTGATTTTATTGACTTCAACCCATAAGGCATCACAAACAGTGGTATCGCCAGTAAATACAAGACTCGCCTCACCACTATCAACATGATAACCAATAGCAGGTACGACATGGTTAGCTGGTAACGGCGTAAATTTCCGACCATTTAACTCAAGGGGTTCACCTAGTTTCACTTCGCTATAGCGTAAAAATGGGTTGTCCACACTGGGAATTGCATTGAAATCTGGCCATACTTTCCAGTTGAAAATATGGAGGCGCAAGGTTTCTAAAGTTTCTTTATTTGCATATACGGTGATTGGTTCCGCGCGTATCCCCATGACGGTATCGAGCAGAAATGGAAGGAACGCAATATGGTCTAAATGTGAATGTGTAAGTAAAATATGGTCGATTTTCAGTAGCTCGTCCATACACAAATTACCGACGCCCGTACCCGCGTCGATCAATATATCTTGATCAACAAGCATAGAGGTAGTGCGCAATTCAGCACCTATTCCACCACTGCAACCTAATATTTTTATTTGCATACAATTTTTTATAGTTATATTTAATACAGTTTATATTTAATACAATGCTATGATTTCACTGCTTATTAACAGCATATAACAGATATTATTTTTTTAATAGCAATCTTATTTAATCAAACATCACTTCAAGTTTTACCTAAATAAATTGCACTCTTACTTACCGACGAACTTACTTATAAAGCTGCCACAATGAACTATAAAGCGCCTCTAGAATTAGTCAGCAACCAACATGAAAGCCACCTAAAAGTAAACGCCAGCGTGATTTGGTTGCATGGTTTAGGCGCTGATGGTCATGACTTTGAGCCTATCGTGCAAAAACTTAACATCCCCAATGTGCGATTCATACTACCTCATGCGCCGGAAATGGCGGTCACTCGCAACAGTGGTTACATCATGCCGGCTTGGTATGATTTGTATGGCGTGACAGGTAGTAGTAAAGAGGACGAAGATGGCATAAAAAATAGCCAACACTACGTTAACTCGCTCATTCAAAAAGAACTGGACAGAGGTATTGCTGCTGAGCGCATTGTGATTGCGGGCTTTTCACAGGGCGGAGCGATTGCCTTATATGCTGCACTTCGCTATCCGAAAAAGTTAGGCGGCGTTTTGGCTTTATCTACGTACTTACCAGTTAAAACCAAGCTAGCCTCTGAAGCTAATCCAGCCAATGCAACAACGCCAATCTTTATGGCACATGGTGTGTTTGATGATGTTATCACGCTGGATATGTGCAAAATATCTCTGCAAGCATTACAAAATAATCATTATTCTGTCAGCTGGCATGAATACAATATGGCACATTCAGTATGTATGGAAGAGATTAGTGATATTCGTGGATTTTTAAAGCAGTGTTTAGCATAGGATTTGGTAGAATATCGCCTTAACGCCAATTAAGTTTTGCTATGACCGCATCTAAATCCAAAACAGTAACATCCCAAGAGAATAATATCGCGCAGCCAGAGAACTTTGAGTTGGCATACGCTGAGTTAGAAAGCATTGTTGCGCGTATGGAGTCTGGACAAATGACTTTAGAGTCGTCGTTGGCGGCTTATCAGCGCGGCAACAGCCTACTGCAGTTTTGCCAAAAGTCACTCGCTGACGTTGAGCAACAGGTTCAAATTCTAAATGAGCGTAATCAGCTGATGCCATTTAAGTCTGATGATGAATAATAGTCATTCATCTGCAACAACATTGCTGGATTTTTCAGCTTGGGCAACGGAAAAGCAAGCGCGTATTGAAAGTGTGTTAAACAGCACACTACCTGCCGCTAACGCCACACCACAAAAACTTCACAGTGCGATGCGTTACAGCGCATTAGAGGGTGGCAAGCGCGTGCGTGCTCTGCTGTGCTATGCCGCATCTGAGTTATGTAGCACAGAGGTCAAAGTGGCTGACACAGCAGCATGTGCCGTTGAACTCATTCATGCGTACTCTCTAGTCCATGATGACATGCCGTGCATGGATGACGATGATTTACGTCGAGGTAAACCAAGCTGCCATAAACAATTTGATGATGCTACGGCATTATTGGTCGGCGATGCCTTGCAAAGCTTGGCTTTTGAAGTGCTATCACAATCCAATTTATGTGCAGAAACTCATCATCAAATAAGCATGCTCAATATTCTTGCCAAAGCCTCAGGCTCTACTGGGATGGCAGGCGGCCAAGCCATAGACTTAGCTTCTGTCGGTAAAATGCTCAGTCAATCTGACCTTGAGCAAATGCATCAATTAAAAACTGGTGCGCTAATTCAAGCGGCAGTCTTACTAGGTGGAATTAACGGTGATAAAGAGAAAAGTGCTGCAATAAGCACTTATGCAAAAAATATCGGCCTGGCATTTCAAGTCATTGACGATATTTTAGATGTAGAAGCAGATAGTTCTACACTTGGAAAAACTGCGGGCAAAGATGCCGATAGCAACAAGCCTACTTATGTATCTATATTAGGCTTAGCTGATGCCAAACAACATGCGCAATATCTATATAACAATGCGATTGAAGCATTAATACCTTTTGGTGAGAGTGCCTTACGTTTACGTGAATTAGCTGGATTTATTACGCAACGTAGATTTTAAATCATTTACTTTTTATCAAACCAATCATCAACTTACTAATAGCGACACTATAACTTGTGACTTCACTACCTAACAGCGTAATACTGAACACGATAGATTCACCGCTGCAACTGCGTCAACTTGAGCGTAGGCAGCTTGTTCCGCTTGCCCAGGAGTTACGCACGTTTCTGATCAATAGCGTTGCAAAAACGGGGGGTCATTTAGCATCAAACTTAGGCGTGGTTGAACTGACAATCGCGCTACATTACGTATTCAACACCCCAGATGACCGATTGGTTTGGGATGTCGGCCACCAAACGTATCCACATAAAATACTGACGGGCCGCCGTGAGCAAATGCAATCTCTACGCAATCCGCAAGGCATTGCAGGGTTTCCTCGCCGCACCGAAAGTGAATACGATACGTTTGGCACAGGGCATTCTAGCACCTCAATCTCCGCCGCATTAGGTATGGCAGTTGCTGCGCAAAAAGCTGGCTTAGAAAGACGTGCTGTAGCGATTATCGGCGATGGCGCGATGACCGCTGGGATGGCTTTTGAAGCGCTAAACAATGCTGGTGATATGGATGCTAATGTGCTGGTGATTCTTAACGACAATGATATGAGCATATCAAACAATGTCGGCGCGCTGAATAACTACCTCGCAAAACTTCTATCCAGCCGCTTCTATGGCACTGTGCGTAAATCTGGCAAAAAAGTACTTTCCGCAGTGCCTCACGTCATGGAGTTCGCTAAACGTGCCGAAGAACACGTGAAAGGCATGGTAACGCCTGGGACATTGTTTGAGGAGTTTGGCTTTAACTATATTGGCCCAATCGATGGGCACGATATGGATGCGTTGATTGATACTTTAAGCAATATTAAACAACTGAAAGGCCCGCAGTTTTTACATATTGTGACGCAAAAAGGCAAAGGTTTTGAACCCGCGGAAGATAATCCTAATAAGTTTCATGGCGTAGGTAAGTTCGATCCATTTAACGGTGATGCGCTCAGCAGTAGTACTAAAAAGACCTATACTCAAGTATTTGGTGAGTGGCTGGTTGATATGGCGGCACTTGATCATCGATTAATAGGCATCACTCCTGCAATGTGCGACGGTTCTGGCTTAAACACCTTTGCAGAAAAATATCCTGATCGCTATTACGATGTAGGCATTGCTGAGCAACATTCACTCACGTTTGCGGCGGGTATGGCTTGCGATGGCTTAAAGCCAGTCGTAGCAATTTACAGCACGTTTCTACAACGCGCTTACGATCAATTGATTCATGACATTGCCTTGCAAAACCTACCAGTGTTATTCGCAATAGATCGTGCTGGGCTGGTTGGCGCAGATGGCCCTACTCATGCTGGTAGCTTTGACTTAAGCTACCTCAGATGTATTCCCAACATCTTGATTATGGCGCCTAGTGATGAAAATGAATGCAGGCAAATGCTATACACAGGCTTTCAATATAACGGCGTTTCTGCTGTTCGCTACCCTCGCGGCAGTGGTGCTGGTGTTGTAATACAAAAGAAAATGCTAGCGATTGAAATTGGCACTGCTGAAATTAGACGCAATACCACAACCAGCGCTAAACAAAAAATTGCCATTTTAAGTTTCGGCAGTATGCTGAATGCCTGTTTAAAAGCAGGTGAAAAACTTGATGCAACCGTTGTTAATATGCGTTTTGTTAAGCCTATAGATAAAATAATGATTGAAAAATTGGCAAATGACCACACATTAATCGTCACGGTTGAAGAAAATAGTGTGATGGGTGGTGCAGGCTCTGCCGTGCTAGAAGCTTTGCAAGCAATACAAAACCCTAATAAATCGCCAATTAAAACGTTATGCCTAGGCTTGCCAGATAAATTTATTGAGCATGGCGTGCATGAAACTATGCTGGCGGAATGTGGTCTAGATGCAGAAGGTATTGCATCGACAATTGCGAAGCTAATAACCTAGTGATATACTCAACTATTAAACTTTAGCTAGCTCAGTTGCTAGTTATAATGCATTTGCTAAATTGGAAACAACATGAATCAACCTATACCAAGCCCTATTGAAGACGTACAAAACACTGTTGATACACGTCATATCGCCATTGATAAGGTGGGAATCAAAGCTATTCGCCACCCAGTAGTCGTTAAAGATAAATCGGGCGGAGAGCAACATACTGTCGCCATGTTTAACATGTATGTGCATTTGCCGCAGCAATTCAAAGGTACGCACATGTCACGTTTTGTTGAGATTCTTAATGTCAACGAACATGCGATTTCAGTTGAGTCATTTGAAACAATTTTACGTGAAATGGTCAAACGCCTAGAGGCGGAATCTGGTCACGTAGAAATGACTTTCCCATATTTTGTGAACAAGGCTGCACCAGTATCTGGCGTAAAAAGTTTGCTAGATTACGAAGTGACATTTATCGGCGAAATCAACCAAGGTAAGTTTGACATCACAGTAAAAGTACTTGTACCAGTGACAAGCTTATGCCCTTGTAGCAAAAAGATTTCAGATTATGGTGCGCATAATCAACGCTCACATGTCACCGTCACTGCGCTCATTAATAACTTCATCTGGATTGAAGACATTATTGATTTGGTAGAAAAACAAGCTTCATGCGAGCTTTATGGTTTATTAAAACGCCCAGATGAAAAATATGTGACTGAGCGCGCTTATGATAATCCTAAATTTGTAGAGGATATGGTGCGTGATGTTGCAGCCCAGCTAAGCAAAGAAAGCCGTATTGTGGCTTACACGGTTGAAAGTGAAAACTTTGAATCGATACACAACCACTCTGCTTATGCGTTAATTGAACACGATAAACGCAAACATTAAGTGGTCATTTAAGAACACTTTCACTCAATAAAAAGCCACTTTTACAGTGGCTTTTTTACTTAAGAGTAACTATAAATTTAAAGCTTATACTTTCAACAAGTTAAACCTCATTTAAACGAAATATAACCTTTACCGTCGTGCCCGTCTGTTTTTTCATGTCGCTATATTCCAGCAAAACACGCGCTTGATGTTGATGCGCAATTTCTTGCACGATTGCGAGACCCAAGCCACAGCCACTCTCTGCTGTTCCTAGCACACGATAAAAACGTTCAAACACCTTCTGCTGTTCTAAAAAAGCTATACCTAAGCCATTATCTTGCACAGATAATACTGCTTCGTGATTGATCGTATCTAAACCCACCGTGACCTTTGCACCTGCTTGGTTGTACCTGATGGCATTGTCGATTAAATTATTCAGCAGCTCTTGTAATAAAATATTATTAGCACTGATGTATAACTCTTTAAGTTCACACTCAACACCCAAATCAATATTCTTATCTAATGCTTTCGGCACCCAAGCTGAAGTCACCTCATTCATTAATTTTACTAAATCTACGCTGACAAAAGTTTGAGCGGCCACGCCCTCTGGCTCCGCTCTAGCCAAGCTTAATAGCTGATTTGCCAAGCGACCGAGATTGTCACTGCCCGCGCTAATCTGTTTAAGTGCATGCTGAATGCTCGCTAAGTCACTCTCTCGCAACGCTGCTTCTGCCTGAATTTTTAACCCAGCTAACGGTGTTTTAAGTTGATGTGCAGCATTCGCCAGAAAGTGACGGCGCTCATTCACTGCGCTTTTTTCTTTGACAATCAACTCATTCATCGCATGCAATAAAGGTTGTAACTCTTCAGGTGCATCAAGCTCCTCTAATGGTCTTGTATCAGTTGGCAGTCGCCTTAAAATCAGAGCTCTCAATCTATCCAGCGAAATAAGCCCTCTTTGAATGCCTATATTGACAAGAATAATAATCAATATCACCAATATAATTTGTGGCACTAGCATGATGGCTACAATTTCTCCCGCCATCTTATCTCTTTTTATTGTCGATTCACCTATGACCACAATGGCGCTGCCTTTTGCACCAACATCAGTCAGAGGGAAATTCAAGGCTACCATGCGTAATTTTTTATTTTCGAACTCTGAGTCATAAAACGTTGACTTTCCTTCAGCAGGCAAGACTTTAGGTAAAGCCAATTGCTCTTCACCAAGTATGACATTGTGATTGGGATCTAGTATCAGGTAATGCCTGTAGTCATCATCAATATCGTATTCGAGTAAATTCAGTGCACTATCAGGTAAATCGACGACCATCACGCCCGACTTTACCTCGACTTCGTCAGCTAAGGCTAAAACTGAGCGGAATAGGCCGCTGTCATAGGCTAAATTTGCGAAATAAGAGGCTAAATAATAAGCGGAAATAGTACCCAAGAACAAAGTGGGAATGAGTAGAATGAGTAACCAATTCAATAGTTTTTGGCGTATGGAATTGCTTTTGATATGTATCATATTTGTGTGACGTGGCTTCTAATTGGTTTCCAGCTTGGCTAATAGATAGCCTAAACCGCGTATTGTTTTAATCTCAACACCAAATACCAGTAGCTTCTTTCTTAGGCGAGAAACAATCACTTCTACTGCATTTTCACTAATTTCCTCGTCCCAGCTACAAAGATGCTCCATAATTTTCACCTTACTGACGACCTTGGTTGCTTTAAGTATCAATAGCTCCAACAACGCCATTTCACGAGCAGATAGTGATAACGCCACATCTCCAACCATACACTGCCTATTTGTGGTGTCAAAAACTAAACCGCCAAAACTAATCTTTGCACTCCCCCCAGACACACCACGGCGAATCAAGGCGCGCACACGCGCTTCTAACTCAGCAAGTTCAAATGGCTTGGTTAAATAATCGTCTGCGCCTAAATCCAACCCTTTTACGCGATTCTGTGTATCCTCTAAAGCCGTTAAAATCAACACGGGAGTATTGCTACCACGCGCTCTAAGCCGCTTCAACACCTCAAAACCACTTAATTTAGGCAAACCTAAATCCAGCACAATCACGTCGTACTCTTGATACGTCAGTAATTTATTGGCGCCCTCTCCGTCGGAGATAACATCAACTGCATATCCAGATTTAACGAACGAACGCTCAAGTCCATCTTTAAGAATTAAATCGTCCTCAACTAATAATAACCTCAACGTAATCACCTCAAATCAAATGTAACTTACCCAACAATGAATACATTCTACTCAGTTTAAAAAGTAGGAAATAAATATTTTTCAAAATGATTAGCTGTCAGTTTCACGTCAGCTTGATGCTGTAAATTGTTATCCATGGTGGTTGATAAAGTGATTAACGAGAAAGTTAATTAGGCATTTAAGCAGTCCATCTAACGGCAAACTTATCATTAATTTCAGGAGATTTAAATGAACAAATTATTAGCATCATTATTCGCAGTTGCAGCTCTTTCATTAGCTACTTCAACTTTCGCGGCAGACGCTCCTAAACCTGCTGAACCAGCTAAAGTTGAAGCTGCAGCCGCTGAGCCAGCAAAAACAGAAGCCGCTAAACCAGCGATGAAACATCACAAAAAACATGTTAAAAAAGCAGCCGCTGAAGCACCTGCAGCAGCACCTGCTGCTCCAGCAGAAGCTAAGTAATAGTTAAAGCAAGGTTTAACAAAACTTGTTTTTGATTTTAAGGTTTCAAAAATAAGTGTTGAGATTTATTTCTAGTTAAAAGCAAATAAAAAGGGCAGATCTTCTGCCCTTTTTATTTTACGCGCGCTTACACTAGTATTTCTTTGTGAGCGTTAAAGCTATATCCTCGCGCTTCATATCCAAGCGATTTAAAGCACTCATTCCCAATAACACCAATGGTGGCGAACCGCCTTCCAACACACTGGCTTCTACTTGGTTAAGCGTAATGCTGCCAATCTTAAGCGTCCCTATCGTCACTCGATACGCTGTTACCACACCATTAGCCGTACTCACTTGCATAGGCTCGCCTCGCTTGTAATCAATATTAGCGAACTTTGCATCGCCGCTATTTAACGCAACACTCGTGGCGCCAGTGTCTAATATGAATTTTAATGATGCACCATTGATTTGGCAGTCCGAAACGAAGTGCCCTTGGGGGTTAGCATACAAAACAGCGCTTGCAGAGGCGTTAGATGATTTACCCGCCACAGATGCAGCTTGGCCCATACCTAATCGCTTAGTGCTTCCTTCCACTTGCAAGGTGGCGGCTTGGCTATCTGCAGCAATCAACTTAACGCCATCACTGGTTTGACCGACACTTAAGGTTTTAGGCTTTCCGCCATTGATAATCAGCACCGCCTTATTGCTAAAAAGCCCGACAATATTGACTTGTGTATCAGCAACCGATGCACCCGCCGCCAGTAAACCAGCAGCTAAAACAACAGCCTTGCAAAGTGAATCTTTTAATTTCATCTAAACATCCCTTGTGAGCCTTGCTGATTATGTGTCAATTTCAAACCTAAACCTATCACTAGCAACCCTAATAGAGGGAATATAGCTGCCAGCATGAACGTTTTCTCTCCACCAATATATTGTAGCGCATAACCACCAGCCACACCGCCTATGGTACCGCCTATGCCATAAGCCACACTGTTATATATCGCTTGGCCTTTAGCTTGATGTCGGCCCTTGAAAAAGTGAGTAATAACCTCGACTGATCCCGCATGAAAACTGCCAAAAGTCGCCGCATGCAAAGTTTGAGCAAGCACGAGCAAGACAATATTATCAACAGCAACGCCTATCATTACAAAACGGACGACTGCGAGTAGCAAGCTAATTAACATAATTGTTTTTAGGCTATAACGCGCCATAATCTTGGGCATTAACATAAAAATACCGATTTCGCAGATCACTCCTACCGCCCAAAGCAAGCCTATCATGCCTTTGCTGTAGCCGTGGTCACTCAAATAGATCGAATAGAAGTTATAGAGCACCCCATGAGCGGTCACCATTAACGCGCAGCCTATGAGTAAAGCCAGCACATTGGGTTGCTTAATGACTTGCCATATAGAAAAGTGGTCGTGCGCGTGCGGCTCAACCTTGGCATCGGGCAAGGTATGCGTTAAGGCAAACAGCATAATTTGCACCGCAAGCAAAAACCATAATAAACTTTTTATGCCAGTGAAATCAATCAGATAACCTAACACAACAGAAGCCGCGATAAAGCCTAGCGAGCCCCACATGCGAATGCGACTGTAATGTCCGTTAGTAGTCGCCAAATGCGCCAATGTGAGTGATTCAGCTAATGGCAAGGTAGAGCTAGTAAATAAACTCAGCGCCGCCATCACAAAAAATAGCCAATAAAACCCATGCGCCCAAAATACCGCCGTAAATCCACATAACCCTAAAAAAGCGGTGAGCTTAATCCACTGGGCACGTTTGCCAGTATGGTCAGCTAACCAACCCCAAAAATTTGGCGCAAAAATGCGGCTGATTTGGAATAGCGACATCAAAATACCAATATCAGCAGGACTAAACTGCTCAGACTTTAAATATAAACCCCAATAAGGAACAAACGCCCCTACAAAGAAATAATAGATGAAATAAAAACGAGATAGCTTAAAGTGAAGATTTGAATGCATGCCCAATTATATAGAACGGCGCCATAAAAAAAGTCGGCAGAAGCCGACTTTTTACTAATTAATGACTAGCTAACGAAGCGCTATGCAACCAACATCGCATAAAGCTGATCTTTAAGTTGAATGCGCTCTTTCTTTTGATTTTCTAGTGCCACATCTGAAACTGGCACATCTTCACCTTCTATACGCTCAACATCTTTTGTTAAGTGGTGATAAGCATCAAATAGCTTAGCAAAATGCGCGTTTTCCAATTTCAAATGATGGATTTTTTCGCGGTGCTCTGGAAACTCATGCGCTAAATCGTGGTGTTCAATATTCATAGTAAGCTCTCATTCATTAATAAAAACTCTATGGTACTAATATCTAAAGTCCATTGAGTTAAGTTTTAATTATCAAACGGCTAAAGCTAAACTAAAATGACATACATCAACCAAGATGCGTTAAATTAAATAAGGGGCTGTCCTAGATAACTAGCCCATATGTTTCTTAACCCATTGTTTTATTT
>NZ_JAQSDC010000004.1 GCF_029945705.1 Methylotenera sp.
AAACAGGAAGAGCTTGTCTGAAGTGGTAGTGTCCACTTTATTCAACAGGGGTCAGTAGTATAAGTGTTGCAAGCATTATGTAGGACAATCTCTACTACACTTTAAAGATTGCGAGCATGGAATGTTACAAAAAGAGATGAGTGGCAGTGACGCAAAGCAAGACAAACTATATGCTGAATTAACTTCTGTTAAGAAAAGCCTTGAGGATTTAGAGCTTGCAGGCCAAGCGATTACAGAAGGCATTTGGGTGTTGCATATGGTGAATGGTGACCCTGACCATAAAGACAGCAAAATTGAATGGTCTAAGCAATTTAGAGTGCTGTTAGGGCATGAACGAGTCGATGATTTTCCTAATGGCTGGGATAGTTGGCTGAATGCGATTCATGATGAAGATAAGCAACGTGCATTAGATGCTTTTAGCGCTCATTTGAGTGATGCGAGTGGAAATACTCCTTATAACGTTGAGTACCGATTGAAGACCGCAAGTCGTGGTTATGTTTGGTTTCGTGAACGTGCTATCACCGCTCGTAATCCATCAGGTGTGGCGTTGCGTTCTGCAGGTGCAATTAGAGATATTAGCGATGAGAGAACCGCTAAAGAGCTCCATCAGCTGAATGTTGTTCGCAATGAAGAGAACATGCGAAAAATATTAAGTGTGGCTGATACGATTAATCAAATCGCTATGCAAATTAATATTCTAGCCATTAATGCTGCGATTGAAGCCGCTCGCGCAGGGGAGGCGGGCAGAGGTTTTGCCGTGGTAGCCACTGAAGTGCGTAAGCTCTCAGAACGAACGACTCAGGCGATGAACGAAATACGTTCTATGGCAAATAAATAAGCTAACTATTTCGCAAGCTGACATTCAAACGCTACCAGCGTTAGTTGCAGCAAGACCGCTGGTCTAGTGTTTCAATCAAGCGGCAATGTTCTGCCGTGTTGCTCTGGCAAGCGACTAGGTGTATTTGGCACAGGTGCCGCTTGGCCAGATTTGTTAGTGGCAATCATCATGGCGAGTCTTGCATTACACTCAGCATGGAGTGTCATTACTCGTATTGAGTTGTCTGACTAATAATCAGGCTTGGTTTTGTTTGATGGCTAATACTGCTTGGTTACGCAAAGTGCGCAACAGGCCTAGGTTCTTGGATGTTTCGTCAAAGGCATTGGCGGTTTGCATATCGGCATAAAAACAACCAACAGCTTTTTTGTTAACCATCACAGGTAATAGTAAAAAGCTTTTTGCTGAAGAAATCTTTTTGTACCATTGAGGTATTTTAGAGGCGATTGCATCTGCATCTGTATCTTCAATCACGATGTCAGCACCAGAGTCAACGGCTAGATGAAAAACATCGGGGGTGAAGTGTAGCGGGAATTTAAAGTCTAGTAATAAAGTGTCAGCATCTTGACCATAACCAGATCGGGCTTGCATTACGTTGGTTTTAACATCGCGCACTAGCATTAACACCCGATTACAACCCATGCCTCGATACATGGTTTCTAATATCATTTGTAATACATCATTCAGTTTATAGTCACTTACTAGTGTATTAATGACATCTTGTATGCCCGCCTGCAGAATTGATTCGGAGTCTAATTTCTCACTTGATTCTGATAAATCCACAGAATCTAAAACGCTAGTCTCCTTAGATAATTCAACGTCATTCTGTAATGTTTGGTTTTGCTCTTTCTGTGCATTATTTGTATATTCAGATACGCGTTTTAGGAGTGGACTTTGTTTGGTCGCTATATTGAGTATCCTAGCTCGAATAGACATTTCCTGTAAGCTTTGCTCCAGCGTTTCTTGCAGTAGTTTTTCATCTACACGCATGGCATTTTTATATTTTTTTACAAGTTGCTGAATCGCTTTATTTTTATCTTCGGCGCCAATGCTAGAGACAATTGCAGTGAGCTCACTTGCTAAATTGACGGTAATATTAAGTTGATCCAGCTCATTGGATGCACTGCCGACTTTATCATGCGGTAGCCCTTGCATGCCATGTAGTAAACGCGTTGGAAAGTTCCAGCTTTTAGCTACGCCACTGCCTAACTCATCATAGCTAATACCCAGCACCGTGAATGATGCGTGTTTGGGGGGTATGCCCTCAGAAATCAGTTGATTGATTTTTTGACTTTCATCAAAAAAATAAAAAGTAGTGAGCAGTTGGCCTAAGTGCTGAAAAATGCCGCAAATCATCGCCTCTTCATGATTGCGCATATTCAAGTTAAGTGTGAGTTGTCTGGCAGTAAGCCCAGCAAAAAATGACGAAATTACTTGGTCTGTAAGCTGCGTCGCTTGTGATTTATTTTGTAGAAAATCTATTAAAATTAATGTGGTAGCAATGTCTCTTACGACATCAAACCCAAGAATAACTACCGCTTTAGAAATGGTACTAATTTTCCCACCAAACTGACCATAAGAAACTGTATTAACAATCTTAAGCAGCTTATTAGTGAGTGAGAAGTCTTGCAGAATGATTTTAGTGAGGCTTTGCGTGGACGAGTGATCCGAGCTAACTGCATTGTTGATTTCGCTGATGGTGGTGGAAAGTGCAGGAAAATCCTCATTGCTACGCATGCGACGTAGCAGTGATTCAAGTGCGACAGTGTTTGTTGCGTTCGTTTGAGCCATCATTGAGATAGTAGCAAGCAATTAAAAGTTATAAATGGCTTTGCGTTAAGTATGAGTAAGTAGTTAATTAAAGATTATATGCTAAAAGGCTACTTACATTTTTATGTATGGGAAATGATTTAGCTGTGTAGTTTTTGTTGTAACTGTCGGCTGGATGAATAATATTTAGAGACCATTATGACTCTATTCATAGTGGTTAGATGCCCTCGAGATTGTCGATGATAAGCAAAAACTTAGGCACTAGGATTAACAAAAGATGGGCATCCTCGACATCCTTTATATGTCTCGTATGAGACGGCATTGCAAAAATTTATGACCCAAATGCAAATCTATGACCCAAAGAAAAAGGCTCACATCGCTGTGAGCCTTGCTATATGGTGCGCCCGAAGAGGTTCCAACTCCTTACCCCTTGGTTCGTAGGACGACTCTCTAAATAATTAATATTTAAAATCAGTTACTTATGGTGCCTGCAAATTTCATTTTAACTATGTTTAGCCACAATATCAGTCAGTTAGCCTGTATTTTGTGACGATTTCCCTACAGTCCATAAATTTTTATTGATTGTTAATTAGTTCACGTTGTCGATTTAAGCAACGTTTTATACGCTCTTTTAATGGTGTACTTGCGCCAAAATGTTCAGCAATTGCTATTAATTCTCTAAGTGCTATTTCCTGTATAGAGTGAATAATATTTTCTGCATCTTCTTTTTTAAATCCAAAGTAGGGCGCTGCCTCGGTGGCTAAGCGAAGGCTCGATACATTATTGCCTGCAAAGATGGCTAATTCTTGGTAACCAAGGTTTTGAAGTTGCATCACAATGTCAAAGGCGGGGGCTAGTCGATATTGACCATCACCGACGTGCAGCATGCCATGATTCTTAACGTGGTCATCAGTATTATCCACGATTAGATTAAATACTAACCTTCTATATAGTTGATCTAAATCGTGTGTTGGATTACTTGAAATTTTTCGAATTACTTGCGCAAACTCGACATAACTACCACCATTGCTTTCATAAGACACGTTAAGCAAAGCAGATGCAGAAAGATAATGAATACGACGCTCATTATCTATATTCCCTACCCGATCAAAACGGGAAACTAAAATCACGTGGCCGCTTTGAATACTTTCAAGTCGAGAAGGTGAAACTTCAATACCACAAAGCGCTGCAAGTTTTAATAAACATATCTCAAGTAGTTCAACATCATGGTCGTCAGCAAGAGCAGGAAACTTGGCAATCCATCTTCTATTTTCATGAATAAAAGTCGCCTTTGGTCTTGCGCCTCCCAGTGTGCCGCCGCGTTGAAGTAATCGACGCATTTCTGGGGGTATATCCATTGCCAGCTCTAGCATTTTTATGGCATCGGACATTTCTTCAAGTTCAAGCAGGTTGGTCTCAGCTTGATCTACCTCGATTGGAAGCGATTCGCTAAATACCATTGCCCCAACACGGTCAGCATTAGTCATTAATAGCGCATCAATGTCATCCAGTGTGCGGCCATATTGAGCTTCAAGCACTCTTCGTCCCCAACTGTCGGGTAGCGCATCACGAAAAGTCAGTGGCAATGCGCCACCATCACGCAAGCGGCGTTCAGGTAGCGCCATAGCTGAGTTGCTTAATGGCATGTGTTCATTGTTAAGCGGAATTGCAGCAGGTGAAGCCAAGTATTGCTTGCCATAGGCATACTCACCAGATTCAACCACACCTCTGCGTACAAGTTTAAGCAGACAGACGGGAGTAACGACTTGGTGAGGCTCTGTGGCTAAGCCAACATATACTTTACGATCAGAAGTCACGCTCATCCTCACCTATGGTGCCTGCTATAGATTTATTTTTAGATTTTCTAACACGAGCAGTCGCATTTGTTTGTAAAGGAACAGGTGCAACAGAATCTAGTGAGTCAATCTGCCCAAATAACCATAAGGCGTTTGCAATAATGCCGATACTTGCGCTTGGTTTACCAGCCTCAATCGCTCGGTAAGTATTTTGAGAACAGAAAAGACGCTCAGCCATCTCTTTGACAGTCCAACTCTGCGCAATGCGATTTGCACGTATTCTTTGACCGAGTTTTTCTAGGGACTTAAGGGTCTCAGGGGGTGTGCTTACAATTGAACCTGAATGCTTTGACATCAATATAATGAACCTTAAGTAAATTAAGATTCATTATATTGAGTTTTTATGAAAATTCAAGTATTTTTATATTGTATTATTCTAAGTCAAAAAGATAAATTAGATTGTCACATTACATCAATTCAACCCCCCCCCTCTTTTATTTAGTTACTAACTGGCATTATTTTTTGTTATTAGTAGCTAATCTAATTGTTACTAACTGAGCTTGTACAGTTTCAGTGTTTCTGAAATGAAATAATTCAGTGGGTCAAAATCAGACTTCAATATTTCGACAGCAAGTTAATTGTATAACCCTTTTCTTGCATCTGTAGAAGTAAACAAAAAAGGCCTACAGCAATTAAACTGTAAGCCTTTGATTTGATTGGTGCGCCCGAAGAGATTCGAACTCCTGACCCCTTGGTTCGTAGCCAAGTACTCTATCCAGCTGAGCTACGGGCGCATGCGCGGCATTATACTTTATGCTGCGTGTTTCTAAAAGAACTATATGATAATTTTAATAGAAATATAACTTGGCGGAGAGCTAGGGATTCGAACCCTAGATACAGGGTTAAGCCCGTATGCTTCCTTAGCAGGGAAGTGCCTTCGACCACTCGGCCAGCTCTCCGTTTTCTTACGCTTTTCAATTAAACTTTCTTAATTGAGGCGCGATAATACTTGATTCACGCCTAAAAATCAATGATAAATCGGTGACTAAATTTACTATTTTTTAAGCTGCCTCTAATTCAAAAGCTTTATGTAATACGCGTACAGCTAGCTCTAGGTATTTTTCATCAACAACGACTGCAATTTTAATTTCTGAAGTCGAAATCATTTGTATGTTGATGCCTTCTTCTGCCAATGTGCGGAACATTTGGCTAGCGATGCCCACGTGTGAGCGCATGCCAACGCCAACGACTGAAACTTTGGCGATTTTGTCATCGCCGCTGATTTCACGTGCGCCGATATGGCCTTGTACTTTATCACGTAAAATATTTAATGCTTTGTTCATCTCGTTTTTATGCACAGTGAATGTGAAGTCAGTTGTGCCATCAGCGCCAGTATTTTGAATAATCATATCGACATCAATATTTGCATCAGCGATTGGGCCTAAGATTTGGTAAGCGATGCCTGGTTTGTCTGGCACGCCTAGTACCGTGATTTTGGCTTCGTCACGATTGAACGCAATGCCTGAAATGATGGGTTGTTCCATGTTTTCTTCTTCCTCAAATGTAATCAGTGTGCCGTCGCCTTCTTCTTCAAAACTGGAGAGCACACGTAGCTTAACTTTGTATTTTCCTGCGAATTCAACAGAGCGAATTTGCAGTACTTTTGAACCTTGGCTTGCTAATTCAAGCATTTCTTCAAAAGTGATTGATTTTAAACGGCGTGCTTCAGGCACCACTCGCGGGTCGGTGGTATAAACGCCGTCAACATCGGTGTAGATTTGGCATTCATCCGCGCCCAATGCCGCTGCTAACGCTACGCCAGTAGTGTCAGAACCGCCACGGCCTAGTGTGGTGATGTTGCCATTAGCATCTTCGCCTTGAAAACCGGCTACAACACACACATAGCCTGCATCTAAATCTGCTTTTAGCTTATCTTTGTCAATGTTGAGGATGCGTGCTTTCGTAAACGCATCATCCGTAAGAATTTTAACTTGGGCGCCTGTGTAGCTTTTTGCTTTTATGCCCAACTCTATTAGCGCCAGCGCTGTTAAGCCTATTGTGACTTGTTCGCCAGTGGAGATAATCATGTCCAATTCGCGTGGATCAGGCTCGGCCATCAGTTCTTTAGCTAAGCCAATCAGTTTATTGGTTTCACCAGACATCGCTGAAACCACCACTACAACTTGATGCCCCATTGCTTTATAACGCGCTACGCGTCGGGCAACATTGCGTATCCTCTCAGGATTCGCTACAGAAGTTCCACCGTATTTTTGTACAATTAATGCCATTTTTAGCTCTATATGTTAATTAATCAAAGGCTACTTGATTAAAGTTAGTTGAATTATAGTTTACTACTTACCCAGTCATTTACGCTGGCGAGTGCTTTAGGTAATTGACTAGCATCAGTACCGCCCGCCATTGCCATGTCTGGCTTACCGCCGCCTTTACCACCTACTTGTTGCGCTACAAAGTTAACGAGTTCGCCCGCTTTAATCTTAGCGATTAAATCAGGCGTAACACCTGCTGCCAAGCTTACTTTGCCATCGCTAACACTGGCTAAGACTATGGCTGCAGATTTTAGTTTATCTTTTAGTTTATCCATCGTTTCACGTAAGGTATTTGCATCGGCGCCTTCCAGCGTGACCGCTAATACTTTTACCCCTGAAATTTCAGTGGCTTGCGTAGCTAAGTCATCGCCTTGTGAAGAGGCTAATTTAGATTTCAAGCGCGCTAATTCTTTTTCCAATGATTTTGCATGGTCGCTTAATTGCACAACTTTGGTAGCAAGTTCGCTTGTTGGTGCTTTCAGGTCAGCTGAAAGTTGAGAAATCAGTGCTTGTTGAGCATTAATTAACTTTAGCGCACCATTGCCTGTTGCCGCCTCTAAGCGACGAACACCAGCGGCTACGCCACTTTCAGCATAAATTTTGAATAGCCCAATATCACCAGTGCGGCTCACATGCGTACCACCACATAACTCGGTGGTGCTACCAATATCTAATACGCGCACAATATCACCGTATTTCTCACCAAACAGCATCATTGCACCTGTTTTTTGTGCGGATTCAATATCCATTTCACGGGCTTGAGTTGCAGCGTTAGCTAGAATCTCAGCATTCACAATCGCCTCAACTTTGGCAATTTCATTATCGGTCATTGGTGCATTATGCAAGAAGTCAAAACGCGTTTTATCCGCATCAACCAACGAACCTTTTTGTTGTACATGCGTGCCTAATACTTCGCGGAGCGCTTTGTGCATCAAGTGGGTTGCTGAGTGATTGCGCATAATATTGGCGCGTGCAGCCAAGTCCACACTCGCTTTTAGGCTTTCACCTACACTTATTTTTCCAGTTTTTAAAATGCCATGATGACCAAAAACAGCTGCTTGGATTTTTTGCGTGTCTTCCACAGCAAAAATGCCATTTTCAGCTTTAAGTACACCGTTATCACCTACTTGACCACCAGATTCGGCATAGAAAGGCGTGTTATCTAATACCACAACGCCTTGCTCGCCTTCTGATAGCTGATTCACGGCTACACCATCTTTGTATAATGCCAAAATCATAGCGCTAGCTTCTAACGTTTGATAACCTTTAAAGTCGGTATTCGCACCACTGTATTCAAGATTGGTCGCCATTTTGAATTTACCAGCGGCACGCGCTTGTTCTTTTTGGCGTGTCATAGCAGCGTCGAAAGCGGCGCCATCTACATTTACGTCACGCTCACGACAAATATCAGCTGTTAAATCAAGCGGGAAACCGAAAGTGTCATGCAGTTTAAAAGCTAGGTCACCATTGAAAAGGCGATTGTTCGCTTTAGACATGGTTGCAAGCTCAGTTTCTAAAATCTCCATACCGTTTTCAATGGTTTCAAAGAAGCGGTCTTCTTCCAACTTCAACATATCCATAATGCGCGATTGATTCGCGACAAGCTCTGGGTATGCTTCACCCATTTGTTTAACCAAATCAGGCACAAGTTTGTAGAAGAATGCTGCGCGAGCACCTAATTTATAGCCATGGCGGATAGCACGGCGAATAATGCGGCGTAGCACATAGCCACGGCCTTCATTGCCTGGAATCACGCCATCTGCGATTAAGAAGCTACAAGCGCGGATATGGTCAGCGAGTACTTTAAGTGACGGAATGCTTAAATCTGTAGTATTGGTTTCACGCGCGGCGGCGCCGATTAAGCCTTGGAAAATATCGATTTCGTAGTTAGCATGCACATGCTGCAATACGGCTGAAATACGCTCCAACCCCATGCCTGTATCCACAGATGGTTTTGGTAGCGGGTGCATTACCCCCGCTTCATCGCGGTTGAACTGCATGAATACGTTGTTCCAGATTTCGATGAATCGGTCGCCGTCTTCATCAGGGCTGCCTGGAGGGCCGCCAAAATGGTGGTCGCCGTGGTCGTAGAAAATTTCGGTACACGGGCCGCATGGGCCAGTGTCACCCATCATCCAGAAGTTGTCTGATGCATAACGTGCGCCTTTGTTGTCACCAATACGAATAATACGCTCGGCGGGTACGCCGATTGTGTCATGCCAAATGTTGTAGGCTTCATCATCATCTGCATAAACGGTGACGGTGAGTTTTTCTTTTGGTAGTTTGAAGACTTCTGTTAATAGCTCCCAAGCGTAAGCAATAGCGTCATCTTTAAAGTAATCGCCAAAGCTAAAGTTACCTAACATTTCAAAAAATGTGTGGTGGCGCGCGGTGTAGCCTACATTTTCAAGGTCATTATGTTTGCCGCCAGCACGTACGCATTTTTGGCTACTGGTTGCGCGAGTGTATTGGCGTTTGTCAAAACCTAAAAACACGTCTTTAAATTGGTTCATCCCCGCGTTGGTGAATAGCAAGGTAGGGTCGCCATGAGGAACTAGCGAGCTAGATACGACGATTTGATGGCCTTTAGAGGCGAAAAAATCGAGAAACGCTTTGCGAATTTCGTTACTGCTTGGATTGTTACTTAGTTTAATTGTCATATTTTCAATAATTATTTTTTGTAGGAGGCACGCCCTCGTGCCGATATTGCTTTACGCATTGGTTGGTCGCGACGAGGGCGTCGCTCCTACACATCAGTCTCTTAAAGTTACATTCAACACTTTTTTAATCACATCAAAGCTAAAGCCACGGCTCTGTAAAAATCTAGCTTGTTTTGCCCAATCTTCGCGGCTGCTTGGCGTGGCCTTAAACTTTTTGCGACAAATTTCACGCGCAAAATCTAGCTCATTTATCTTTACTTCTTCAACTGCGCTAGCGATTAAATCATCCGCTACGCCTTTTTCTCGCAACTCATTAGCGATACGTGCGCTGCCAAATTTACTTTGTCTTGCATGCACCAGCTGTTCTGTGAATCTTGCATCTGAAAGCCAACCACGCTTTTTAAAGTCATCCAGAATGGCCGAAATCTGCTCAGATGCTGGGCTTTCATCAGACTCTTCAGCAAAGGGTTTTAATTTCTGGGTGAGCTCAAAGTATGAATACTCACGCTTACCCAGATAATCAAGCGCCCGTTGCCGTAAGCTTTTTGGTTTGAATTCGATTGCGTAGCCTCGTTACAAATTCAATGAATGCTTAATCTTCTTCAGAACGTACCGCAGGCATTGCATCGCTTAATGATTTCATATTGGCGCGGATTTTTGCATCAATTTCATTGGCAATGGCTGGGTTCGACCTGAGGTATTCGCGCGCATTGTCTTTACCTTGACCGATTTTTTCGCCGTTGTAGCTATACCAAGAGCCTGCTTTTTCAACCATTTTCAAGTTTGCGCCAAGCTCAATAATTTCGCCTTCACGTGAGATGCCTTCGCCATACAGAATATCGAATTCAGCTTGTTTGAACGGCGGCGCGACTTTGTTTTTAATTACTTTTACGCGTGTTTCAGAACCAATGACTTCATCACCTTTTTTAATCGCACCAGTACGACGAATATCTAAACGTACAGACGCGTAGAATTTAAGCGCATTACCACCAGTAGTGGTTTCTGGGTTACCGAACATCACGCCGATTTTCATACGGATTTGGTTGATGAAAATCACCATGGTATTCGTACGTTTGATGTTACCTGTGAGTTTACGCAAAGCTTGGCTCATCAAACGCGCTTGCAAGCCCATGTGTGAATCACCCATTTCGCCTTCAATTTCGGCACGTGGCGTTAAAGCTGCAACAGAGTCGATCACCACAATATCTACTGAGCCTGAACGCACCAACATATCTACGATTTCAAGTGCTTGCTCGCCAGTGTCTGGTTGAGAGATTAATAAATCAGGCACGTTTACGCCTAATTTTGCAGCATATTGTGGATCAAGTGCATGTTCCGCATCAATAAACGCTGCTACGCCGCCAGTTTTTTGCATTTGCGCAATCACTGAAAGCGTTAATGTCGTTTTACCTGATGATTCTGGACCGTAAATTTCAATCACTCGACCGCGTGGTAAACCGCCGATACCTAAGGCAATATCAAGGCCTAATGAACCCGTTGAAACTGCTTGAATATCATCACCAATGTCGCTATCACCCATGCGCATAATGGAGCCCTTACCAAATTGCTTTTCAATTTGTGCGAGTGCCGCGCTCAGTGCTTTGCTTTTATTATCGTCCATGTATCGCCTTTGAATTTTGTTGCTAAGTTAATCGCATGATTATTCCATAAATTTGCCCCTAAAGTAAGGCTCTAGTGGCTTTAGATTACGATTAAATATGAATTAAGTATTTGTAAATTATTGTTTTACTGATCAAGACCATGTATTAATTCTTGCAAATACATGAAACGCTTTAGCACAGCCAATTGTGCTTTGTGCGCTATGCAATGGCATAATGCTGCCTAGGGCGATTAACTAGAATTATCAAACTGAATAATTAAACTCTAAAAATAAATAAGGAAATTATTTTGCCTTCAATCTACGATTTAAAGCCACGATTCCAAGCTTTATTAAGACCTATCGTTAATGCCCTTGCTGGTGCTGGCGTCACTGCGAATCAAGTGACTATTTCGGCAGTAATTTTATCTTTTATTGGCGGGGCTTTAATTGCATGGCAGCCGCATGGTACTTGGCCTTTGCTGGTTTTGCCTTTGATATTGTTTTTGCGCATGGGTTTAAATGCGATAGATGGCATGTTGGCGCGCGAGCATGCGCAACAATCAAAATTAGGTGCGATTTTGAATGAATTGGGCGATGTGATTGCTGATGCTGCACTTTATTTGCCTTTAGCTTTGCTCCCGCACATCTGCGCAAGCTTGGCGGTGTTGCT
This sequence comes from Methylotenera sp., assembly GCF_029945705.1. Classification (GTDB taxonomy): domain Bacteria; phylum Pseudomonadota; class Gammaproteobacteria; order Burkholderiales; family Methylophilaceae; genus Methylotenera. The sequence goes on from NZ_JAQSDC010000004.1 coordinate 11,659, forward strand.
AGTATTACTGGCAACTATTAGCGAGATGATGGGAGTGGTTGCCGTGCAGATAGGCGCTACACGTCAATATCAAGGACCTATGGGTAAAAGTGACCGTGCGTTTTGGCTCGGCGCAATCGCTCTTGTCCTGGGTGTTGGTTTTCCAGTGGGCGCGTGGGTAAATTGGCTATTGATTGTGATGCTGTTGTTGTTAGTTGTCACGATTATGAATCGCGCTAAAGGCGCATTGAAAGAAACAGCTAAAGCGTAACATGCCGATTAATTTGCAGATTGCCTTGTGGGGAGTGGTTGCTGTGCTCATCATAGGCACGCTGATTATTTGGCTTAAACGCATCTTTCGCCCAAGTGTGGCTGACCATGAACTTGGCTTGCGCATGCGCTCTTGGTGGGTGATGGCAGGGCTGTTTGTTTTAGCGATGGCCTTAAACCGCACCCTTGGCGTCTTGTTTTTCGGGCTGGTGAGCTTTCTAGCACTCAAAGAATATTTCATTATTATTCCTAGCAGAAGCGCCGATAAACGCACGTTGTTATGGGCGTACCTCGCTATTCCGCTTCAGTATTTGTGGGTTTGGCTGGGTTGGTATGGCATGTTTATCATTTTCATTCCCGTTTATATGTTTTTACTATTGCCGCTTCGCATGCTGATAGAAGGCGAAACACAAGGCTTTCTAAGAGCGTCGAGCACGCTTCATTGGGGCTTGATGACAACGGTGTTTTCACTTTCACATGCGGCGTATTTACTTGCGTTGCCTGATCAAGTGAATCCCGCAGCAAATAGCGCTAGCATGCTCTTATTTTTGGTATTTCTCACGCAATTCAACGACATCATGCAGTATGTATGGGGTAAGTTAGTGGGTGGCATCAAAGTGATTCCCAAAGTTAGTCCGAATAAAACCTTAGGTGGTTTACTCGGAGGCGTCGCAACAACGACCTTGCTGTCATGGTTGTTAGCGCCATATTTAACGCCACTTGTTGGCTGGGAGCCGCTTGTCTCAGGCCTGTTGATTGGATTGACTGGTTTTATTGGCGATGTGAGTATTTCTGCGGTTAAACGCGATTTAGGCATCAAAGATACAGGCAGTCTGATTCCAGGTCACGGTGGTATTCTCGACCGTGTAGACAGTCTGACCTATACCGCGCCATTGTTTTTTCATTTTGTGTATTATCTGCACTACTGAGAAAGGCAAATTTCTAAATTTGCCTATTATAAAAAGGGAGTTAATCGTATGTTGAAGAAACTACTAGTCACCGCATGCTTGTTAATCAGTAGCACTAGCTTTGCTGCAACTGAAGAGCCTAACCATGCAATACATGAAGAGCTACGCAGCTTATTGCAAGGCGTAGAAACGGCGATTAATGCCGAGAAATATGGGGATTTAAAACAGTATTTTGATGAAAAATTAAAAATAACGACCATCAATCAAAATGTGATTTCTACGCCAGAGGGCATAGATGCTTACTTTAAAGACTGGTTTGGTAAAGGTGGCTATTTAAAGAAATTAGACATTAAGTTAATGCCAGATGCTTTAACGGAACTGTATGGTGATGCAGCAAACCCAAGCTGGGGCTTGGTTTATGGTAGTGGTGCAGAAAACTATCAACTAGTTGATGGCCGCAGTTTAGCTATGAAAACGCGTTGGACTGCCACGGTTGTAAAAGAGGCGGATGGAAAATGGCGTATTTTGGCATTGCATATAGGTACAAACTTTTATGACAATCCGATTTTTGCGGCAGTTAAAGATTCAACTAAATATTATGCGGCAGGTGGCTTAGTGCTAGGTTTGCTGTTGGGCGCACTTGGCATGGTGTTTTTTCGACCCAAAAAATCTTAATTTACTGTCATTCCCCCTATGCGGGAATGACGGATTTTTATAGTTTTACTCAAAACAACTTATCAAATTGATTTGTGTAACTTTCTAATTTTTAACTCAGTTTTATAAAGTGCTTGACACATAAAACTAAATAACTAATTATATAGTTATGTTGTGGTGTGTTTTAGTTTAAACCTCCTAAGTTAAATCCTAATAAATGGAACTCCTTATGATTAGAGCAGCAGAAGAGCATACTTTTACCGCGGTGGATGGTGCTGAGATTTTTTATCGTTATTGGCCGAGCCAGCAGCAGGGCGCTAATAAACGCGCAATCATTTTGTTCCATCGTGGGCATGAACACTCTGGTCGTCAGCAAGATGTGGTAGATGGTTTAAATATGCCGGAGTACGATTGTTTTGCTTGGGATGCACGTGGGTTAGGAAAGTCGCCTGGCGTACGTGGGTATGCCGATAATTTTGGCGTATTGGTAAAAGATGCCGATGTTTTTGCGCGACATATTTGCAGCACCTATGGCTTTAAAATAGAAGAAATTTCTGTGATCGCACAAAGTGTGGGAGGGGTGATTGCCGCTGCTTGGGTACATGATTACGCGCCAAATATCCGTAGTTTGGTATTGGCTTCACCAGCACTTAAGGTCAAGTTATACGTACCATTTGCGCGAGCTTCTCTAGCGTTAATCCAAGCTTTAGGGATTACAAAACTAGTGCCTGCAATCGCTTTTGTGAATTCTTATGTAAAAGCAAAGTGGTTAACGCACGATGAAAAGCGCATTGAATCGTATGAAAATGACCCGCTAATCACTCGCCCGATTGCCGTGAATATATTGCTGGAGCTTTACAGTACTGCTGAGCGTTTGGTCAAAGACGCTGCAGCCATTACCACGCCAACGCAGTTTTTAGTGTCGGGTAGTGATTGGGTGGTGCATCAACACCCAGTAAAAGATTTATATGAAAAACTAGGTGCTAGCACTAAGGAGTATCACGAATTTGAAGGCTTCTTTCACGATACATTAGGTGAAAAAGATCGCCATTTGCCATTAACAAAGGCGCGTGAATTTATAGAGAAGCAATATTTAACGCCAGTTGTACAGCCAGATTTAATTAAAGCGGATATTACAGGTTACACGTTTGATGAAGCCGAGCAACTTAAAAAACCTTTAGCCATTTTCAGTCTAAAAAATCTGTATTTTGCAGTCACTCGAGCAAACATTCGATTTGGCAGCAATATGTCTCATGGCCTAAAACTAGGCGTGGATACTGGCTTTGATTCAGGTAGTACGCTGGATTATGTTTACGAAAATAAAGCCCGAAGCAGAACTTTTGTTGGCGGTGCCTTAGGTGAAATTATCGATCGTACTTATCTGAATGCCATTGGTTGGCGAGGTATTAGAGTCCGCAAAGTGCATAACGAAGCTATGTTGGCTAAAGCCGCAACGATGTTGCGAGCAGCACAGAAGCCAGTGCGCATGATGGACATTGCCGCTGGGCATGGCCGTTATGTCTTAGATGCAGCGCTTGCCGTAAAAGCTGACCATGTATTAATGCGCGATTATAGCGAACTGAATGTGACCGCTGGTCGAGCAATGATTAAGCAACATGGTTTAGAGAGTATTGCTCAGTTTGAATTGGCTGATGCGTTTGATGCGGCTTCTATTGCCGCGGTTACACCTAAGCCAACTTTGGCGATTGTGTCTGGCTTATATGAATTATTTCCTGAAAACGCCTTAATACAAACCTCATTAAAGGGTATTCATGCAGCTTTAGAGGCGGATGGATATTTGGTGTATACCAACCAGCCATGGCATCCACAGCTAGAGCTAATTGCTCGCACGCTGACTAGCCACCGTCAAAACAAAGCGTGGGTGATGCGCCGCCGCACGCAATGTGAAATGGATCAGTTGGTTGCTGCTGCCGGATTTGAAAAGATTGACCAATGGTCAGACACTTGGGGAATATTTAGTGTCTCTCTAGCAAAACGTTGCTAAAGTTTATGCAAGTAAATAAACCCGCAATCTTAAAACCGCCTATCTTGTGGAAGCGCGGCGCCATTTGGCTCGCGCTTCTCGGGCCATTTTTCTTTTTAAGTTATGGTTGGCTGAATTACTACACAAGTGGTCGCACAGATGTTGGCATCATGGTGGAGGCATGGGAGCATCAACTACCTTTTGTGCCTTGGTTAATGCTGCCATATATGTCGATTGATGCGTTTTATGCAGCCTCGCTATTTTTATTTCGTAAACGTAGTGCGCTAGATAGGCATGCACTCAGGCTTTTGCTAGCTACGATAATTTCTCTGATTGGTTTTCTGTTGTATCCTTTGCAATTCTCGTTTGAAGTACCTAAAGTCGATGGTTTTAATGGCATGCTACAAGGGATGTTGCTAGGTTTCGATAAACCTTACAATCAAGCACCCTCTCTACATATTAGCTTGCTAATTGTGCTGTGGCAGCTTTATGCAAAGCGACTGCAAGGTTTGATGAAAGCTGTCTTGAATGTTTGGTTTTTTGCTATAGCAACTTCTGTTCTGCTGGTTTATCAGCACCATTTTATTGATGTTTGGACAGGCGCGTTGGTGGGGGTGATTTGTATTTATCTGATTCCAGATAAACCTTTCTCATGGCGGTGGAATAAACCTACTGCACAAATGAAGAAAATTGCTTTTAGATACGGAGTTTCTGCAACAGGCATGGCCTTAGCTGCTTTTCTTGCAAGTGAGGCATCCACTTTACTTACCGTAATTTTTATTTGGACTGCGGTTTCATTATCATTGGTGACAATAGCTTATTTGGGATTTGAACAGCAGGTGTTTCAGAGAAATGTATTCACTCAAAGGCGTGGTTGCCTGCGCTGGCCAGCACAGCTATTGCTCGCGCCCTATTTGTTTCTAAGCTGGTGTAGTTATCGTATGTATACCAAACGTCGCTTTTTACCCAATAAAATTCACGGCAATGTCTGGCTTGGCGCCTTTCCACGTGTTGCTGTGGCAAAGTTAGGCATTGATTGGGTTGGCGTGTTGGATTTAACCAACGAGTTTTCAGCGCCCACGCTTAAAGCGCCAAAGCAAAAATATCTACCAGTATTAGATTTAACAGCGCCTAAGCCAAAAACATTAGTCCGTGCAGTGCGATGGTTAGATAATACGCAACAGCAAGGGGATGTATTAGTGCATTGTGCATTGGGGTTGTCACGCAGTAGCAGCGTAGTGGTTTGCTGGCTAGTTTGGCGCGGACATGCATCGGATATTAAAAACGCTATTAAAATAGTAGATGCAGCAAGGGCTGGAATAGTTTTAAGTGAAGAGTATGAGGGTAATATTGCTAAGGCCTTGATACAGTTGAATTTGAAGGCGAATTTGTAATGACTGATTTGGATAACGCCGAGCTCGCTACTCAACCAAAATCATACACAAAAATTGTGACCATACTTGCATTGCTAAAGTCGTTTAAGCTTATTGAGTTATTGGCAATAGTGAACAACTTGGTAGCAATAGTCTTTGCTACATTAGCATATTCATGGCAGCAAAAACTACTCGAGGTGTTGGTGTTAGGTGTCGGTCTGTTGGTCATGTATTTCACTATTAGAATTCGTATTGATGTTAATTTGTTTAATCATTGGAGCAAGCTAGATATAGCCGAATTGGATGAGATTCTTACTATGTTAAATCCAGCTCATCAATCAGGAAGAACACTCACCATGCGAGTAATGGGAAGTTATAGCCTGTTTAAGCGGGGCGCAATACTGTGGGCAGGGCAAAGTATTCTAATAATACTTTTGGTGTATTTGGCTACTTGAGATTATCGCTATTGCACCATTAAAAATGCAATCAAAACTGCGATTAAATATAAGCCATGCACCGCGAGCCAGCTAAGCCAAACTTTTGATTCATGACGACTAAGCGCCTTGAAGGCTGCAAACACTCCAAATAAACATATGCCAGCAGCTACTAAAATGCCATGTACAAAACAATCTAATCCCCAAGTGCCGCAGCCTGATTGTCCCAAACCATGATTAGTAAGCAAAGCCCCAATGCAGGCTAAGGCTAATAGGCTGATGCTAATTTTGTTCCAAAAAGCAGGCGCTTGTGTTTTATTTAGTACTTGCATGGTGTAATTCGCGGCGTTTTGTTAATGAGGTTGATAGGCTTCAAATGTCACTACTTTTTTAGGATTAGCTTTAGTGATGTGCAATTTATTTTCCGCAAACTCATCATTACTATTCGTTAGATCTGCAAAGTTAAATGATTGAAAGGTGTGCTTATGGAAAATCCAGTCTTTTAATTTTACGTCGTATTTGAATGTGACAAAATCATTCCAGTGCTCACCGCAAGCTACGCTATTTTGTACGGTAAAGAACTTATTTTTAATGACTAAACCATCCATGCCATCTTCAAACGGGTCACATTGACCACCTTGGTCTATAGCAAATACCACATCATCATTCTTTTTTGCTATTGAAAATGTTTTGTTCTGATTTTGAATGAAAATATATAGTGGCCGTGGTGAGCTTACTCCTGTTTTCTTAAATATAGCCTCTTCATTTTTTATATGAGTAACAACCAAATAGTCAGTGAGATTGTCATCGTTGAGTTCCCCACCTAAAGACGACATGACTTCATAACTCTTAGGTAGTTGCGTTAAGATGTCTTTGGGTAGCGCTTGGGCATAAGCAACCGAAGTGGTCAATAGCAGAGAGAAGATAAAAAGGGTTTGTAAGTGTTTCATAAAGAAAAGTTACCAATTTAAGCAAGTATTAGTTTACTACTTATTATGCTGTAAATAATACCTGAGCCTACTTGAGGCCACGGTTATGCAAGCACAATGTCAACCATCCGTAAGTTAATACGTTTCTTAAGGTACACAACAACTGCTTTGTGACTGGAGAAGAAAATGAAATTATTACGTACAGCTGTCATTGCTTTAACCATTGGAGTGGCTTCTATATCCACTGCATCTGCGCGAGATTCTTTTAGTTTAGGTGTCAATATCGGCGGGTATGGGTATGCACCACCCGTAGCTTATTATCCTGCGCCGCCTGTGGTCTATTACAGTCAGCCTACTTATTACCGCTCAGCGCCACCCGTTTATTATCAGCCTGTAGTGTCATATCGATATTACAATGATGGACGTCGCGATTATGATGGAGGTTGGGGTCGCGAAGGCCGTGAACATCACGGTTGGGGTCGTGGCGATGGCGATAGAGGTAACTGGGGTCACGGAGGTCACGACGACGGACATCATGGCGGTCACCGCTAGATTTTAAGGTGCTAATCGATACCGTTTAATCTGTTAACAAGTCCGACCATTAACTCGATGGCGGCTTGTTGACGAACTTCTTGACGGTTGCCCGTAAAGTATTTGGTGGTCATGGAGCTTGCTTTGTTTATTTCAGCCCAAGCAAAGCAAACAGTGCCAACTGGCTTTTCAGACGTGCCACCATCGGGGCCCGCAATGCCCGTAATGCTACCAGTGATTTGTGCATGGCTGTTCTTTAACGCACCGACAGCCATCTCAATAGCAGTTTGCTCGCTCACTGCGCCAAATTTTTCTAAAGTATGGCTAGAGACTCCTAACATCTCAACTTTTGCTTGGTTGCTGTAAGTCACAAAACCACGGTCAAACCAAGCTGAACTTCCAGCGATACTCGTAATAGCTTGAGCCACCATCCCACCTGTGCAAGATTCCGCTAAAGCAAGCGTATAGCCTCGTGCCTTAAGTGCTGCACCAAGTTCGGCGGCTAAGTTTGATAAAGCATCATCCATGCGCAACTGCCCATAGCAAGCCCTGCAATGCAATAATGGCGTAGATTGCAGCGAGTAAATCATCAAACATTACACCAAAACCATTTTTGAGTTTGGCATCAAATTGCCTGATTGGAAATGGCTTCCAAATGTCAAATAATCTAAACAGTATAAAAGCCACAAGCCACCACTGCCATTGGTTTGGCGTGAAAGCAAGCACTAACATCATCGCCACAATTTCATCCCAAACAATACCACCATGATCTGATACGCCAAGCGCTTTGCCCGTGACATCGCAAAAGTAAATACCGATTAAAAATAAAGCAGAGATGATGCTTAATTTCAGTGCCAAACTAAATGGTGCGATAAGAAAATACAAAGGCAAGCCGACAACTGTGCCAAATGTCCCCGGCGCTTTTTTAGCCAAGCCGCTGCCAAATCCCAGCGCAAAGAAGTGCGCGGGGTGTTGAAGTAGAAATTTAAGGCTGGGTGTCGTCATAATTGAATATTTAAAATATGTAAGTTGGGTGTAGGTTGTTGCTGGGTAAAGCGAAGCACAATCTATGCGTGCTTGGCTAAAGTTTCATTTATTCCGCCGCACGTTTATTGGAGCTTGCTGGATCAACATTAATCGACTTGGTGTTGCGTAATCTTGATGCCTCAGTCTCGAGCCTAGCTGCTAACGAGTCAAGTGATTTTTGTTGCATACAATCTTGTTCAATAACATTTTTAACTTCTAATGACGATCCGCGGTGGCGATACACCTCTTTAATTAAATTTGGCGCATATTTATTTTTTTCCAACTGTGCATCCATTGTCACCCCAACTTCTCTATCCCCGCTGATATATTTAGAAGCTTCACCGCGTGCTTTGCAATCGCTATCAACTTTTAAAGGTATTTGATTATCCGTATTTTGGCTAACAGTAGTATCGTCTTTCTTTTTGGTTTTGATTAACGGTTTGTTCGTTGAAGCACCGCTAGCCGCAGCGCCTTGGCAAGGTACGTCTTGATACGCGCTACCACAACGGTATAGATTGCCAGCGTCTGCCAACTGAATATTCGCCATTAATAAGCTAAATAAAGTTAGTAAACTAATTAAATTTCTTATTGTTGTTTTCATTGCTAATACCTTATAGATAATAATTATTTTTTGATGTAGCACCAGTAGGTAGTGTGGGCAGATTTCTGCCCACGCGGATGTTGTACTCTATAAAGTTGTAACGCGTGGGCAACGAGTTGCCCACCCTACAAACCTACGCAAAATGGTCATAACCCGTTTTCCCGATTGAAATTGGTTTGTTTTCGTTGTCAAGTACAATTAAGCAAGCACCCTCATGAATACTGCCTATTAGGCTGATTGGCAAATTTAAATCGCTAGCAATTTTTTCGATTGCGTTTCTGCTACCTTGCGGCGCAGTAAAGCATAGCTCGTAGTCGTCACCGCCCGCTAGCAAATATTGCTGTATTTGTTTTTCATGTTGATGTTGCTTGGTAAATATTGAGCAGGGCAGTTTGTTTAAATAAATAGCTCCACCAAGGTTGTGGGCTTTTAGAATATGTCCTAAATCTGACAAAAGTCCGTCAGAAATATCAATTGCGCTGTGCGCAATTTCAAGCAGGTTTAAGCCTAAGGCAAGGCGCGGCTGGGGTTGGTGCAGCGCATTTAAACAATACTCAAGGTAGTGATCAGCCAAGGTAAAGTGCGGTTGTAGTTTGTTTTGTAAATGCGCTAGGCCGATGGCTGCATCACCAAGAGAGCCTGTTACCCATATATCATCGCCCACCTTCGCGCCGTCGCGGCGTAAGGCTTTGCCAATCGGAACTTCACCCATGATTTGCACGCTGATGGTGAGTGAGCCGCGCGTAGTGTCACCGCCGATTAAGTCAACGTTAAAGCTGTCGGCACAGGCAAAAAAGCCGCGCGAGAATTCGGCTAACCATGATTCATTAATATCAGGCAGCGCAATCGCCAAGGTCGCCCATTTAGCATTCGCTCCCATTGCAGCCATGTCTGAAATATTCACCGCGAGTGATTTCCAGCCTAGCTGATAAGCGTCACAATCTGCAAAAAAGTGAGTGCCCGCTACCAGCATGTCGGCTGAAATGGCAAGCTCCATTCCAGCTGACAGGCTAATCAATGCTGCATCGTCACCCACGCCGAGTTTGGTATTACGCGTTGGGCGGGTAAAGTATTGTTTGATTAAATTAAACTCAGGAGTCATTAAATTTAAATTCTAATGTGACTACTTTGAACTACTTGAAGGCGCATTAAAGAAAGGAATTGGCGCGCTGGCATACACAGCAGACGGTAACTGACCATCCCATTTTGCAGCTTTGGTTTGCTCCACTTCAATGCGACGCAGTTCCAGTACATCTTTATTTTGAGCTAAAGCAGCATTTTGTACTTTCAAAGCATCGGCCTGTGCGGTGGCTAATTTCAATATCTGATACGCTTCACCATCTGCTTGTGCCTTTAACGCACTGGCTTCAGCCTCGGCAATGGCAACCTTTTGCTTTTGCTCAGACTCAACCGTTTTAAGTTTATTTTCTGCACCAAGGCGTAATTGTTCCTGTGTTACTTTAGCGCTAATCGCCGCCATGTAGTCTTGTGAGAACGAGAAGTTGCGCATATCAACGTTAATCACTTGTGCGCCATATACTTCTAATTTTTTACGCAGCGCATCTAAAATATCACTAGAAACTAAAGAGCGTTTACCGATTAAATCTGGCGCGGTGTATCTGGCCGTCACCGCTTTAAATACTTCTTGCGTTGCAGTTTGCACGTAAGACTGCAAATTACCATCGTGGCTATACTTCTCAAACACTTCCGCGACTTTATCGGGTTTGATGCTATATCGCACCGTTAGGCTTACGCGCACGGGTTGTGTGTCACTGGTGCTGCCATCTGCATTTTCAACTGCAGCTTCTTCAGCACGTATATTGAAAATGCTTAAAGTCTGCCAAGGTGCAACCAGCATGAAGCCTTCGCTTTCAATACCTTTGATTGCGCCACCTACAGTAACAACGCCGCGGCTACCCGTAGGCACGCTGCGGAGCGGCCATAACCAAGTGAGTAAAACCACCACAATGACACCTATGACGATATATTTAATCGACGACTGTACTGAAGGATTATTTTCCATGTGGTTCTCTTTTATTTTTTGTAAAAAATGATTGATTGGTGTTTTAGGATTCATGTTGTATCAATGAGGTGAGTTTTTTAACGCAGCTATTTGATTGCAGATTTTGGTCGAAATGCTTTTACTAGAGACTCGTTAGTTTCAATGTAAGGCGCGCCAATCAAATCTAAGCAGTAAGGCACTGCGGCAAATATGCCGTGTACTTTAGTGTTGCCATCTTCATCTTTTAGGCCTTCTAGCGTCTGTGCGATGGCTTTGGGCTGACCCGGTAAGTTGATGATTAAGCATTGTTTGCGAATTACGGCAACTTGACGTGACAATATCGCGGTAGGCACAAAATTTAAACTGATTTGACGCATTTGCTCACCAAAACCAGGCATTTCTTTATCAGCAACAGCTAATGTTGCCTCTGGTGTAACATCACGTAAGGCCGGACCTGTGCCGCCTGTGGTTAAAATTAAGCTACAACCTTCACTATCAACCAAGTCTATGAGGGTAGATTCAATTTCATCTTGCTCATCAGCAATCAATCGTGCAATCATTTGGTAAGGCTTTGCTAATGCGCTATCAAGCCAGTTTTTGAGTGTTGGTAGGCCTAAGTCTTCATACACGCCGCTGCTTGCGCGGTCACTGATGGAAACTAAACCAATTTTAATGAATTCTTTTGTCATTAACGTGTCGTAAGTAATATGTGAAAATCTAATCATAACATTAACTTCGTAAAGGACATTTTATGCCGTCAAATATCCAGTCATTCAATCAAAAAAATCAAACACGTACGCAAGTATTACAAAAAAAAATAGCTGGCAGCTTCATGTTATTGGCCTTGCTGGGCTTAGGCGCTGTTGTATTAGCACCAAAAGCGCATGCCTATGATGTTATTAATGCAAATTCAAATTTATTTGAAGACAAGTATCAAGAACAAAATGATCGTCAGCTTAAATCTCTAAAAGCTTCACCTGATACCACTTTAGAGATAGGTCAGAATCAAGAAGCCGATACCACGCGTATGCTGGAAAATGGTTACGATATGATGGGCACGTCAGAGTTTGTTTCGGCAAAAATTCCAGCAGAGTTAGCTAAAGCTTTTGGTAAGAAAATTAAAGCTGATAGTGTTTTAGTTTTTGATAAGCCAGTGGCACTGACGACCAATATGGTGAATATGGATGGCACTGAAGATGGCAATAAAATGATGCAAGAAGCCAATGATGAGAATGCTAAAAATGAGAAAAACATTCATTACGCTAGTTATTGGGCAAAAGTGCCAATGCCTTTGCTTGGCGTACATGTCATTAAATTGGTAAAAGCTTCGACTAATCCAGCAGAGGAAGGTACTGCGCTGCCAGGGCTGAAAATTATTGCCGTGATTAAAGAGTCGCCAGCAGCTAAAGCCAATATTGCCACAGGTGATACTTTGCTTAAAATAGGAGATGTTGCACTTGAAAAAGCTGATGATTTATTTGCAGCAGTGAAGCGCTATCAAGGACAAGCAGTCGATGTTGTATTCCGCCATGGAGATGAGGATGTTAAAACTACCGTGGCTTTGAATTCACGGAAATAATACTAAACTAAATACTGCTGGGTTTAAAGGTTCTAATAAACCTAGCAATATTTAGTGCGTGAGATTGTATTGCAGAATATAAGTGAGGTTCCCTGCAAAATAGCCAATCAAAGCTAGCCAGCTTATTTTTTTAAGATACCAAGCAAATTGTATTTTTTCTAAGCCCATAGCCGCAACTCCAGCGGCTGAACCTATAATTAAAATTGAACCGCCAGTGCCAGCACAGTAGGCAATAAATTCCCACAAGAAACTGTCTGGCGGATACATGGCTAGGTCATACATTCCAATCGACGCGGCTACTAGGGGTACGTTATCCACAATGGCGCTAAGTAAGCCCATGATGGTCACTATCATATCCTGACGACCAATGGTTTGATCTAGCCATGTTGCGAGAGAGTTCAGAATTTGACTGTGTTCTAGCGTTGCAACGGCAAGTAATATGCCGATAAAGAAAACGATGGAGCTCATATCTATGCGCATGAGCGCATGGACTAGAGACAAATGTTGCTTGTCTTGATCGTCTTTATTTCTATGTAATAGGTCACCTACAAGCCAAAGCAAGCCTAGGCCAAAGAGTATGCCCATAAACGGAGGTAGATGCGTGAGCGTTTTAAATGCGGGTACTAAAACTAATACGCCCAAACCCATAAAGAATACTACGTTGCGCTCGAATTCGTTGGATTGTAAAGCGCTAGTGTTTTCCAGCTTCGCAGGGGATATGACCATTTTCCCTCTTAGTGAGTAGCTCACTATAAATAGCGGCACAATCAGGTTGACTAAAGAGGCTAATAAAAGGCTTTTTACGATAGAAGCGGCGGTGATTTGTCCACCTATCCAGAGCATGGTTGTTGTGACGTCGCCGATAGGAGACCAGGCACCCCCAGCATTGGCGGCTATAACCACCATAGAGGCAAAAAGAAGACGATCCTCCTGTTTATCTAGGAGTTTTTTCATGAGTGAAATCATGACGATGGTTGTAGTCAAATTGTCTAATATTGCGCTTAAAAAGAATGTCACAAAACCAACAAGCCACATTAAACTCGATAACTTAGTGGTCTTAATGCGAGATGTAATTACTTCAAATCCATTGTGAGCGTCTATGACTTCAACAATTGTCATAGCGCCAATCAGGAAGAACACAATCTGAGCGGTAGTCGCTACTGATTCGCTAAGCTGATGATTAACTTGTACCTCGTTGTTGAATATCGCATAAACAGTCCACAGCAAACCCGCGCCTAGCAAGGCTGAAGCTGATTTATTTATTTTAATCGGATGTTCAAGTGCTATGGCCGCATAGGTCACGATAAAAATAATGATGAGGGCACTTAGCATTTTGACTTTTTCTAGCTATTTCAGAGGCTTTAAATATTGTATTTTAATTATCGTTGTCTAATTCATCTGTTGGCGTGTAGCCCGCTTCAGCATCGCTATTATCTTGAGATTCTTGCGTGATTTCACGCAGGAGTTTGAAAATCTCACGGCTACTCTTTGGCGGCTTATTGGCTTCTAGTTCTTTTTGCGCATTACGAATTAAGGTGCGCAGTTGTTGGCTATCTGTTTTTGGGTGTAATGCCATAAACTCAGAAAGCACATTACTGTCAGCAATCATGCGATCACGCCAACGCTCTAAGCCGTGAAAGTAAGCATTCTCGGCAGTATGTTTACCATCCCAACGCGCGAGTTGCTCAAGAATTGGCGCATTATCAATTTCGCGCATCAATCTACCTAAATATTGGCGATGGCGTCTAATCGCGCCATTGGCGGTAATTTTTTTAGTATCGAGCACAGCGGTTGTGACTGCATCAGGTAAATCTAGCTTAAGTAGCTTATCTTTAGGCAATTCAGACAATCTAACGCCAAGCGCTTGTTGCGCGTCAGCTTCAGCTTTGAGTTTGGTTTTGCTTATAGGCTCGTCAACATCTGATTCAACTTGCTTGTTGAGTTCATTGTCTAATTCGCGGTCTTTCGCGGTCTTTTTAGGTTTTGCTGATATTTGAGGTTTCATAGTGCTGTATTATAACAGCCTAGATGTTGATAGACATTCCTTTAGTATTTTTGTGTATTTTTATAGTAGAAGAGTTATGGCAGATTCTGGATTTAGTTATTCTTTAGATGAAATTAAGCAAATGTCGAGAGACGTGCTTAAAGTGGCAAAAGATTTAGGCGCAAGCTCGGCGGAAGCTGAGCTGAGTTTGAGTATAGGTCAAAATGTTTCAGTGCGCTTGAACGAGGTTGAAAACATTGAATACAACCGAGATAAAGGCATGTCGGTGACGGTCTATTTTGGTCAGCAAAAAGGCCATGCCAGCACTTCTGATTTAAGTCCGATAGCGATTAAAGATACGGTAGCCGCGGCTTGCAATATTGCTAAATACACTGCAAAAGATGAGTTTTGTGGTTTGGCTGATGCTAACTTAATGGCGAAAGAAGTGCTTGATTTAGATTTGCACCACCCTTGGAATATCTCAGTAGATGAAGCCATCGTTATTGCAAAAGAGTGTGAAGCTGCTGCGCTAGGCGTTGATGCGCGCATCACTAATTCAGAAGGTGCTAGCGTTTCCACTAGTTCAGGCTACTTTGCTTATAGTAATAGTCATGGCTTCACAGGGGGTTATCCAAGCACACGCCACGGTGTGAGCTGCTCTGTGATTGCAGAATCTGACGATAGTATGCAGCGTGACTACTGGTATAGCACAGCCCGTTCAGCAGCGGACTTAGAGTCAGCCGCTGCTATAGGCAGGAAGGCTGGTGAGCGCACGATTAGGCGTTTGAACTCCAAAAAGATTAAAACTTGCCTAGTGCCTGTGATGTTTGAAGCGCCATTGGCGAGTGGTCTAATTTCTAGTCTGATTAGTGCAATTTCAGGTGGTAACTTATACCGTAAATCTTCATTTTTATTAGATAGTTTAGGTAAGCAAGTGGCCTCACCATTGCTTAATATCTATGAAGAGCCTCATCTGAAAAAAGGTTTAGCAAGCAGTCAGTTCGATAGTGAAGGCGTGGCAACGCATTCGCGGCAATTGGTTAAAGATGGTGTATTACAAGGTTACGTTATGGGTAGTTATTCTGCACGTAAGTTAGGTATGCAAACGACAGGTAACGCAGGAGGTAACCATAATTTAATCGTGCAATCTGGCGCGCAAGACTTCTCTGGTTTGCTCAAACTAATGGGAACTGGCTTGCTAGTGACTGAATTGCTAGGTAGTGGTATGAATATGGTCACTGGCGACTATTCACGAGGTGCTGCTGGCTTTTGGGTGGAGAATGGTGTGATTGTTCACGCTGTTGAGGAAATTACCATCGCCAGCAATATGGCGGAAATGCTAAAAATGATTGTTGCGATTGGTAATGATGTTTGCATACAAGGCTCAAAACAAGTCGGTTCTATTTTAATTGAGCGTATGACAGTGGCCAGCGAGTAAGTGATTAACGTTTCTAATAAAAAAGCCCCAGTAATGGAGGGTGTCCTGAATTTTGTGTAAACGTCGGTTAATTACTGCTGAGGCATCCTCTCCTCAAATTGAATAGTAAACCTATTGAGTGCAGGTTTCCAATCACGCAGTGGCATTGTCCATTTCTTGCTGATGTTTTGCAGCGCCAAATAGAACAATTTCATCACAGACTCATCGTTTGGAAATGAGCCACGGCTCTTCGTTACCTTACGCAAACTCATATTCACTGATTCAATCGCATTGGTGGTGTAGATGATTTTGCGTATTTCTTGCGGGTAGTCAAAGAACGGCGTAATACGTGCCCAGTTATTGCGCCAGGATTGGGCAATCGGTGGGTAGGCATCATTCCAATTGTGTTCAAACTCAAGCAAGTAGAGCTCTGCCTCAGACTCAGTGGCAGCACTGTAAACTCGCTTCAAATCAGCCGCCACCTGCTCACGCTTGTTCCACCCCACGTAATTCAAGCTGTTGCGCACCATATGCACAATACAAAGTTGCACAGCGGCTTTAGGGTAAACGGCCTCAATGGCTTCAGGGAAACCCTTCAAGCCATCCACACAGGCAATGAAGATGTCTTGAACACCACGGTTCTTCAGTTCTGTTACCACAGAGAGCCAGAACTTAGCACCTTCGGTCTGCGCAATCTATAAGCCCAGCACTTCTTTATCACCCTGCATATTGATGCCAATCGCAAGGTAAACGGCTTTAGCGCGGACAGCACCAGCATCACGCACTTTGACATGGATGCAGTCCAGATACACCACAGGATAAACAGCATCCAGTGGGCGTGATTGCCATTGCTTCACATCTTCAACAACAGCATCGGTGACGGTCGAAATGAGTGTGGGTGATATTTCAGTGCCGTACATCTCGGTGAGATGCGCTTGGATTTCACGCACGGTCATGCCACGTGAGTACAGCGAGATGATCTTGTCATCAAAGCCAGTCCAGCGGGTTTGATGTTTGGGGATGAGTTGCGGCTCAAAACTGCCTTCACGGTCACGGGGGATTTCTATGGGCAGTTCGCCGAACTCACCTTCAAAGTTTTACGGCTTTTACCGTTACGGGCATTGCCAGTGCTATTGGTGACAGTCTCGTGCTTATCATGGCCTAGGTGCTCAGCCATTTCGGCTTGCAGTGCGCGTTCAACTAGTGCTTTAGTGAGTTGTTTGAGAAGACCGTTCTCACCGATCAGGTCTTCAGGCTTTTTATAATTGGCTAGTAATCCGTCAATTAAATCGTTGGGTAAGACTTTTGGTAATGTCATTTTTTATCCATTTCTGAAAATAGCAGTTTCCTGCAAAATGACGTTTACACAAAATTATTTACACTCCCAGTAATGGGGCTTTTTTCTTTCTACGACTTATTTAGCTGGAGTATCAGTTTTTACAGGGTCTATCGCTGTTTCTGCATCAACATCTTCATAGTCATCTTTGATTAGTTCTTCAGGGACTAAGCCATCTTGAACTAAGCTTGCCCGTTTTTGCAAATAAGCATCACGTGTAAACGCGTATGGGTCTAATGATGCTTCATCAACTAAATCAGATGCTGTTAGTAATTCAGTACGTTTGTCCAAGAATTGTGCAGCACGTAGTTGGTTGCTTAATCTAATTTGATCAATGTTACGAGTGTAGGTAATGGGGTCACTTGTGTAAGTATCGAACACTAAACCAGTAGTATCACGCAAACTTGATGGGCCAAGTAATGGTAAAACCAAGTATGCACCGTTACCCACGCCCCAATAGCCAAGGGTTTGACCAAAATCCTCTTTATGATTTCGTATGTTATCCATGCCTGCTACATCAATAAATCCAGCAATACCAAATGTACTGTTGATGACAAATCGACCTGCATCCGTAAAGGCATTAGCAAGTTTAAACTGCAATATATCGTTTAAAACGGTAGTGAGTGAACCTAAATTCGTAAAGAAGTTGTTAACCCCTGTGCGAATTGGTGAGGGCGTAATGGTTTTATAAGCAGTAGCTACAGGTTTGATGATTGCTTTGTCAGCGACATCGTTAAATTTGTAAACACCGCGATTTAGACCTTCAAGGGGATCTTTATTGCTTTGTGTGGCGCAACCAGACAGCATGGCTAGTGTGAGCACACAAGTAGCAAGGATAATAGTTTTATAATTATTGATTGTTTTAATACGCATTCAAGACCCCAAATTGTAGTTTTTCTCTGATGTCATCATAAAGCACTGTTTAGGTGTTTTATAACCGCTAATATAACTATATGAGCAGGTAAAGAAAAACTTATTTTAACTTTAACTTAGCGGCTGGTCATTGTCCAGCATTTGCTCATGTAAGCCCTAATTTTAATGGATTGTCGGTTTGTTCGAATCGATGATGTGATTGGTTTTACGCTATGCTTTTCATGATTTACTCGCGATATATCCGTTTAAGTGGCACAATTATCTGTATTGATTAACTTATTTAGAGTTAACTTAGTTAAATTCACCAGTCGTTATTCATCTGACGTCTAAATTATAGGAAAGCCGTGTGACTAAACATATCAAGATCTCAGAATTTTTAAAGCAGGATTTGCAGGGTGAGCACAACGTAGCACTTAGTGCGATATTACGTGATGTGGTAGATGCCTGTAAGAAAATTGCTGTGGCCATAGATAAGGGCGCTGTGGCTGGCAATATGGGTAGTTTAGGTTCTGAAAATGTACAAGGCGAAGTGCAAAAAGCCTTGGACGTGATTACTAATGACATCTTTATTGAAGCTTGTCAGCAGAGTGGTTACATTGCGGGTATGGCTTCTGAAGAGCTTGTCGATGTGATTGAGGTTGAAGATAAGCACAAGAAAAATGGAAATTATCTGTTGATGTTTGATCCACTAGATGGCTCGTCAAACGTGAATGTAAATATATCGGTAGGCACTATTTTTTCTATTCTGAAAAGCCCGAATAATAAGCCTGAATTAGCTGATTATTTGCAGTTAGGCACAGCTCAAATATGCGCGGGCTATGCACTTTATGGCACGTCTACTATGTTGGTGCTCACTACTGGTCATGGTGTGAATGGTTTCACACTAGATGCAGATTCGAATGAATTTCTGCTAACACATCCCAATATGCAAATTGCTAAGGAGACGCAGGAGTTCGCAATCAATATGTCGAATTATCGTTTTTGGCGAGAGCCTGTGCAGCGCTATATTGATGAGTGCTTACAAGGCGAAGAGGGTGACCGTAAAAAAGACTTTAATATGCGCTGGGTCGCTTCAATGGTGGCGGAAGTGCATCGTATTTTAGTGCGTGGAGGCGTATTTATGTACCCAACTGACACTAAATCAAGGTCTGGAAAACTGCGTTTAATGTATGAGGCTAACCCGATGAGCTTTATTGTTGAGCAAGCAGGTGGGGCTTCAACAACTGGTTCACAACGTATACTAGAGGTGCAGCCTAGTGGCATACATCAGCGCGTACCAGTGATTATGGGCTGTAAAAGTGAAGTGGATAGGATTGCGGCTTACCATCAGGTGACTTCTAAGAGAAAGTAAGCCTTACTTTTGTAGCTGGAAAATAAAGCGGCTAATTAGCCGCTTTGCATATTGCGATAAATTCCTCTGCATTTAACGATGCGCCGCCTACCAAGCCGCCATCCACATCTGGCATGCTGAATAACTTAGCGGCGTTTTGCGCTTTTACACTGCCGCCGTAAATAATACGGACTTTGGAAGCCGCTTCAGCGTTACGCCTTGCAATGCGCTGGCGAATGAATTGATGCACTATTTGCGCCTGTTCTGGAGTGGCGGTTTTGCCAGTGCCAACAGCCCATACTGGCTCGTAGGCAAATACCATGTTCAGTTCCATTGCCTTGGCAAAATTTTCATCGTTTAGAGTTGCCATTACGGCATCCATTTGGCTTGCCACAATGACTTCCGTGAGTCCTGCATCATGTTCTGCTAGTGTTTCACCTACACATAAAATTGGCGTTAGATTGGCTTTAATGGAGGCATCAAATCTGGCAGCGGCGGATAGATTGGTTTCATGAAACAACACTCGTCTTTCCGAGTGCCCAAGCAGCACATAGGTGCAGCCAAGGTCTGTGAGCATGTGTGGAGAAACGGCGCCAGTAAAAGCGCCTTCTTCGAACTGGTTCACGTTTTGTCCGCCCCAAGCAATGCCAGTATTTTCTAATAATGACCTTGTTTGGTGTAAGTAAGGGTTCGGTACGCAAACGACATAATCTGCATTTTTGTAATCACTTAGCCCGCTAATCAGTGTGTTGAGTAGGGTTTCGTTGCTATGAATATTGCCATGCATCTTCCAATTGCCAACTACTAGGTTACGCCGCATTTCTCTATCCCTTATTTCTAAACTTCTAATTTGCTAAACTCTAATTCAATAAACCAGATTATTTTGATTTAACAATCGCGTCTAATTCGCCCGCTTTATAACGTACCGCCATTTGGTCACATGAAATAGGCTTGATTAGCGCAGCTTGCCCTGCTGAACCAAAAGCTTCATAGCGCTCTTTGCAAATGGCACGCATGGCGACAGTGGAGGCGCTGAGGAATTTTCTTGGGTCAAACTCTTTTCTTTTTTCAGTGAAAAACTTACGAATTGAGCCTGTGTAGGCCATGCGCAGGTCTGTGTCGATGTTGATTTTGCGTACGCCATGTTTGATGCCTTCGACAATTTCCTCTACTGGTACACCGTATGTTTCGCCCATGTCTCCACCAAATTCATTGATGATCTGTAGCCATTCTTGAGGTACGGAAGATGAGCCATGCATGACCAAGTGTGTGTTGGGTATACGGGCATGTATTTCTTTAATGCGACTAATTGCAAGGGTTTTACCAGTGGGTGGTTTGCTAAATTTATAAGCACCGTGTGAGGTGCCGATTGCGATGGCTAGTGCATCCACCCCAGTGTTGCGTACAAAGTCAGCGGCCTCTTCTGGGTCTGTGAGCATTTGGTCGTGACTTAATACGCCAGTTGCGCCAGAGCCATCTTCTTCGCCTGCAAGGCCTGTTTCTAACGACCCTAGCACGCCGAGTTCACCTTCAACAGACACGCCGATCGCATGCGCAATCTCTACAATTTTTCTAGTGACTTCGACGTTGTATTGGTATGTGGATGGAGTTTTTGCATCCTCCATTAGTGAGCCATCCATCATTACGCTTGAAAAACCTGAGCGTATCGCTTGAATGCACACTGCGGGCGATTGACCGTGATCTTGATGCATGACAACTGGTATATGTGGGTAGGTTTCTATGGCGGCTAATACTAAATGCCTTAAAAAAGCTTCGCCAGCATATTTGCGCGCGCCTGCAGAACCTTGCAGAATCACCGGGCTATTCACTTCGTCCGCCGCCTGCATAATGGCGTGAACTTGCTCCATGTTATTAACATTAAAGGCTGCCAAGCCGTAATCGTGTTCAGCAGCGTGATCTAGCAATTGACGTAATGAAACGAGTGCCATGGTGATCTTTCAAATAATTAAAACATGTCTATGAGTATACTTAAGTTCTGTCTTTGCGTGGGCTTTGTGAGTCTATGTAAATTATATAACACTTATGTCTTATATAAAACATATTATATGTTTTTGTAGAGTGCTAAGGCTTGCAATCGTTGTGTTGCATGGTCGACCACGGGAGCTGCATAGTCTGGACCTATGTGTAAATTGAGCTCTTGAAGACGTAGTGGCGGAATCAGCCAAGGCGCATGAATTTCTTTATCGCTGCATTTTGCTAATTCTGGTACATATTTACGAATGAATTTCCCTTGAGCATCAAAGCGTTCACTTTGTGTAGTCGGATTAAAGATACGAAACCAAGGTTGTGCATCGCAGCCCGTGCTGGCGGCCCATTGCCAGCCGCCATTATTGGCGCTTAGGTCAAAATCGATTAATTTCTCAGCAAAATAACGCTCACCCCAGCGCCAATCTATCAGTAAATCTTTTACTAGAAAGCTCGCAGCTACCATCCGTAGGCGGTTATGCATAAAGCCTGTAGTATTAAGTTGCCGCATGGCGGCATCTACAAGTGGATAGCCCGTTTTACCATCACACCAGGCTTGAAAAAGTACAGGCTCATTTGGGAACTTTAAAGCCTCAAACTCAGTTTTATAGGCGCTACCCGCGGCAACGCTTGGGTTGTGATGCAATATTTGCACATAAAAATCACGCCAGATGAGTTCGCTTAGCCAAGTCTGAGCGCCAGTATTGGCCGCCTGTAGTGCTTCGCGGGCTAGATGACGTATAGATATAGTGCCAAAACGTAGATGTACAGATAAATACGAAACACCTTTTATGGCAGGGAAATCTCTGGCATCTTTATAACGACTCATACGTTCTTTAAAGTCATTAAAAAGTGCTAAGCCACCTTGCATGCCTGTTGGTAAGCGCATGCTGCTTAAGTTGGTACGCTTAAAGCCTATTTCTTCTAAAGTTATTAACGGACTTACATCAAGTTTAGCTAAGTTGTTTAAATAAGCGTCTACTGGGTAAGCTCTGACAAAGAAATCATTCACAGTTTTTAGCCACATGTTTTTATATGGCGTAAATACACCATAAGGCTTACCAGAGAGATTTAACACTTCATCTTTCTCAAAAATCACATGATCTTTGTAATGATGAAATTCAATATGACTTATATTCAGTTGCTCAGCCACGTGTGCGTCGCGAGCAATGGCGCTAGGTTCGTAATCATGATTAGTGAATACAGCATTCACTAAAAGTGAGTTGGCTAATTTTGGAATTTCATCGCTAGCGTAGCCATGCAATACAATTAAATCACTACCGTATTTTTGAAGCGAGGTTTTTAATTCACGTACGCTTTCCCAAATAAACTCTACGCGGCGGTCTGCCTTATCCGTTAATTGGTCAAGAATTGCAGTATCAAATACAAATACGCAATATACATTTTTAGAGGACTTTAGCGCGTGATATAGCGCTGCATGGTCGTAATCTCGTAAGTCACGTCTAAACCAAACTAAAGATTTTTCATAGGTTGATTTCTGCTGTGCTTGAGACATATTTACTCGCGATGGTAGGGATGATTGGTAATGACCGAGTGCGCTCGATAAAGTTGCTCTGCCAGCAACACTCTAACCATAGCGTGTGGCAATGTAAGCTTTGAAAGCCCCCATAGCCAATCAGCTTTTTGTTTTACAGAAGTATGCAATCCGTCAGTGCCGCCAATTATGAGCGACACATCACGGCTTGACGCTTGCCAATCTTTGAATTTATCTGCGAGTTGCAGTGTGGTCACTTCTTGCCCACGTTCATCTAAGGCTATGCAAAAGTCTTTACCGACAGCCTCTAGAATACGTTTGGCTTCAATGAGCTGAATATTCTCAGTACTATTGCCTGCTGCACGCTTTTCAGGCTTGATGTCGATAATTTCAACAGTGGCTTCGCGCGGCATGCGCTTGGTATATTCTGTGCAAGCGGTTTCAACCCAGCTTGGCATTTTGTGGCCGACAGAGATAATACGCAGTTTCATGCACTAACTCTGCTGGCAGATGAGCTAATTACTCAGCTTTGATATGGCCACGGCGGCTTTCAGCCTCGCCCCATAATTGCTCTAGATTGTAGTAGGCACGTGTGGTTGGCACCATAATGTGTACGACGATGTCGTCTAAATCGACCAGTACCCATTCACCTTCTTTTTCGCCTTCTGTACCGCGAATGTGATAGCCTTTTTCTTTCAGTTTCTCACGTACATTATCCGCAATCGCTTTGGCTTGGCGGCTTGATGTAGCAGAAGCCACAATCATATAACTAGTCATGCTTGTGAGCTTGCGAACATCCATAGGGGTGATGTCGAAGCCTTTAATATCTTCAATGGCATCAATCACTGCCTGTTTCATTGTTTCTAAATAGTTTGCTGCGTTTACATCAATTGTCATTTAAGCGGCCTGTGCTGGAATTGCATTGCGTTGAGATTGTATGCGGTTGTTATCGTCCACATACACAAGTTGGGGTGAGAACTTTTGTAGTTCTAATTCATTATAATTCGCGTAACTGGCAATAATCATAATATTGCCAGGCGCTGCTTTGTGTGCAGCTGCTCCATTTACAGAGATAATACCTGAACCACGTTCAGCTAAGATGGCGTACGTACTAAAGCGCTCGCCATTGGTCACATTGTACAAATGAATTTGCTCGTATTCGCTAATGTTAGCGGCTTCAAGCAAGTTTTCATCAATAGCACAGCTGCCTTCGTAATGAAGTTCACTATGCGTTACATGTACGCGGTGTAGTTTAGATTTAAGCATTGTTCTTCGCATAATGCTGAAAACTCTTAGATAGAAAAAACAGTATTATAGTGTATTCAACGGTTTATAGTAACTTAACATCTATTCACCTAATAATAAAGGGAGGTGTAAATTGGAAGTCAAACAACAAAAGCAAGAGAAGAAATTCATTTTGGTTGTGGCATTAGCACAAGGTTTGATGCTGTTATTGATGCACAATTGGGTCAAAAGCCTCGTTGAGTTAGGTGCAAGTTATCAACTGATTTTACCACTATATGCTTTGATTGTTACGCTGCCACTGAGTTTGATGATGTTGGCAAATCAGCCGCGCCAATTGCTTATTAGGTTGGCGTTAAGCTTTAGTTTGGTCGCGACATTCTGTGCAGCTTATATAGGGCATGTAAGCTATGCAAAAGGCATGTCGGATTATGCATTTTCTGGAATTTATTGGATTTTAGGTATCTGTATATTTGTAGCATGGTTTATTGCTTTGGCGTTTTTTGAGCATTTTTGCCAGTATAAGCAATGGTTTAACCGTTACGAGGCTTTGTTTAACTTTTCATGGCGTAATGCCGTCAAAGTGATTGTAGCGAGCATTTTCGTTAGCCTTTTTTGGGGTGCGCTAGAGCTATTTGTCGCTTTATTCAAAATACTCGGTATACCATTTTTTGACGAAATATTTAATACACGCTATTTTATTTATCCAGCCACAACTGTAGCGTTTGGCTTGGGTTTGTCACTTTACGCAGCGAGAGAAGAGGCACTTTCAGAATTCAAACGAGCCATTTTGCAAGTGTTGGGCTGGTTATTGCCGCTGGTAAGTCTTATTTTATTGACATTCATTATCACACTACCATTTAAAGGCTTAGGTACCTTATGGGGTACGGGTTATGCCGCAGGCTTGATGTTAGGACTGCTTGGCTTGACAGTATTTTTGCTCAATACCGCGTTTCAAGATGGTCGTCAAATATCTTATCCAGCATGGCTGTTAAAGCTGACCAATATCGGCTTGCTGACTATGCCAGTGTATGCACTGCTGTGCATTTATGCCGTTTATTTACGTGTACATCAGTATGGCTGGACTTCTGACCGTGTGTGGGCGGCTAGTTTAGTAGCGATTATGGCGATATACAGTTTTGGTTATGCGTTTGCCGCTATCAAGTCTTTTAATGTACAACAAAGCTGGATGCAGCTGACTAAAACAATTAATGTTTATGCCGCATTAGCTGTAGTTGCGGTATTAATTTTGATTAACTCACCAGTGTTGAATCCAACACGAATTGGCGTGCATAGCCAGGTGGCAAGGTTATTAGAAGGTAAAGTTAAAGCGGATAATTTTGACTTTCAATATTTGCGTTTCAAAGGTGGCCAATATGGCAATGACGCACTTCATGACATGGTAGCTAATCAGCAGCATCCTGAGCTAAAGGTAGAAGCGCAGGCCGCACTTGATGCAAGTGATCAAAGTTATTATTCCAAGCCAGAAAAGAGAGTAGGTAACATTGCTGTATTGAAATCAAAGATCAATGTTTATCCGAAAGGCACGGTGCTTGAAGAAGGTTTTTATGAAGCCTTATTAGCGGATAAAAATGCGGGGACACTTTATTGGGAATGCCTGTCTAGTATGTCTCAATTAGAGGATGTATGTCGCGTACTTGCTGTAGATTTAAATGACGATTATATGTCTGAAGTGATATTGCTGAATCCGTATGGCAATCGCGTTTATTCAAAAGAGGCCACTGGCTGGAAGTATATAGGCGATACTAGAGTGACTGACTATGCTCAAGGTAGCAAGAAAAGCGACTTGGCACTATTGGAGTCAGGTGATTATAAAGTACTCAAACCAGAATGGCATTTATTGAGATTTGGTAATGAAACCTTGTCTATTGAAAAGCGTTAAATATTGAACGTAAGGTTGTCGATTAGACGGGTGTTACCTAACTTTGCTGAGCCTAAAACGACTAAGTCAGTGTCTGCGTTGCTGGCGGTTAATAGTGTTAAGCTCGAACGTATCGATATATAATCAGACGTCCAGCCTTGGCTATTGAGTGTGGATTTAGCTTGTTGTTCTAGTTGGGAATAATCTCGATTACCATTTTTGACTGATTGAACAATGCCCTGTAAAGCTCTATTTAATTGGCTAGCTGTTGCGCGCTGCGCATTCGTTAAGTAGCCATTGCGTGAACTCATTGCTAAACCGCCAGGCTCACGTACTGTGTCCACGCCAATGATGTTAACTGGCAAGTTAAATTGTTTCACCATTTGTTTGATGATAAATAGTTGCTGGAAATCTTTTTGGCCAAATACGGCAACACTCGGTTGTACCATATTAAAAAGCTTCATTACCACGGTGGCAACGCCAGCAAAGTGACCTGGTCGCGCAGCGCCGCAAAGTTCGTTGGCGATTGGCGGAGGTATAATCGTCATGGTTTGATTGAGGTTTTTACCGTCAAAGTCGGCATACATTTCTTCAACAGTGGGCGTAAAAACAATGCTTGTGTCAGCAGCTTTTAGCTTTTTACGATCGGCTTCTAAAGTGCGTGGATAGCTCGCTAAGTCTTCAGTTGGCCCAAACTGAAGCGGGTTAACAAAGATACTCACTACAACACAGCTTGCATGCTGTTTAGCCACTTCAACCAGCTGAATATGCCCCGCATGCAAGTTACCCATTGTCGGCACAAAAGCGATGTTTTCTTGATTTTTTAAGGCGCTTCTTAAGTCGGCTATGGTGTTAATAATTTGCATTAAATTAAGACTTTGAGAATGGACTTAATAACTATGCTCAAGCGCAGGAAAGCTTTTATCTTTCACTGCTTTAACATAGGCTGAAACCGCCGCTTGTATGCTATTCGTGTCTTTTAGAAAATTACGCACGAAACGTGGAGATTTAAATTCGCTAGTTTTTTTGTGCGCAGAGCCTGTGTATATGCCAAGCAAATCTTGAAGGACTAACACCTGACCACTGCAATCAACGCCAGCGCCTATGCCTATGGTGGGTGTATTAATGGCTTCGGTAATTTTTTTAGCTAAGGCGGCAGGTACCATTTCTAGCACGATGAAACCTACACCAGCTTCACTCATGGCAATGGCATCTTGCATGATTTGAGTGGCACTTTCGTCGGTTTTGCCTTGGATTTTATAACCACCGAGTTGATTGACTGATTGCGGCGTAAAACCTAAGTGAGCGCAAACAGGAATGCCGCGTTCAACCAAGTAACGCGCTGTTTTCACCTTATTGCCGCCACCCTCAAACTTCACCATGTGCGCGCCAGACCTAATCAGCCATTCAGCATTTTTGTAAGCTGCTTCATTGTCGTGCTCATAACTACCGAGTGACATATCAGCGACGATGTAGGTGTTTAAAGCGCCAGCGGAAACGCTTTTGGTGTGATAAGTCATGTGGTGCATGCTTACATTGAGCGTATTTTCAGCACCTTGCAGTACCATGCCTAACGAATCGCCGACCAAAATAATATCAACACCAGCTTCCTCAGAAAGCTTGGCAAAAGTGGAGTCATAGCTGGTGAGCATGACGAGTTTTTCGCCAGCCGCAGCCTTTTCATGTAAT
Source organism: Methylotenera sp. (assembly GCF_029945705.1). Classification (GTDB taxonomy): domain Bacteria; phylum Pseudomonadota; class Gammaproteobacteria; order Burkholderiales; family Methylophilaceae; genus Methylotenera. The sequence continues at coordinate 39,163 of NZ_JAQSDC010000004.1, forward strand.
TGGGATAAGTTCATTAGTTTATTGACAGCTAACTAATCAAAGTTCGGATTAAAGAATTCGCGCTGACCTTTAATCTGCATAATGCGGTTAAGTAGTAAATCTAGTGCATCTTCATTTTTGAGTACATTCAGCTTTTCATTATTCACAATTAATACTGGTGATGCATTGTAATTGTGAAAAAACTCGCTATATGCGTTGGCTAAACGCTCTATATATTCACGTGGAATGTCTTGTTCGTAAGTGACGCTACGCTCTTCAATGCGCTCCATTAGCGCGTCAATAGGCGTTTGTAGGTAAATCACCAAATCTGGTTTGGGTGCTTTTAATTGCAAGTGTGTATAAATGTTGTGATACAGCGCGTACTCTTCATCATCTAAATTTAGCCGTGCAAATATTGGATCTTTTTCTAAGAAAAAGTCAGCAACAATAGGCTTAGCAAACATGTCGCGTTGGCTTAAATCTGTCATCTGATTGGCACGCTGAAACAAAAAGAAAAGCTGTGTTGGTAGAGCATAACGTTGCGCATCTTGATAAAAACGAGGCAAAAATGGATTTGCTTCGGCTTTCTCAGATAAATAATCGACAGGAAACTTATCGGCTAACATTTTAGCTAACGTAGTTTTTCCGCAGCCAATTGGGCCTTCAACAACGATATAAGGGTATTTGTTAAAAATGCTCATGCTTAGTGTGTTGCCTATAGTTTTGTAATGCCAGTAAATTGCTGTTCGTGAATCAATGCCGCTATTTTGCCATGATTCGGGATGGATAATTGCGATGCAATTTCAAATAATGGTAATAAAACGAAACCGCGTTGATGCATTCTTGGGTGCGGCAATGTCAGCTTGGTGGACTCCATACTGACATTTTCATATAGCAATAAATCACAATCCAATACTCGCGGAGCATTGGGGAATGGACGTTCGCGCCCAGCCTCATTTTCAATTGCCAATAACGCATCGAGTAACTCAAGCGGAGTTAAATCTGTTTCAAGCTCGGCTACTGCATTAATAAAGTCTGGAATCTGGTTTAATTGCTCCGCTTCGTAACCTATTGGCGCCGTTTTGTATAAAGATGATTTCTTTAATACATGCGTGTTTGGTAGCTTCTCAAGAGCAGTAAATGCAGATTCTACTTGTGAAATTGGGTTTGCTAAATTACTGCCTAGCGCAACAAAAGCTTGTTTCATCAATGTGGAGATTTATTCAGTTGCGCCAGTGGCAGCAGTGCTTGCACCAGCAGGTTTTTTGCGACTTCTTTTTTTACGCTTTTTAGGCGCGGTGTCCGCTTGCAGCATAGCAGTACGGCCTTCACCATCAGCATCGGCGAATGCAGTCCACCACTCGCCTAATTCCATTGGTAACTCACCAGATTCGCAACGTAAAAGTAAAAAGTCATAGCCAGCGCGGTAGCGTGGGTGCGTAAGTAAGCCGAAAGGTCGCTTTCCTGCGCGTTGTTCAAAACGTGGTTGCATGCCCCATATTTCTTTCATGGTCGCAGTGTAGCGGTTATGAATCGCCATTTTCTCAGCTTGTATGGCAATCACTTCAGTCATGGCCATATGTAACGCAGGAATCGCGTGCTGACCTTCTGCTTTGTAGCTTTCCCAAGCGGCTAACATTTCATGCCAAAGTAAAGTAGCAAATAAGAAGCTCGGATTAGCTGATTTACCAGAAAGGATGCGGTCGTCGGTGTTTTTGAGAGCCAGCATGACAAAACGCTCACCCATAGGCTGTTCTAGTACTACATCTAACATCGGTAATAAGCCATGGTGCAGGTGTTGCTCGCGTAAAGCACTGACGCTTTCCATTGCATGACCAGATAGGAATAACTTGAGCATTTCATCAAACAAGCGGCTCGGTGGCACGTCTTGCAGTAAATCTGCCATTTTTGCGATAGGCGCTTGTGTGGCTTGGTCAATCTTTAAACCTAATTTGGCAGACAATCGTACAGCACGCAACATACGCACAGGGTCTTCAGCATAGCGCGTTTCTGGCTTGCCTATCATGCGCAAAATGCCCGCTTTTATGTCGGCATAACCATGGTGAAAGTCCAATACCTCTTGGCTTGCTGGGTTGTAATACAGCGCATTTGCCGTAAAGTCGCGGCGTACGGCATCGTCTACAATTGAACCAAATACATTGTCGCGGATAATGCGGCCAGAATCCGTGGTTTTAGAGTCACCTTTTGGATTGCCCTCAGTTTCTAAATGGCTACCACGGAAGGTTGAAACTTCAATGGTTTCGTCGCCAAAGAGTACGTGTACCAATCTGAATCTTTTGCCGATAAGGCGCGAGCGTCTAAATATACGATTCACTTCTTCTGGCGTGGCGTCCGTCGCTACATCAAAGTCTTTTGGCGTGCGGTTAAGCAGTAAGTCGCGCACTGCGCCACCCACAATATAAGCCTCGAAACCTGCTTTGTGTAAGCCTTCAGTTGTTTTTAGCGCAGCGTTACTTAACAAATCCCGGTCTATTTTATGGGTTTTATACGCAATCACCGTTGCGCCATGGTTAATGCTGTCGACATTTTTATACGCTGGCTTTTTCGTTCTAAGTGTTGGGCGGTGAGTCGGCGCTGGCTGCGTTTTAACAGCCGCGACTTTAGCTTGCTCAGGTTTGGCACTGTTGGGCTTAAAAATTCTATCTAGCAGTTTTTTAATCATGGTCGAATTATAACTTATGAACAGGGCTTCTAAAACCAAGCTAAAAATTAAGCCTGCTCGTTTTTCCAAAGAACATCACTCACGCCAGCTTTTTTGTTAATTACGCGGCACATTACAAACAACAAATCTGACAAACGGTTCAAATATTGAAGAGAAATATCCGTGACTTTTTCATTACGATGCAGTTCAACTAGCTTGCGCTCAGCACGTCGACACACCGTACGGGCAAGGTGGCAGTAAGCTGCTGCTTTGGTACCACCTGGCAAAATAAATTCTTTAAGTGGCGATAATTGGCTATTGAGTTCGTCAATCACGCTTTCTAAATCGCTGATGCGCGATTGCTGCAATATGACATAGCCTGGAATGCAAATTTCACCACCCACGTTGAATAAGTCATGCTGAATCTGCGTAAGAGGCTCAACCAGCTTGCTGGGCAATGTTTCGGTCATCATCACGCCAATGACTGAATTTAACTCATCCACATCGCCCATCGCCTCAACACGCAAGCTGTCTTTATTGATGCGGCTGCCATCACCCAAGCCTGTTGTGCCGCTATCACCCGTGCGGGTATAAATTTTACTGAGTCTGTTTCCCATAATATTTCCTCTATAATACGTGCATTGTAACTGATGACGACCTTGTAATGAGCGCTCAAACCATTAAGTCGAATGAAACTCCTGTTGATAAGTATGCGAAAAGACCTATTGCCGTATTCGATTCTGGCGTCGGCGGAATTTCTGTTTTAAAGCATATTCATGCCTTATTGCCAAATGAACAATTGCTCTACGTGGCAGATAGCAAATATGCACCCTATGGCAACAAAACAGCGGCAGAAATTCAAGCGCGTTGTTTTGAGGTTGCCGAATTTTTAATCGCTAAAAATGCTAAAGCGCTCGTGGTGGCATGTAACACTGCCACAGCTGCGGCAATTGATGCACTGCGCGCAAAATATACCTTACCGATTATCGGCATGGAGCCAGCCGTAAAACCCGCAGCTGAAGCCTCAAGAAACGGCATCATAGGCGTGCTGGCAACTACTGGCACACTTAAAAGTGCACAGTTTGCGGCGTTGTTAGAAAGTTACGGCCGCAATGTCAAAGTAGTCACGCAAGCCTGTGTAGGCTTGGTGGAGTGTATCGAGCGCGGCGAGCTAGATACGTACAATACCAAAGCACTATTGCAACAATACTGCGCGCCATTGCTGGCAGAGGGTGCAGATACCATTGTGCTAGGTTGCACGCATTATCCCTTTATCAAACCGTTAATCGAGCAAACCGTAGGTAACAACGTTGCCATTATTGATACTGGCGCCGCTGTGGCAAAGTATTTACATAAAAAACTAGCAGAGCAAGATTTGTTAGCAACAGCTAATGCAGAAGCGAATGTAGCTTTTTGGACGAATAGCCAAGCGGATAATGCTGTGGAAGTGATTGAGGCTTTGTGGGGTGCGAAGGCTGAAGTTCAGGCTTTATAACGGTTATTTAGTCGAGTCTTGATGGCTTGTCGCTTTCGCGCGACTGGCGAGCTTCTTTCTTTTGCTTAGCCAAAAGAAAGAAACCAAAGAAAAGGCTACCCCCTACCGCTTATTTCCTAAGTTTTAGCTTGTTTTGGGATGGCAATCGGAAACTCGCATTCGCTCAAACAGCCGCTTGCCAAAAAACTTCCCAAAATAAACTAAAACTCAGGCGCGGCAGCATGGGATTTTATGGTTGATAAGTTTAGAAAGGTACTGGTTCATTTATATCTGTAGGTTTTAAAGTGGCAGTAGCAGAAAAAGTAACTGTTTGACCTCCAACTAAGGACTGTAATGTATTAACTTCAAACTTCATGTTTGATATGAATACGTTACATTCATTTTCAGTTAGCTCTGAAAGAACTTTTGAGATTGCTTCTTCGACTTTTAGGACCGAAACCGTTTTTAATGATGAACTCATAAAGTAACCTTAGAAATAAATAGGTGGTTTTGTACCATGAAAGAAACGGTGGCTAACTAGCCCTAACGTAATATCGGCATGAAATCAATGATGCCCAACCACTTCACCCGCTTTGAGCTTATATTTGGTGCCGCAGTATGGGCATGCCACATGGCCTGTTTTGGCTACATCTAAAAACACGCGTGGGTGTAATGACCACAGCGCAACTTCAGCTGTTGGGCAATGTAGTGGTAGGTCTTTAGCGGTGACTTCAATTTCATTTACGGTTGACATGTTTTTACTCAATCAAATCAATGGTTGTTCGGTGTGGAAATTAAGGGAAATGCACTAGGTTGCCGAACGGACTCTAGCGATAAATCAATATCCAAGCTTGGCCAATAAAGATGATTAGCCGTAGGGCGCTCTACTTGCGTGATTTGCGCGATAGTGGCTTGTTTAAACCATGGAAAATCTGCATAGGCTAAGAATAGCTCTTCATCATCCGCAAGTAACCAAAAACCTTGATTAGAAACTAGAGATACTTCAACTGCCGAAATGACGTTGCCAAGCATTCAGAATCTCCTTCTCGTGTGATTTTACCAATGTTAATGCCTCATTGATTTGTTTGCTATTTAAACCCTCGTTCATCGCTAACTCTACGGCTGGCTTTAGCCAAAACTTTGCTTCTCCGTCCGTATGCGTAACGTGAATGTGAATCCGCGACTCTTCCCTTGAGAAGAAAAAGAAGCGAAAAGCACCTTCACGAAATACGGTTGGCGCCATTGTTAAACCAATGTTAACCAATCAGCATGTTTTTCTGATCTGCCGTGTACTACATCAAAATACATTTTTTGTAGTTGTTTAGTGATAGGGCCTGCTGTGCCAGCGCCAATTGCGCGGCGATCTAATTCGCGAATTGGTGTTACTTCAGCGGCTGTGCCTGTAAAGAAGGCTTCATCTGCGCCATACACTTCATCACGAGTAATGCGTTTTTCAATGACGGTTAAGCCAATTTCAGCTGCAAGTTGCACAATCGTGTCGCGCGTGATGCCTTCTAATGCGCTAGTTAAATCTGGCGTGTATAGTTTCCCGTTACGTACAATAAATATGTTCTCGCCTGAACCTTCAGCCACAAAACCATCTACATCTAATAACAACGCTTCTTCGTAGCCATCTTGAGCAGCTTCTTGATGCGCAAGAATAGAGTTCATATAGTTACCGTTAGCTTTGGCTTTACACATGGTGATGTTCACGTGGTGACGTGAAAATGATGATGTTTTAACGCGGATACCGTTATCTAGCGCTTCTTGGCCCATGTATGCGCCCCATTTCCAAGCGGCAACAATCACGTGGGTTGACAATGTTTTAGCAGAAATACCCATCGCTTCAGCACCATAAAACGCCATTGGGCGCATATAAGCTGATTCTAGGTTATTTTCGCGCACGGCTGCTTTTTGCGCTTCCATCATCTCTTCTTTGGTAAATGGCATTTTCATTTGCAAAATATGTGCAGAGCGAAACAATCTGTCTGTATGTTCTTTCAAACGGAAAATAGCAGTGCCTTTGTCAGTTTTGTAAGCACGTACGCCTTCAAACACACCCATACCATAGTGCAAAGTATGTGTTAAAACGTGAGTTGTGGCATCGCGCCAGTTAACCATTTTGCCGTCATACCAAATTACGCCGTCACGGTCTGCCATTGAGGTTGGAATTGCCATTATTGCTGCCTTATAAACGAATTTTGTAAAACCATTATTGTAAACTAAAGCGCGGAATTGTTAGCGCATGTTAAAATCAAAAGCGTATAAATTTAAAACTTATTTGGAGTTTTTTGTGCAACATTTACTAAAAGTAATAGGCCTTGTGGTTTTATTAAGCTTTTTATCGTCTTGTAAGCCAGCTGGCGAAGCGAGTACTCTAGTTGCCACCGATATTACAGGCGCCGATTTTGGTCAATCATTCAGCCTGACTGATCACACTGGTAAACCTAGTACTTTAGCTGACTTTAAAGGCAAAGCTGTGGCATTGTTTTTTGGCTATACGCACTGCCCAGACGTTTGCCCGACAACCATGTTAGATTTAAAACAAACGATGAAGTTGCTTGGGCCACGTGCAGATGAAGTGCAAGTGTTATTTGTTACGCTAGACCCTGCTAGAGATAGCCAAGAGGTTTTGGCCCAATTTGTACCATCATTTGATAAACGATTTATTGGTCTTAGAGGCGATGAAGCAACTATTGCTGCGACTGCCGCTACTTTTAAAATCTATGCAAAGAAAGTAGAAGCGCAAGGTAAAGGTGGTTATACGCTAGACCATAGTGCTGGCATGTATGTGTTTGATAAATTAGGGAAAATTAGGCTATATGTAGATTACGGAGAAAAGCCTGCCGATATTGCCAATGATATTAAGCAGATACTTTGATATAAAATTTTAAAAGGGGCGTTAAGCCCCTTTTCATTGCTGATTAAGCTAATCTTAAATTAGTTGTTTGGCACTTCACCGTATTGATTATTCGCGGCGTCACTTGGTTGAACCAGCAAGTAGATCATTGCAATCCAACCTAGGATTGGAATAATCCAAATCAGCTGCAGCCAGCCACTTTTGTTTGTATCGTGCAACCGACGTGCACCTACCGCCAATGAAGGTAAAACTGTTGCAAGTGAAAAAGCCCACGAAACGTAGCTGCCTACAAATTCTAAAACCAAAGCCACTGCAAAACAGAACAAAAAGAACCACCAAAACTCGGGTAGTTTTGCGCGACCGCTAAAATCTACATATTTTTGAAAGCATGTTTTTACTGCATCTTGAAAGTTCATTTTGCTCCTCCAGTTATTTTAGTAAGTTGTTGTAGCGCTTAAAATATTAGCATGTAAGCTGTATGAATAATATTAAATATGGCTGACGTAAAAAATGATTAGTTTTAAAACCTATGTAATTGGGGTGATAAGGCTTTTAATTCTTTTTCAGCGGATTTGTAATCAGGGAAAATGCTGGCAACTGTCGCCCAAAACTTAGCTGAATGATTCATTTCTTTGATGTGCGCAAGCTCGTGGCAAACCACGTAGTTGATGATATGCGGTGGTGCTTGTAGCAAGCGCCAGTTTAACCGAATTTCTTTTTTTGAATTGCAGCTTCCCCAGCGTGAGGCTGCATTGGATAAAGTAAGTGAGGTGAATTGAACGCCTAATTTGCTTGAAAAGATTTCTAAGCGCCTTGTAAAGTCCGTGATTGCTTGCTTTTTATACCACTGCACTACTTTGCGCGCGATTAACATTTCATCTTGATTAGGCATTGCCAATTGCAAAACACCTGGCTCATATTCCACGGCTTTTGAACGCGCGTTATGCTCAATGGTTAGTGTGATTGCGTTACCCAAGAGCAGCAGTTGCTCGCCATGTTGCCATTGTATTTCTGGAATTTTATTCGCGGTAACTGAGGCGAGTTTTCTAAGCACCCAGTCAGATTTTTGTAGAATGATGTCCTCAAGTTGTGACTGTGTAATGCGTTTTGGTGCATGTATCACCAAGCCAGTTTGGGTGATTTTTAAGCCTACGGTACGGCGTTGGCGACGCTCTAATTGGTAATGTAATTGGTCGCCAGAGGGTAATGTGAGAGAGTGACTCATTAATTTAATGTGAGCATCTCAGCTTCAATCCAGCTTTCTACTTGGTGATTTAATGCATCTGCTTTTAAGCCAGCGGTTTGAATCGCTTGGCCGATATGCATTTTGATGACGCCAGGTTTTTTAATGAACGTGTTTTTAGCCCAATATTCACCCGCATTATGCGCAACTGGCAGCACTTGAGTTTTTGTATGCGTGGCTAACCATGCGCCACCAATGTGATATTTACTGCGTTCACCTGGTGTTATACGCGTGCCTTCAGGAAATATCACTACCCAAAGTCCACTTTTTAATCTCGCTTGACCGTTCGCCACTAATTTTTTAAGCGCTTCACGACCAGAACTGCGGTCAATAGCGATAGGTGATGACATGGCTAAGCCCCAGCCGAAAATTGGAATCCATAATAATTCACGTTTTAGCACATAAACTTGCGTTGGGAATATGGCTTGAAAAGCCAGTGTTTCCCAAGCGGATTGGTGTTTAGATAAAACGATTGTGGGTGAATTTGTAATGTTTTCTAAGCCAGTAACTTCATGGCGAATGTTGCAAGTGACTTTTAGCCACCACAACATACTGCGCGCCCAGCCTGAGATTAAGTCGTTACGTAATATGGGGTTAAGCGGCGTGGCGAGTAGGGCAACCAGCGTGAAGATTGGCGCGGTAATGACTTGGCCTATAAAAAACAACAAAGAACGCAAAAATAGCATACTGACTTTCGAGAGTGTTTAGCTCAATGATTGGCTAAGTGGTTAACCAAGTGTTTAGGTTTTGTCTAGCTCGGTGATAATGCGCTGCACCGCTTCTGCTAAATCTGCACAAACCCAAGTGTTCGGAGGTAAAGCTTTTTCTGGGCTTTGCTCTGATGCAGCTAGAGTCGCTTCGCCTTTGCCTGTTAACACTAAAATAGGTTGGCAACCAGCATTGGCAAACGCTTGTAGGTCACGTAGCGCATCACCCACGGCGGGCACGCCATCCAACTCCATGGAAAAGCGTAGACCAATTTCTTCTATCATGCCAGTATCAGGCTTACGGCAATGACAATGCTCATCTGCCGCATGAGGGCAGTAAAATATCGCATCGATTCGCCCACCTACAACGGCTAATTCTCTATGCATTTTGTCATGAATGTTATTCAGCGTGGTCATGTCAAACAAACCACGACTAATACCAGACTGATTGGTCGCCACCGCCACCCTAAAGCCAGATTGATTTAGTAAAGCAATCGCTTCTAGGCTACCTGAAATCGAAATCCACTCATTGGGGCTTTTGATGAAATTTGCAGAATCTTGATTGATTACACCATCTCTATCTAAAATCACTAATTTCATGGGCGGCTCGCTTTGTTGGTTAACTAGCTAGTTTAGATAAATCCGCAACGCGGTTCATGGTTTGGTGCAAAGTCGCCAATAAACCTAGTCTGTTGGTTTTTAACGCTGCGTCGTCAGCATTCACCATCACGTTATCAAAGAACGCATCCACAGGCGCTTTTAAAGCCGCCAGTGATTTAAGTGATGTAGTGTAGTCACCACTTTCAAATAACCTATCGGCTTCTGGTTTTACTTTGCTTAACGCTTCATTGAGTGCTATTTCAGCAGGTTCTTGTAGTAAGTTAGCGTTTACTTCCGCTTTAACTTCACCCTCTACTTTTTTCAGAATGTTGCCAACACGTTTGTTCGCTGCAGCTAACGCTGGCGCTTCTTCTAATGAAGAGAATGTACGAACGGCTGATAGTCGTTGTGGAATTTCACTTAATAACTGAGGGTTAAGTGCTAGCACCGCATCTACCTCTTGCGGGCTGGCGCCTTGCTCTTTTAGATTAACGGCTAATCTATCTAAGCTGAACTCTTGTACCGCTAGTGCAGCATTGCTATCGCCATTAAATTGAGATAGCACCATTTGAATGAGCGTATTAAACTGAATTGGCAACTGAGCATCTATCAACATCCGAATGACGCCAAGCGCCTGACGACGCAATCCAAATGGATCCTTGTCACCAGTTGGTTTTTCACCGATGCTGAATAAACCAACTAGTGTTTCTAATTTATCTGCTAACGCTACACAAATACCCACTTGGTTACGTGGGAGTTCGTCGCCTGCAAAGCGAGGCTTGTAATGATCTTCAATCGCATAGGCAACATCATCATCTAAGCCCTCATGTTGTGCATAGTAGCGCCCCATAACTCCTTGTAATTCTGGAAATTCGCCTACCATATCAGTAACTAAGTCTGTTTTAGATAAGCGTGCGGCTTTTTCAACATTTGAGACAAAATTAGCTTCACCTAGTTGCTTGGCAATTTCTGCGGCAATTTTCACTACACGTAAATTACGCTCACCTTGAGAGCCAAGTTTATTGTGGTAAACCACCTTATTTAAACCCTCTAGGCGGCTTTCAAGCGTTTTCTTACGATCTTGGTCAAAGAAAAACTTAGCATCAGCTAGGCGAGGGCGCACAACGCGTTCGTTGCCACCAATCACTGCGCTGGCGTCATCTGGACTGATGTTAGAGACAATTAAAAATTTATTGGTGAGCTTATTGTTGGCATCAAGCAATGGGAAGTATTTTTGATTTGCCTTCATGGTCAAAATCAAACACTCTTGTGGTACTTCTAGATAAATATCTTCAAACTGGCCTAGCAACACATTCGGGCGCTCAACTAATGCTGTTACTTCATCTAGCAAAGCCTCATCTTCAATCGGCTTTAGGTTTTGTTTCGTTGCCGCAGCATTGAGTTGGCGTAAGATTTCTGCACGGCGCTCAGCAAAGCTGGCAATCACTGCACCTTCAGTTTTTAATTGCTCTGCGTAACTATCAGCACTTTTTAAAACCACTGGTGAGACTGCTGCCTCAAATCTGTGACCTTGAGTCGCGTTACCAGCAGTTAAGCCAAGAGCGCTAACGGCAACCACTTCATTGCCATGCAGGGCGACTAAACTATGCGCAGGGCGCACAAAGTTCACACTCGTCCAGCCATCAGCTAATTGGTAAGTCATCACTTTTGGAATTGGCAGTTTTGAGATTGCTTCATTCAATGCACTTTGCAAACCATCTTTAAGCGAAACGCCTTTTTGCAACACATCTAAAAACAAAGCTTCATTTTTGCCATCGGCTTGCTTGGTCAAATTTGCCACGGCACTTTCATCCAAGCCCATGCCATTTAAACGCTTAACTAACGCTGGTGTGGCGTTACCACTTGCATCTAAACCTACGCTGACAGGCATGAGTTTTTGTGTTGAAGTTTTATCTGGCGCGACAGCTTGTATATTGGTTGCATGCACAGCAAGGCGGCGAGGCGATGCAAACGCAGTAACAATAGAGCCGTCTGCAACTAATCCTTGTGATTTGAGTGTTTCAAACAATACGCTTGAAAATGCTTCGCCTAGTTTATTCAGGGCTTTCGGCGGTAGTTCTTCTACAAATAGTTCTACTAGTAGATTATTTTGGCTGTCGCGTAAATTTTGCGTACTCATGCTGCGGCTTTCTTAGCTAATTCTGTTAATACTTCATCTGCCCAATCTTTTGGTGCCATTGGGAAGCCAAGTCTGGCGCGGCTTTCCAAGTAGCCTGCGGCGACTGAACGGGCTAAGTTACGGATGCGGCCTATGTAGCCAGCACGTTCTGTCACCGAAATTGCGCCGCGTGCATCTAACAAGTTAAATGTATGTGCCGCTTTTAGCACTTGCTCGTAAGCAGGTAGTGATAGCTTTTCTTCGATGAGATGCAAGGCTTGTTTTTCATGCGCAGTAAATGCGGTAAACAAGAAGTCAGCATCTGAGTGTTCAAAGTTGTAGGTTGATTGCTCTTTTTCATTTTGCAGATAGACGTCGCCGTAGCTTAGGCCATCTGTCCAAGTTAAATCGTAAACGTTGTCTACGCCTTGTAGATACATGGCTAAGCGTTCTAAACCGTAGGTAATTTCACCAGTAATTGGCTTGCAGTTAATGCCGCCAACTTGCTGGAAGTAGGTGAATTGTGTGACTTCCATACCATTCAACCAAACTTCCCAGCCCAAGCCCCATGCACCTAGCGTTGGGTTTTCCCAGTCATCTTCAACAAAACGAATATCATTCTTTTTTAAATCAAAACCAAGTGCTTCAAGTGAGCCTAAATATAACTCAAGAATGTCTGCTGGCGCTGGCTTTAACACCACCTGAAACTGGTAGTAATGTTGCAAACGGTTTGGGTTTTCACCATAACGTCCATCTTTTGGGCGACGGCTTGGCTGCACGTAAGCCGCTTTCCATGGCTCTGGGCCTAATGAGCGTAAGAAAGTAGCTGTGTGTGATGTACCTGCGCCAACTTCCATGTCGTAAGATTGCAATAATGCACAACCTTTATCGCTCCAGTAGTTTTGCAGGGTGAGAATGATTTGTTGAAAAGTAAGCGCCATGATTTGATTCTAAGGTTCGATTCTAAATGGTTCTATGTAGATTAAGTTGTACAGCTTTCAGCCATACAATTTGTAAAGGTGTGATTTTACTTTGTTTTACGCTTACTTGCCAAAAAATTGGGCAAACAGATGGTGCTAAGACCAATCAAGCTAATAATCAGGAATAACCAGTTGCCCCAACGTACATAAGGCGTACTGCCGCTATAACCCTGTGCCGTGCCATTGAGCGTGGTTTGGGTAAAATGTGGTGCATGGGCTAATACATTGCCATGCGGGTCAATAATGGCGGTAGCGCCAGTGTTGGTTGCGCGTAAAACAGTGCGGCCAGTTTCTAAGGCACGCGCTTGTGAGAACTGCATGTGTTGATATGCAGCGTTGGATTGTCCATACCAAGCGTCATTACTTGCATTGACTAATAGCGTGGCGTCGGGCAGTTGACGGATGATTTCTTCGCCAAATACGTCTTCGTAACAAATATTGATGGCGACTTTTTCACCTGCGATATTCATTGGTCGTTGATGAATACTGCCTCGTGTTAAATCACTGAGCGGCATATTGAGTAAATCGCGATAAATCCAACCGAAAGCTACTTTTAATGGGATGAACTCACCAAAAGGTACAAGGTGCGACTTGCGATAAACCTCGGTTTTGTTGCCATCTATACTTAGCATGCTGTTGAAATATTCGTCACCTTCATGCTCTACAGCGCCGACTAAAATTGTGCCTTGATTCTGCACCGCATGCGTTTGTAAACGTGTGAACAGTTCTTGCGGAATTTCGCTGGAAAGCACTGGCATGGCGGTTTCTGGCATGATAATAAGTTTCGCCTTACTTGCCTCTGCCATGTGCAAATATAAGCTTAAGGTCTTTTCAGCAACCTCAGGAGACCACTTAATGTCTTGCGAGATATTACCTTGAAGTAGCGCCACGGATATTGGTTCGGATGTTGGTGTGGTCCATTCAACCAGCTTTAATACGCTACCTGTTACCCAAATCAATAGCAGTAACACAATGGTGTTGCGCCTCCACAGTTCAGAGATAGGCTTTTTAGCAAGCCAAAAGCCAATCAAGCTCGCAATCAATACCGTGATCATCGATACACCATACACGCCGATAATCGGCATATAGCCTGCCAGTGGACTATGCGGCACTTGGCTATAGCCCATGGTGAGCCATGGGAAGCCAGTAAATATCCAGCTACGGGTCCAATCGGCTAATGCCCAGAATATAGGAATGCTGATGAGTAATTGAGGGGATTGAGGTTTAGAAATTTTGACACTAAATGCGCCGACCAAGGCCGTGAATAAAGCCATAAATGCACATAACAAAAATGTAGCTAGAGCTGCTATCACGCTAGGCATATTGCCAAAGTCGTGCAGGCTGATATAAATCCAATATATACCAGTGCTAAATAACCCTAGACCATAGATAAAGCCTGATATGGCGGCTTGTTTTGGTGTGTAATCCTGATGCCAAAAATAAAATAAACCAATCAGCGATAAAATGCTGGCTGGGTAAAAATAGAAGGGCGCGAAACCAAGTACACACAAAGCACCAAGTAGAAATACTGTCAGTGACCGAATGAATTTATTTTGGATGATTATTTGCATGGGCTGAATTGTAGCTTGATAGCGCCAGATAACAAAAATTTACAATGTAAACGCTGTGAAAAGGTTGTGTCGATTGACATGAAATGTATTTAGAACCTATATTACGCCCTGTAGCAATCATTAATTCAATTGATTATCTTTAATTTTATGGGAGAAAAGTATGAGCATGGCATCTGAGTTTAAAGAATTTGCCTTAAAAGGCAACGTAATGGATTTAGCTGTTGGTGTGATTATCGGCGGTGCTTTTGGTAAGATTATTGATTCAATGGTCGGTGATATTATTATGCCAATAATCGGAAAAATCATTGGTAATGTAGATTTTTCAAACATGTATGTCGCATTAAGTGGTCAGGCAGCTGGTTTATCTTTGGCTGACGCTAAAAAGGCAGGCTCTGTGCTTGCTTATGGTAACTTTTTGACGATTTCGATTAACTTTTTGATTTTAGCTTTCGTTATTTTTCAAATGGTTAAAATGATGAACAAAATGAAAAAAGCGGAGCCGCCAGCACCAGCAGCACCAACGCCAGAAGATGTAGTATTGTTGCGTGAAATTCGTGATGCATTGAAAAAATAATTAATTACAAAAAATATCAGTATGTTTAATTAAAAAAGGGCTTTGAAGCCCTTTTTTAGTTTTTAAATAGCCAATCTTTTAAACGGCAAATCTAAAATTAATCAGATTCAGCTTCTTTAGAGACCACTTCCACCATTATGGTATGTAAACGGCGACTATCAGCCTTAAGTACTCTAAATCGCAAACCGCCTAACATAATTTCGTCATCACGTTTTGGTAGGCGGCCGAATTGATGCACCACCAGACCACCAATGGTCGAAAACTCTTCATCGCTTAAATTTGTGCCAATGACTTCGTTAAAATCTGCAATCTCTGTCAGTGCTTTAACACGATATTGCCCATCAGCATTTTGAATGATGTTGTCTTCATCTTCGTCATAATCATATTCATCTTCAATATCGCCGACAATCTGCTCAAGCACATCTTCAATCGTTACCATCCCCGCTACGCCGCCGTACTCATCGACAACAATAGCAATATGATTACGATTGCTACGAAACTCTTTAAGCAGAATATTCAATCGCTTAGATTCAGGGATAAACACAGCGGGGCGCAACATATCGCGCACTTCAAAGTCTTCACCTGCGTAATAGCGTAACAAATCTTTGGCTAGCAAAATGCCAATGACATCGTTTTTATCATCTTCAATCACAGGAAAGCGCGAGTGAGCGGTTTCAATGACGTGCGGAATGAATGTTTCAGGAGGATCTGTGATGTCGATGACATCCATTTGGGAGCGTGGAATCATGATGTCACGCACTTGCATTTCACTGACTTGTAGTACGCCTTCTATCATGGCGAGTGAGTCTGCATCCATCAAGCTGTTTTCGTAAGCGCCGTGCAGCAGCGTTACAAGTTGTTCACGATCTTCTGGTTCACGTAATAAAAAGTGACTGAGACGTTCTAATAAAGAGGGTTTGTTGCTAGGTTTTTCCGACTCGGCAGCCATTAGTGGCGTCCTATGTAATGAGATAGGGATTAGGATACCCTAATTTTGTGATAATTGCAGTCTCTAAACTTTCCATCAGTTCCGCTTGTGCTTCAATTTCATGGTCATAGCCATGCAAATGTAAAATGCCATGCACCGTTAAATGTGCGTAATGTGCTGCTAACGGTTTGTTTTGCGCTAGTGCTTCAGCGGCAACCACCGGCGCACAAATGATAATATCACCCATCAGATGCGGTTCTTCAGTCAGCGGAAATGTGAGTACATTCGTCGCATAATCTTTGCCGCGATACGTTTTATTCAACTCACGACCTTCAGCCTCATCAACGACTCTTATCGTTGCTTCGGTATCAACTCGAATCGCGGCTTTAGCCCATTGACGAAACTTTGTTCTGCTGGGCAAATCAGCTAAGGTTGATGCATATTGAACTGCCAAGTTAAGGGTAGGCATAGGTTTAAATTGGTCGTGGATAATCGTTAATTAATTGTTATTAGATTGCTGGGTCGGGCAATCAACATACGGATAGCGCACATGACCGAAACGAATGATAAGAATCGCAATCGCAATTAAGAAAATTGAGCCTGATAGCGCAAACATGCGCCAAGCGTCAATCTCTGCAACTTCTAATACCAAGTATCGCGCCAGCGCTATAATGCCGATGTATAGAGGATAACGCACTGGTAAGTTACCCGAGCCAAGATAGTGGTTCAGCATAGACATGACTTCTAGGTATAAAAACAGCAATAGCAAATCACCTACTGTAATTGCACCAGCCAGCCAGATATGCGTAATCGCCTGAAATACGGCAAAAATAGTGGCAAATGCAATAGTAATTAACACGGTTTGTTCAACATAACCAAGACTGCGCTGCATTAACTTGCTAAATTTATTTGGCGTCATTTTTAAACCTGAGTGTTCAAATAGAAAAGCAATTATACCTTACTAGCTATAAGGTTTTATTTCTCATTATTTTTCTCGTACTCTTCATACGCATTGACGATTTTTTGCACCAATGGGTGGCGCACTACATCGGCAGATAAAAAGTGTGTCATGGCGATGCCTTTGATGTCTTTTAACACTTTTTGAGCTTCAACTAAACCACTTTTTTGATGACGTTGTAAGTCTATTTGCGTCACGTCACCCGTAATCACGGCTTTGGTGCCAAAGCCAATGCGTGTAAGAAACATTTTCATCTGTTCAGGCGTGGTGTTTTGCGCTTCATCCAAAATAATAAAGCTTTGGTTGAGCGTTCGGCCTCTCATATAAGCTAAGGGTGCGACTTCAATCGCACCACGTTCAAACATTTTATTTACGGTATCGTAGCCTGCTAAGTCATATAGCGCATCGTATAAAGGGCGTAAATAGGGGTCAACTTTTTGGTTTAAATCGCCGGGTAGAAATCCTAATTTTTCGCCGGCTTCTACCGCTGGACGGACTAACACAATGCGCTTAACGCGGTCACGGCTCATGGCATCTACTGCGCTGGCAACGGCTAAGTAGGTTTTACCTGTACCAGCAGGGCCAATGCCAAAGGTGATGTCGTGGTCTTGAATCTGCTGTAAATAGGCGATTTGCCTTGGTGTACGACCATGTAGTTCCGTACGGCGTGTCATCAATATTGGTGCGTTTGATGTGGCAACATCTTCAGGTTTTAGTTTGTTGATTTCAACTAAACCGAGCTGAATTTCATCTAAGCCGATTGGATTTTTGGCGCGAATATAAAAGCTCTCAATCAATTGCACCGCTAAGCGCATATTGTGTACATCGCCAGTAAAGCGCATATGTGAGCCACGTCTGGTAATTTGTACTTCGAGCGCGTCTTCAATTTGCTTGATATTTTCATCAAGCACACCGCATAGATTAGCTAAACGTGTATTGTCTTCAGGGGTTAGATTGATTTCCATTTGTATGATTATATTTCCAATTAGTCATTTCCGCCTATGCGGGAATGACTGTAGGTATTTTTAAATAATTTCGCCACGTAAGCGTTTTGGGTTGCTGACATCGGTAATGCGTACGTTAACAAAAGTTTGAATTAAGTTTTCGCTGCCTACCAAGTCAACAATACGATTATTGTCGGTTTTGCCTGCCAGTTCATTGGCGTTTTTCCATGAGGTACTTTCAATCAACACGCGCTGCACCGTGCCTAGCATTTGCGAGCTGATGTTCTTACCCAGTTCTTCGTTGATAGCCTGCAATTTTGTTAATCGCGCTAATTTAACTTCTTGCGACGTTTCGTCGGAGAGGTAAGACGCTGGCGTGCCAGGTCTAGGGCTGTATAAAAAGCTGAAGCTATAATCAAAACCTACGTCTTGCATGAGCTTTGCCGTGGCTTCAAACTCAGCTTCTGACTCACCTGGAAAGCCTACAATAAAGTCAGACGTGAATGTCAGGTTAGGGTTTGCAACACGTAGTTTGCGTATAGTGGATTTGAACTGTAGCGCAGTATAGTTGCGCTTCATCGCCATCAAGACGCGGTCACTGCCAGCTTGAACAGGCAAATGTAATTGCACGGCTAATTTAGGAATATTAGCGAAACAATCGATTAAGCGCTGATTCATTTCATTTGGGTGGCTAGTGGTAAAGCGTATGCGTTCGATTTGCGGGATTTCGGCGATGTACTCAATTAACATGGCTAAATCAGCTTCTAAATCATTGTATTGAGCGCGATAGGCATTTACGTTTTGTCCGAGTAGGGTGATTTCTTTTACGCCTTGCTCAGCCAGTTGTGCTGCTTCCGTCAGGATGGCTTCAAACGGGCGCGAGACTTCTTCCCCGCGTGTGTAAGGCACTACACAAAAGCTGCAATATTTACTGCAACCTTCCATAATGCTTAAAAATGCACTGGCACCTTCTATGCGCGGTGGCGGTAAATGGTCAAACTTCTCAATTTCAGGAAAGCTGATATCTACCTGAGAAACACCGCTAGATTGGCTGTTTTTAATCATGTCAGGCAAGCGATGCAATGTTTGTGGACCAAATACCACATCAACATAAGGCGCACGTTTGATGATGTTATCGCCTTCTTGGCTTGCTACACAGCCACCTACGCCAATCACCAAGTTTGGGTTCGCTTTTTTAAGAGGAATAAAACGTCCAAGATGGCTAAATACTTTGTCTTCAGCTTTTTCACGTACCGAGCATGTGTTGAGTAATATCACATCAGCATCTTCAGGTGTGAGCGTTTCCACCATGCCGTCAGTCGCATTGAGCATATCTGCCATGCGCGATGAGTCGTACTCGTTCATTTGGCAGCCAAAAGTTTTAATGAATACTTTTTTTGGCGAGTTGCTAATGGATGTGAGCGAATCTAATTTATTTTCAGTGGTTTTCAAGGCAGGTTTTCAAGGCTGTTTTTCGATAGCCGGGCGTGTCTGTAAAGCATAATTTTAACGCATTTTACTTGGCTGAGTGCTAATTACCTGAGCTTATCAATCTATGTCTATTAATCCGCTGTTCAAGATTTAAGTATGCGCTTACTTCTTAATCTATTAAAATTACTTTTTAGCTAATTCTAGGGTCATATATGCACGCGGTGCTTCGTAATAATCTATTTTTTGTTAAAGAACAAGTTGGACTGTTTAAAGCTGCGAACAATTACGATATTTATGACCCGAGCACCAATCAAAAAGTCATAGAGTGCCGCGAGCCTAACCTTGGTATTTTCACCAAGATATTTCGTTTTACCGATTACAAACGTATGACGCCTTTTAATGTAGAGGTGCGCACGCCAGATGGCCAGAATATTTTAAGCGTGAAGCGTGGCTTTTCTATATTTGATTCAAGAGTAGAAGTGTTTGATGACTTAGGTAAATTAGCGGGAACATTCAGCCGTAAATTTTTTTCGATTGGCGGCAAGTTTGATGTGTTGGATGCGCAAGGTACGGTGATTTGTACGTTACAAGGCAAATGGACTAGTTGGGATTTCAGGTTTATGAAAGGCGAAAAAGAGCTCGCGAATGTGTCGAAAAAATGGGCTGGTTTGGGTAAGGAGCTGTTTACCAGCGCAGATAACTATATGCTGACCATTGATGATAGCGTTGCGGCTAACGATGCCGCACGCGTGCTGATTATGGCGGCAGTCTTATGTATCGATATGGTGTTAAAAGAGTAAGTAACTCATTTTATTCATTAAGTTCATATTCATTCAGTAGCGTATTCAGTTAATCAAAGCAATAAAGGCTAGGCATGCAAGCACTTCCAATTTTTATTAATATTACTCACCGTCGCTGTGTTGTCATTGGCGGTGGTGATGTGGCTGCGCGTAAAGTCACCATGCTGCTTAAAGCGAACGCGGCTGTGGTGCTTTATTCGCCTGAGCTATGCCATGAGCTAAGTGATTTGGTTAACGCAGAGAAAATTACTCATATTAGTGCGAATTTCGAGCCAAGCCAGCTTGAGGGCGCCTGCTTAGTGATTGCAGCCACCGATGATGAAGCTGTTAATACGGCTGTATCTGTTGCTGCGAAGGCACTCAATATTCCAGTGAACGTAGTGGACTCTCCCGCTTTGTGTACTTTTACGATGGCCTCCATCGTGGAGCGGTCGCCTATTGTTATTGCTATTTCAAGTGAAGGCAATGCGCCAGTTTTAGCGCGCTATATACGAACAAAGATTGAAACTATGTTGCCTGCAGGTTATGGGCGTATCGCCGAAATTGCAGGTGAGTTTAGAGATAAAGTCAAAGCTAAGTTTGCCACTACGCAGCAACGCCGTATTTTTTGGGAAGGTGTATTGCAAGGGCCGATTGTAGAGCGTATTTTGTCTGGGCAAGATGAAGCGGCAAGAAGGGCGCTAGATAATCTGTTGTCTGATAAAGCTGACCCTAAGCATCACGGCGAGGTCTATTTGGTTGGTGGTGGTCCTGGTGACCCAGATTTACTCACATTTAGAGCTTTGCGCCTTATGCAGCAATGTGACGTTTGTGTGTACGATAAGTTAGTTAGCCCCGAGGTCATGGAGTTAGTACGTCGCGACGCAGAGCTGATTTATGTAGGTAAGTCGCGCGACCAACATACGCTTCCACAAGAAGAGATTAATGAATTGTTGGCAAGGTTGGCGTTAGAAGGTAAACGCGTACTGCGTTTAAAAGGTGGCGACCCGTTTATTTTTGGGCGCGGGGGTGAGGAAATTGAAACCTTGATGCAGCGCGGCGTGCCTTTTCAAGTGGTACCAGGTATTACTGCGGCCAATGGCGTTTCTAGCTATGCCGGCATTCCGCTTACACATCGAGATTATGCGCAAGCTTGCTTGTTTATCACCGGGCATTTAAAAGAAGGCGTTGTAGATTTGGATTGGGTAGCCATGTCGCGCCCACGCCAAACTGTAGTGATTTACATGGGCTTGGTTGGAATGGAAAAAATCTGCGAGCAACTCATTGCTCATGGTGTATCGCCAGATATGCCTGCCGCAGTGGTTCAACAAGGCACCACACAGAAGCAACGCGTGGTTGTGGCAACACTTAAAGATTTAGCTGGAAAAGTGAAAGAGGCGAAAATCAAAGCGCCTTGTTTGACGATTATCGGTGAAGTCGTACAGTTACGAGAGCATTTGAATTGGTTTGAGCCGGGTGATAATTAATTAGGCGCCAACTAAAAATGTAAATCGAAAGTTTGAGGGGTTTATTCCTCTGACTGTTAGCATTCAAATAGTTGTTAGTTTTTAAATAGCGCTTAGTTTTTAATTGGAATGCTCAGTCTTGCTTCTAAGCCGCCTTCAGGTCGATTGATCAATTCTAGTTTGCCATGATGTAGTTTGGCAATGCGTTCAGCAATTGCTAAACCTAAGCCGCTACCACCTGCATTGCTGCGTGCGGTATCTAGCCTTTCAAATGGACGCAATAATTTTTGTAAGTGGCTTTCAGGAATCCCGGGACCATTATCAAACACACTTATTACAATGTGTTCAGCCGTCACTTTGCCTGCGATACGTGCTTGCCCTTTACCATAGGCATAAGCATTTCCCACTAAGTTGTCCAGTAAACGTTGCATGGCTAATGGCTTAATGGGGATGAAGTAAGTGGGTGCTAACTGCACTACCAAGTCACGTCCCGCGCGGAGTTGTCTATCATGCACTGCTTGCAATAAGGTGTTGATGTCAATCATTTGTGTAGGTTCGCCCTCGACACCTTTCACAAAATCTAAAAACTGATGAATGATATTATCCATGTCGGCAATATCTTGTATCATGCCGTCCTTCAGGCTACCGCAACCCTCGTCAGGTAGCATTTCTACTGATAAACGTAATCTTGCTAGTGGCGTACGAATATCGTGCGAAACGCCAGCAAGAATCAAGGTTCTTTCTGCATCAAGTTCAGCCAAAGAGTCGGCCATTTTATTAAAGGTTTCATTTACCTCACGTAACTCAGCAAAGCTGCCTTCAGGCAACTTTTCAGGCTGCTCACCCTTACGTAACCTATTAGCAGCATTCATCAATAAGTGCATGGGTCGATTAATCCGCAAAGCAATAAAGTAACCACCTGCTAGTGAGAGTAAAAGTATTAGCGCCCCCCAACCTAACCATTGCCATGGAAAGCGACGTTCAACATGTAATTTAGGAATTACTACCCAAAAATCATCTTGCCCGATATTGAAGCTGACCCAAAGTCCCTGAACACCATAGTGATTAACGGTAATAATAGTTTCTACGCCAAGTCGCTCTTTAATTTTTTCAGCCACCATATTGATAAATGGGTCAGGTGGTAGAGGTTCAATATCTTCCATAAAGTCGGCGTAATAAACGCGCACACCTTCTTTACCTGTGAGTTCAGAAAGCAAAGCTAGGCGTAGATTATCTTGTGATGCGATGAGCGATGCGCGGGTGTAATTCACCACCGTAACCGCTTGCAGAGCTGTGGCTTCTGCCCGAGGTTCGCGTTCAAAATACTCAAAGATTTGCAATGAAGCAACTTGCCCAATGACTAGTAAAAAAGCAATGAGCAACATGCCTCTTGCCAGCAATGTTTTAGGAAGTAAGATGAATTTCAAACTGAGCGTTCTATATTTGTATTAGTCATGATTTACATGGACAAATGTACTCTCGAATGATTCATAGAGAGTGCTTCATGCAAGATTAATCTTTTGGCTATTTAATCAACTTCGCCATCCGGAATAAACACATAACCAAAGCCCCACATGGTTTGTAAGTAACGTGGATGCGCGGCATCAGGTTCGATTAGTTTGCGCAAACGTGACACTTGCACATCAATGCTACGGTCAAATACGTCTAGTTCACGTCCACGTGCAAGTTGCATTAGTCTATCGCGAGATAATGGCTGACGTGGATGATCCACAAATACTTTCAGCAAGGCAAACTCGCCGCTGGTAATTGTGACAGAGGCACCATCTTTGCTTAGTGAGCGTGTAGAGGCATTAAATACAAATTCACCAATCGTCACGCTATCTGTATTCACGGCAGGCGCGCTTGGTTGCAAGCGCTCGTGCCTACGCAACACTGCGTTGATTCTAGCGAGTAATTCGCGCGGATTAAATGGTTTTGGCAGGTAATCATCCGCGCCCATTTCTAAGCCGATAATTCTATCGACTTCATCGCCACGGGCTGTCAACATTACAATTGGTAACAAAGTGCCAGAGCCTCTTACTCTACGGCAAATGGACAGCCCATCTTCTCCTGGCAGCATTAAATCTAGCACCAAGAGGTCAATAGGTTCTGCCGCTAAAACCACATCCATCTCTTTAGCATCAGAAGCCACTTTCACTGTAAAGCCTTGCTCCGTCAAGTAGCGCTGCAATAACTCACGTAAGCGCACATCGTCATCAACCACTAATATTTTTTTATTTTGATCAACCATAGTTATTTAGCCCGCGTCTTATTATTCAGTTAATTGAAATTGACTTTTAATGCAAATGTGATGAAACTAAGTTTAATATTTCTTTGTCAAAAACCAGAATACTAAACCATTACAAAGTGTAAGCTATATTGAGTTAATTTAAAATAATGCCTTAAATTAAATGAGGCGAACTCAACTTAAGTTTTAGGGGTATTAAATGACCGTTTTTATAACGTTACAATTAATTACAATTTCAATGTTCAATGAAACAATCAGTTAACAATCGTACTTCATTATGATGCGGTTAAGTTAAGGTAAATTGTTTTTAAACTTATTTATTATAAAGTTAGCGCATTGATTAAACTCACTTCAAAACGTATTTTAACAGTTAAACACACATGCATCGCAGTGTGTGTTGGCTTTGGAGTGTCTTTTAATGTGAATTCTGCGGGGAAAACCAATTTCATTGCAGCCGGTAGTGTTGAAAAACCAGTCGCTGGTGAAGAGGCTGCCGGTGATGGCATGCGGCAAACACTTAATCTTAATTTTAGCCCAGAAAATCGCGAAAAAATTCGTAAGGCATTAGATGATTATGCTAAATCGGTAGACCAAGATCATAACCGAATTGAAGAGCGCCGGAGAGCCATGCAGGAGAGCTTGAAAGAACGCTTTTTAGACGCTGACAATGATAATGATGGCACCATAGATAGGCAAGAAGCGACAGAAAAGTTACCGCAAATTGCAAGGCTTTTTAGTCAAGTGGATACTAATCAAGACGGTGTTATTTCATTAGAAGAACTTCAAGATGCCCAATCTCGCGCAGCTGAACGTAGAAACGCTGCGGAAGCTGCTATAGAAGCACAAAAATCACAAGCAGCAGATGCTGCTTTGGAAGCAAAGTCTAAAAATAAGCAAGCTTCAAATAATTCCAAAAAGCGCACTTATTAGCTATCTAGTTATCAGTACGTTGTTCTCAACGTTATCTCTTCAAGCCAGCGTTACCATTTTTTTAGCGCTATATTAATTTAATGAGTTTGATTCTCGAAATTACCGACAGCATTCAGCAGGTTGATGCTCAAAGTTGGGATGCCTTAGTGGGCGATATGCCATTACTCAGCCATGCGTTTTTAAGCGCACTGGAAATTTCAGGCTCAGTTGGTAAGGGCACTGGCTGGCAGCCTTACCCAATGCTAGTGCATGATGATGGCAAATTAGTTGGCGCAATGCCGCTGTATATAAAAAGCCACTCTTATGGTGAATACGTATTTGACTGGGCATGGGCAGAAGCTTATGACCGCAATGGCTTAAGTTATTATCCTAAATTAGTTTCAGCGATTCCGTTTACGCCCATTACTAGCCAGAGGTTGATTGCAAACGACGACCAAACACAAGCGTTAATGGTAGAAGCGCTGACTGAAACTATGCACAAACATCAGTTATCGTCAGCACATGTACTTTTTCCTGATGATTTTTCTGCTGCCGAGTTAAAACGGGCAGGGTGGTTACAGCGTAACGGTGTGCAATTTAGATGGCAAAACGACAGCTTTACGGATTTTGAAGATTTCTTACGCACGCTCAGCCACGATAAACGTAAAAAGATTCACCAAGAGCGTAAAAAAATCGTCGCTTCTGGGGTGGTTTGTAAACGCATCAAAGGTGCCGACATTACCCCAGAGCAATGGCAATTTTTCTACGAATGTTATGAAAACACCTACCTTGAGCATCGTTCAACGCCTTATTTAACCCCCACATTTTTTCAGAAAATTGGTGGTAATATGCCGCAGAATATTTTGTTGATATTGGCGTATTTAGAGGGTGAACCAATTGCCGCCGCACTGAATATTTATCATCAAACAACCCTTTACGGTCGCTATTGGGGTGGTTTGAGATATGTGCCTAATTTGCATTTTGAGCTATGTTATTACCAAGCTCAAGAATTTTGTATTGAAGAAAAAATTCAATATTTTGAAGGCGGTGCGCAAGGCGAACATAAGCTGGCACGGGGGTTTAAGCCACGATCCACTTGCTCGTTTCACAAAATTGCGCATCCTGAGTTTGCGCATGCGATTCAAGCGTTTGTCACGCAAGAGTCGCAAGGCATTGCCGCTTATACCAACGAGCTAGAAGAACGCGCGCCGTTTAAGGCGCAGTAAAACTCCTAAACACCGTCATTCTGAGCGCGGCTAAGAATGACTAGGCGCTACCAAGCAATCTCTTTGCCATCATAAGCAATAAATTTCCCAGTATTATTTAAGTTCAAATTCTCAATCACCTGACGCAAACCTACCACACTTGTTTTGGTATCTATCAATGCATTGCTGCCACCCATGTCTGTGAGTACCCAGCCTGGGTGCAAAGTCACCACCGCAATACCAGCAGGTTTTACGTCTATCGAAAGACTTTTCATGACCATATTCACAGCCGTTTTTGTACTACGATAAATGTAACTACCGCCGCCAGCGTTGTCGCTCATGCTACCCATTTTGCTGGAAAGTGTGGCTATTTTTTTAAGCTTGCTATTGGCAATGTGCGCGGTAAAAGCTGTTGCCATTTTTAATGGTGCAATACTGTTGATTTTAAACGCATCTAGCCAATTTTCCGTATTTGCATCACCCAAACTACTTTCAGGATAAACGCCTGCATTATTGATTAACACATCAATTTTTTCGTCTTTTAGTTGCAAAGCTAACGCATCAATTTGGGCAAAATCTGCCACATCTAAATGCAATATACGAATGTTGGCATGTGCTTTTGCCAAAGTTTGCAAAGCGCTAGCATGTTGAGGATCGCGGCAGCAAGCTAATACGCTATAACCATCTTCTGCATATTGTTGGGTAAATTCCAAGCCAATACCACGATTGGCGCCAGTAACTAATACTTGGTAAGTCATTGCTATATCCTCAAATAAATAATTGGTAAATTATCCGCCTAAAAATACAAAAGCCACAATCAATGTTGTGGATTCTATCAATCAACTTAATCTGCATATCAAACTCGTTCTAAATGCTGACGTTGATTACCCAAGTAATTAACTGGGTTTAAAGTTCACAAATGGCTAAATTCAACTCAGCGGGAACATTTCAATCTCATACGTATCATATGGAGTCAATTCACTAAAATATAACGTTATGTACAAATTAAGTGCTAATTTACTTGTAGTTATTTTGCTTGCAATAAGCACTATGGCTAATGCAGAAACATTTTTTGATAAAAACTTTACGGGAAAGCATGTCGAGAAATTTGCCGATGGCAAACCAAAATACGAAGTTACTATTAAAAAAGGTAAAAAAGAGGGTCTTGAGATTTTTTATTACCCAAATGGTAGCAAGCAGATTCAAACGAACTATGTGGACGATAAAGAAGATGGCGTTTGGAACCAATGGTACGAAAATGGCCGGCTTAAGCTTGATGCGCATTATCAAGCGGGGCAAGAACATGGCATGTTTACGCAGTGGTATGAAAATGGGCAAAAAAGGTTAGAGGCAAATTTTATACATGGTAAAAAAGAAGGCGTTGAATACGCTTGGGCTAAAGATGGCAGTATAAAATCTACAACCCGTTACAAAGACGGCCAAGTGGTTGCTGAATAAATTAGCAAATACTAATTGAAATTTAAAAGTACATTTAAGGGCAATAAAATTAACTTGCCCAGCAAAATTTGCGCGCACTGTGGCCTAAGCATGGTGTGGCGAAAGTCGTGGGCTAAAAACTGGGCTGACATCAAATATTGCTCTGACAAATGTCGAACATTATCGAGAACCAAGGCATGACAAGAAACCTTATTCTAATTTTGGGCGACCAATTAAATTTTGATAACCCTGCGCTAGAGGATTTTGATCCGACACAAGATGCGATTCTTATGGCGGAAGTGAGCCATGAAGCCACACAGGTTTGGAGCCATAAAGCGCGAATTGTGTTGTTTATATCTGCTATGCGTCACTTCTACAAGGCGTTCACAGATCAATATCCCAATTGTTTGCAGGCCAGCTATTTAAAGCTTGGCGAACATGATTTTACAACGCTAAAAGCTGCTTGGGCGCAGCAAATCTACATCTTAAAGCCGCAGCAAGTGATTGTTTGCGAGCCTGGTGAATATAGGTTAGAGCAAGATTTAGTCACGCTGTGCAAAGAAATGAATACGCACTTAGCGGTGCGTGATGACACGCATTTTATGTGTTCCAAAGCAGATTTTAGCCATTGGGCAAAAGCTAATAAGCAATTACGCATGGAGTTTTTCTACCGCAAAATGCGCCAAAAGTATGACGTGTTAATGCAGGGTGATGAGCCAGTAGGTGGCGCGTGGAATTATGATGCTGAAAATCGTAAAACCTTTGGCAAAACAGGCCCACAAAATATACCTGCAGCACCACAAATAAATATTGATGCCATTACTCAAGAAGTCATAGAAGCTATAGAAAAGCATTTTCCTAATCACCCAGGGTCATTAAAAAACTTTATTTGGCCAGTTACCCGTGCTGCTGCTCTTGAGTTCCTAGGTGGTTTTCTTAAAAACAAGCTGATAGGGTTTGGCGATCATCAAGATGCGATGTGGCAATCAACTAATGGCAGCCAAAGCCTATATTTATGGCATTCTCTGCTTTCTACTTCGCTTAATTTAAAACTGCTAAACCCGCGAGAAGTGATTGCTGCTGCGGTTACTGCTTATCATCAACATCAACTACCACTTGCCAGCGTAGAAGGCTTTATTAGGCAAATTCTAGGCTGGCGCGAATTTATACGTGGCGTATATTGGCTAGATATGCCAAAAATGAGCGAGGCCAATCACTACAACCATACACGCCCATTGCCCAGCTGGTATTGGAATGGCAATACACACATGAACTGCATGAAGCAAAGTATTAGCGACACCATGCAGCATGGCTATGCACACCATATTCAACGCTTAATGGTGACGGGTATGTTTGGCATTTTGGCAGAATTAAACCCACGTGAAGTCGAAGCTTGGTATTTAGCAGTTTATGTAGATGCCGTAGAGTGGGTGGAGCTTCCTAATGTTGCTGGCATGGCCTTGTACGCCAATGGTGGGCGCTTCACTAGCAAGCCATACGTCGCCAGCGGCGCCTATATTAAACGCATGAGTAATTATTGTAGCAATTGCAAATACAAACCAGAGCTGAAAACGGGCGAAGCCGCTTGCCCTACCACTACGCTTTATTGGAATTTTCTAATTAAGCATTACGACACCTTTAGCCGCAACCCACGTACTGCTTTAATGACTAAAAATGTGGATCGATTCAGTGCTGCAGAAGTGGATGCAGTGCATGCACATGCCCAATATTTACTAAATCATATCAATAACGTTTAAGTAAAATCACTAGGCAAAATTACGCTAAGTGCATAGGGTTGGTTTTGAGAAAGCGCTCATAATGCAATACATGGAGCGAATCATTGTGAATCGCCAAACTAAAAAGGATACCGAATCATGTGGACAACACCAGCAGCTACAGAAATGCGTTTTGGCTTTGAAGTAACAATGTACGTAATGAACAAATAATCAACTAGTTGATTTGTAAATATAATGCCCAGTGAGAAATCGCTGGGTTTTTTTATTGGCGTTAAAATAAGTCACCAAGCTTAACCTTGTATTCTAAAGCCCACCTTGATTTTGACTTGAAAGTGAGCAACTTTTCCTTTTTCAATATGCCCACGCGTTTCAACTATTTCTCACTGTTCCTAAAGCTTAATAGTGAGAAATGCATTGTGAGTCACATTTTTAACTGCTTCGTCATTCCAATGGATGAGTACCAAGCAACTCATCCTATTACTTAATAATCTCTAGCTTGCTTAATCGCAACCCTATTAGCAGCAGTGATGACTAAAAGTGGAAATAGCAATATCTGCAAAGTTTTATCGTCGGCAAATAAGTCTAGGTTCATATATACCACTGCCACCAAGACAATTCCTAAGCCAGCAATACCTATAAATCGTAGTAGTGGATCTTTTGATTTTGAGCAGCTTTTAGCGTCTCTGTAAAACTCATAAAATATCATCAGCCATAACAGTAGTCCAACTACTCCTAACTCTGACAAGATAAGCATATATTTATTGTGCACGGGTAAGGGGATGATAAGAGTAGGGTATCCAGGCACGTCAATGCGTGCCAGCTCAATTCTGCCAAGTGGAGGCACAATTGCTTTGTCACCTAATGGTGTCCATTCATTAGTTTTATAACCTGGTGGATATAATTTAAGTCCCGCCTCTACATATTCTGAGGGGCCAACGCCAATGATTGGGTATTGTAAAAACAAATCTTTTGCTAAGGTGATCATTCTGATGCGTGAGTCTGTTGCGCCGTCATCCCCCTTTGTTAGCCTGTCGATGATAGGTTGCGCTACGGCGGCTAAAGCTGCAGAAAATAAAAGCATAATCAGTCCGCCAACTAACCAAGATCTGGGGGTAATCTCTCGCCTCTTAAAAAAGACACAAAAAATAAGCACAGTAGCTAAGCCCATGGTTAACCATGAGCCACGAGAAAATGTGAAGATTACTGCGATAAAACTCCCCACGATTACCGATAGAGCAGCATATCTAAAAAAAGGTTTTTTAACGGCAAAAAAACCAATCAACAAAAAGGTAAACATTGCATGAAATAAACCTTGTTGGTTTGCTACACCCAATGTACCGACGGCGCGTGTAATGGTATTGGTACCACCAGAGTATGTTTGTGAAAACGAGGGACCACCTAGTAGACTCCCAAAGTTATATACTTTAGTCGTCACAAAAGATAAACATACTAGGAATGATTGTAAGACTAAGATTAATAGCACTGCGATTAAAACCCAAATCAAGTCGGATCGCGTTTTAATGGCAGAGGTGATGATGATGACAAATAGTAAGACTCTAACTAAATGTAATATGCCAAGCTGAGATGTATTAATAAACTCACTTTGATAAAATAAAAGGTGTATTAAATAGGAAACAATAGCCCAAAGCACCATGGCTAAGAATAGAGAAGATTTTTTATCCCACACCCAGATGGCTCGCCGAGATTTAGTCCCTTCGAAAATAACAATGCCAGCTAATAATATTAAAATTAAATCACCTGCGTTCATGATGACTTCTAGGCCGCGAAAGTTATCCCATAGACCAGGTGCGGTATAGAGAATTTTCTCAATGCTTAGCGGTTGTATTAATACCCATAAAAATAAACAAAAAGATCTTTTATGCGGCACAAAGGCAATCACCAAAAAACCAAACATGCCAATACCTAAGGCCACTTGAAATTTAGGCGCGAGTGCTCCAAGAAAGCCAACGCCTATTCCAAATGCTAAGGTGACAGCAATGACAATTAATGTCTCGTAAAAACTTCTATTTTTAAAATAATTAAGCAAGGCAAGTGAATGTTAAGTAGTGGTCATCATTAGAGCATGTTGTAAATAAAGGCTGGCAACACTTCTTTACTTTGATTAAAAATAATCCCTGTGACTTTTGCGCTGTTCGACTCTAGTTTTTCAACCGCAGTTCTAAGCATACTCTTGCGTGTAACACCACTTGCCGCGACCATCAAAGACTCGTCAGCTAAAGCAGAAAATACAAGTGCCTCGTTGCTTTTAAGTGCTGAGCCTGCGTCAATGATAATGTAATCAAAATTTGATTTAATCTCACTAATGACTTCTGCAGCAGCGGTTGCGTAATACCCAAGCTCGGTCTTGCTGGCAAGTTTTCCTGCCCCCACCACAAATAAGCCTGCATCCTCAATATGATGTTGAATGTTTGCATTTCCTCCTAACAGCGCTTCAATTAAACCGTAACTCTCATTTAATTTGAATAGCTGACTTAATTTTCCATCTACAAAATTGGCATCGATTAAGCATATTTTATTTTTCTTATTCTTAGCTAGATTCATTGCTAATGCAGTGGCAATAAAGGTGACCCCTTCACCAAAACTAGCGCTTGAAATAGTGATTACTTTAGCTTGCTTATGTTCTAACTTTTCGCCAATGCGCGTAATTAACTGCCAAATTCCTTGATGTATTATTTCGTTGTTTTTCAGTGCATGGTAATCATGCATGTTAAATTGCTTAATCATCGGCATATAACTGACGATCGGATTTGGTAACAATTTCTCAACGTCACCTCTAAAGTGAAGACGTGGGTCAAGCACATTGAGAACAACCATTGAGCTAATGGCTAAGATGCAACCCAATGTAATACCAATGATGCCGCTAATCATCAATTTTAATAGCTTCCTTCCGCCAGCCTTTGCAGGTTCATCTGCATACTCAGCAATACTAATGGGTACGAGTTTGTTTTTATAAACATTTTCGGTATTAAGTGCTTGATAGCGCTTTGTCTTTAGCTGTTCAAGTAGTTGCTTGCTAATTTCAATTCGTTCTTGTTTTTTGAGCATGAATTTTAAATTTTCGACTTGTGAGCTCAATCTTGTTACTTGTGGAGAGGAAGCTGCGTAAATTTGTCGAGCTTTAGTTAAATCTGCTTCAACCTCCATTAATTGGGTAGCCATGTTTGCAAGCAATGGCACATCTTTTGAAATAAGTTCTCTACCACTACTATTCGCTTGGGCAATACCTGAATGAAAGTCTGCAGGTGTTGTTTTTTCAATACGTGCAAGCTCCTGCAGCTCTTTTGCGACTAAGGTATCTAAATAGGCTGTCTGTTTTTTAGCTTCTTGTGCGTAAATGCTGTAATACTCGTCAATAAAAGCGGCTGCTAAGCCATTGGCCATGTTATCCACTTTTTCACGGTTAAATGATTTAACTTGTAGCGTAATCAGCTCATCTAATTTCATTGACTCTGGAACTTGGGAAGTTTTTTCTAAAATCTCAATGGCTTGTCCGCCGCCAGATTTTTTTGATGAGCTCTCTAAAGAGGCCTTGAATGTATTAATCAGTCCTGTTTCATTGATGCTAGCTTGTTTAGCATCAATAACGCCATTATCTTTTTTAGAAAAAATAGATCCTAGTGAGCCGATAGCCCCAAACACTTTATTACTAATGACTTGCGTTGAGCTTTGATAAAGGTCTCCGTTGGTAATACCGACAGTTTTAATTGCCTTTTCTAGTACTGGTTTACTTTTAATTAGTTCGGCACTAGTTGCGCCAGAGATGCCTAAGCCGCCTTCAGAGACTAAATTTTTTAATAGACCTGTGTCCGTTGCACTGTAGCGAATTAGAATCTTGGTTGAGGCTGTCCAGTCTAATGGCACTAAAGATGTCATTAACACAGCAATGATAGGTGGTGTTAATAATGCAAATAAAAATAACCTTGGCCTTAAAAATATCCTTGAAATAACTTCTCTAAAAGAAAACATATCAGTTTGGCTATCTACCAATTTTTCTGCCAAGCTTATCTGGTTTATATTCTGATTCATTGTCGGCCCTTAATTTGCCAATTTTAGTTTGTTTTTGGTATATCAATGACTACTGTCACTACAGAGAATGGCGCAAGCATGATATTTGAGTGGGTAGGCCAAGACGACTCTTGAATACCAATGCTGTCTGGAGCTGCTGTAGAGTAAGGTTCGCTCGCTTTACCATAAGGCCATTCTGGAGGGATGTCTTTGCCATTATGTGCAGTCATTTCATGTGCTTCAATTTTGAGCAGCTTTGCTTTTGCGGGCAGGCTCAGTTGACCAAAATCTAGTTGGATCGGATAGCCTGTGGTCATACTACGATTAAGCAGATTTACGTATAACTTACCTTTTGCCGCATCCTTACTTGCTACAACAGTGACTTCTGATACCTGCTTTTCTGCCATGATCGTGCCAATGGCTGCACTGTCATAATGCGGACTCTGTAAGGTAGTTGCTACTTGCTGATTGCCAGTATAGTTGGCATACAGCGCAAATATCCAGAATGGCACTTTGGGTTTGCCTTCGTAGTTAATCCAACCCATAAAGCTTCTGTCTGTGAGTTTAAAATAGTTTGCTAGCTCTACGCTAGGGTGTGACATTATCACCTGCAACATACGTGCTATGTAAACACCACTCCCCATGGTTTTTACGTGATCCAACCAATAGTTATCAACATCTGGTAAAGAAAACAAAGCGCCCCATTCGGTGATAGCGATACCAATTTTTTTATTCTTTTTATATTGATTAATGAGCTGTTCTAATTGGGTAAGACTTCTATCTACCGCCTCTGGTGCCGCCCATAATGCTGGGTACACATCGTTTACATGAGGTTGACGCTCTGCTATTAATAATGGGAAATAGGCATTATGTACCGCAATCATATCAATGTCATTGGCGGCGTTCTCTAGTAATATTTTAGTCCAATCTGGATATTGTGTAGAAGGGCCTACATGCGCCTTAGCTACACCAATAGCAATGGTGGTTACGGTTGGATCTACTGCTTTAATCGCACGTGAAAATTCCACGTAGCGCTTCGCATACACTTCAGGAGTCACGGTAATTTTTTGCTCACCAGGGTTACCCGGCAGGTAAAGTTCATTACCAATTTCCCACAGTTTAATATTCATAGGCTCGACTATGCCGTCTTCTAAGCGCAGCGGATTCTTTGGTTGATTGGCGTATGCTACCCAATCGGCTGCTTCTTGTGCAGAAGCTGTACCTGCATTGACGGTAATTAATCCCTCACTATGCGTTTCTTTTAAAAATTTAAAATACTCTGTTGTACCAAAACTATTTTCAGAGGTGCCTGGATCGGTAGGGTGCTTAGTTTGATGACGACGTTCAATAGGACCGATGCCATCTTGCCAATGATAGAAGTCTGCTAGAGTACCTCCTGGGTATCGCATCACTGTTGTTTTCTGTTCTTTCACTAGCGTTACAATCTGCTCTTTCAATTGAGCATCTTTACCTGCAAGTCCACCAGCATCATTAAACCATTCTAGATTTGTACCGAAAATATGTGGATTAATGCTACCTAAATTAACATTCAAATTAATATGGCACTTAAGCGCTTGTTTGGCCCATGTTACGGGGTAGGGTGCCGGCTGATTTACAGCAGACCCCACGTTTCGATAGTGTGTTTTAGCCACTTCCGATTGCTGACCGCAAGCCGTAAAAGTCAATAGCAACAATATTGCTAACCATATAGCCTTTTTGTGCTGCATCATACCCAAAAAAATAAGGTATACATGGCTTATGCCTCTAGGGAATCCAGTTTAAGCGTCATTTATCTTGTGCTAGGGCTACTGTTGATGTTGTAAGAGACGTTAGTACCAAATGGCAAGATACCGCGCACATATTGCGCGATGTAACGGTTTGCCTTAGCAATACCAGTTGGTGGCAAAATGATTAAGTCTTGAGGATTAATCTTAAGGTCTTGCGCGCCAGAAGCTTGGCCTTCAATAATCTCATCAAGGTTGGTTTGATAAATGATGTATTCGTTATCTTTACCAGGCCTTAATAAAAGCACATTAGCTAAATCTGCATTTTCATTACCCCAGCCAGCCTGAGCAATCAGTTTAAGCATACTTAATTTTTTAGAAAATGGATAACGGCCTGGATAACGCACCTCACCACCAATATACACGTTGTATTCTGCATACTCTTGCACTGCAACATTGACTACGATTGGATTTTGATAGTTTGGTTGTAGTCTTTGCGTGATTTCAGCTTTAAGCTCGGCGACCGTTTTCCCTTCGGCTGGTACATCTCCGTAGTTGGCAATATACACTGAGCCATCTTCTGCCACACGGGTTGGTAAGTTGCTCAAGTTTGTGTTTATTAACAAGCCGCTAGGGGTTAGGCGGGTATCTACTTGTTCGCGCGTATTTACTTTTGCCGCTGACACACTGGCTACAATTTCATTGTTAAACTTTTTGCTTACGGCAGTGGTAAGCGTATGTTCAACCTCCTGAACACTTTTTCCTAGTACATCAAAACTTCCAAGGCCGGGTAGCATAACGTCGCCTTCCGAGCCTACTGAATAGTCACCTGTCATGCGTATAAGTTGCTCACCGAAAGAGTGTGTAAGCGCCCAAGAAACCTTAGGTGTTACATATAAGTCTTTATAGCTACTTTGTGATTTTTTGTTAAGTTCAGTCAGCGTCATACCTGAGGCAGCTATACTTTTTCCAACTCTAGGCAAGGTGATTCGTCCATCAGGGTTAACCATCACTTGGTAAACGCCTTCTGCCTCATCTGGAAGCTCTAAGGTTAACTCATCGCCAGGTGCCAACTTATAACTAGAATCGCTATTCTGCGCAAAGCCTATATGTAATTGATTTCCTTTCTCCAATTTACGCGCTGAGCTTCCAAACTCTAAGGGCTCTATCTGCACTAATATGACGTCTTTAGGCGATAAATGATAGAGATCAGTTGCGCTATTAATGGTTTTAGGGTCAATTTTCTGCATAGCTTTGCCAGGCACGATCAAATGTGAGCCTGGTAACGTATGTGCACATCCGCCTAGCAAACCACTTAATGCTAAAGATAAACAAAATAATTTAAAAATTTTCATGTTGCTCGCTCTATTGTTTGGTGTTTTTAATCACGTGCTTTTGCGTTAGCTAAATGCTTAATTGCCTGATCTACTTTGCTGACAAATGTTTGCCAGGTAAATTGTTTAACATGTTGATGTGCTTGCTGTCCCATTGTTTTGCATAGCGTGGGATTTAACGCTAATGCTCGCATTGAATTTGCCCAACTATCAATATCTTCGGGTGCATGCAAAAACCCAGTTTGACCATGAACAACACTTTCTAAAGGGCCACCACTCGCATTTGCAATCACGGGCTTAGCAAAGCCCATAGATTCTAACGGAACAATACCCCAATCTTCGTTTAATGGTGTAAATAAACAAAATGAAGCCGTGCTGTATAAAGAGTTTAACTGTTGGCTGCTAGGGGAGATCACAAACTCCACCTCTACACCCTCAGGTACTAGATCACGCATATCTTGTAAATAACTGTGGCTTTTCGCATCCAAAAATCCAGCCACGACGAGCTTCCAAGGGCTAGGTAGCCCAGCCTTAACAAAGGCTTTTATGCCTTGCTGAATGTTTTTTGTCCACATAATACGACCAGGCAGTAGGATGAATGGCTGATATGTAACGTTTGAAACATCCTCTTTCCATTCAATACCAGGGTATGCCATAGTCATAGCAGCTTCGTCTGTACACAAGTTGCCTTTAATAATGCGATTTTTCACTTCGGAGCTAGTGGTAATCACGCCATCGTAATATGACCAAGCCAATCTATCGACCGCTGTAAACAAGTATTTGAATGTTTTGTAAGCTACTTTATATAAAATCCCTCTGCCTTTGAGTGCTAATTGCTCATACACAGGATCAAATGCAGCACGCAAGGGAGTGCTGCATATATTTAGCAATGGTAACTTATGATTACGGAATGTAATTAAATCACCGATGCCATCACACCATACTGCAACAATATCGATGTTTTCAGTCGGGATTTTTTGCTTTGATACTTGAAATGCACTTTTCAAAGTACCACCAATGGTACGTTTAACAGTTGTCTGGTTGAGCACACGTACATCAACATTGGCAAACTCTTTAAATGTGTTTTCTGGGTCATAATAACCAGTATAGACAATCCATTCATGCTCAGAGCGCGTAACCAGCTCCAGTAAGCTTTTCTCAAGGCCGCCATGAAGGTAAATCCATGGTTGGTATAGTGCAATTTTCATTTCTGACTCATTCTTAGTATATTAAAATAAATTTGTTCTTGAGCTTCTGCAAGTCGATCCCAAAGGTAGCTTTTAGCTTCCTGATATGCGCACAAGCCTTTTCTCAAGCACTCACTTTCATCTTTCCAGTAGTTGGCTATATGTTCAGCAAAACCACTGATATCCCCTGTGCTGGCGAGAGATGACCAGTCTGGCTTTAATAGTTCATTTAAGTGGTCAATATCGTAAGCAATCACGGGCTTGCTGCTTGCCATTGCTTCTAGCGCCGTCAAGCCAAAGGTTTCCTGTCTGGAAGGCATCACTAAAAAACGACAGTTGCGTAAAACTTCATTTTTTTGTGTGCCTTCTAAACGACCCTTAAACAGGACAACATCGCTTAAACCAAGTGTTTTAACACTTTGCTTTAAAGCGGATTCGTCTTGCCCTGCCCCCACTATCCATAATGGGATATTCAAGTTCTTTTCTTTTAGCATTTTCCATGCCAATAGTAGGTCATCTAAACCTTTATGTTGAATATCCAGTCTGCCTAAGAATAGGGCGTAGTCACCAAGCATTCCTGGTTGTTGTAATGCACTAGCATTAATGCCGCATGGAATTTTATAAATATCTGCATGTGGTAATAGGGCCTTAAAGTATTCGCCCATTTTGTGTGTTTGTACGATGATATGGCGGTGTGGAAAATGTAAGGCACGCTTGCGCATGATGGCTTCAAATGGCAGTTTGTAGCGCTTTTCCCAGTCTTTGAAAAAATGCCATTGCACGATAGAAATGACTGGCTGTTGCGTAGATTTTTGCAAATTACAAAAGCCAAATGGCGGCGTAAATTCCTCTACAATCAGGTCATGAGGTATACGCTTTATTGCTGCAGGTAGTCGACTCAAATAACTTAAATGTGAAGATAATCCCCAACCAGGAATAGTAATGCCTAAGCGCTGGTAATGAATATTGCTTCTAACAATGCCTTGTTCGCTGCCTTTATAGCTTGCTGTTAGCACCGTGATTTGATGATTTTTCGACAGTCTTGAGTTAATTTCATAAGTGCGCACTGGCTGCCCACCTCGTAAAGGGTTATCAAGATCATCGGTATCTGTATGAATAATCCGCATATCGATCATTCAATTAAACTTAATGCGCCAGCCACGTTTTTTGCAGTGCGTTGCCAGCTGAACTCAGCAATTTTCTTATGCCCTTGCGTAGCGAGGTGTTGACTTGTATGTGTGTTATCTAAGATGCTCTTTATTTTGTCAGTGAGATCATCTGCGGAGTTTGGGTTAAAAAACACCGCAGCATTACTAAATAACTCCAAGTGCACAGCAATGTTTGAGCAAACTACGGGCACACCGCAAGCCATGGCCTCTAAAGGCGGTATATTAAAGCCCTCGTCTCTGGAAGCTGTGATAAATAATGCAGCATTTTGATAGAGATTAATAAGTGCAGATTCGCTCATAAAACCCATATAGTGAACGCGCTTAGTTAACCCTAATGCTTTTAACTGCACTTGCAGTTCGTTAAAGTAGCCTTTATCCCTGATTGCACCAACGATAGCCAATTCAAGCTTTGGATAGTCATTTAGCTGCGATAGCATTTCAAAAATAGTTTCGATATTTTTGCGTTTTTCTATGGCGCCCACTGTGAGTAAATAAGGTTTTTCAATAGGCAATTGCGTTACTAAATGATCTTGATTAAAAACGCTAACATCAACGCCATTGTAAAAGGCAACTATTGGGGCTTTTACGTTTGTGCAGTAGGCTTCCACTTCAGCTTTAATCGCGAGTGTGGGCGTCAATATTAAACTTGCACGTTTAATTGTGTTTTTTGTGAGTGCGCGTACCAAGTTGTTCGATAGCCCTTTGTAGGCTTGTGCAAACTTGATTGGGGTTAAATCATGAATAGTCGCAATCAGTTTACAGCGCCCGCAAAACCATGGTGCTAACCTTTGAATAAGCAAAGCATCTAAATGATAGCGATATACCAGCCATGGTAATAGA
This sequence comes from Methylotenera sp., assembly GCF_029945705.1. Lineage (GTDB taxonomy): Bacteria > Pseudomonadota > Gammaproteobacteria > Burkholderiales > Methylophilaceae > Methylotenera. Next base: position 78,253 of record NZ_JAQSDC010000004.1, read on the forward strand.
ATCAAGCGCTCGAACAAAGGGTTAGCAAAAGCCAGTGGCACATATTGAACGCCTTTAATGTGATTGGGCGTTACTTGCAATGTAGCAAATTCAGTTTTGGTCACAAATACAATATATTCATGCTCAGGCGCTTCTGTAGGTAGTTGCTGAACGAGCTCGCGAACAAAGCGTTCTACGCCACCGATGTTTTTACCAAGCACATGTCCATCAATGCCGATACGCATTATTGAGTCACTTTCTTCATGTTGGTAACCTTTAATATATCAATTAGTCTTGCCCACGCACATTGCAGTGCTTCGTTATTCACTACACCTAATTTGGGAATTTTGAATAATGCAACTGAGAGGCGGATTAACGTACCTAAAAAAATAGCTAAACGCGCTGAGCGGGCCTGCGAACTGCCATAATAGTCCTGCACAATCATCATTAAGTGGCGTTGTTGCCAAAGGCTGTTTCTTACCTTTGCCGCGATATTTTTTGAGCTTGCGCCACCGTAATGCATAATGTCTGCGGCATCATAAAGAATAACTTTTCCATGTTTAGCCAGTTTTAAGCAAAGCTCTATATCTTCGCAATACATAAAAAACCTTGCATCAAATCCACCTACACTTAAGTAATCTTTGGTACGCATGACCATGCACACGCCTGATACCCAGTCGACATTCATCTCTTTTGCCCAGCGGTAATCTCCATCTGTGCCCCGAAACCATCTGGCTTTAGGAAATACTCTATTTAAGCCAAAACTCTGCATCCATACGCGCATGGCGGTAGGTGCGAAGCCAAAGGTTTTTGGTTGGATTTCACCAGTATTTGGTAAAATCACTCTTGGGCAAATACAACTGACTTCCTGATGTTTCTCAAGATAGTCCACGAGTATCTGTGGAGTGTTTGTGGTTAAAATGGCATCGCTATTCAGTAGCATGACATATGCCCCCTTAGCCTGTTGAACACCTAAATTGTTTGCCAAACCAAAGCCTAAGTTGCTTTTAGATTCAATCAGAACAACCTCTGGGAAGTTTTGTTTTACCATTTCGCAACTGCCATCGATTGACGCGTTATCGACAACAATCACCTCTAGTTGATTTGGTGCGTAGGTATAAACCGAGCTTAAGCACTCATTAAGATAGGCTAAGGTGTTGTAACTGACAATAATAATGCTGAGATTAGTCAAGGCTTTTACTTCTGATCAGATTGCTTAGCGACATTTCTTGCTGGCACGCCTAGTAACACGGCATGGTCGGGAAAGCTTTTATCGACAGCACTATTCATTGAAACTTTAACGTGGGTGCCTAAAGTAATGTTTCCAAAAATCACGGAGCCACCACCCATCATTAAGTGATCCCCAATGATGGGCGCTTTGTTTGCATTGATGTCCTCTAGGAGATAGGTTTTGACATCATCAGCCTCTAAATTTTCTTCACAGTAAAAAGGAGAGGCGCATATTGTATTTTGATGACCTAGAATGCAGTTTTTACCAATGATAACGTTGGCACCTATGGTGATAAAGTTAGCATGTAGCATCACAAACCCTGGCCCAATCTTGGCAGATGAATCTATTTTTACAGCGAAAAAAATGATGTTGATGAAACTCAATAATGAGGCTAACGGCTTTAAGTAATGGTAGAAAAAAAATACTTGCAGCCTATAAATAATGCTGCTCAAAGTAGCATGGAGAAAACAAAACCTTAATGCGCGTAGCCAAGTTAATTTTTTATTTTCATAATCACAACGCATTTTCATGTCTAGTCTAAGTAGCGCTATCGTTTGTCTCGTAGATTGACTCATCACTTGACCTCAGCAATAGGAATACCTAATAGCGGGTTCCATTGTGTGATTTTTTCAATCGAATCAATACGTCTACGGCGCGCTGGAATGCCGAACAGACTGCATCCTTGTTTTGTTTCCGTCAGCATGACCACCGAGTTTGGCTTGATTTGGATGCCATCAGCAATGTTAATGGGGCGCATTACTCTAGCTCCGCTACCTAACACACAATAATTGCCGATTGTAATAGCGTCTTTATTTAAATCCACGCCCTCTATCATGCCTAAGCTGAGAGTGTTCCTTCCTAGGAAAGTGCAGTTTTTGCCAATGATTGCAGAGGAGCATATGCCTATGGCCACACCTTCAAATACTAGGCCTGGGCCTATAATAGCCATTGGAGAAACTTCATTTTTGCAATACAAAAGTTCGATGATTGACAGAAATCGAGTCAAAAATCCAAGGTTGTTGTAAACGCAAAAATGCGAAACTCGATACAAAATAACGCCGACCATGCCCTGTTTGACGCAGATTCTTAGTTTGTTTAGCAGGCTGGGGCGCTTGCCTTCTAAAAGCAGCCTTCTTTGGAAATCTGCTTTGATATTGCTGATTGTTTCTCTAAGTGTAACCATTTTTAATTATTCATTAATGATGAAATAAAAATTGTCTAATACGGGTTCTTTTAGCAAGCGTAATGCCACCCATGACATAAAGTAAAAATACATAGAGTATCAGTGCTATTGGTACACAAAAGATCCATAAATATTTACCATTTGCTAACACTGAAAACATTGATAGTTTGAGGCCCATGTCGAAAAAGATAAAAGTAATGAGTGATGCGAGGCTCGGTCGCCAAGTGCTGAGTAATAAAAGTTTAATTGGAAAAACTGATCTTAATAGCCTAAGCCTTATGATGACCGTCGCTAGCATGGCTAAAACTAAAGCCAGCGCAGCCCCCGTTGCGCCGCTATGCATCACCAGTACAACGGTGAGGGCAGCTGCACTTAGTCCTCCAACCAAGATTGAAATCATATCACTCTTATAGTCTTTACGTGCAGTCATAACTTGCGAGAGCACTTGATCCACCATGACCAGCCCAGATGCAATCATTAATAACATTAAAGCGTGCTTAGCGAGCAAGTAATGATCGCCATATAAAAACATTAAAAAATTCTGTGCAAAGGCCGCGGTAATCGCGATACACGGAAAAAGTGCGAGAGATGTAATCGAAACGAGTTGTGTCGAGACCCTTCTTAGCGCAACGTTTGATTGATTAGCTTTATTAACAAAGACATGGTTTGAGGTCACGGCCAATACAGAGGGGATAAGTAATATCATGTCGAACAATTGATAAGCAACGCCAAAAATGGCATTTTCAGCATCACTTATGAGTGCCGGAATAAGCACAAGGGCAGCATTTCTTAATGTCAAGAATGCAAAAATAATCACCAGAAACTTTGGTGCATCACGTAGCACATAAGCTACATCTTTTTTATTTGGCAACCAATGGTCCGCTTCCAGCATTTGGCTAAGCACGTAAAAGCTATAAAAGGCAATGCCCCAGCGAGTCAACACAAAAACCCATATCACGTCAGTAACAGAGAAGTTTAAATAAATCAGTAAAATTGAAACGGTACATCGAATTAAATATTCGATGCCATTATATTTGCCAACAGCGTAAGTTTTCCCAACACCAATCAGTGCGGATTGTACGCATTGATAAATGCCAGATGGAATTATGCTCAAAGCTGCTAGTTTTAAGCCATGGTCAATGCCTGGGCTATAAACGTCTAGATAAGAGATGGATAAGTAAGTGATTATCAGAAATATTGAAACACCCAGCATCACGGAGTTCGTGGCTAAAAACAGAGCCCAGCGCCCTTTGTTTTCAGAAGCCATTTCTGTGGCTAGCCAACGGTGCATGCCTAGCATGCCAAGAAACTCTGCAATGACAAGGTAGGTCACGACGGTTCTAAAAACACCAGCATCCTGTGGGGAGTGCCTAGCTAAAACTAGAAATAGCAAAAAGGAGAGTACCATCCCTAACATTCGCGCTATAGCAACTGAGCCACCACCTTTGACTACGGAGTCACTCTTACTCATAAAAATCAATCAAAAATAATGAAAGACACTTATTTTGGTAGACACATAAAATATGGCGCATCAATATAAATCCATTTTTCTTTATGAGAGTGATAAGTTTTTGGCAGGAACGCCAATCAGTATGGCATTGCTTGGGAAGCTTTTATCAACGGCAGTGTTGACTGATATTTTGGAGCGACTGCCTATGCTTATGTTGCCAAAAATGGCGCAGCCTACACCGCACAATACATCATCTCCAATGATTGGGCCTTGGTCAGATACGCCTGCTTCGGTTTCGATGACGTAAGCGGGACCAATAGAGTTTTGTTGCGCCAAAATACAACGTTTACCTAACACTACATTTTTACCTATAAAAATATAATTTGGATGAAGCATTAACAATCCCTCACCTATCTGCGTTTTTGAATGAATATTGACAGTAAAAATCAGACTATTGATACCTTTGAAGATAGACGCAAAGATACCTAAGTGGTTAAGGTGAAAAAATATTTGAAATCGATACAGTATTTGACTAATGACAGCATGGTTAGTTAAAAAAGCTAACACACGTAAGGCTGTCAGCTGTTTATGTTCGTAATCACAACGGAACTGCATGTCACTGCGAATAAGGGTAATTGTACTTAGAAGTGATTGAGATTGCTTATCCATTAGTGACTCATTGCTAGGGTTTGAGACAGAATAGGGCTCCAAGACTTGATTAATGTCATAGGCACTATACCAACCGATTTTGCTGGGAACCCAGCAATAATCGTTCCGGATTCTTTGACTGAGGTCATTAATACCGAGTTAGGCTTGATTTGCACGCCATCCGCAATAGTGACGGGGTTAATCACCTTAACGTTGTGACCAATGACACAATAGTCACCAATACGAATGCGGTCGTTCATCAGATCGATACCTTCCATTGCGCCCAGTGTTGGGGTTGCTTTACCCATGAAGGTACAGTTTTTCCCAATAATTACGCTAAAGCCTAAGCTCACTCCCCCCATGTCGCTTAACACCAACCCAGGCGCTATGATGGCTCTTGGGTCAAGCTCATTATGACAATAATGAAATTCAGGGAACTTAAGTAGACGTACTGCACTTTTTAAAATTAAGTTGTTTTTGTAATAGAAGTAACGTTTAAGCCGATATAGCAATACTGAGGTCACGCCTTTACTTGTGATAATGCTCAGAACACTCCAAAAATTGATTGCTTTACCTTCTAAAGTCAGCCTTCTTGCGAGATCTTGTTTGAAATCTTCTAAGGTTTGCTTGAATGTAATGTGCATCGCTAAATTTAGCTCAATCTTTTTAATAGGGTTGTTTTCATCGAAACTGTCAAGTTCACATTACTTTAAAGCTACAAATCAGTGATATGCTATAATTTTTACATGTTGTATTTTACGCAGTGTAGGAATGTTTAATATAGTCCATTCAGGCTAGTAGCCCATCAGATAATGCTTTTAAGGCATGTGTCAATAGCCAATTTTGGCTATTTACGTATAAATTAAAGCCAGTTAGGATGTAGATGGCATAGTTTTTGCCAAGTATTTTTAATAAAAATTTGCAGGGGGTAACACATGGAAGCTGTCAATAATGAAATCATCTCAAGAGTGCAACAAGTCATTGCTAATTATGCAGAGCTTGGCGCAAACGCGGTTGCCTTATCAGCCGATGAAGATTTATTCGCACGAGGCATGAGCTCGCGCGCTTCTGTAGGCGTGATGCTGGGCTTGGAATCTGAGTTTGATATTGAGTTTCCAGATGCAATGTTAAGGCGTGATGTATTTGAAAGTATTAGTTCTATTAGTAACGCAGTGAATAATTTACTCAATAAGTAATGCTTATTAAATATTTAAATCAAAAAATAGCGTCGGGAAAATGTGTGTATTGTCTTTATGAATGAGTTGATTGCAAGTTTAGATAAGGTCGGTCGCGAAATTGCTAAAGTCCATGCCTACGATGTGGATGCAAGCCCTCGCTTTCCAAAAGAGGCCGTAGAAGCCATGCGTGCTATCGGTGCTTTTATTTGGCCTATTCCCAAGGAGTATGGGGGCATGGGGGCAAGCCCGATTGAGTTAGCAAAAGCCTGTAAGGTCATTGGTCAATATTGCTCAGCTTCAGCGGCGGTGCTTTCTATGCATTACACGCAAATTCTATCTGTGGTATGTCACGCAAAAGATGATGATAATCTTAAAGACTACATGCGTCGTGCTGCACGCGAAAATCGCTTAATTGCTTCAGTTACTTCAGAAGTTGGTCCTGGTGGCAATATGCGTAACAGTAGTTGCGCAGTTGAGCTTGAAGGCGATCAATATACATTGTTTAAAGACGCCACTACCGTTTCATATGGTAGCTATGCGGATGATCTGATGATTACGGCTAGAAAAAATGCCAATGCTACGGCTGGCGATCAAGTGTTGGTGATTGCAGAAAAAGGCATGTTTGAACTTAAGGACATTGGAGAGTGGGATACTTTAGGTATGCGTGGCACCTGTAGTCCTCCCGCTAAGGTATACGCAAAAGGTTCTGCCTGGCAAGTGATGGCTGCGCCCTTTGCTGATATAGCGACCTTCACGATGGTACCCACTTCACATATTTTTTGGTCTGCATGGTGGTTAGGTTTAGCTACAGATGCGACCAATAAAGCAAGAGAGCTGTTGCGCGCCAAAGGTCGCTCAAATCCAGGTACTACACCGCTTGGTGCACATCGCGTTGCCGACTTAGATGCGGCGTTGCAAAGCATGGAGTATGAGGTCATGGGTTTAGCCAGAGAGTATAGCGAAGCGCTTGCCGCGAACGATGTACAAAAATTGGGCGGCATGGCGTTTGCCTTGCGGATTAATGCGTTAAAGCTTAATAGCTCTCGTAACGTAGTCGCCATTGTCTCGGAGGCGCTCGCGATTTGTGGTATTCAAGCCTACAAAAATAAAGGCCAGTTTGCGCTAGGACGCCATCTACGTGACGCCTATTCCTCTATCATGATGGTGCATAACGATCGAATTCAGCAAACAAATGCATCCATGCTGCTGATTCATAAGGGGTTTTAAATAAATGAGTGATTTAAATACGCAACACTTAGCGTTTAAACAGCAGCTGTTTGACCATAAATTATTATTTGGTAGCGGTGTGAATGGTATTGTCGGCCGCAGCTCGAAAATAGTAGAGCTTGTTGCGGCTTTGCACGGAATGGTGGATAAAGAGTCTGTTAAAGATGGTGCACAAAAAGTCGCTTTCCCTCCAGTCGTCCCGCGTGAGTTGCTGCGCACTGTGGGTTATATGAATAACTTTCCTCAGCTTTCTGGCTCAATACACTCTTTCTCTGGGGACGATAGACAGCACCTTGCTTTACAAGAGACGGTAAAAAATGGGGAGGATTGGTCGCCGCATCTTTCGCAAACAGATGTCACCTTAACTCCCGCCAGTTGCTATCCACTTTACCCAACGTTGGCGGGCAATCTGCCAGAAGGCGGGGCATTATTTGATTTGAATTGTTATTGCTTTAGGCACGAACCCTCCAATGATCCGGCACGTTTAATGAGTTTTGAAATTCGTGAAAATGTACGCGCAGGTTCGCCAGAAGAAGTGCAAAAATGGCGGCATAGTTGGTTAGATCGTGGGCATAACCTGCTTGAGTCACTCGGTTTGTCAGTGGTATTAGATACTGCAAGTGACCCATTCTTTGGACGTGGCGGTCGCATGATGAAAGCAAGCCAAAAAGAGTTAGAGCTTAAGTTTGAGCTACTGGTGGATATTTGGGGCAAAGATAATCCAACCGCATGTGCTTCATTTAATTATCACCAAGACCATTTTTCACATCTTTTTGGCATTCACCTAGCTGATGGCGCAGATGCACACACCGCCTGTTTGGGTTTTGGCATTGATCGTTTAGTCATTGCTTTGCTTAAAACACACGGCTTTGATATGAACGCTTGGCCAGCCAGCGTGCGTGAAAAACTAGCATTATGAGTCCAGTTGATACCTCACAGATTTTTGCGCGCTTGCCAGAAAATTTTGTGCCGCATGTACTGCATTTGTCTGAGAAAAACTTTCGTGAAACCAATTGCTATTCAGATTTAATGATCGAAATAGTGAACGGCTTAGGGCTTAATCCATTGGCTTGTCTTGGCTACACGCTAGCCGCTGATTTTGAAGGGGATCAATGGACCTTTGGTAAGCCTGCACATCATGATTTAGAGCGTTTGTATGGTATTCGGATTGAGGAACTTTCGCTATATCGGTCATTAACCGCGCAACTTGTGACTCAAGTCTCGCGAGGTGCAATTCCTCTGCTAGAGGCAGATGCATTCCACTTGCCAGATACAGCAGGCATTGATTACCGCAATAACCATGTTAAAACCACCATCGGCATCACACATATTGATGCTGCAAAAAATGTGATGCATTACTTTCATAACGCTACATTTGCTAAGTTAGAAGGCGAAGATTTTAACGGCGTTTTAGCCCCACTCAATTCAAATAACAAAGGTTACTTGCCGCCTTATTGCGAAATTGCGAAGCTTAACCAAGTCTTTAAATTAAGTGAAGATACATTGCGTCTTCGTGCGTACGACATTGCAGCCTCTCATTTGCGTAAGCGACCCACTGAGAACCCAATTAAGGCATATGCTAATGCGATACTGGAGCATCAACAAACCATTGCTGCTGATGGCAATGACGCCTATCACGCTTATACTTTTGTGGCCCCAAGGCAATTGGGCGCATCACATGAACTTGGTGCGCAATTTTTGCGCTGGTTAGATGGTGAAAATCCTCATTTACTTGAAGCGGCTAACGCGTTTGATGGCATTGCGACCCTATCTAAATCTTTAGTGCTCAAACTTGCACGTGTTGCCCACAGCGGTAGACCTGTAGATTTAACCTCTATTTTAGGCGATATGTCGGTACATTGGGAGCATGCGGATCAGCAACTACGCGCATCATTTACGCTATGATATGTCTTAATTAAATAAAGTCAGTCAAGCTATGCTGTTAACTGAGGTATCAGAGCAAGAAATCATTTTACTTCACCAAGGATTTGAATGGGGAGCGTCGTCTGCAAATGCGTATGCAATACCTGACGATATTGATGCAAGTGTCACCTTCAAACCAGCCATCGTACCTTGCACAGTGGCGATGCTTATTGAACATGCGCATGAACTTGTCCATTTAGATGCGCAAGATCATTGGTATCGCACTACGTTTAGTGCGGACCCTAAAGCCTACCAAAAAACGCTGCTGCAATTGGATGGCTTGCTAACGTTTGCTGATGTTTATTTGAACGGCGCGCTGATATTGCAGTCTTTGAATGCTTACCATGTGCATGAGGTGGATGTAACCCTATTGCTGCAAGCTAGCAACCAGTTGGCGATATGCTTTCGTGCTATTAGGCCATTTTATACAGCCAAACATCCGCGTGCAAAATATATCACACGCCTAATCAATGAACGTCATTTACGATTTATTCGCACACCTGTGTTGGGTTATACGCCGGGTTTCTCTGCACCAACTAAACATGTAGGGCCTTATCGACCCATTCGATTGATTCGTCAAAATGCATTCAGCATCACATCTTCTTGGGTGAGTACACAATTACTGGGTGATGACCAAGGTCTGGCAGAAGTGAATGTGATGCTTCAAGCGCTCGAGCAGTTGCCAGATTCGGCCAGCTTAAACTTGTATGACGAGGCAACAAACCAAGTGCTCAAGAGTGAGCTACTCAGCGTAACTCTCGAAAGCAACAATAACATTTCACTCAAGGGTACGTTAAGTTGCAAAGTCTATGCTTATTGGCCGCATACTCATGGCTCACCCAAACGTTACCAGCTTAAGTTGGCATTAAATGCGGGTCAGCAAGTTTTTAATATTACGCTAGGTCATTATGGTTTTAGACGTATTGAGCGCGCAAATCTAGAAACCTTTTCGCTACATTATAACGGCGTGCCGCTTTATTTTAGAGGAGCTTGTTGGACTCCAATGCACCCTACCAGCTTATTGGTCAGCTATGCAGCACTGCTGCAAAGGCTTACTTTATTAAAAAATGCGGGCGTTAATATGCTCCGCATTCCAGGCAATATGCTGTATGAAAGTGATGATTTTTATGCCTTATGTGATGAGCTTGGCATTCTGGTATTTCAAGACTTTGCTTTTACCAATTTTGATTATCCCGAAACAGAAGATTTTATTACCAGTGTAAAAAAAGAAATCACGGATTTTCTAAATAAACATGGCAGCCGCCCTAGCATGACCGTACTATGTGGTGGTAGTGAAGTTGCGCAACAAGCATGCATGATGGGTGTGCCAGTTGACCAAAGCGACCACGTTTTATTTACTGAACTTATCCCTAAGCTCACGCAAGCGCGGGCACCCAATGTGCCTTATACCGTTTCAAGCCCTTATAATAGCCAAGGCCTACCTTTTCATACTGGGGATGGACCATCCACTTACTTTGGCGTAGGTGGATATAGGCGTGATTTTGATGACGCACGCGTTTATAAGGGTCGTTTTATTGCTGAGTGTTTACCGTTCTCACACATACCAGAAGATGAAAGTCTGCGTACTTTTTGGGGTGGTGAAATTCCACCTCCTCATCATCCATTGTGGAAAGAGGGCGTTACCCGCGACCCAGGTTCAGGTTGGGACTTCTCTGACATCACTGATTTCTACATGGAAAAGTTGTTTGAATTGAGTGCAGTGAAGCTCAGGTCCATTGAGCCAGACCGTTATTTAAGATACTGCCGCGCTACTTTAGTCGAAGTCGTTGAAACCACGCTCTCCATTTTTCGCGCAAACTCGGCAGAAGGCCGTGCAGCACTTGTTTGGAATTTACACGATTTAAAACCAGGCGCAGGTTGGGGTTATATTGATGTATTAGGCCGCCCAAAATCTGCTTTTTATGCTTTGTCCAGAACCGCGCAACCTACTACAGTTTTGTTTGTTGATGAAGGGTTAGATGGTTTAGCGGTTTACCTTACGCATGATGGCAACACTGCACTCGATTGTCAGCTTACGATAACACTTGTGACTAGTGAGGGGAAGCTGTTTGAGCAAGGCACATTGCCTATCAACCTTAATCCTCGTGGGCTTGTTCGGTTAAGTGTAGATAGTGTGATTGGCAGATTTGTTGACTCCAGCCATGCTTATCGCTTTGGCCCGCGTGCATTCTCGGCTGTGGTGGCTCAATTGCACCATGCTAATGGAGCATTAATTACGCAAAAAGTATATGCGCCTCCTTGCGAAACACACACCATGATTAACGACGCCGGCCTTACTGCAATCGTTAAGAAGCAATTAAATGGTGATTATTTATTGGATATATCCACGCAACATCCAGCATTCTTTGTCTCGATTGAATTACCGAATTTTACATTAAGCGATAATTACTTTCATATCATCCCTGGTTTTAATAAGCAGGTCTTAATCACAGCGCAGCAGGCTGCACAAACTCCTAATGGTCGACTACGCGCTTTAAATGCTAAAGCTAGTAGCGCCATTATTGACGGTATTTCAGAGGTGTCTTAATAGTGTATGACACTCTATATTGTTGGGAAAGAGTCAACCAAACACGCTCTTGTAAGCCTCTATATATAAGGGTTTAAATATATATTAAAAATATGTTACCCCTAAAGTTACCCCAAACATCTTATACTCTTCATAGCCTTGCTTAATCCTCAGCATTAATTTTACCCTAGTATGTGTTTTAAACATATCGTATAACTTACAGATGTTCATTAATTAAATATGTTCACGTTACGTGAACAATTATAATAAATGAACAAAAGTGTTGACTATGATGTTCAATTTAATGTAATGTTCACGTAACGTGAACAAAATAAATAAATGAACAAAATGGAATTGGCTAATATAAAAGAAAACGAGATGCTTGATCAGGCTATAGATGCCCTGAGGCAAGCTGCTGGTTTAGATATTGAAGTTACAAAGCTCAAGATACATGGCTTTCTAAATAAAGCCGATGCATTTATTCGAGTTACGATAAACCAAAAAATATATGCGTTTGTAGTTGAGGTCAAACATGTTGATCGATTCGCAATGGTTGCTCAAGTTAAGCATCAGTTGGAAGAGTTTGAAGAGAGGCCACTACTTATTGCGCCTAAGCTCACCGATGCTGCCGCAGATAAGTGTAAAGAGCTTGGGCTTAATTTTATTGATTTAGCTGGTAACGCTTACATCAACACGCCAGATTTTTTTATTTTGATAAAAGGTCAAAAATTAGATCAACATCAAAATAACCCGATGAACTACTTCAAAGGCAATAAAGCGCTTACGCCTACCAATTTGCGCATGGTGTTTGCGCTGCTGTGTAACGCTGAAATGCTAAATGCACCTTACCGTGAAATTGCCAAAGTGGCAGGCATTGCATTAGGTGCAGTTGGCTGGGGATTTAATGACTTGGCCGCAAGAGCGCTTACCCTTGGCGATGGTAAAAAGAATGATCGTGTAATCATTCAGCAAGAAAAGCTTATTCAAGAGTGGGTGACAAACTACCCAATTAAATTACGCCCTAAATTAAACCCAAGGCGTTTTAAAGCAAATAATTTGGAATGGTGGAAGAATCTTGATGTTGGGCGATACGAAGTGCAATGGGGTGGTGAAGTAGCTGCCGATAGGCTTACTAACTATCTAAAGCCAAATTTTTTCACGCTGTATTTACATGGCAAAGATTTGAAAAAAAACATGAATAAGCTGATTGTAGAAAATAGACTGGTGCCAGACCCTAAAGGCGATATTGAGTTATTAGAAGCCTTTTGGGATTTTGATGATGCAGACTTCTTGCCAGAGACTGTACCCACTTTGTTAGTCTATGCCGACCTGATTGCAAGCAATGACCCACGCAACTTAGAAACGGCAAAAATGATTTATGAAAAGTTAATTCAACATGCAAACCATTAAACCTATTAAGCCAATTGGCGAACTGACCGTTGAAATTGCGCGTGAAATAAACGAGGTAAGCAAAACACTGGGGTTAGAGTTGCTGTTGGTTGGCGCTCAGGCCAGAATTATTTTGTTAGAAAATATATATGGTTTAAATCCAGGTGGTGCCACACGAGATATTGATTTTGCATTTGCTGTTGAAAGTTGGGATCAGTTTAACCAAATTAAGCAAAGTTTAATTTCAACTGGGCAATTTAGGGAGTTAACTAAAGAAAAGCAAAGACTACTTTATAAATCTGATTTAATTCAACATGAATATATTGTAGATATTATCCCGTTTGGGGCTGTGCAGGATGATAACAACATGATTGCATGGCCGCCAGAGCTAGACGTGGTGATGAGTGTCAGCGGTTATCAAGAGGCGCTTGAATCTGCGTTATTGGTAGCGCTAGATACCGATTTAACTATTAAAGTGGTCTCGCTGGCTGGGCTGGCAATATTAAAAATATTTGCGTGGTCAGAGCGTGGCACAGTAACCGAAAATAAAGATGCGCTTGATTTGCTGACTCTGCTCCGCACTTATCATGAAGCTGGCAATGCAGACAGAATCTATGAAGTGCCAGAACCAGAGATTTTGGAGATTATCAATTACAACCCAGAGCTGATGGGAGCTTGGCTACTTGGTTATGATGCATCGGCCATAGCTGATAAAAGCACAATTGATACAATTGCTGGGCTTATTGAACGCAAAAAAGAAAACCTTATATTGCAGATGGCTAAGTCATTATTAGGTAATGAAAATGCCCTGAATGAAGCTGAAGCCTTGCTATCATGTTTTACTAAAGGCCTGCAAAACTAACCAACCTTCGCCAGCGCATTCTCATTCACCGCGCCCACTAACTTAGTCACCTTTTTAGCGCCAATTTCATCAATCACGCCCAGCAAGCCATCTTGGTGAATATGCGTAAAAGGTGGCTCAAACAGCATGCTTCAAGAGTTTTAGGATTTTTAGCTAATTTTGATAAGGTTTAGTTTGCAGTCGATTGATATAAGTACTTTTGAAACCCAATAAAAATTTTGCGAATATCATTTGGATTTCCAAGTAATTTAGTAGCATCAAGTACTGATTGATATTTAAGCTCTAATAACCCTTTAAGTTTTTCTTGGCTCAGTTCATCAACACCTTGGTTAATATATTGTCCCAATACAAAGTCTATAAATGTGCTTTGTTTATCTTCAAAATGTTCATGCACTGCTCGCTTAGCTTCCGTGGCTCTTAGCGCTCGTGTGATTGGCTGTAAAGCGAATGCGACATTAGCCAATACATCAAATAAATCACTATTTTCCGCATCGATAATGCGTTGCATTTCAGCCAGTACTTCTTTATTAAAACCTTTTTCGCTGAGACCTTCAAGTAGCTTTTTGCGGGTTTCAGGATTGCTCCAAATGGAGCGCAGTGTGTCTTCATCTTTAAAAAACTCTGGCAACACACCAAACAAACTTTCTAAAAACTGCGCGGCAGACATCGGTTTGCCATCCGCCCCCCAAAAGCTGGTTGCCATCATGTGCTGAATTTGGCGCGTTTTACCATCTGAGAGTTTAATTAAAATTTTCTCTGGCTTAGGTTCTTGTGTGTAGGGTGCTTGCGGCTGTTCAACTACATTTGGCTTAGTGACATTTCCGCCAGATTCTGTTGGCTCTATCGGCTCTGGTTCGCCATCCCACTCTGGGTCACTAAAATGGTGATGCGCTTTTACAAAATCATAAATCGTAAAATAATCTTTGCCGTCATAAAGCCGCGTGCCACGGCCTACAATCTGCTTAAATTCAATCATGCTGTTTACTTCACGCATCAACACAATATTACGCACATTGCGTGCATCTACGCCTGTTGAGAGCTTTTGCGAGGTAGTGAGTATGGTGGGGATTGCGTTATCGTTATCTTGAAACGCTTTTAGATATTGGTCGCCTAACGCACCATCGGCGGCCGTAACGCGTACACAGTATTCGGGGTCTTTACTGGTTTTAATCTGGTTAATATAATCGCGCACCTCTAAGGCATGCTCTTGCGAGGCGCAAAATACCAGCGTCTTTTCGCGTTGATTAATTAAATCCATAAACAATTTCACGCGGTATTGCTCACGCGCGGGGATTTTAATAATCCGATTAAAATCACCTTCTTTATACAGTCTGCCAGGTTCAGCCTCGCCTTGCACCACCACGCCATCACCAGGCGTGTAAATATATTCATCCATGGTAGTGGCAATTTGTTTTACTTTAAATGGCGTTAAAAAACCATCGTTAATGCCTTCTTTTAGCGAATACACATACACAGGCTCACCAAAATACGCATAAGTATCTACATTGTCTTTGCGTTTAGGCGTGGCGGTTAAACCAAGTTGAACGGCTGGGCTAAAGTACTCTAAAATGCCGCGCCAATTGCCTTCATCATTCGCGCCACCACGGTGGCATTCATCAATAATAATAAAATCAAAAAAGTCAGGCGGGTATTCACCAAAGTTAGGCGCTGGGTTACCTTCGGCATCTGTGCCACTCATAAACGTTTGAAAAATGGTAAAGAAAATATTGCCATTTTTAGGCACGCGGCCTTTTTTGCTAATGTCAGCAGGGTCAATGCGCACCAACGCATCTTCTGCAAAAGCAGAGAACGCGTTATACGCTTGGTCGGCTAAGCCGTTGCGGTCTGCCAAAAACAAAATGCGTGGCCTGCGTGGCTTATCGCCATTGAGCTCGCGGCTTAAGTTCCAGCGGCTATAAAACAACTTCCAAGCTAACTGAAACGCAATAAACGTTTTGCCTGTGCCTGTGGCTAGCGTAAGTAAAATGCGGTCTTTGTTATTGGCAATGGCTTCAAGCACCGCCTCAACCGCATTATGTTGATAATAACGCGCACCAAAAGTACCGCCTTTATCTTCAAATGGAATTTCCGCAAAGGCATCACGCCAAGCGTTTTGCTCAGCAAAGGTTTGTTGCCATAATTCGTCTGGGCTGGGGTAAGTGGCAACATCTGCTTCTTTACCCGTGTGCATATCAATGCCATAAATACGTTGCCCATTGGTGGCATAAGCAAAGCGGCTTGCCAGTTTTTTGGCATAGGTTTTGGCCTGCGCCACGCCCTCGGTATAAGGCTTATCAAACGCTTTAGCCTCAATCACCGCTAATTTATGATTTTTATAGATCAGCACATAATCGGCAATTTCTTGCTTACCTCGTTTGCCGCCGCCCTGCAAGCGACCGAGTGTAATATGCTCACGCTTTACATAACTGCCATCCACCACGCCCCAGCCAGCGGCTTTAAGGGCTGGGTCGATTAGTTCGGCGCGAGTTTCGGCTTCGTTCATTACCTATAAGTCTTTTCTTTGATTTGCATTAAAACACTTATCCTCATGATTTTAATCATAAATTATCACAATTTTAGCAATACTAAGCTTTGCATTAAAGCATAGATTTAGTCGTTTTTTATACATCTGGGCAGATTTGCATTAAAACACTTAACTTTATGATTAATATCATATAAATTAAGAAAAATAAAAAAGTACGATTTGCGTTAAAGCACTACTCAAGCCCAAAACGGCAAATACCGCGCGTATCTAGTTGATTTTGTTTCCGCTGCGTCATCTTTAATCAACCCAGCCTCTTTTGTTGCCCCTATGATTAAAGAAATAGTGGCCGCTTTACTCTCAACAACACCAAAACGCTCTCTTAGAGATTGGTTAGACATGCGGCTATTACTTACATACTGCAAGCAACAATGCTGATAACAGGCACGAACACGGTCATCTTTACTCATTGAAGAAAAATCCTGATGTGCAAACAAAATGGCAATGGTGCGCATTTCTCCCACCCTAAAAGCTGGGGCGGGCAATTGATATATCTCTGCTGCGCTCACCACCTTATCAACACCGCTCCCTTTTTCTTCACAAATACCCAATCTGCGCATTAGCTCTGCAAGTTTTTCGTTACAAGAGCGATACTCATCAATAAATCGGTCAACGCTAATCGGTGGAATGCCAGGGTTAGAGATTTCAACGCGATCATCAAACATCTCAATCATTACAGATGCGCCCGAAGTGGAAAAATCTTGGTGAATAAGCGCATTAGCAATCAACTCACGTAACGCCTGCTTAGGAAACATTTTCACTTCTTCTCTAACTGCTTGCTCAATAAACTTATTTTGAGGCGCAGCAGAATGCACAAAGTCCACAAGGCTTTCAAAACCTACCGCATAACCACGGTTGCCAGGCTTATCTTCACGCGTTTTAAGTTTATTTTTACCCTCATAAATCACAACACGCGGCGCTTTTCTAGCCAATGTTGCTGAAAAAGCATCTAGCTTTTTAGCCAACAAAATCGCAGCAAGATTCGTAATTTGCCAACCTGCGGACTTAGGCAGAATAAGGCCTTCACCTTTTAGCTTTTCTATAACTGCATCACGGTTAGTTGGGTAAGGCTGCTTCAATAAATCAAAGAAAGTTTGCGTATCAAGTAAAGCAATGACATCTTCTGCGCTTGCATGATCTTTTGCAATTTGCGTAAACCAATCTGACTGACTTTCAGCAAAAATGCGCTTTAACTTATCAGGTGTCATGGGGACTAAATCTTCCCCCGCACGCATTAAATAAGCACCTTCATAATTAACAGGCTGACCTTGTGGCCTAGGTGGAATCTCAAACACCAGCACACGCCCATCTGCATGCACTATTTCAGTCACCTCAACCCTAAAATGCAACTTTTCTACAATATAAGCCTTAATTTTATTAAGTTCTGCCGTGGTGGTAAAAGCCTGTGTGCCAACTACATTTCTTGGCGCTTTATCGGTTACGCCAAGCACTAAATACCCGCCACCTTCGTTAGCCAAAGCAACGCAATACTTCAACAGCTTTGTCGTGTCATATTGATTTTTGGCCTCTTTAAACTCCAGTTGCTCTGTTTCTGCGGGAGTGGTGAGCCAACGTTCAAGTGCTTGTATCGTAATCATAATGAAAGTTTACCTCAAAGCTCGCCTGCAAACGCTTTGTGTAGCAGGGATTTTTTTAGGGCATCCAAGGCCTTAAGTTTGCGTTGGTAGAGGGATTCTAGGCGTTGGGTTTCTTTTGCAAGGGCATCAAGTGTGAATACGATTTCATCTTGCTTAGCTAATGACATTTTGGGTACTTTGATATTTCTTAAAACTTTTAGAGATACTGTTTTTTGTGCTGTACCCGTAGCGCCATCACTTGCTTGTTGAAAAACCAAAGGTGATAAAAGTAAGTAGTAAAGCCATTGGCTGTTAGTATTTTTATTTGGGCGAATCAAGCCAATGTGGCGTTGAAAGCAAAACTCTAGTTCATAATTAACGATAATTGGTATGCCATAAGACCCAGTAACTGTGTATAAAACGTCACCTTTTTGCGGTTTTCTATTAGGTTTTAGCTTGTTGTAATACTCATTAGCTACAGTGAAAGTATCACTAAAGTCAATTTGACGAGTTTGTTTATTCACGTTTGAAATCGTAATAAACGGAATGCCTTTAACTGATTTTGGTGGTGGCATGTGGTCACCATCGGTAATATCGGTAGCTAACTCTGATAAAGCAACAAGCTCACCACGTCCTTCGACAAGCTCAGGACGAACGGTAAAGACGTTTTGCAAATGGCTTTCAAACAAGGCGCGGGCGTTTTGTAGGTTTTTTTCGGTGTTGGCGCGGACAATGGCAATCTGCTCAAACGCATCATCAAGAATCGCAACGATGCGTTGTTGTTCTTGAACTGAAGGAACGGGGATTGGGATTTCACCGAGTTTACTTCTACTTATACGCTTTCTTGTTGTACCTGATGTTTCTGCATCAATATTACTTAAATAATCATTCGACTGAGTGTAGTAAACAAAAAACTCTGGAATAAATTGACTACTATCAAAGCGCACAATAGTACAATCTACGGCTGTAATCATTTGCTCGCCAGTATCTGGCAACAAACAACTGCGACCTACAGGGTCGGGTAATCTAGAAATTAAACAGTCATTTTCAAATATTTCCGTACAGCGTAACCTTGCAAATGTTTCTTTTGAAATGTAGCGCGCTTTTTCACCACGGTCTTTAAAAAAACCTTTGCCTACATTTCCAGTTTGAATTAAACGAACCCCTTTAGCAGATTGATCTTTACTTTCAATCCAGTCTCCATCAGCAAATATTTTGCATATAGCTGCTAATGGTTTTACTTGCCAACCAGCCTTCATAACAACGCCCTAATATTTGCCAACACATCTGCGCTTTCTGCATCCAGCGCGGCAATTTCTTCCATAATGGCTTGTGGAGTTTGGTGTATCACTTCTTCACCACCGTTGGGATTTTTAACCGATAAATCATAAGTGTTGCTATCAATGGTGCTGGCGCTAACTGACCATGATTTGTCGCTATCGGCAAAGGTGCTTTGCAGGTTTACAAACTCAGCCAAATCATCATCATTGAGCGGGTTGGTTTTGCCCATGTTGCGCCCTGGCTCTAGCGCATAGAACCAAGTATTTCGGGTTGGCGCGCCTTTTTCAAAAAACAGCACTACGGTTTTAACACCTGCACCTTGAAAGGTGCCGCCTGGGCAATCAAGCACGGTGTGTAAATTACAGCTCTCTAGCAACAATTTACGCAAACTGACTGAGGCGTTATCGGTGTTGCTTAAAAAGGTGTTTTTAATCACCACAGCGGCGCGGCCGCCTACTTTTAGGCTTTTAATAAAGTGCTGCATAAACAAAAACGCGGTTTCGCCCGTTTTTATGGGGAAGTTTTGCTGCACTTCCTTGCGCTCTTTGCCGCCAAACGGTGGGTTGGCGAGAATAATATCAAAGCGGTCTTTTTCTTGAATGTCGCTAATGTTCTCGGCCAGCGTGTTGGTGTGAATAATATTGGGCGCTTCTATGCCATGCAAAATCATGTTCATAATGGCAATCACATACGCCAAGCTCTTTTTCTCTTTGCCATAAAAAGTGCTGGTTTGCAGGGTGGTTAAATCGCTGGTGCTAAGCTTACTTTCTCCATTTTCTTGGTGTTGATTACGCAAATAATCAAACGCCTCGCACAAAAAGCCTGCGCTGCCCACGGCACCGTCATAAATGGTTTCGCCAATTTTGGGGTTAAGCACTTTAATCATGGCGCGAATGAGCGGGCGCGGGGTGTAATACTCGCCACCGTTGCGGCCTGCGTTGCCCATGTTTTTAATTTTGGCTTCGTACAGGTGTGAGAGCTCGTGCTTTTCAGCTTGGGTGTTAAAGCTGAGTTCATCAATACGCTCTATCACCTCGCGCAGGTTGTAGCCACTTTGTATTTTGTTGTTAATCTCGCCAAAAATCTCACCAATTTTGTATTCAATTGTATTGGGGCCAGTGGCGCGTTGCTTAAAACCTTTTAGGTAGGGGAATAACTTAAGGTTTACAAAGTCTTTGAGGTCATCGCCCGTTAAAGCGTTGTTGTGATCAAACTTGCCATCGGGCGTTTTAGGCGCTGCCCATGTTGGCCAACGGTATGCGGCATCAATAATAAATTGATAGGCTTTGCCTTCAAGCTCGGCTTCCATCGCTTTGGTTTGCTCCAAAGCATCGAGATATTTTAAAAACAAAATCCAAGAAGTTTGCTCGGTGTAATCAAGCTCGCTGGTAGCGCCTGCGTCTTTATGTAGAATATCGTCAATATTTTTAAACGTTTGCTCAAACATAGGCACCTTAAATGGATGGTATTTTAAATACCAGTGTAATCTAGTTAAACTGGTAGCACCGAAAATAAAAAAGGCCACACCCGAAGATGTGGCCTTTTTGTGTTGGTGGTGAAAGAGGGACTTGAACCCTCGACCCCAGGATTATGAATCCTGTGCTCTAACCAGCTGAGCTACATCACCTTTTAAATCGGTTGCCAAAACTTTAGCAAGGGCGCAATTCTAGTGGTTTAGGCGCAAATTGTCAAAGCTAGTTTGCAATTTACGCTTAACTTTTTGCGTTGATGCGTTTGGAGCTAAACTTTAGCCCTCACGCAGCTATACCTTGAATCTTGCTAAGCTAAACATTAAACCTAAAGTGCATCACATCGCCATCTTGAACGATATATTCTTTGCCTTCTAAGCGCATTTTGCCTGCTTCTTTGCTGCCTTGTTCGCCTTTGTTTTTCACGAATTCTTCGTACTGAATCACTTCTGCGCGAATGAAGCCGCGTTCAAAGTCTGTGTGAATCACGCCTGCGGCTTGTGGAGCGGTTGCGCCTTTTTTTACTGTCCAAGCGCGTACTTCTTGCACGCCAGCGGTGAAGTAGGTTTGCAGGCCTAGTAAATCGTAAGCGGCGCGGATGACGCGGTTTAAGCCTGGTTCATCTTGGCCTAATTCTGATAAGAATAATGTTTTATCTTCTTCATCTAATTCAGAAATTTCACCTTCAATTTTCGCGCAAATACATACCACTGGTGCATTTTCAGCTTTGCCTAGCGCCACGACTTTATCTAACAGCGGGTTGTTTTCAAAGCCGGATTCATCTACGTTAGCCAAGTACATGACTGGTTTAACTGTTATTAAGCATAGAGGTTTTAATAGTAGTAGTTCGTCTGCATCTAGGTTTAGTGTGCGAACTGCTTTGGCTTGGTCTAAACACGGCACCACTTTTTCTAGCACTTTTAACAATGCAATAGCGTCTTTATCGCCACTTTTAGCTTTTTTGCTTTCGCGCTGCATGGTTTTTTCTACGGTTTCCATGTCGGCAAGCGCTAGTTCTGTGTTAATCACTTCAATGTCAGAAAGTGGATCAATTTTGTTTGAAACGTGAATGACGTTGGCATCTTCAAAGCAGCGTACCACATGCGCAATAGCATCTGTTTCGCGGATGTTAGCTAAGAACTTATTACCTAAGCCTTCGCCTTTTGATGCGCCGGCTACCAATCCAGCAATGTCTACAAATTCAACAATTGCAGGTTGTACTTTTTGCGGTTTAACAATGTCGATGAGCGCTTTCATACGCGTATCTGGCACTTCTACAATGCCCACGTTTGGCTCAATCGTGCAGAATGGATAGTTTTCTGCCGCAATACCAGCATTGGTAATGGCGTTGAATAGTGTGGATTTGCCCACATTTGGTAGACCAACAATTCCGCATTTCATAATTTAACTCTTTCTTTAATTCGTCATTCCCGCGAAAGCGGGAATCCATTTTTATATCTGTTTCATTCAACATGGATTCCCGCTTTCGCGGAAATGACGTGTGAATGTTATTTAAAACATTATTTTTTAGTATGCAGTTTTAACATTGCGCTTTCAAATTCGCCTGCAAGCAATAAATCTATCAGCTTGGTGCTTTCATAGACTTTTTCGTCTATAGCGGCTTGCTCATCTTTTGTTGGTGCTTTTAGAACAAAATTAACTACTTCATTGCGATCGCCTGGGTGGCCAATGCCTAATCGCAAGCGCCAGAAGTCTTTTGTGCCAAGTGCAGCCTCAATATCTTTTAAGCCATTGTGGCCACCATGGCCGCCACCAACTTTGAGTTTTAAACCGCCTGCTGGTAAATCAAGCTCATCATGAATTACTAATATTTCAGTGGGTGCAATTTTGTAATAGTTTGCTAATGCAGCCACTGATTTACCACTAGCGTTCATAAACGTAGTTGGTTTAAGTAGCCAAGTGTCCGCTTTAGCGTTGAGCTTACCAACTATGCCGAAAAACTTTGCATCTAAAGCTAATTTACTATTGGTTTGTGCAGCGACTTCATCTATCCACCAAAACCCCGCATTGTGTCTGGTTGCGGTGTATTTTTCACCAGGATTTCCCAAACCAACGAATAATTTTATGCCATTCATCATGCAATAGTACCAATAAAAAACGCGCACTTCATAGTAAAGTGCGCGTTAGTTAGCATGCTTATAAATTAAGCTGCTGGTGTTGCTTCAGCGGCATCTGCTGCGCCGCCACGTGTTTTAGCAATCGCTGCAACGGCTGCATCGTTACCGTGAGCTAGTTGTACAAATTCAACGCCTTTTGGCAATTTAATTTGTGATAAGTGAACTGAGCTACCCATTTCTAGACCAGCTAAGTCAATTTCAAGGAACTCAGGCAAATCTTTAGCCAAGCAACTTACGTCAGCTTCAGTCAAAATGTGTGCAACAATACCGCCGCCTGTTTTAACGCCTGGAGCGATTTCAGCATTGATAAAGTGGAATGGCACTTTAACGTGGATTTTTTCAGTAGCACTTACACGTT
This sequence comes from Methylotenera sp., assembly GCF_029945705.1. GTDB lineage: Bacteria > Pseudomonadota > Gammaproteobacteria > Burkholderiales > Methylophilaceae > Methylotenera. Next base: position 101,215 of record NZ_JAQSDC010000004.1, read on the forward strand.
GAAAATCAATGTGTTGAATAGTGTTGCGAACTGGGTGCATTTGGAAATCACGTAACAATACGCTTTCTTTTTTGCCTTCTACGTTCAACGTTAATACTGAAGCATGGAATGCCTCATGACGGAACTCTAAGAATAATTCTTTAGCGTTAATTTCAAGTGTTACAGCCTCTTTACCAGCGCCATAAACAACACCTGGAACGGTGCCTGCGCGACGAAGACGGCGGCTCGCACCCGTACCTTTTACATCACGCTTTACTGCATTAATTTCGATAGACATTTTACTACTCCTAATTTGATACTACTTTTACTGCTAGGCTTTTGATAGCCTTACTACACAAAAACTGCATACCGCGACCAGTCTGCAGGGTTAAAAACTTTTAATCTATAAACCTTTTAGTCCATGAAAAGTGAGCTAACAGAATCTTCACTGCTAATTCTGCGAATAGTTTCAGCTAATAATTCTGCTGTGCTTAATTGGCGAATTTTTTTGCAGTTGGCTGATTCAGTACCAAGCGCAATAGTATTGGTCACTACTAATTCATCAAGCTCAGAGCTCATAATGCGATCTGCTGCGCCGCCAGATAATACTGGGTGAGTGGCGTATGCGATTACTTTTTTAGCGCCAAACTTCTTAAGTGCGGCTGCCGCTTCGCAAAGTGTATTTGCGGTATCCACCATGTCATCCATAATCACGCAGGTGCGGCCAGTCACATCACCAATAATGTTCATCACTTTAGCAACATTTGGTTTTGGACGACGTTTATCAATAATTGCTAAATCTGAATTTAACTGTTTAGCTGCTGCACGCGCACGCACAACACCGCCTACATCAGGTGAAACCACCATTAAATTCTCATGATTTTGTTTCAACAAGTCAGCTAACAAAATCGGTGTGGCGTAAATATTATCGACTGGAATATCAAAGAAACCTTGAATTTGATCTGAGTGCAAATCCATAGTTAACAAACGATTAACGCCAACACCTGTCAGCATATTCGCAACCACTTTAGCCGTAATTGCTACACGTGCTGAACGCGGACGGCGATCTTGACGTGAGTAACCAAAGTAGGGGATTGCAGCAGTAATACGACCAGCAGAAGAGCGACGAAGCGCATCAACCATAACCATGACTTCCATTAGGCTGTCATTGGTTGGGTGGCTGGTAGATTGCAACACGAATACATCTTTACCACGTACGTTTTCAAGCAGTTCAACCGTGGTTTCACCATCGCTAAATGTACCAACGTGCGCTTGACCAAGCTCAATGCCTAAGTGCTTAGCTACTTCTTGCGCTAGCACTGGGTTAGCCGTGCCAGTAAAGACCATTAAGTTGCCGTTAGACATCTGTTGATTTCCTATTAAACCGTGCTTGTAAACACTGTGCTTAAAGCCTCAGCATCAAACTATCAATAAAAACTTTATTAGCAAAAACTTACAAAAAATAAAAGCGCGTAAATCAAAAATCTACACGCTTTGTATTCTAAGAAAAAGCAGTTTTAATTCTGCTTTCTAAATTTGGCTGAGGAGGAAGGACTCGAACCTTCGGATGCTGGGATCAAAACCCAGTGCCTTAACCAACTTGGCGACTCCCCAATATTTTAATCAGTCTATCTAATCAACCATAAGGTTCATTAGCGGGTGCTGATTCAACCCTTTTGCAACAAAGCCCTGAACATCTTTAGGTTTTTGATTGCATATATCACCTGCAGTTTTTTCATCTACTACTTCTAAAAAGACCGAAGCACCAGAACCACTCATTCTTGAGTCGCCAAATTGACTGAGCCAATTTAAGCAATCTAAAACAGCGGGGTATTCACTGCAGACTATTTTTTCTAGGTCATTTATAAAATCAGCACTTAAGTTACATGCTGTTAATTTAGCCGTCCCAGAAAAGTCCGACATTGTCATAGGATTCGTGCTTTTTGTCAATTGCTTATTGGCAAATATTTGTGCTGTTGATACATGTATTTTTGGATTCAGCACAACGTAGTAGGAATCGCGCAGATTAATCTCGGTTAATTGTTCGCCTATGCCTTCTGCCCAAGCGTTTTTGCCAAAAATAAAGAAAGGTATATCGGCGCCTAATTTCAGGCCTAGCGACATGAGTTCTTTGCGGCTTAAGTTAAGCTGCCACAAACTATTTAAAGCTAACAGCACCGTCGCCGCGTCTGAACTGCCGCCGCCTAAGCCGCCGCCCATAGGAATGTGCTTTTCTACTAAAATCTCTACGCCGAACGGGCATTGTGTATGTTGCTGCAATAGATTTGCTGCGCGAACACATAAATCTTGTTCTGCAGGCACACCAGCGACATCGTTGACGCGCTTTATAATTCCGTCTTTAGTTGGCTTTAGTTTGATGGTGTCGTATAAATCAAGTAGGCGGAAAACGGTTTGTAGCAAATGGTAACCATCTGCCCGCTGACCTGTAATGTGCAGAAATAAGTTGATTTTTGCAGGTGCTAAAAATGATTGAAAATCTTGCATAAGCCAATATTTTAACGCATCTAGCCTAAGGTTAGATTGACGAAGCTAATTTTAATTAGCTGTTCTAATGATTGTGCAGGATTGTTGCGTAAGTGCTACTCAATAATCACCCGACCATTCAAAGCCTGCACAGGGCGATTATTACTGTGATGAACAGCTTTCTTAAAGGCATCGATTTGTTCTTTAGAGGCTGTGATAGGATTTTTCATTAACAGCCAGCGTACGCCCTCACTGCAGGGTGGCGTGGTCAGAGAGCCGCTAAAGCGATAGTAGCTTTTATTGTCAGGCATAAACTCACTAGGCATGACGCGATTTTTTAGTACAACTGGTTCTCCTTCTGCTTCAGGTAGCTGCTCCCAAAGTTTGGCAAGCGCTGGATTGGCTTTGCCTTCGGTAAACATCACGCCAATCACGGCTAAATTACCTTTAGAGTCAGCATGTACAAAGTGCGCTTCTAGCGGAAAGGACTTGCCATGTATGGTGTTTTCACTAGGGGCATGGAAATGTACTTGCTTCATTTGGAAGGCGCTGTTATCAAGTGCCAGCATATTGCCTTCTTTAAAGTTAATTTGTACGGTATGACCATTGTTGAAAATATCTTTTGCAGGAAATTTCTGTATCGCTTTTAAAGCTTTAATAGCAGCATGAATGCTATCTTCAATATTGATTGGCGACTGATTGCGACCCACATCGCAAGTTGCAAATTCAGGGCTAAGTTTTGCCCAATTCTCTGGACCTTCTTTGCCTTCGTACGTCCAGTGTGTTTTGCTGTCGTTTTTTTTGTTGCCCACAGGTTTAATCACTGCCGCTTTGGCTGTGACGGCGACAGCTTTAGTATCAGCTGGTTTTTCTGTTTCAGGTTTTGCTGGTACGGGTTTTTGCGTTTCAGCCTTAGTTAAAGCTGTGGTAGGTTTTTGCTCTATGGGAGCAACTTTAGGCTTTTCTGCTTGGCACACATAGCGCATGGCAATATCCATGTCAGTTTCTGGCACGGGTTCAATAAATTCAGCACTTTTGGAATCAATACCTGCTGAGTAAACTAGCTCGCTATTAAAATATTGAAAAACTTGAGAAGTGGCAGATTTTTGTGCGGAACAATCAAAAAACCAGAGTAATTTTGATAAGTTATATTGTTTATCGATAGTTTCTGGATTTTTTTGTGGAGTTTTGTATTCAACTTTCACCCACGCTCTTTTGTATTTATCTTGTTGCAAGATAGATTGCTTATCCAACATTATTTTTTCAATATTGTTGTCGCTGAGCTTGACCCATTGCGCCGCTTGGCTATTGCTGCATATAGCAAAACAGAATATGAATAGTGCGATTAATCTTTTCATTGCATCTCAGCCCTCAACAAATTTATTTCAGCCTAAATTATGCTGAGATAGTCAGAGATTTTAATGATGAAGTACTGCTGGATTTAGACCTTAATTCCTAGATTTGGACTAGTTTTGGAATAATTTTGCTTGAAATTAGTTGGTAATGCTGGAGTTTGTAATATGAGACCAACTTTCAATCAATAGCTTTAAATAGACTTTTTCGTTTCTAAGTAGGATTTTGCTTGGTAAAAAATGACCATTCTGATCGGCATAGTTCTCGTATTGAATATCCCAACCATCTTGCTTTAAAGTACTCAAACGACCTTGTTCATCCCATGTGCTGGCTTGAATGGCGCTGTTGCTTGGACGTCCTAGCGACCAATCCGCAAGACCTGCTAGTGGCAATTGCCATCCTAACGTGTTTTGAGTGAGCGTTTCAGCATCTGCGGCAGTAACGCGATTGCCTTTAGCGTCCTCTAAAGTCACGTTTTCAGCAGTTTTCTTAATGCTAGCTAATTGCCCGCCAAGCGGCGAGTATAGGGCGATGTCATCGTTTATTTTGTTATGTTGCCAAGAGAGGCTGCCAGAGAAGCCTTTGCCATCCGCTTGGACGCCGATGCGACCTTTAATGCTAAATTGGTCTATACCTGCAATATCTTGCAAATGCGCTTGCTGGCGTGCTAGTGAGGCGGCGTTGTGGTTGGTTTCAGGCTTAGGTAGCGAGCTGCAACTCGCCACCATAGCAACAAGGCTACAAGTGAAAAGTAAACGAGCTAACTTCATCTGTAAATCTTAATTCCTAAATCTTTAAGCAAAAAAACTTATGATTTGAATTTATTGGCAGTTGTCATCAGTACTTCATTATCTGGATTTTTGCTCAGTGCGTCAGTCCAAATCTTTTTAGCTTCATCATGCTTACCTTTTTGCCATAAAACCTCACCTAAATGTGCAGCTATTTCAGGGTCTTGATTTACTTGGTAAGCTTGTTCCAAGTATGTAATTGCTTTGTCCAGCTTGCCTTTTCTGTAGTATGCCCAGCCAAGGCTATCCAGCATGTAGTGGTCATTTGGGCTGATGGTTAAAGCTTTTTCTATCAGTGTGACTGCTTCATCTAGCTTGATGTTACGGTCAGCAAATGAGTAACCCAGTGCATTGTATGCTGCTGCAAAATCAGGCTTAGCCGCGATAGTTTTGCGTAACTCGCTTTCCATGATGTCTAGTTTGTGAACTCGCTCAGCGGCTAGCGCGTAGTCGTAAACTAACTCTGGAGTATTTGGTAGATTTTTAACAGCTTTATCCAGTAAATCAAAAGCATCATTGTCGCGCTTAGCCTTTGCTAGCAATGAAGCCTGCGTTTGAATGACAATGATTTGCTGCTCAGTTGTTAAGTCTTCTACAGCATCTAGTTTTTCAATGGCTTTATCTACCGACTGGGTACGTGCAATTAAGTTTGCCGCACTAATTTGAGCTTCTAAGAAGCGTGGACCAGGTTGCACTTTGCTGTACCAAGTCATTGCGTCAGCATCACGGTTTTGTTTTTCAGTGACTTGCGCTAAGTAAATGTATAGTTGGTCGGTATCTTTAAAGTCTTGTGTTAAGGCTTGCTTAAAATAAGCCTCAGCTCCCGCAAAGTCACCAGCTTGGAATGAAAGTAATCCAACAACGGCAGTCACTTCTGGGCTATTTTTACCGTATTGCAATATGATTGGATATTGATTTTTCGCCGCGTCATATTGCTTTTGGTTCACCATGATTTTCGCCATGTTGACGCGAACTTCATTTGAATCAGGATATTGATCTAAAAATGATTGATAAAAATCTATACCAGATTGCGGTGCTTGATTGAATAAGATTTGCCCTTTTAGCAATGCTGCGACGTTCCAGCCTGGTTTAAGTGTTTCGGCTTTATCTAGTGCTTGCAATGCTACGTTATTTTGGTTTGCTGCATAGGCGGACTGCGCAATTGCGAACTGCGCTTCAGCTAGGTCTGGATAAGGTGCTGCAAGCGACTGAACCAAACTCAATACCCCAACTTTGTCTTTGCTGCGGCTAAGTAGGTTATTTAGATATAAAAAGCCACCAGCACGGGTTTCTTCTTTATCAAAAAGTTTCTTCAAATAAGGTTTTGCCGCATCTAATTGGTCTGTCGCAATGAGTATTTCTGTCATTGCTTGTTGCGCTTCGGTGGAAGTTGGGTCGAGTTCAGACCACAGCCTTATGCTAGGAACGGTCATGCCCGGCACATTGCCATAAGCTGCAACTTTGGCAGCACGCTCTGCTAGGCTGGCATCTTGCGAAGTTTTCGCCAACTCATAAAAAACCTTGCTTGACGTTGCTAGATCGCCGCGCTGCCCAGCAACTTCAGCCACTAAATATTTAAAAACAAAGTCTGCTTCAGCGTTGAATGGATTGGCTTGAGCTGCTTGGTTGGCTGGCCCATTCGCGACGGTTGCGCAACCGCTCATGCATAAGGCGCCAGCAATCAGGCTTGTACCGATGATATGTTTAGCCTTAAACAAATTTTTGTTTAAGTGGCGTTTAGTTTGAGATAGACGAGTCATTGGGCGCATAAGTTATTTTGTAATTATTGAGAATGAGTGAAAATAAGCTTTAAAAATAAGGTTTAATAGTCGCGACAAATTAATATGTAAGATAATAAGCCATTACTACGGTATTGTACTGTTCTATTTCTTAGTCCGTGACAGGTGCTGCAAGTTCCTCCATAATTATGGATTGACTGCGATGAATGTCAATAGAACTTTACTGTGTTGCGGTTCTCAATAGATTGTAGCTCTCAAAAACATAAGTAATTTTTAGCGCTGACAGGCTCGTGATTTTTAAAGATAACTGATTGATTTTTAGTCACAATAACCTGTATTTTTGTAATAACAAATAGAGTAACTATGAATAATTTTACAGTAGAGGCAAACGAGCTCACACGGCTATACGGTGGCAGAGAAGCTGTCAGCAATGTGAGTTTTACTTTAAGTAAAGGTCAAGTGTTGGGCTTTTTAGGTCCAAACGGTGCGGGTAAATCGACCACAATGAAAATGCTGACTGGTAATCTTGCGCCAAGTAATGGCTCAGTCAAGATTTGCGGTATTGATATGATGGAAAGCCCAAAAGAAGCCAAAGCGCTTATTGGGTACTTGCCTGAAATGCGCCCTCTGTATAAAGAGTTAACTGTAGATGAGTATTTAACCATTGCGGCCAGGTTGCACAGAGTGAGTGCTGGCAGTATCAAAAAAGCAGTGGAAGTGGCAAAAGAGCGTTGTGGTTTGGGTCATATGAGCAAGCGTTTAATTGAAAACTTATCAAACGGTTATCAACAGCGCGTAGGTATTGCACAAGCCATTATTCATAACCCGATGGTTGTCATTTTGGATGAGCCAACGGTTGGTTTAGATCCAATTCAAATTCGTGACATTCGTGCCTTGATTCGTGAAGTAGGCGCAGAACGTAGCGTGATTATCTCTACTCATATTTTGCCTGAAGTTGAAATGGTGTGTGACCATGTGCAAATTATCGATAAGGGTAAGTTGGTCTTTAATGGCGCGATTGATGTGCTTAAAAAGCACCGTATCGGTAATAAGCTATTAGTTGGTATGCACAATTCACCATCTACAGATGAAATGTTAAAAATTGATGGTGTTACTGAAGCTGAAAACGTTTCAGCCGGTTTAATGCGAGTGCGTTTTGCTGAAGATGCCGCGCCAGCTGAGTCTATTGTGCAAGCAGCAGTTAAAAATGGTTGGGGCTTGTATCAAATTGCACCTGATCAAACCAGCTTGGAAGATGTATTCGTGCAACTTACCTATCAAGAACAGCCTGTTGCAGAACATACTGCCGCGTAAACTTAAGGTCTCATCATGATTATCAATGTAGCAAGAAAAGAACTTAAAAGTATGTTTGCCTCGCCTATGGGTTGGGTAATTTTATCTCTACTGATGTTTTCATTCGGTACATACTACTTAAACGGCGTGAATGATTATTTTGCCGTCATGTCAGGCGCAATGCGCCCTGCAGAACGAACTGGCGTCACGCAGTTCGTCGGGCAAATGGTGTATGGCTTTGCGTCATTTATGGTGCTGTTTGCCGTGCCATTATTATCTATGCGATTGATTTCTGAAGAGCGTCGTAGCCAAACTTTACCATTTTTATTTAGTGCGCCAATTTCACTTACGGAAATCGTAATGGGTAAGTTTCTGGGCTTAGTAGCATTTTTAAGTATCTTGGTTGTGTTTATCGGACTGATGTTATCTACACTTAATATCTGGGCAGACATCGATTTTGGCTTCATCATTGCCAATTCAATCGGCTTGTTGTTGATGATTGCTAGCTTCTCTGCGCTCGGTTTGTATTTCTCAAGTATGACCCAGCAACCAGTGATTGCCGCAATTTTAACGTTTATCGCTTTATTCGCTTTGATGTTCTTAGATCGCTTTTTTGCGGGCGACCCAAGCAATATGTTAGCGAGCTTGTCGCTTACACGTCACTTTCAATCATTCTCAGGTGGTTTAATTGATACAGGTGATATTGCTTATTTCTTGTTATTTATCATCACATTTTTAACTTTAACTGTGCGTCGTTTAGATGCCGACCGCTTGCGCGGCTAACTAATCATTGAATTTTCGTCGCTATGCTGCGTTCCCCAGAAAAAACTACTCCTCGCATATTGAACATATGCGGCGTGATAATTTTTTGTCCGCACCTTGCCTAGCTTAGAAACTTAAATGATTAAAAACCTTTAAATATTTGAAATATTAGGTCTTGTAAAATGAATATCAATCGTAAATTACGTTTTCAACTGTTAGTGCAAAATGGTTTTTTTGTTGTACTGTTTTTATTGTTGGTGATATTGCTTGGCTATTTAGCGAGCCAGTATCGGATTGCAAAAGACATTACACAAGCGAACCGTAACATTCTCACGCAAGGCAGTGTTAACGTGCTTAAGCAAATGAGTGCACCTGTCAATATTACGGTATTTGCGACTAAAGATGACGCATCGGGCGGCGACAATTTCCGAAAAGGCATGATTGACTTTGTAGCGCGCTATCAACGTGAAAAGAAGAACGTTAATCTGACTTTTGTAAACCCTTCAATTGAGCCAAAACTAGCGCAGGATGCTGGTGTTAAAGAAGATGGTGAAGTGATTGTGGAATACAACAAGCGTATTGAACACATCATTCCACCTATTGCTGAACAAGAAATGACCAACTTATTGGTACGCTTGTCTCGCACGAATCAACAAGCAGTCATGTATTTAGACGGTCACGGTGAGCGCAATTTACTAGGTGTAAAGAACTTTGACTTGGGTGAGTTTGGTAAACAATTAGAGAAAAAAGGCTTTAAATTTGCCAACCCAGATTTAACCATCGCGCAAAACGTACCTAGTAATGGTGCGATGCTGGTGATTGCTAGTCCACAAGTTGATGTGAGTGAAGTAGAAGCGAAGAAAATCAAAGCTTATCTTGAAGCGGGGGGTAACTTATTTTGGTTGCTTGATGACGATAATTATCGTGGCATGAAAGAAGTTGCAGATTACTTAGGTTTGCACGTTTCGCCTGGTATCGCCTTAGATATGGCTTCAGCGCAATATGGTGCGGATGCTCGTGTTGCATTCGCGAGTTTGTATGGTGAACATGCAATTACTACCAATTTTATGCTGCGTACTTTATTCCCAGAAGCGCATGAAGTGACGGCTAAAGGTACAGATGAAAATGGCTGGAAAGTTAGTAATCTAATTGAAGTAGCACCAAATGGTTGGTTAGCCTCAGAAAAGTTAGCTAAAGATGCTAAACCTACTTTCAATGAGAAAAAAGACAAACGTGGCCCAATCAATATTGGTGTGGCTTTAGAGCGTACCTACGGCAAAAAAGGTCAGCGCGTAGTGGTGATGGGTAATGGTAACTTCTTGTCTAATACCTTTATTACCAATGGTGGAAACCTAGATTTGGGCGTGAATATGGTGAACTGGCTTGCAGGTGACGATAAGCTTATCACGATACAACCTATGCCACTTAAAGATATTAACGTGAATATTCCAGATACAGAGTCAGGCCGCATAGTTGCTTGGACCGTGTTTCATGGCTTTCAATACTTCATCCCGTTTGGCATGATGATTGCGGGTTTTTACTTCTGGTGGAAACGTAGAAAAGCTTAACTTGTGAGTATTTGAATCCGTAAGTTTTAAGTTTAAATTGTGAGAGATTAAGGCATACATGAAAAAACGCTGGTTAGTTAATTTGGTGATGTTGTGCATAGTGGCAAGTTTGGTTGCATTTTTATATTTGCGCCCTAAACAAACTACAGAACAAGAAGCTAACTATGATATTTCTGCATACAAGCTTGCTGAATTTAATGCAATTAGTGTGGAGTTTCCAGCTAAAGCTGCCGTTAAACTGGATAAAGTGAATGGTTTCTGGCGTTTAAGTGCGCCTGTTAACATGCGAGCGGACCAAGCATCTGTGCAACGTATTTTGTCTATTATTGCGGCAAGATCAAAAGATAAAATTACTAATCCTGATTTAGAGAAGTTCGGTCTAAACAATCCTGAGCTTAAGCTCAAACTCGTTAGAGATAAAAACAGCCAAGATAAAAACAATGTAGAAGAGTTCACCTTTGGTACACACAATCCTGTGACGGATGAGCAGTATGTCGCTCATCGAGATGCAGTTTATTTGGTGTCAAATAATTATGCTGAAGCGGCTTCAACACAGGTTATTGAGTTAATTGATAAATCCCCATTAAAACCAACTGAAAAAATAGCTGGTTTTGACTTTAGTCATCTAGAGCAGTGGTCAGATATAAGATTGAATGTCGATTTGGCTGACGGCAAATGGAATGCTTCAATCGCGTCAGCTAAGCCACAACAGAATGAGATGAACGAATGGTTAGATTTTTCATGGGTGCATAATCCAGCAAAATCTGTCGAAATGTATACACCAGATCGTAAAGTTACTTACCCATATGTGGTGATTAAGTTAGCTGATGGCAGCAAAGTACATTTTGATAAAATTCAAGAGTCGCCTGATTTGTTGCTAGCACGTCCAGACGAAGGTTTGATTTACAATTTCCCTGCGGATGCTGGATTCACTATGCTTAATCCGCCCATTAATATTCCAAGCAAGTAAAAACTATGCCAGAATTACCAGAGGTAGAAACCACAAGGCGTGGGCTTTTGCCTCTTGTTGGCAAAGTAGTTAAATCTGTCTCTATTCGCCATCCTACGCTACGTTGGCCAATTCCTCAGTCTCTGCTTCAAATACTACCTAATCAAACGCTGCGAGGCCTTACACGCCGTGCGAAGTACATTTTGTGTGAGTATGATACGGGTACTTTGCTATTGCACCTTGGCATGTCTGGCCGTATTCAATTACTTGATACCCCTTACCCGCCGGAAAAGCATGACCATTTCGATATTGAGTTTGCTGATGGTCACGTGTTGCGGTTGCGTGACCCGCGTCGTTTTGGCGCAGTATTATGGATAGATAACAAAGACAATAATCATGTGTTGCTAAATAGTCTGGGCCCCGAGCCGCTAGTGGTGGACTTTAACGCAAAGTATCTACACACAGCATTAAGCAATAAAACACTCGCCATTAAAAACGCGATTATGGATGGTCATGTCGTGGTGGGTGTAGGCAATATTTATGCATCAGAGTCTTTATTTCGAGCACGCATACATCCGGAAACGGCTGCTAATAAACTCACTTTGAAACAGTGTGAAAGATTGGTAGCGGAGATTAAAAGCACCTTGAATGATGCTTTGTCTGCGGGCGGCAGTAGTTTGCGAGATTTCTTTGGTGTGGATGGCAATATCGGCTATTTTCAGCAAGAGTACTTTGTTTACGGCCGCACGAACGAGCCATGTAAGGTCTGTGCAAAACTGATTAAATGTATACGTTTAGGCCAGCGCTCTACGTTTTATTGTGATAAATGCCAGAAACGATAATTAGACTATGTTTAAATTAAATAGTTAATTTTTATCTATAAGTAACGGTACATCAACAACCCTGCCACTTGCAATACCACCAGTAGCCCAATGGCTAACGTTAATCGTTTTTGCCAGCGCGCCTGATTTTCTTGAGTTTTGATTAGTGCGTCAATGGCTAGTCTGATAGGCGCGTCTTGTTCGGCGCGGGTTTGTTGTGTCAAAAATTGATGCACCAAGCGCGGCATTTGTGGCAGGTTCTTTGCAATATAAGGCAGCTCTTTTTTCATGACTTTAACAATGCTGCGCCAACCAACTTGCTCGCTCATCCAGCGTTTTAAGAATGGTTTAGCCGTTTGCCATAAGTCGATATCAGGATCTAAATCGCGACCTAGCCCTTCAATATTCAGTAAAGTTTTTTGCAGCATGACTAGCTGTGGTTGAATAATTACACCGAATTTACGTGACATTTGAAATAGGCTTAACAGTGTGCGGCCAAATGAAATATCTTTAAGTGGCTTGTCGAATATAGGCTCACATATTGCACGTACAGCAGTTTCTAGCGCTTCTACGTTAGTGTCTTTGGGTACCCAACCAGACTCGATATGCGCCACAGCGACATCGCGATAATCACCATTGAAGAAAGCCAGAAAATTACGTGCAAGATAATATTTATCGTTGTCTGTCAGCGTGCCCATAATGCCGAAATCAAGCGCGATATAACGACCGTCATCCGCCACTTGAATATTGCCAGGGTGCATGTCAGCATGAAAGAAACCATCCCGAAATACTTGCGTGAAGAATATTTCTACGCCATCGTGTGCAAGTTTCGGAATGTCTATACCCTTAGCGCGCAGCACATCGACTTTACTAATCGGTGTACCCACCATGCGTTCCATCACCATGACTTGCTGACGGCACCAGTCCCAATAGACATGCGGAACTAACAAACGTTTATCTGGAAAGTTACTGGAAAGTCGCGTGCAGTTGGCGGCTTCTAGGGTTAAATCTAATTCACTATGCGTATGCTCTGCAAACTCTCCGACAACTTCGCGCGGTTTTAAGCGCTTAATTTCTGAGGATATGCCTTGTAATAACAATGCGGCAGTATCTAAAAGCTCTAAATCATGATTGATGACTTTTGCAATGTCTGGACGTAATACTTTTACGGCTACAGGTGTGCCGTCGAGTAAGTGAGCAAAATGCACTTGTGCGACGGATGCACTGGCAATGGCGGTTTCTTCAAAACTTGAAAACACTTGATTGAGCGGTAAGTTAAACGCTTCATGTATGACTGCTTCAATTTGCGCAAATGCAACAGGGGGCACTTGGTCTTGTAGTTTGGCAAGTTCGTCCGCAATATCCAGCGGAATTAAGTCGCGTCGAGTGGATAGCATTTGTCCAAACTTAACAAAAAGCGGCCCTAGTGCTTCAAGCGCTAATCTTAGTCGTTCGCCACGCGGTTTGCTTTTGTCACGCCAAAACAGCAAAGCATTGATGATGCTCCCTAGCGGCTTCAGTTTTGTGTGGCTTAAGATGAACTCATCTAGGCCAAACCGTAGTGCGATATAAATAATATAAAAAAGCCGGAAAATACGCATATATTTAGTCGTTGTTATCTACAGCATTGCTGTTTTTGTTTAATTTTCTGAGGCCATGGTTATAGACTGTTATCTAAGTCTGCTTTGATGCTCTTAGTAAGCTTAGCTAACTTCTTTTCAAAGCGTGCTACGTCCGAACCTAGCGTATCAACTTCTGCATTGAACTGCTCTACGTGACGCTTTTTAGCAATGAGCGGCATTTCTTCTTGCCAATATTCGCTCAACATTTCGGCTAAATTAATGCCAGTTTCTTTCACTGAATTTGCCGTATCGCGTGCAAAGGTACCTATTTTATTAGCAGGAATATCGCCAATCAGATTGCTTATATCATCCTCGTAATCCCAACGCATATTCGAAAGTACTTTAGCCAACTCTGCGGCTAGGTGCGTGTCACCCTCAATGTTAATTTGTCTGTTTGCGGCTTCATCTTTAGCGAGTAATCTTAAAAGCAGGCTCGGTGGAATTGTCACTGTAGCATCGGAGATGTTAGTTTCGCCCGCAATGGCTAAATTGCCGTTCTCTAAAATCACTAAGCTAGTCGAAACAAAGCTCACATTAATTTGTATTGATTTCCCTGCAAATGGCTTTAACAGGTTACTCGCCCAACTGTTTTGAGAAATTAGATGCTGCAATAAACGCGTTGAAAGTGCTTTAAGCATATTAAGTTTTATACCCTTTATGCAAAGCTACTACACCTGCGGCAAGGTTGTAGTAGTCCACCTTGCTTAAGCCTGCCTCTACCATCATCTGTTTCAGTGTTTCTTGGTCTGGGTGCATGCGTATAGATTCAGCCAAGTATTGATAACTCTCCGCATCTTTAGCGAGAATTTTCCCCATGAATGGCAATAGTTTGAATGAATAGACATCGTATATTTTTGAAAGCGGCTGCCACACTTTTGAAAATTCCAGCACCAACAATCTACCACCCACTTTAAGCACTCGCTGCATTTCTGCTAATGCTTTATCTTTGTGCGTCATATTGCGCAAACCAAATGCCACAATCACGCAATCAAAGTGATTGTCAGGGAAGGGTAGCTTTTCAGCATCACATTGAAGCGCAGGTACACTCAAACCTGCATCCAGCATGCGGTCGCGTCCAACAGCCAGCATTGAAGCGTTAATGTCGGTCAGAATTACTTGGCCATCAGCGCCCACTTTTTTTGCGAATAACTTAGATAAATCACCACTGCCACCCGCAATATCTAACACCTTATCACCTGCTTTTACACCACTTATTTCTATGGCAAAGCGCTTCCAGCCTCTGTGTAAACCTGCTGACATGACATCGTTCATTAGGTCATATTTACTTGCTACAGAATGAAAAACTTCACCTACTTTTTTGGCTTTCTCATTTTCAGCAACAGTTTTAAACCCAAAGTGCGTATTTTGATTGCTGTCTTGGTTTGTGTTGTGTTCAGTCGTCATTAAACGTTATCCGTATTAGCTTTCTTTGCGTTGAATGCCAGCAGCACTTAATCGGCCTAAGTATTCTAGCCAAAGTGCCTCATAGTCTCTACCAAGGTCATATAAGTAGTCCCATGAATATAAACCTGTGTTGTGACCGTCAGAGAATGTAAGCTTGACCGCATAATTTCCAACTGGTTCGATAGCGGTGATATTGACATCCTCTTTACCCACTTGTAATACCTCTTGCCCAGGACCATGTCCTTTTACTTCCGCTGAAGGTGAGTAAACGCGCAAAAATTCGCAAGATAACTGGCATTCCATATTGTTATCAAACTTAATCTCTAATAGACGCGAAGCCTGATGCAATCGAATGTCAATTGGACGGGGAGTGTTGTTAGTTAAGCCGCTCATGATGACTCTTTTAGATAAAATAAGATGATAACAGAATGGCATGGCTTGATGATGATGCATCAGTGCACCGTTCGTCATCAAATTTAGCCCGCCTATCTAAATTTTATTTTAAATGTAAATAATAGTTAATTGATTTGGTTGATTAATATAAAAATAATGATAGAGTTCCATTAAGTAAAAATAGGTAAGGATTGACATGGCTCAAGAAAAATCTAACAGCAAACTAGCAAATCAATTTGCAGCATATACCGAATGGCGCAAAGCCTTAGTCGATACCATCTCTGATTATCGGAGTTGGTTGAATGAGCAAGAGCTCAATGACGGTCAAGTTGATCAACGTATACAGCATCTGTTAGACAGACTTCGTGAAGATAAATTGAACGTTGCATTCGTAGCGGAATTTTCACGCGGTAAATCCGAACTTATTAATGCAATCTTCTTTGCTGGCTACGGCACAAGGTTATTACCTTCAAGCGCAGGTCGTACAACCATGTGTCCGACAGAGTTGCTCTACGATAAAAGCAAACCAAGTTCAATTATGTTGTTGCCAATTGAAACGCGCTTATCTGATGCCACTACTACAGAATACAAGCGTTATCCAGAAGAATGGAAAACCGTTACCTTTGACATCGATTCAAACGAAAGTATGGTGACTGCCTTTAAAGAGGTGAGTAGCACTAAAGCGGTATCAGTATTAGAAGCAGAGAAATATGGTTTGTTTGACCCTAATAGTGCGGATGACGCGCTAAGCCTCAACAAAGATGGCACGATTGACGTGCCAAGTTGGCGCTATGCGATGATTAACTTCCCGCATCCGTTACTAGAGCAAGGTTTGGTTATTTTAGATACGCCAGGTTTGAATGCGATTGGTACCGAGCCTGAGTTAACCTTGAACATGCTGCCGAATGCCCACGCGGTATTGTTTATATTAGCTGCAGATACTGGCGTGACTAAATCGGAAATAGACGTTTGGCGCCAGTATATTAGTGGTACACGCTGGAAACAAAAAGGCCGTTTAGCCGTACTCAATAAAATTGATGGTCTTTGGGACGAGCTTAAAGACGAAGAGGAAATTCAAAAGGAACTTACCAAGCAAATCCAATCTAGTGCAGATTTGTTGGGCTTAGAGACTAATCAGATATTCCCTATTTCCGCCCAAAAGGGTCTGTTGGCCAAGGTTAATAATGATCCAGAGTTGCTTGATAAGAGCCGTATTTTAGAGCTGGAACGTGCTTTATCTGATGAGTTGATTCCATCTAAAAAAGAAATTGTTCGCGATAACACACAAAACGAAATTGAAGATTTGATCGCCAACTCTCATTTAATTTTAGATGCGCGTATCTCTGGAATCAATGATCAGCTGCTTGAGTTGCGTGGTTTACGTGGCAAGAATGAAGACGTTGTTGAGCACATGATGAACAAGGTTAAGGTTGATAAGGAGAATTTCGAGAAAGGTTTACAACGATTTCAAGCATTGCGCAGTATTTTCTCTCAACATACCAATAGACTGTTCACACTTTTAGGCATGGAGGCGCTTAAAACGCATGTACACTCTACTCGTGAGACCATGCAGGGTGCGAGTTTTACTAAAACTATTCGCGATGCGATGGATAACTTCTTCAAGGAGTTGAAAACGCGTTTAGTTTCGTCTGACTCTCAAATAGATGAAATTAAGAAAATGATGGATGTGATGTATGAGAAATTTTCCAAAGAGCATGGTTTGCGTAAGTCTGACCCACCTGCTTTCTCTACATTACGTTATCAAAAAGAGTTAGCTAAGTTAGAGCGAGCATACAAAGAGCAATTTAACACGGCATTTAATATGATTGCTAATGAGAAAATGACGCTCACCACCAAGTTCTTTGAAACGCTTGCTAGCCGGGTGATTCATGTATATGAAGTGGCGAACCGTGATATTGAAAACTGGCTAAAAGCAGTGATTTCACCAATGGAATCTCAAGTGCGTGAGCACCAGTTGCAATTGCGTCGTCGCTTAGAAAGTATTAAACGTATTTATAAAGCGACCGATACTTTGGAAGACCGCATTCTAGAGCTGGAAGCGATTGAGAAGAGCATACAAGCGCAGTTAGATGATCTGAAAGTATTGCGCATGCACATGAAGAACGCACTGGCATTTGAGCCAGTTGAGAGTGAAATGGCTGCGTAATTTGATAGGATTTAGTTCATGGAAATAAAAAAGGCTGCATTGCAGCCTTTTTTATTTAATTCTCACGGTAATCTAAATTACCGACCAGCTAACATCAAGCTTTTCATCTTCTGCATCGCTTTTTGTTCGATTTGGCGAATACGTTCAGCTGAAACACCAAACTCATCAGCTAGCTCATGTAATGTTTTGCCGCCTTCATCTTGCAACCAGCGCGCTTCAACTACACGACGGCTTCTGTCATCTAAGTTTTGAAGTGCATTTGCTAAGCCTGTTGTTTCGGCTACTTCAGTCTGCTTAGACTGCAAAGCTTCTAGAGGTTCTAAACCTTCATCTGGTAGATAGGCGATAGGGCTGTATTGCTCATCGCTGTCATCATCAATATTTGCCTCAAGTGAAATCTCGTGACCATTTAAGCGCGCTTCCATTTCCAGCACTTCTTCTGGTTTAACATTCAACTCTTTAGCAATATGCGCTACTTCAGCAGGTTGCAAGCTATTTAAGCCAGTTTTCATGCTACGTAAATTGAAGAACAGTTTACGTTGTGCTTTAGTCGTCGCAATTTTAACCATACGCCAATTGCGCACAATATACTCGTGCATTTCAGCTTTAATCCAGTGCATCGCAAAAGATACCAAGCGCACACCACGCTCTGGATCAAAGCGTTTTACCGCCTTCATCAAGCCGATGTTGCCTTCTTGAATTAAATCTGACTGTGGCAGGCCGTAACCATTGTAGCCACGCGCAATGCTTGCGACTAAGCGCAAATGCGAGACAATTAACTGACGGGCAGCTTCCAAATCATTGTCTGCTCTAAATTTTACGGCAAGCGAATATTCCTCTTCCGCGGACAGGACAGGATACGCCTTAATCACCCTAGAGTAATGCTCTAGGCTGTCAGATGCGGTTAATACTGGTAATGTTAATGCGTTACTCATTGAACTTATTTCCTCCAATAGATGTTATATTAGCACTCTTGCTATTAGAGTGCTAGTGGCTAAATGGTTCAATTAATAGTGATTTTTGTTCATGGATATTAAAGTCGTTAACAAGACATTAAAGTCGTTTACAAATCGATTTTACTTATCCTAATTACATTTTTGACATCAAAATCTACAAAGTCACCAAAAAGTTTAATTAAACCAGCTAGTTTTTTCTATTTCCAGAGTTCACATTTGATTACAGCTAAATTTGCTAAACCGCCTTTAAACTTTAAAATACGCGCTAGTTCAGCATTGGCAAATACCCGATTCAACACCCACACCACCCAAAAGTCTTTTTCTGCAATGGCAGGGGTTTTACGCATCGCTATTGCTGTTTCGGCAAATAAATCGCTACGATCTTTGGCAGATAAACGGGCGACTTATCCATTTAGCTATTAGCCGTTTCTATGGGGTTGCAAATAGCCTTAACCGCCTCGTAAATCCAGCCAGTGCTGCCCTGCGTATCACGTAAAATTTTGCTATAGTTTTTAGCGTCAACCTGTTCACGGATTTTTGCAAATAACTCAGCGCTTAAATGCTCTTTACCCAATGCTTTAAGTGCTTGCACAATCAGCGTGCTTTCGCGGTGTTTAAAACCAATATCTTTTAAGGTGGCTTTTTTAAAGCTCAGTTGTACACCCATCACATCATAGCTTTTGCTGGGCCCATCACTCAGGTAAACATATTGCGAGGGTATTTGGGTAGAAAGCCCTAATAGGTTGAGGGCAGAATCACCAGAAACCTCAATGCGCCAATTAAACTTACGAGCGTAGGCATAGGCTACTTGGTCAATATCGGGCGATAAGGTCTTTTGCAATAAATCGCTAAAGCGAGGGTAATCGTACAAGCCACGTGCTACGCGACGGATTTTACCAGCCTCAGCTAGATCAGAAAGTGCATTATCAATCTGTTGGCGTGCAAAACGCCCAGCCAAATCACTGGATGAGAATGCCCACGCCCTTCCGTGACCAGCTATAAAGTAAAGTATTGATTCAGATATGTTTTTCACATTGTTAATGTAATTAAATTTCTAGAAAAAGTATATATTTTTTCTAGAAAAATACGCTACTTTTTATCATTTAACTTAATCACATCAATTAACTGGCTTAAATAATCCTTTTCAGCCGCAGTCTCTTTTAAAGCACGCCTTGTTTCGTCAAATTGCTCATATTCCAAACTGGCTTTAGCCTCCGCCTGTTTTTTACTCACACTCCCTGCATTGTTTAATACCGCTCTATCGTTAAAGCGCAAAAAATCATCCAGCTTATCTGCCCAGTCTTGCATAAACACCTGCTTGCGCCTTCTGGCTTGGTCTTCAGCAAAATCTAGCCACATCGTTACAATGCGGTTAAGCTCGGTCACTTCTTTTTCGGCTAGATAGTTTTTAGCAATCATCACATCGGTTTTACGTACCTCATCTTTTAGCCAAGTATTTAACCCCATATTAGGCTTAGCATGGTCTACGCGGCTGGAAATTAACTCTGCCGCTGTCATGCCTGTGGCAGCAAAATGCAGTTTATTTTGAATCACACTAAAAAACTTCGTCGTTTCGGCCAGCGTTGGCGCATAGTCCGCCGCCAGTGCAAAAATCTCACGCACACGCAGATACATACGTCGCTCACTGGCGCGTATGTCACGTACACGGGCAAGCATTTCAGCAAAGTAATCAGGGATTGCAGAACCAGCGACAGGTGGATTCTTTAAGCGCACATCATCCATCACAAAGCCTTTGATGATGAATTCTTTTAACTGCTGCGTTGCCCAGATTCTAAAGCGGGTCGCAATCACACTTTTAACGCGATAACCTACGCTGATAATCGCATCTAAATTATAGTGTTTGATGTTACGTGAAACTTGCCGCTCACCTTCCAAACGAACTACCGAGAATTCCTCGGAAGTTGCGGCTTCAATCAGCTCATTTTCTTCAAAGATATTTTTAAGGTGCAATGAGACATTGTCGGCTGAACAACCAAATAACTCTGCAATTTGGCTTTGCGTCATCCACAGCGTTTCGTTTTGCAGGCGAGTTTCTAGGCGTATGCGACCATCGTCGTTTTGGTAAATAATCATTTCAGATTTATTAGACATAACTTTTTCTATACTCCGAAATCATTTTTAATAAAACTAACTTTACTTTCTTTCATCTTTTTCCAGTATTTAGTTAGTTTATCTTTTGCTAGTACCTCATAAATAAACAACCAATGTTCATCAAACTCACCAACTTTTAAATTTTCAGCTAAATCTTTATAAGGCTTTAAAGCTGGTCTTTTAAGATTTTTTTTATCATGTAAATATGCCAATAGTAAAAGAACGCAATCTGGACTTCACCCGCTTTAGTAGACGTTTATTGACTTCCACTTTGTAACTTTTCAAACGCTAGCGGACTCATCTGATCAAGATGACTGTGCCGACGTTTTCTATTGTAAAACACTTCGATGTATTCAAATATCTCTGATTTAGCTTCCTCTCTTGCTAAACGCTGTGCCATTTTAATGGTCGCCGCATCAAAATGATCGATTGGCGTGTCTGCATTTGAAATCTGCTTATACTTTGCGTAAGCATCTTCAAAAGAGGAGTTTTGAATATAAGCGATTAGTTGTGTGTACCTATCTCGTTGTTGAGTATCTTTGCTTGATGTTCTTTCACAATAAATATTCTCAAGATGCATCGCCATCGACGCAACAAATTCGAGTTGCATACTATTCTCAATATTAACGACACTCATAGATTCGAATCTATCTTAATTGATTTGCATATAAAATATCGTTAATCAACTCTAGTCTTAGTATTGGGCTATCCATTTGCATTAGTCTGTGTTTATTCAATAGTGGTAAATCCAACAACTCTACCCATCGATTTGAAACCCATGTGGCATTATCAAAGTCATACGGTTCAGCTATTGGCAAATTCTTCAAATCAGAATCTTGATCAGTTAATGTGCTTAATAGTTGCTTCAATACTTGTTGCGTGGGCATTAAATCTTCTGGAATGGGCATCGATAAATCATTTGGTATATCCTGCACTTGACCAATTACTAAGCCATCAGCTTGTTGTGCAAACGATTCAATTTTGATTCGCTGTTGGCCGATACAAGTGATCATCATTAAACCCACAGTAGTGACATCGGCTTCAGCAATTTTTACAACGGTTCCAACATTAGCAAATGGAAAGCTGCCTTCTGGATCCGTGTCACCCTCTGGCAATATGGTAACGATAGCAAATGAAGAATTATTCCTCATGCAATTACGCACCATATCAAGGTAGCGAGCCTCAAATATTCTAAGCGGCAATCGCCCTCCAGGGCATACTACCAATTCTAGTGGGAAGAGTGGTATTGGGTAAATTTCCATGATGCTTAAATAAACGCTAAATCGGATTTATCAAACTCAACTACATTACGCGTATTGCTCAAAGCTTTACCAATTAACCTATAAATATCTAAATCAAATTTCAAACTGTATTTAGTGTTCACAGTTTCAGTTAAATCCACGTCGGAATCAACTGTGTCTAAGTAACACCAATTTTCAAATAAATGCATTTCAGTTTTGTTGGTATCTGGGTTTAGTTCTTTAATTCCCACTTTACCTGCATATGGCCATGCTTTAAGTTTATATGAAGCAAGCGACATTTTGAGTCTTAAGTGATGTAACTCGTGCTTTTCTTGACCTACGCAGACGCCACTACATTTACCTACTTGATGGGCGAAGCATTTACCAATCCCTTTTTCAATGCCTAAAAGTTTTAAACATATTTTGTATTCGTCCGCTAATTTATGAATTAAATCTTTTGCACCTTTCTTAGTTTTGAATATGCCATACATGTAATCTAAACTTTCTGGATCAAGATCTTCGATATTCACAATACGCAACCACGGCAAGTCATTCATTTGATTGGATAGACGTAGGGCATATAACTTGGTCACATTACGTAAAAGACGGTTATAGCTAGGTTGCATCTGTTTAACTAACTTTGCCTCTAATAACAAAGCACCTAGTTCACCGGCAGTTTCTCTGTACTCAATACGCCGAACCTTTTGCGATATCTCCATTTCAGCAACAGTTTTATAGTCTGATGCGAAATGATTTAACACTCTGGTTTTTAGCTTAATGCTTTTACCAATATATAGCGGTAAATCGCCGTCATCGTAAAAGATATAAACTCCGGGTACATCTTGGATTTTTTGTATGATTGTGTGATCCAGCCAGGAGGGTAATGTTGGGCCTTTTAGTAGATAGTTGATGGCATCCAAAACCTTTACGGAACCTAAATCCTTTTTTGCGGCTTCCAAAAAATCCAGCATCAGTTGAGTATCACCCATACCACGGTGACGGTCATTTGCATGAAGATTGAACCGACGCATAATTGCATCTAAAGAATGGCCTGTCACATGGGGATATAAGCGTCTGGACAGCTTAACTGTGCATAGCGTTTGTAGCCTTAAAGTACCGCCCAAACGTTTAAATTCAGCTTTTAAAAAGCCATAATCAAATCGACAGTTATGTGCGGTAAGTACCATACCCTCAAGATGGCTAAATAAATCACCCGCAATTTCTTTAAAGGTTGGTGCGTGCTGCACCATGTCATTAGTGATACCAGTTAATCCCGTAATTTGACGTGGAATGGGTGTCTCTGGGTTGATTAAAGACTCCCAGACTACCGTTTTCTCACCACCCTCAATTTTAATCAAAGCAACTTCAGTAATGCGGTCAAACAGAGGTGTACCCCCTGTAGTTTCAATATCTAAAAAAACTAAGTCTGGTAGCCAATACATTTGGTTTAATGCGTCCTAAAGCTTGAGATTAATTATCTTCTAGGGGCTGTCCTAGATAACTAGCCCATATGTTGTTTAACCCATTGTTTTATTTGTAATAGCTGCACTTGTGGTGTTGGGTTATTAAAACGCCACTCGCACTCCTTTAAAAACAGCACGAAATTAGCCTTTGGCACACCGTTAAATTTACGCATCTGACGCTTCGCTTGATTCCAAAAATTCTCTATACCATTGATGTGATTTTGTTTGTCAGCAAACAGTTTCGAGTGGTTAATTCGATAGTGCTTGAAATCAGAAACATCCAACACATTATAGCCACGCCAACTATCAGAATACACGATACTGTCTGGTATCACTTTGTTGGCAATAATGGGCATCAATTTTTGACTACTAGCATCAGTAATAATCTTGGTATAGACCTTGCCACCGCGCTTTAGCAGGCCAAACACGGGACTTTACCTGCTGACCCTCGACCGCGTTTTCCTTTGCGTGTACCACCAAAATAACTTTCATCTACTTCTATTTCACCCGTAAAAACTTCGTGTGATTCCTGCTCTAATTCATACGCAATAATCTCACGTAGCCTTTGAAAATAGTAGGCCGCCGTATTGCGATTAACACCTATCAAATCAGCAGCACATCTAGCCGTTGTTCCAGCAACAAAATGCTCTATTAGTTTGCTTTGTTTAGCTGAACTTAATCTGCTCTTTCTCATGCCGTCCTTATAACATTTTATGTGTTATCTAGGACAGCCCCATCTTCTATTAAAAAGGGTTAATTCGGTCTAATGACTTCAAATTTTGGATGATGTGGAATCAAAATATATTGACTCTTTTCTTTACCAAGCTCTTTGATAGTCACTTCATTTGAGCCCTCCAAACTGCAATGATTATATTGCCGACGCGTGCATCGGTTATCTTCTCATACACCGTACAATCACCATTTAAGATGCCTCTATCCACCATTGAGTTCCATATGACTTGTCACATTCTGGCGATTGATGGCTTTAAATGACTGCTTTCGATTAAAAGCGCTAGTCAACTTCTACCATTAACTCATTGCGCCTTAAGAAGGGAAGAGTCCAAGGTGGATTGTACCTAGCGAGTTCTGGATTACTCAGTGCATTAAAGTTTTTGTGTGTGATCCATCGATTTAGCTCTGCTTGTTTTACAGTCATTTTTTCTTGACCAACTAACCCAGTAAACCTAATTACAGCAAATTTTTGTCCTGGTATTCCTCTGATGATTACTAGTGGATTATTAGGTTTGGGCAACGTTTGTAACGTATATTGGCTAGGCATTACAAAATAAACTCTCCAGCCACTATTAGATTGTTGCAACCCCACAGGGGCGGTCATAGAAATTTTCTCAGCCGATGCTTTAACAGCGACTGGCGCAGTCATATTGATTTTTTCACTTTTACCAGATTGTGCTCTATTGTTTCCAAAGATATAGTCAGCAATCAGCTTAAATCCTTTACTAGATGCATCATTCATGTCGCCATCTACAAAGACCTCAGCAATTATCTTAGGCTCATAAGCTCTAAGTTCAAAAGCCTCTTCTTTTTCTAAGAGTGTGAATTTTGGTTCTTCAATAGCCATAGCAGTATTTGAGAACATAAATAAAATGGAAATCCATAGTATCATTTTTGCATAACATAACTGTTGAAGTCGATTTAAGATTTGCTGAGATATTGCCATCATGCTATTTACTCTAGTTTCCTTTTATATAAAGCGTTAGAAGAGTTGATTTGATAAATAATCAAAAATATTCATCGGTTAAAAATTTTTTGACATCAGGAAAAAAGAAATTTTAAAGGATAAAAAATATAAAGGTCTATTAAAGCGGGTGAAGTGCAATGCGAATAAATATGAGCAATACTCAAGCTAATGACATGCTAGCGTTCGTCAATTTAAAAAACGCTCCTTAAACTAATACTTTTATTAAAAATCTTATGCCGCGCTTGAAATCAGAATTCATCTCAATAAATAATAAGCGCCAACTTAAAGATTGGCAAATTATTAAAAATTTATTGCCTTATTTAATAGCTTATAAGGCGCGCATCATTTTTACTTTGTTGTGCTTGTTGGTGGCTAAGGCAGCCAACTTGAGTATCCCCATTATGCTTAAAAAGATTGTAGATGCGATGAGTATCAACACTACTGCTCAAGCATTGCTAGTGGTGCCGGTAAGTCTGATTGTGGCTTATGGATTATTACGGCTATCAGCCTCACTGTTTGGAGAATTGCGTGAGTTAATTTTTTCTAAAGTGACTGAGAATGCAGTCAGGCAAGTGGGTTTGCAAGTGTTTAATCACCTGCATGCTTTATCACTTCGCTTTCATCTTACGCGCCAAACAGGCGGCTTAACACGTGACATTGAGCGAGGTACACGTGGCATTCAATCGCTGATTTCATTTTCTCTTTATAGCATTATTCCAACGCTAATTGAGCTAGCTATGGTGCTGGGCTACTTCTTTTACGCCTATGATATTTGGTTTGTGATGGTGACTTTTACTGCCATTTTTTGTTATGTGATGTTTACGGTAGTAGTAACTGAATGGCGAACCCATTTCAGACTTGAAATGAATAATCTTGACTCTAAGGCAAACCAAAGCGCGGTTGATTCATTGATTAATTTTGAAACAGTTAAGTATTTTGGCAATGAACAGTATGAGTCTGCTCGCTATGATGTCAATTTAAAAAAATATGCACAAGCTGCTATTAAATCACAAAAGTCACTAGCATTTTTAAATTTTGGCCAGCAAACTATCATCGTTATTGGCTTGGTTTTTATCTTAAGTTTGGCTAGTCAAGGCGTTGCAAGCGGAAAAATGACGATTGGCGATTTGGTATTGGTCAATGTGCTGATGATTCAATTGTATATTCCACTCAATTTTCTAGGCGTGCTTTATCGCGGGATGAAGCAATCTTTAATAGATATCGACAAGATGTTTAATTTGCTAGAAACAGATCAAGAAATTGCAGATGTTCCAAATGCCAAAGACTTGGTAATTCGTTCACCTGAATTAGGACCAGAGGTTTGTTTTAAAGACGTTTGTTTTTATTATGAACAAAACCGTGGCATATTAAATAAAGTGTCTTTTGAAATATTGCCAGGCCAAACGACAGCAGTTGTGGGGCATAGTGGTGCGGGTAAAAGTACCTTATCTCGATTGTTGTTTCGTTTTTACGATGTGCAATCAGGTGCAATTTATTTAGACGGTCAAGATATTAAAGCAGTTAAACAATCAAGCCTAAGAAATGCCGTTGGCATTGTCCCGCAAGATACTGTGCTGTTTAACGATACTATTGGATTTAACATTGCCTACGGTAAACCTGAAGCCAGCCAATCCGAAATTGAATTAGCGGCTAAGTCGGCGCAAATACACGATTTTATAATGAGTCTACCAAGCGGTTATAACACGGATGTTGGAGAACGAGGTCTTAAACTATCAGGTGGCGAAAAACAACGAGTAGCGATTGCAAGAACGCTACTAAAAACTCCTGCATTGCTAGTTTTTGATGAAGCCACTTCTGCGCTTGATTCCGAAACTGAACGCTGCATTCAAAAAGAATTAAATGAGCTTGCCAAAAACCATACTACTTTAATCATTGCTCACCGTCTCTCTACTATCACGCATGCCCATCAAATTTTGGTCATGTCAGGAGGCGAAATTGTTGAACGGGGTACGCATGAGTCGTTATTAATGCTTGGTCAACGCTATGCTGAAATGTGGCGTGCACAGCAATCTCATGGCCAATCATAAGAAGTTTGCATTTTTGACATCAAAATCTACAAAGTCACCAAAAAATGTAATTAAACCAGATTGTTTTCTATTTCCAGAATTCACATATGATTACTACTAAATTTGCTAAACAATTAAAACCGTGAAATCTAACTCGGCACTTTAGCGATCAATTTGGAATAACTGATCAGATATTTAGAATAACGCAATTGGAGAGTAGTTGTCTGTTTGTTTGCGCACATATTAAGCTTTACAAAATTATGTGGAAGTTCTGTCTTTATACTATTCGTTAGCCATAAATCGCACTTTTGAGGACGATATGAAGGTTGCTTATTTCTAATTAAAGCGTCTACTTGATAGTCGTCAAATTCAACTCTAGTATTATTGAAGACGGTAAAAAATAAATTACGTAAACTAGACAATCATTATTAGACTTGTCATTAATACCTATAGCGCCTCGAGATTTTAAAAAGGGAAATTCATGAATTGGAATGTTGAGCTACTCGCAAGTGTGATATGGCTTGCTGAAGCATTTGTGATTAGCACAATTGGCTTGATTGCAATTGCATTTGCGCTGACGCACTGGACTAGCTGGGGCCGGCAATTTAAGCGGATAGCGTGGCCATATTTAAGTCCAAGTAGAAGCTTGTTTCCCTTAGGTTTATTGATACTCATCATATTTTTCACCTTACTTTCAGTTCGACTAAACGTGCTATTTTCATTTTGGTATAACGGTTTCTATACCGCCATGCAAAAGTTGGATGCCAAGTCATTTTGGTTTATGTTATTAATATTCGCTGTATTGGCTACTATCCATGTCGGGCGTAGTTTACTTAACTATTATCTACGTAAAACCTTTGTAATAAGTTGGCGCATCTGGTTGACCAACTCATTAGTAAACGGTTGGCTAGCACATCAAACCTACCATCGCAGTCAATACCTACTGACTAATGCCGACAACCCTGATCAACGCATACAGCAAGATGTCGATAGTTTTGTGACCAGTTCGCTGACACTTTCTATGGGCTTATTAGACGCAGTAGTCTCTCTGTTTTCATTCACCCTTATTCTGTGGAGCTTATCTGGCGTACTTTCAGTGTTTGCTATAGAGATTCCACGTGCGATGGTGTTTCTGGTTTACATATACGTAATTATTGCGACAGTATTTGCCGTTTGGCTAGGCAAGCCGCTAGTAATGCTAAATTTTAATAATGAAAAATTTAATGCTAATTTTCGCTATGCGCTGATTCGTGTACGTGAGTATAGTGAAAGTATTGCTTTTTTTGGTGGTGAAAATGTCGAGCGCATTAATTTGCTCGCTAGATTTAAGTATGTGATTAGCAATATGTGGGCTATTGTATTTCGGTCGCTAAAATTTGATGGATTCAACTTAAGCATTAGTCAGGCCGCCGTAGTGTTCCCATTTATTGTGCAAGCGCCACGTTTATTTATTAAGCAAATTACGCTCGGCGACATGATGCAAACTGCTCAAGCCTTTGGCCAAGTGCAAGATGCGCTGTCATTTTTCCGTAGCTCTTACGATACCTTTGCAAGCTATAAAGCCGTATTAAATCGTTTAATAGGCTTTTTAGATGTGATGGAGTCTGTAGAAAAGTTACCATTGGCACAAATTCAAAATAGTGAAAAGCTTAGCCTTAGAATTGAAGGTCTTACAGTGCATACACCTGCAAATAAATTATTGATAAGCAACTTAAACCTTGTATTAGGGGCTGGTGCATCGCTTATTATTCGCGGAGCTTCAGGCGCGGGAAAAACCACTTTATTACGCGCTGTTGCAGGTTTATGGCCGTTTGTGGAAGGCAAAGTGACCAAGCCTTCAGTCGAGCGTTGTTTATTCTTGCCACAAAAACCGTATCTTCCATTAGGTACATTAAGAACAGCACTTTACTATCCTTTAGTTTACCCATCTGGTCTATCGAGTTTTACGGAATCAAACACTTCAAATGAGGCCGTTGACATATTGCAGAAGTGCCAGCTTGGACATTTAGTGCCAAAGCTAGATGAAGATAGTGATTGGAGTAATCAACTTTCTTTAGGCGAACAGCAAAGGTTGGCGATTGGCCGCGCATTATTAAGCCAAGCACAGCTTATATTTTTAGATGAAGCCAGCTCTGCAATGGACGAAGGACTTGAGTATGCAATGTATCAATTGCTGCGAACATCTAAGCCAGAAGCTATTTTAGTGAGCGTTGGACACCGCAGTAGTTTGTTAACGTTTCATGCACAGTCGCTTGATTTAGTGGGAGAGGGGGGATGGATTTTGACTGAGTTAAACTGAGGAAGAAGTTGCTCTGTATTATATTTATAGGTTATAACTGGCCACTATCTCATATTTATTGAAGACAAGCTATCATGAGCATTATTGGCTAATGTAAATAAGTAGTTCTCAACATAAAACCGTCATTGATTAATAGCTAGAATGTTTATTCTAAGTAAGAACTAAGCGCCCTAAAGGGTTTGTAAGATATTTGAGGGGAATAAATGGCTACTCAAGAAGATATACAGTCTCATTATGATTTAGATAATGATTTTTTTGCACTCTTTCTAGATAACGATTATCGTGTTTATAGTTGTGGCGTTTGGAAGTCTGCATTAAATTTAGAAGATGCGCAGAAGCATAAGCTGGAAAGGTTAAGTAAATTTGCGCATCTCGCAGACGGACAAACAGTATTGGATGTAGGTTGCGGCTGGGGAGGACTAATGCAGTATGTGACTAGCCAATATCCCAACTCTAAAACTCACGGTTTAACATTAAGCACAAAACAATTTGAATACATTCAGTCTGTCCCTAAAGCGGGAGTTACAGCATATCTATGTGCATGGCAAAAATTTGCATCACCACAGAAAAAGTTCGACGCAATCATTTCAATAGGCGCATTTGAGCATTTTGCTTCTGTTGAAGATCATTCGGCATCACTACACCGCAAGGTTTATCGTGATTTCTTTAATTGGTGTAAATCGGTTTCCACAGACGATGCGTACATTGGCTTGCAAACTATTGTTATCAATAGAGCGCCAAATTCAATTGGGGAACTAAGAGATTCTAGATACTTACTTGAGAAAGTATTTCCTGGATCAGCATTACCCTCAATCAGTGATATTCAGGCAGCCATTGTCGATCAATATGAAATATCTGAAATTCGATTAATCGGTCAAGATTACGCACGTACTTTAGCTGAGTGGGATAAAAGACTAATAGTAAATAGAAATAAAATTATTGATCGTTACAGTGAATCTGTATTTGATCACTATCGAACTTATTTTGATGCGGCTAAGCGTTGCTTTCAGACAGGATATGTAGACCTATTGCAAGTTTCCTTACGTAAAGCTAAGGCTATTAAGATTTTATCACCCAAGTAAAATGATATATTAGTTACCATATAATTTGATACTCAACATAGTGCAAATCACCCCGGCGCCATTTATAGTATAAGCGCTTGCAAGCATCGAAAGTGCTAATCATGATGGATTAATGATCAACACTTTCGTGATACCTAAGTTATGCTAGTTACAAGCTTTACCACCCACTGCATGGTCACCCGCGGCTTTAGCCGCAGCTTCAGTCATGTAAGATCCTTCTTTTGTTTTGCCATAGTGCTCAGTACCGAAGCAGTGGTAAGTCTTAGATTTTGGATTTACCCATACTTTGCCAGCGCCACCTCCTGCAGCTGCCACTGTTGGCATCTCTGACTTAGTCGGCTTCTCTGTTGAAACTGTTGCAGGTTTTGCTGCAGGAGTCGCTGCAACTGGTGCTGAGGGCGAGCTGGCATTCCAGGCTTTTACGCCTTTATGACCTGAGCATGCGCCTTGCTTAGTTGTTCCTGTAAAGGATGTGCCATCATTACATAATGCTGAAACGCTTGTAGCCGTTGCTGCAGGCGTTTCAGCATGGGCTGCGGATAAGCCAATTAAAGACAACATGCTAACTAATACAAATGAACTGATTTTCATGATATTCCTCTTTGATATGTAATAATGACGTTAAATGGATGATATTTATTTAAGTCTTAGCCGTAATAATTTCAACACGGAATCTATTTATCAGGTTGAGATTAAATGCTAAGGGCAGGTAGGTTTGCCTGATCTTAGTTAAGCTCTATTACAGGTAAGTATTGTTGATAGTTTCTCTTATTTGCCAATTAATGCATTAGCAGCGGCAGGTGCTGCAATCTTTGCTGTTTTTTTAGTGTGTTTATGGTGGTGTTTTTTGGCGGCTTTTGAAGGTGTAGCTTTAGCAGCATCAACGGCTGGTTCAGGAGACGCTGCTTCGGTTTTTGCTGGCTCTAGAGGTTTAGCTGTATCTGCAGCAAAAGCAGATGTACCTATTGTGAATGCAAATGCGCCAGCGATAAGTGATGCTAAAAGTTTGTTCATTTCGTCCTCCAAAATATAAAGTTAAGTATTACAAGATGAGAGAGCTAAAAGTATATATAACTCACCATGAAGACTATCTTAAAGTGCAAAGCTGTCGGCTAGTTGACGTGGTAAAGTTGTATTCAAATTTTTCCCTTCAAGGGAATCACTCTAATTTTCATTAGTGAGAAGACAAATCAAAGTCTTTTAAGGTGGGTCATTCGAGGATGTTATTCAACAGCAAGTTAAGTGCATATGCGCATTGGGTGTTTATGGTAGCTATTCATTGTAGGCATCATTCGACTGGTTTAACCCAACACGGTCTCACTGTATTAACAAAAAACCTTGTTGTCGTAAGCTTTGCAATATGTTTCCCAGTCGTTTTGAACCTGCTGGGACATCTGATGTGAAAGCGCTAGTATTTTGCTACGCCACTTTTTACCCCGAGCAAAGTCAATGAGTGCATCAGTATTAGCTGAACCTTGTCTGCCACTACTCCGAAGTTGTGCCCATGCGACACACTGCGCCATTACACCTATTGCCACATCTAGGCTTTCAATATCATCGTGATAATTGATCAATGGAACTCTGTTTTCTTCTGGCTGTAATGCTTTCAATACATAAGATTGTTTTTCAAAAGATACAGCATGTAAAAAGGCCATTAAAACAGCTTGCATACGAAATTGGAGATTGACTACACGGTCAGCATGGCTAATCCATTCTGGTTGGATTGAAGGCAAAT
This sequence comes from Methylotenera sp., assembly GCF_029945705.1. Taxonomy (GTDB): domain Bacteria; phylum Pseudomonadota; class Gammaproteobacteria; order Burkholderiales; family Methylophilaceae; genus Methylotenera. The sequence goes on from NZ_JAQSDC010000004.1 coordinate 133,151, forward strand.
GACTGGCGATGGATGAGGGGGATGCTTTTTTTAAATCTAATAAGTAATTTTGATCAGGTGAGCTTTTACCTTCTACAAGGATCGTGTAACGATCAATCCCAAGGCTACCTGTACCTGCTACTCTTTTCGCCACATCAAGAACTGTAAAAAATGCTGGATGGGGTTGCGTTTTTGCAAAACCATCCATAAATTTTATAACATTTATACGCTGCTCTTCAGAAACGGAAAGCGCTTTTTGACCATCAATCTTAATTTTACGTAGTTTGCCTTTCTTTAATGTTCTCGCGTTTAGAAATTCAATACGATTACGTCGTTGCAGGCTATTCAATAAGTCTTTAACGATTCCTGTTGCAGTTTCACTTTCCACCCATCGAGCTTTCCCATGAAGAATTTCTGAAATATAACCATCAATAAACCTAGTAAGTAGTGATTCGGCATGCTGACTCGAAATATCATAGCATTTTGCTCCAATCAGTATGCTTGTCATAATGCGACTGAGCTCCCAAGTACATGGAGCCAACGCAGCTTCATCAAAATCATTAATATCAAAATAAACGAGTCTATTGTCACCTTTATAGCTACCAAAGTTTTCTAAATGTAAATCACCACAGCACCAAGCTCTAGGGGCAGATTTGGAAATTCCATCTTTAGGTAGTCGATCGTAGAATAGATGGCAGGTACCCCTTAGGAATATAAATGAATTTGATCTCATTGCATCATATTTCATTTTTAAACGCTCAGGATCGCGACCTTGATTAGCAACTAATATGCGTTTTATGATATTCATCTTTCAGCCTTTTTTGTAATCAATATCAAAGCCTCAACTTGATATTGATTTAAATTAGTAAAGTATCGAGTTTAAATATTTATCTACCAAATTTAATACTTTATGAGTGTCTTTTATGGGCTCGAAGTGTGTCCCACTCAGTATCAAACGTTCAAGCTAGAAAGTTTGCTTACAGAGTCAGGCAGGAGCTTTTCAGAATAAGGAAGTGCAAGTGTGTGAAAAATTCACCATATTTGATTAGTTTAATCCACACAGTTACTTAGTTAAATTGCCCATTCCATGTTAACAATCTTATCCTCAAAAAATGTGGGCTTAACCAAGTAAGTCGTCTCCAAAGCAGATTTTCAAGTAGGCGAAAAAATATTTAGAAGTTTATAAAGTTTTTTGTATTGGCTAAATTATCATTTAATCCATCCAACAAGTTTTAGCACTGTTATCTAACTAAAAACATTTGAGTTGTTCTTTTTTTCGCATTAAATTTATGTTTAAAGTGTGCGCTCCTAATTATGATATAGAGCAGTACCAATTAGATTGTCTTTTTTTAAATGTTGGACTTCACCCGTATACAGGTATCATTTTTTTAAATTTTAATTTGGACAAACATTGATACCGCGTTATTTTTAATCAAGTTCGAGGCATACACATTGCGGCATGGGGTGTGGTAATGCTATTAGTAGTTGCACAAACTGCAGGTATGTCGCTGATAGCATTGCTCCTAAAGTCCAGCAACCTGAGAACTGAATGCCAGCAATGGCTTACCCGTAGTAAATATCCAAACAATTAGTGCAACAGGGGATAAAATAGCTTTATGTAAACGACTTTAATATCCATGCATATGAATTTAGCTTAATTAATTTTAATCGAGGCGATTGAGCGAGAAACCGCGAGATATGAACCCAGCCAGCCAATGAATATGGCGAAACCGATGATGCCGATAAAAAGCTGACCATTGAATAAAGGTAAGCTAAAGTCGCTGCTGTAAAGGCTGGATAGTGTTTGTACCGATAGATTGAACACCTTAACGGCTAACACCAGCATGATGATTGCCAGTAGCCCGCCAAATAAGCCGTACAGAATGCCAGCATATAAAAATGGAATGCGAATAAAGCTATTGGTTGCACCTATCAATTTGCTTACGATTACTTCATCTTTTTGTGTGAGTATTTGCATGCGTATGGTGTTGCCGATAATGACTAGTAAAGCGATAGCAAGCAGGACGGTTACAAAGAATATAATCTTTTTGCCTAGTACAAGTACTGCAGATAGACGCTTTGCCCAATCCGTGTTCAGCAATACATGTTCAACGCCAGGAATACTTTGCAGCGCTTGCTTTAGTGCTTCTAGCGCCTCTGGCTCAGTTGATTTAGCTTGAATAAAGAAGGCATCTGGAAGTGGATTTTTTTCTAAATCGGCGATTTTACTGTCTGATTCATTATTTGCTTCAGCTTTATTTTTAAGTGCCTGCCAAGCATTTTCTTTGGTGATTAAATGAAAGTTTTTAATGGAGTCATTCTTTGATAAAACCTCACCGATTTCAGCCACGGCATCTTTATCTGCATCAAGCTTTAGAAAAAGACTAATCTCTGTTTCATCTTGCATGTGATTAGTAAATTTTGATAAATGGTCTACGCCTAAATAAAATAGCCCTGGAACACATAACGCTACGGCAATCACTAGACTAATCATCAATGTCGACAATGCATTATTTTGCATACGACCAAGCACCAAGTTAATGGTTTGTATGTGCTGGTTGATCCAGTTATTCATGATGAACTCCATCAAGCCCAGATTGAGTATGTGTTAGTTGGCCTTGATTAAGATGCAGCACACGATTCTGAACGGCGCTCATGCCTAACGCATCATGCGTGGCTACAATGACCGTGACGCCAACTTGATGAAATGCGTGAAAGATCGCCATAATATCTGCTGCATAACTCGCATCTAAGTTGCCCGTTGGTTCATCGGCTATCAATATAGATGGGCGACTTACCACAGCCCGTGCAATGGCTAAACGTTGTTGTTCACCACCTGATAGCGTAATTGGCATGGCTTTTTCTTTTTGCAATAAACCAACTTTGTCTAAAGCTGCACGCACTCTCTTTGCAGCTTCATTACCTGTGATGCCATTGATATGTAAAGGTAGAATCACATTGTCGAAGCAGTTACGGTCATATAGTAATTTATGGTCTTGAAAAATTAAGCCAAATTTGCGACGCATAAATGGGATTGCGGATGGTTTAAGTTTGCTGATATTTTGGTTGGCAATCAGTACCGTGCCGCTAGTGGGTTTTTCAGTCGCGGCAATCAGCTTTAGTAAGGTGCTTTTACCTGCACCAGAATGCCCAGTCACAAATACCAACTCACCAGCTTCAATTGTAAAGCTGGCATTTTTTAAGGCTTCATTGCTACCAGGGTAGCGCTTGGTGACTTGGTCAAATTTAATCATTGAATAGATTATATCGCTAAATAGTGAGTGAAATTATTAATCAATCATTGCATCAATAAAATCAGCAGCAATAAATGGTCGTAGATCATCTATACCTTCGCCAATACCAATATAGCGAATGGGAATAGGGCGTGCTTCGGCAATCGCAGCAATGACACCACCTTTGGCGGTACCATCTAGTTTGCTAAGTACCAAGCCCGTGACACCAAGTGCGTCGTCGAAGGTTTTAACTTGCGTAACGGCATTTTGACCAGTATTAGCATCTAGCACTAGTAGCACTTCGTGTGGCGCACCAGGCAGGGCTTTATCCATCACGCGTTTTACTTTAGCAATTTCGTCCATTAAGTGCATTTGTGTGGGCAAGCGGCCTGCAGTGTCAGCCAGTACGATGTCGATATTTTTAGCTTTTGCGGAATTGATGGCATCAAACATCACGGCAGCGGCATCACCGCTGGTTTGCGAAACGACGTGTACGTTATTACGCTCCCCCCAAATTTGTAACTGCTCGCGTGCGGCAGCTCTAAATGTATCGCCCGCGGCAATGAGCACAGATTTACCTTCTGCTTGAAAGGCATGCGCAAGCTTACCAATGGACGTTGTTTTACCTGCGCCATTCACCCCAGCAAGCATAATTACAAATGGCTTGTGGCTGCTGGTATCAAGCGGTTTTTGTAGTGGCGTGAGTAGGTCTGACATGGCTTCTTTCAGCGCTGCTTTTAGCTGAACTGTATCATCCAAACTTTGCACTTTTACGCGGTTTTTGATGTCGGCAAGCAGATTTTTAGTGGCATTCACACCTACATCTGAAGTAATTAAAATGGTTTCTAGCTCTTCATAAACTTCGACGTCAATTTTACCGCCACCAAACAAGCTAGCAAGTTGGTTGCCTAGCTGTTTACGTGTTTTGCTGAGGCTTTGTTTTAAGCGTTCGCTCCAGCTTTGTACGGCTACAGGTGCTTCTGTAGCTTTTGTTTCAATAACTTGCGTATCTACTTGTTCGGGTGCTGCTTCATCTGTAGGTTGAGTTGGTTTTTTCTTGAAAAAATCGAACATAGTGACTCAATATTTTTTGACTGATTTAATAAAAGCTATTTTATCTTAATTTTTTGGCTAAGCCGATATTGTTTAATGTGATGACGTGAACTAGGTAGGAACTAACATCTAAACGCTTATGTCACATAGCTGTTTTAGAATGATAAAGACTCAAAATGCTTAGCCAAGCTATAATCAGGCAAGGTATATTTAGTAATGTAGCTATAACTATGAATTTGGAGAAGTACAAGGTGCGTATCAAAAGCTTATTGGTTTTAATATTAGCAATGCCTGTCACAGTGTTTGCAGAAAGTGCGATACAGGAGTTTAAACTTGATAATGGTTTAAAACTTGTGGTGCAAGAAGACCATCGCTCGCCAGTGGTGGTTTCGCAGGTATGGTATCGCGCGGGTAGCATGGATGAAGTGAATGGTAAAACAGGCGTGGCGCATGTGCTTGAACATATGATGTTTAAAGGCACTAAGAAAGTTAAGGCGGGACAATTTTCACGCTTAATCGCAGCGGCAGGTGGAAAGGAAAATGCCTTTACCAGTGCAGATTACACTTGTTATTTTCAGCAGCTTGAAAAGTCAAACTTACCACTTTCTTTTGAGTTAGAAGCTGATCGCATGGCTAATTTACAACTCACTAAAGAAGAGTTTGATAAAGAAATTAAAGTGGTAATGGAAGAGCGTCGTTGGCGCACGGATGATAAACCTCAAGCCATGGTCAATGAGGCTTTTCAAGGCGCAGTTTATCGCGCGCATCCATACGCACGGCCTGTAGTGGGCTTTATGAATGATCTTGAAAACATGACTTATGAAGATGCCCGTGAGTGGTATAACAATTGGTATGCACCAAACAATGCCACGCTAGTGGTGGTGGGTGATGTGAAAGCGACTGATGTTTATAAGCTTGCTCAACAATATTTTGGCAAATTAAAGCCAAAAGTATTACCAGCACGCAAACCTCAAGTAGAGCCGCCACAAATTGGCGAGCGTCGCATTATCGTCAAAGCACCCGCTAAACAGTCTTATATTCTCATGGGTTACCACGTACCTGCGCTTAATGACCCAGACAAAGACTGGGAACCGTATGCGCTAGAGGTATTAGCGGGTGTGTTAAGTGGCAATCCTGCTGCGCGACTAAATCAGAGCTTAGTGCGAGATACACAGTTGGCTGTTGATGTGAGCGCGGGGTATGACCTTTTGGAACGCGGACGTTTGAGTTTGTTTGAGTTAGAAGGTACGCCCAGCGAAGGTAAAACCGTGAATGAAGTTGAAGCGGCTTTGTTGCAACAAATAGATAAAATCAAATCATCAGGTGTGACCACCGAAGAGCTTGATCGGGTTAAAGCTGGCGTGATTGCTTCAGATGTTTATCAACGTGATTCTATGTTCTACCAAGCCATGCAGATTGGTACAGTTGAGACTATTGGCTTCTCTTGGAAGATTTTAGACGCTTACCAAGCAAAATTACGCGCAGTGACATCAGAACAAGTGCAAGCAGTCGCTAAGAAATATCTGATTAAGGATAATTTAACTATTGCGACTTTAGACCCGCAGCCGGTGGATCCGAATGCCAAGCCGCAAGGCAAACCCCATGTACATTAAGGGTCAACTGAAAATAGCGTTGCAATACGTTGTTGCACAATACCTCGTGTATAAAACATACACGTCGGCATTGCGCGCCAGTCTTGCTTAGCCATTTTAAGTTGACTGAGTTGGTTATTAAAATTCGACATCTCCGTTTAAGCGGGAATCCAGTTAAGGTAATAAAATGAAATTAATTAAAATTTTAACAATTGTAGTAGGTAGTTTAGTCGCATGTAACAGTTACGCTGCGGTCAAAATCCAGCAATGGCAAACTAGCACAGGTTCTGAGGTTTATTTTGTAGAAAATCATGATTTGCCGATTGTCGATTTAAGTGTCAATTTTGCGGCAGGTAGCGCGCATGATACGGCTGAGAAATCAGGCGTGGCGGGCATTACCAAATACATGATGACATTGGGCGCAGATGGTATGACTGATGAAGTTATCGCTAATAAGATGGCGGATATTGGCGCTATTTTGAGTGGAGATTTTGATGCAGATCGCGCTGGGTTTAAGTTACGTACGTTAAGTAGCACACGTGAACAGACACTCGCCTTAGATGTATTTACAAAAGTGCTACAAAAACCAGACTTTCCAGAGACAGTGTTAGCACGTGAAAAAGCACGGATTATTTCTGGTTTGCAAGAAGCTGAAACACAGCCAGAAAGTATTTCAAGCAAAGCTTTTATGAAAGCCATGTATGGCTCACATCCATATAGCTTGGATGAAAGTGGCGAGGTAGATACCGTAGCTAAAATTAAACGTGAAGATTTGCAAAACTTTTACAGCCAATATTACGGTGCTAAGGGCGCCGTGATTGCCATGATTGGTGATTTAACGCGTGAGCAGGCAAATAAAATTGCTGAAAATATCTCTAGTGGGCTACCAAAATCTGTTGCAATCGCGCCGATTCCACCAGTGCCTTATCCAACTAAAGCGATAGAGCAACGCATTGTGCACCCTGCATCACAATCTCATATTTTATTAGGCTACCCTGGCATTAAACGTGGCGACCCAGATTTATTTCCTTTGTATGTAGGTAACTACATTTTAGGTGGCGGCGGTTTTGTGTCACGCTTAACTGAAGAAGTGCGTGAAAAACGTGGCTTGGTGTATAGCGTGTATAGCTACTTTATGCCGATGGCGGAGTTAGGCCCATTCCAAATTGGCTTACAAACCAAAAAAGACCAAGCTGATGATGCACTCAAATTAGTGCGCGAAACATTAAATAAATTTCTTAAAGACGGCGTTACAGAATCTGAGTTAAACGCAGCCAAAGCCAATATCATCGGCGGCTTTCCTATGCGCATTGACAGCAATGGCAAGATTTTGGACTATTTAACTGTGATTGGTTTTTACAAATTGCCGCTTAACTATTTAGATGAATATAACGCAAAAGTTGCCAGTGTCACTGCAGCGCAAATTAAAGAGACGTTTAATCGCAGACTTAAAGCGGACAATTTTGTAACTATTATTGTGGGTGATGCGGTTAAGTAATGTTTTGAATGGACGACTAAAGGTTTGCAAAGGTCTTTAGAAAAACCGCTTTAGTAGTAAAATGCTGTTTTAGAGATAAAACAGCATATTCAAATGGCATCAGCAAAATTAAACACAGTACGCATCAATGCTGGCGAGTGGCGAAGCCGCTTAATCAAGTTTCCAGATGCCACTGGTTTGCGGCCAACTCCAGAACGTGTGCGCCAAACGGTTTTTAATTGGCTTGGGCAAGAGCTAACGGGTCAAACGTGCTTAGATTTATTCGCAGGCACTGGTGTGATGGGTTTTGAAGCGCTTTCACGCGGCGCAACCTCAGTCACCTTGGTTGAAAAATCCACGCCTGCTTACAAAGCATTACTTGATAATAAGCAGCTTTTGAAAGCCGAAAACGCACAAATTGTGCATCAAGATGCGATGCTGTTTCTAAATGCCAATCAACAAAAATTTGACCTTATCTTTTTAGACCCACCTTACAATCAACAATGGCTACCTAAAGTATTGCCTTTGTTACTGCCGCATTTAAAGCCAGATGGCTTTGTGTATGCAGAAGCAGAGTTTGCTCTAGATGAAAGTGCCGAGTTTGCGGTAGGCTGGCAAGTGGTGAAACAAAGCAAAGCGGGTAATGTGTTTTATCATCTGCTAAAATCCAGTAACAATAACGACTAAATGTTAATTCAATAGGCTCAATATGAGTAAAAACCGTATCGCAGTTTACCCAGGTACTTTCGACCCAATTACCTTGGGACATGAGGATATTGTGCGCCGCGCGGCTGATTTGTTTGATGAGGTGATTGTTGCTGTAGCAGGTAGCACTAATAAAAAAACGCTATTTAGTTTAGATGAGCGCGTGGCTTTGGCTAAAAGTGTATTTAAAGATGCTGAAAATATAAGAGTCGTTGGCTTTAGCGGCTTGCTCATGCAGTTTGTGCAAGACCAAGGCGCAAAGATGGTGATTCGCGGCTTACGTGCTGCCTCCGATTTTGAATACGAGTTTCAACTAGCTGGGATGAACCGTAAACTTTATCCACAATTTGAAACATTATTCTTAACGCCATCAGAACAGTTTATGTTCATTTCTTCAAGTCTAGTGCGCGAAGTGGCCGTGCTCGGTGGCAATGTGCATGCCTTCGTATCGCCTACGGTGGACGATGCGATTATTGCAAAACTAGGCAGCAAATAATGGCTTTAATGATTACCGATGAATGCATTAACTGTGATGTCTGCGAGCCAGAATGTCCGAATGGTGCTATTTATCAGGGTGAAGAGAGTTATGAAATCGACCCCAATAAATGTACCGAGTGCGTAGGGCATTACGATAAACCGCAATGCCAAATTGTATGTCCAATTGATTGCATACCATTTAACCCGAACGTGGTTGAATCTAAGGATCAATTAATGCAAAAATACTATCAATTAACTGCTGTTAAGTAGGTAAAAAAAGGAAAAAATATGCGCATGCTACATACCATGCTCCGTGTTGGTAATTTGGAGCGTTCAATCAAGTTTTATACTGAAGTTTTAGGCATGAAAGTATTACGCCAGAACGATTTCCCCGATGGTAAGTTTACTTTGGCCTTTGTTGGCTATGGCGCAGAAAGCGACCATACAGTGTTAGAACTCACTTATAACTATGGCGTAGAAAGTTACGACATGGGCAAAGCCTATGGGCATATCGCTTTAGAGGTGGATGATGCTTATAAAGCTTGCGATGCCGTGCGAAATGCAGGCGGAAAAGTGGTGCGTGAAGCAGGGCCTATGATGCACGGCACAACGGTCATCGCCTTTGTGGAAGATCCTGATGGCTACAAAGTTGAGTTTATACAAGCAGGAACTTATTAATTTAGCTCTTTAATCCATGACTACCTCTTGGTTCTTATACCTGCTGGAATGCAATAACGGCGCTTATTACGCGGGTATTACCAATGATGTAGAAGCGCGTTTTGCCACCCATGTGAGTGGTAAAGGCGCGCGTTACACCCGCGCAAATCCGCCAGTTAAAATCTTAGCAACAAAGTCTTATGCTGATCGTTCAGCCGCAAGTGTTGCGGAGGCGCAATTGAAAAGTTTGCCAAGAAATAAAAAGCTAGAATACTTTAATGAGTCACAAGTTGAATGTAGCTGAATTAAAAGTTGCTGTGCAAGCCGCACTGGATGGTGATTGGGATACGTCACACAATATTGCTCAAAACTACAATGACTCCACCGCCAATTGGATTCACGCAGTACTTCACAAAATTGAAGGTGACGAGTGGAATAGCAAATATTGGTATGCCAAAACTACGGGTAAAAATTTTGAAGATTTTAATGATACCCATGAAGAGCTAAAAGCAATTCAATTCAGCTTAAGTTGAATTGCTTCAGATATAAATTTTAGCCATCAGAAGAAAAAACTACTAGTTTTAATGAAGGTACAACAACAAGCTCCCCTTCTTGTTTTTTTGTATAATATGCCCCTGATTTTTTGCTAGCATCGACTATATTGTTGAGTAATTGTTGACTCGCTAGATTCGAGCAAATAAACCAACTTCCTTCGCTAGTCCAAGTTGGCGGTATTGGTGTTTCGCGCCATGCTTCATATGTATAGAAGTAGTCATTGCGTGCTCCAGCATTATGTCCCCTAGCTTGTAATGCATTGTTAAAGTAATCTAATCCTTTAGACTCAATGCCTTGTAGAGTTGAATCTGAAAGTCTGAAAGTCTGAAAATGGCAATGCTACAACCCTCTCTAAAAACTCCTTCTTCAGCAATTGAAACTGGATAACTGACTTCAATTTCACTAGGTAAAACCGCTTTGTAATGATAGTAAAGTAAAGCCTTATAGGCTAAGTAAGGGCTAAGAATAATTATGAGTAACGAGAGGTATTTTTTATTTTTATACAGTGCATAAAGCGCCCAAATAACAAGGATAAAAATTATAATAACAGTAATAAAACCACAGTGGTCATCAAGTTGTTTCCTTTTCTTATCCCGCGCGGTAGCGCAGGCATAGTTTTAAATGATTGAACTTACTTCTTTACTACTAATTTGATACCAGTCCACCTTACGTGTAATCACCATGGTTACAGCAAGTAAGCCAAATACGAGCAATGAACCCATAAGCAAGGCATTATCTTCTGAAGCCAATATGCCATACAGCGCGCTATACAAAGCGGTGAGTAAACCTGCAAATATAAAACCATGACCTTTGCTTTTTAGTACGTAAGTGAGGTAATAACCTAACAAACTGACGCATGATAAGCTGGCAATTAAGTAAGACATGGCAAAGCTAATGTGTTCTGAAAGTGAAATGAGCAATAAGTAAAACAAAGCCATTGCTAAGCCCACTAATGTGTATTGCGCAGGGTGAATGCGTAGGCGTTTGATAATTTCAAAGATAAAGAAACCAGCAAACGTTAGGCCGATAAACAGTAAACCATATTTAGTGGCGCGGTCTGATTGGCTATATACGTTGATAGGTTCTACAAAACCGATTGAGAGTGACTCAAGTGACTGGATTGAATTAGCCGCTTGTGCTGCTGGGTATGATGCTCTTGCTGAATCAGATGCAGAAGTCGCAGTTGATTTATCACTCCAACCTTGGTTAAGCATGTTCAGTAAAATGGTTTGATTGCTGCTAGAGAGTGAAGAAACTTCCCACTGTGCTTGGAAACCAGCAGGGGTGATTTTTTGCGTAGCGGCATCTGGTAAAAAGCTACCGTTAAAATGTGGGTGTTGCCAGCTTGATTGCAAGGCAATTTTGTTGCTGTCGGCAATAGGTGTGAAATTAAAATTCTCCATACCGCGTAAGTTCAGTTTAAATTCAAAAGTTACATTTTTTGCAGCAATCACATCAAGCTTTCCTAGCTCCGCATGAATGCCGTTGCCAAGTGTGGCAAGATTAGTGCCTTGTTCAAATTGATAAGTTTCGCCATTAAGCGTCAGTTCTGGTTTGCCGTTAATACCACGCGTATCGCTAATGCCCATAGTAATATAAGCTGGTGAAAAGGTAATTTTTCCGCCCTCATGTTGCGGTTTAATGACATAGTCAGCAGGGTACTTAAATGAACCTTTAATATTGCCGCCAAGTTGATACATTAGGGCTTTATAAATGCCTAATTTTTTATATTCATTGCTAAAGCCGCCCGTTAGCTCCAAATCATCTGGCAGCATGTATGACACATACTCATCTTTACGCTTTTCATTTTTTTCGACTTTATTTTCTGTGACTTTTACGTAATATTCTTCCGTATACGGCACGGCTAAAATAGGCCCCATAATGGTTTGCGCGCCAGCTGAGCTAGCTGCTATTTGCTGTTTCACGCCCTCTTGCAGATTTTGCCGTTCAGAAATAAGTGAGTTGATGTACATCACCGCCCACGACATGACCATAGTGAGAAGAAAAATACCGATGACTTTAAAAATAAATGCCCGATTCATGATGAACTCCGAATTAGTAATGTGGAGCTAGCAGAATAGTAGGCGTGGGTGAAGTGTTGATGCGCTTGTGTGAAGTGAACGTGAAGTTTTGCTTTTTACTAATAAAAATAGGGCAAAAAAATCAATATACCCAAAATCGCAGCGCCGATTGCGCAAATTAATACTGCGCCTGCGGCGATATCTTTGGCTTTTTTTACTGAGTGATGCAGATCAGGAGAAACCACATCGCATAAAAATTCAAATGCGGTATTGATCGTTTCTGCAAACCAAACCAGCGCAATGGCGACGACTAGCCATCGCCAATCGTTGGTGTTAATATTTTTGATTAGACCAAGCGAGGTAGTCAACATTGTAATTGCTAGATGTATCCAAGCATTATGCTGAGTTTTTAGCATAAATTGTATGCCATCTAGTGCGTAGCTAAAGCTTTTAAGACGTTTTTTGATTGAAAATGAGGGCATGTTTTAGCCTTTGTTTTGCTTAGGATGAAGCCGCCATTGCGTTGCTTGGCTTTGATATTGGAGTTTGTTCTTAAAAAGGCGCGCTTTAATTGATAACGTTACCCCAACGATACTGGCTAAAAATACGCAGCACACCATTTATTGAGTCACTTTCTGCTTGAGTAAGATTTCTGTTCTACCGTTAATCAAAAGCCTGAAAGTAGCGTTGCCTAGCGCGTTGGCAATGATAGTTTGCTCGGTTGAGCCAGTGATTAGATAGGCTCTATGTGGTAGTAAATTAGCTAAATGGATGACAAACTTTTCCGCATCGGTGCCATTGTAAAACACGGCTCTGAGACTATTTCGCTGATATGACGCGTGTGCCACCAACACATCGGGATAGGGCACGTGGCTGATGATAGGGTGCTTGTTTTTCTTTGGCGTTCCTATCAGTTGTTGAAAGCTATTTTTTGAGCAACTTTTAGCCAAAAATTCCACGCAATGCGCCCATACTGACGCATTCTCGCGATGCTTCACTCCAGCAATTTCTTGGCTTGGGTTTTCTAACGCTAACTGCTCAAAACACAGTTTAGCCACCTCATTATCGCCCAACTCTTTTGCCGCAAGCGCTAGGCCAGCGTAAGCGGCTGCGCGTGAAAAACCATAATTACCAGTGTCTATTGGCCAAAAAGCAGCTCGGTTTAGCTGGTTATTTTTTAATAATGTTGGGCGCAATAACAGCCATTGACGCAGTGCGATTGTTGGCAAAGTGGCATTTAAGAAGAAGCAAGGCAAGGCTTGCGGTAATGCACCGCCAAATACAGGCAAAGCCAGCCCCGTGTAGCTTGAGCGGCACGGAATAAAACGCCCCGCTAAATCAATGAATTCATGCTCTAAATGGTGTGTAAAGTCAGTTGCATGTTGCTGCCAAAGCGTCGGGTTATGGTGCTTAATCGCTGCCGAGCCAATGCTGTTGCATAGAGGATAAATCCAATTTGGCTCGCAAGCCATTAAGTAAAAATCTGATTTTTTAAACCCGCTATGCAGTTTATCAATAAGCAAGGATTGGTTGTAAGCAAAGCATTCACCTACGGGGTGATTGAACGAAAAGCTATTTGGTTGGCAAAAATCTTCACGTCCTGAAGCTGCGTGAAATAGCGCAATTTGCGTGGCACAAAAACCTGTGAACATAATATTATCGCGTGCTATTGGATCAGCACTGTTTTGCAAATTTCCCCAGCAGTTTTCAAGTTGCCAATATTGCCAAATGCGATAATCTGTTTGTTTTAGTATTAAATTATGCTGTGCCTCACTCAAATAGCCACTGAATGCGCTTAGATGCGTGGCTTGCGCCATTGAAAGTGCATAGCCTAAAAAATTGAGTTGATAACGCACCGCAGAGGTTTGAAATTGATCTATCCACTCCAAACCGTCAAAGTTTTCAAGTGGTTGCAAAGCGCGATCTAACAAAAATCGCATTTGTTTGAGATCATTAAGTGTAAATTCAATACTTTCATCTTGAGAGTGAAATTGGCTCGCTAAGTTTGCACCAGCCGAACTTAAGTATTCATTGGCTTGTAATCGTAATTTAGCGCCATGCTTTTGCTTAAGTAAAGCCAATAATAGTGTGCATAGCAATACTAAAGCCACAGAGCTAGGCAGCAGCCAAGTGGCATTAACGTTAAATCTGCCACAGATCAACGGGTTAATAATGGTGCTGTGTGGCATGATTGTTGCTGCCACTGCAGATAGAAACCAGCTAAGCACTGGAGCAAGTGCGTTACCCGTTGCAAACCACAACACCAATGCGCCAATGAACAAGCCAAATGCAAATATGCCGAGTGTAATGTGTATTAGGCCTTGCCAATTAGCAAAGCTAGCGTGCGCTAAAAAACCTCCGCCTGGTAAGATGATGCCCATGGCAAATGCGTGCCATTGAGAAGAGCTGCAAAGTGCAAGTATGAAGCATGCTAATAAAAAAAAGATGCCATAATATAAGCCTAGGCGACCTAGTTTTTGCTGAGTCACCTTTCCTGCAAAAAGCGTTCTATCAGGTAGTAAATCGAAATTTATCGGCTTCATTTGCTTGCCGAACGTACACTTATCGGAATAAATTTCTTTTTAATTGATGTATGTGCATTTTCAAATTGGTGCAATGATGCACCCCAGAACTCGGCCACGGTTTGACCGTTCTTGGCTAACTTGGTGGCTAAAAAATCGTAAACTTCATGAAAAAACACGCGGCGGCCGATTTTGTAATACCAGCGCATGCCGTGTAAAAATGCGGCGTCTTTATTTTTTATAGTTCTTGAAATGGCTTTTGGACGCAATTGCATGCACATTTCTATGCCTTTTACCCAACAAAAAACGCGCCAAGGCGGCACCTTTTGGGTGGCTAGTACTTGGTGTTTGTAATCCCATTTTCTGGAATCAGTTTGAATGACTTGCCGATTTGCAACGGTCGGAAAATACGGCGTCCAGCGATGTGGAGTGACATACAGCATTTGAATTTGGTCAGGGTCGTAATTGAGTAAATGTTTGAGTGAGCGCCAGTAGTCTGCATCAGTTTCTTCTTCAAAACCAACTACATAAGTGGCGAGGGAGATAATGCCGTGTTGGCGCAACAGCTCAATAGCCAGTTTGTCAGTTCTAGTCGTTGTGCCTTTTTTAATGTTAGCAAGCGTTGATTCGTCATAGCTTTCAATTCCTAATAAAAAGCGAATCACCCCTGCTTTTTTGTACAAATGCAGAATGTCAGCATCACGTACAACATCACCCGCACGGGTTGAGCCGACTAGCGTGAGGTTTACATTTTCGGCAATGAGTGCTTCTAAAAATACTTTCCATGCTTTTCTTGAACCCGTAGGCAATTCGTCGGCAAAGTTAATTAGCACCACGCCTTGTTCACGGTTTAATCTAGCTAACTCTTTTGCAAATAATACGGGGTCGCGATTTCGCCATTTAGTCCAAAAGCCACGTTGTCCGCAATAGTTACACAAATAGGGGCAGCCTCGCGAAAATTGCACAACTACAGCGCGCATATTGCCCCAATATGAATAGCGGCTATGGTCTATCAGCTCCCAACCAACGCGGTAATCATCCAAGTTTTCTATCATATCTGCTGCTGGCGTAGAAAAAGGCTTGTTGTTGACGCGGTAAGCAATGCCTTTTACTTTTTGTAGATCATGCTTATTGAATAAGGTTGTGACCAGATGTGGCGTAGTGTACTCACCTTCACCTCGTACTATGTAGTCAATTTCTGGCGTTTCGTCTAAAACATCTTGCCAGTGATAAGTAGGGAAAACTCCGCCGTAAATAATGGTTATGTTAGGCGCTTGGTTTTTAATGCGCTGTGCAATGGTTTTAATCGTGACGTGTGCTGAGGTTGAGCCAGAGTGCCCCATTAGAACAAAATTTGGCGCATGCGCAATGGCTATCTTTACAATATTCACGATAGAAATCGGACCAAATTCGGCATCCAATAACACAACGTCAAACCCTGAGTCTACGAGTGGGCCGCCAATACTAAGTAAGCCCAGTGGTGGCAAATGTTCTTTAGGCATACGGCTGCCAATTGCAGTATGTGGTGGGTTAATCAACAATATCTTATTAGTCATTTTTCTATCCCATGATGATCAATGAGGTAGTAGATTAATGACTTAGTTTGAAGTGTTGATGCGGCTGTATGAAGTGAGTGTGAAGTTTTGTAGAATTTTGTAGGAGCTGTCTGAGGCCGCGGACAGTCACATTAGCGGTCTCAGACCACTTTTATATAGGGATAATGATACTTGCGACCGCGCCGCCATTTGAATTATTTTGTAGAGTAACGCTACCGCCATGCAGTTTTACGACTTCCTGAACAAAGTTTAGCCCTAGCCCTGTGCTTTTTTGCCCGGCATTGATTGAAAAGTTAGGGCGAGGTAATGAGTAGAATTTATCAAATACTTTATCCAAAGCATAGTCTGGAATGCCGCTTCCTATATCACATACAGTGAGTTTTATTTGGGTTTGACTGCTTTCAGTAGCTACGATAACTTCACCATTGGCGGGGCTAAAATCGAGCGCGTTTTCCAGTAAGTTGTAGATCGCTTGACCGAGTAAAAATGTATCTGCCTGAATCTCAATAGCGTTAAGTGGTGAAAATTTAAATTGAATATTATTTAGCGCTGCTTTGTTTGCTAAATGTGATATTTGCGTTTGTATTAGGTCGTTCAAATTGACCATGGTTAAGTGCTGTAGTTGCTGTTGATGTTCCAACGTTGCTAAGCCCAACATATTCTGAATAATGGTTTGCACGCGGTTTGATTGCGTTTTAATTTGCGCTAAAAAGTGTGCTTGGTCTTCTGGCGGCATACTGGGTGAAATTAACTCCAAAGCCGCTTGTATCGCCGTAATCGGGCTTTTTAACTCATGTGTTAAGTGCTGCACTGAGTCTTGAATATATTGTTTGCCATCTAACTCGCTGCGCATAGTTTGCATGGACTTGGCGAGTTCGGTGAGTTCGTCATTGCTTGAGATTGGAGGCGCAGCTTTTTCACCTTTCGTGACTTTTTCTGCGTAATCGCGCAATGCGTTAATTTTTCGGGTAAATCGCCATGTGAATAGCACACCGATAATCAGTGAAAGCCCAAATAATAAAGCGCCCCAGCGGATAATTTTGTTTTGCGCACGCTCAATAAATGGCAATAAAGTGCGGTTGGCTTTAGCAACAGTGAGCGAGCCGATAATATTGCTGCCATCTTTAATTGGCGCAGCGATGTACATAATCGTGTCGCTCTCTTCATCGCCAAGAACAGCAGGGCTAGAGCGTACGCCGTACTTACCTTTTAGCGTGAGGTAAACATCATTCCATTTTGAATAATCTTGACCAAGCGCGATATTAGCCGAATCAAAAGTGACAATGCCATTGGTGTCGGTAATATAGACACGGTAATCTGCAGACTGTTTTTTGATGCCCCAAATATTCGCTTTGGTGGCATGTGACTGATATTTAATAAGGCTTTGTGCGAAGTTGCCAGTCTGAATCGTATCGGTTTTTACATCGTTTGCGGCAAGCTCAGCTAATACGTTGGCGGTATCTACCAGCGTGTCTTCCATGGCTTGGCGCACGCCAGGTTTAACTTCATCTACAAACACATACAGCACAAACCAAGCGGCAAGGCCGACTAATAAGAAGTAACCTAAGAAAATTTTAAGGCTAATTTTCATTTTTCAACTTAATCTACTACTTTGTCATACCGACGAAAGTCGGTATCTAGTGTCTTTAAGTCACTGGATTCCGTGTCATGCACGGAATGAGGAAATGAATAGTTTGAAATATTGAGAACTAATATCATGGTCTTATTTTTAAGCCATAAGGCTGTAACCCATCCCGCGATGCGTAATAATTGCTTCAGTTTGTGTGTCAATAGCACGCAACTTTGCACGCAAAGTTTTAATATGCGCATCCACAGTGCGCTCCAAAGTGTTCTCGGCATTTACCCAGACAATATCCATCAATTGATTACGAGAGAACACGCGTTGCGGCTGTTGAATTAAGGTTTTAAGCAGCAGGAATTCATAACGCGTTAAATCTAAGTGTTGTCCGCGATATTGAATTCGATTCGCTAGTTCATCCACTAAAAATTGTACGTTTTGCTGATTGGCGTTTGTCTTTAGTTCTGTGCGGCGCAATATCGCTTTCACTCTTGCGACGACCTCACGAGGACTAAATGGCTTGATAACATAATCGTCAGCACCAATTTCTAAACCCACAATACGGTCAATTTCATGATTACGTGCGGTTAAAAATAAAATGGGAATATTAGATTCAGCACGTATGAGTTTGCAAACGCCAAAGCCTGTCATATCTGGTAAGCCCACATCCAAAATCACAAAATCAAAGGCCTGTTGCTTAATTTGTGGAATCGCATCGCCACCTAAAAGTCTGTGAGTGGTGGCAATCCCTGCTTCTTTAAAAGCATAAATCAGGGTTTCTGCAATGGCAGGCTCGTCTTCAATAATCAGTACATGGATTGGCATGGCAGTATTTTAGATGAGAAAGGTCTTCAATGTGGTGTTTCATTATTCATCTGATTTAAGGCATCGCTAATGACCTGCTCATCAGTCGGGCGCACTAAGCGACTG
Organism: Methylotenera sp.; assembly: GCF_029945705.1. GTDB lineage: Bacteria > Pseudomonadota > Gammaproteobacteria > Burkholderiales > Methylophilaceae > Methylotenera. The sequence goes on from NZ_JAQSDC010000004.1 coordinate 151,487, forward strand.
ATTTCAACACCATCTTTTATAAAAACTAATGTAGGCCACAGTTTAACTGCATATTGGCGACCTAATCTTTGCCCTTTGCCATCTTCAATCTTGAAGTGTTTTACATTGGGATAGTGAAGCAAGGCTTTACTAATGATTGCCTGCGCAGCTTTACAATAACCGCACCAGCTTGCACCAAACTCAATCACGGTAAGGCCTTGTAACTGCTCGATTTCTTCTTTAGTCATAGGCGTATTTTGGGTTGAGGTTGTTTAAGTTAATTAATAAGCATGCTTAAAATTGATTCTATTTGAGGATTCCTAGTCATAGCAGGGACTTAACGTGCATATCCCCATGCACCTCACAATGTTATCCACAGAAATTGTGGAGACTGTTAATTAGCCAAATCCCTGCCGTAGTTATATCGCAAATCTCTGTTAAAGTGAATTTTTAATCGTAACTCGCTCAAAAAGACAATTAGTTAATTAAAATAGCGTTAAGTCAATTAAACTTAATATAAAAATTAGGTCGCACATCAATTTAAAAGGTTAGCTGAATGGCAGAAAAAGAATACGATGCAGACTCGGTAAAGGTGTTAAGGGGTTTAGAGCCTGTACGCGCAAGACCAGGAATGTATACCCGCACGGATTCCCCAACGCATATTGTGCAAGAAGTCATCGATAACGCGGCAGATGAAGCATTGGGCGGTCACGCGACCACAATTCAAGTCACAATATTTAAAGATGGCGCGGTTGAGGTGTCTGATAACGGTCGTGGTATACCTGTAGAAATCCCAAAAGGTGAAACACAGCCAGCGGTAGAGCTTGTATTCGTGCAATTGCATGCTGGCGGTAAGTTTGATAAAGAAGATGAAAACAGTTCGTATCGGTTTTCTGGCGGTTTACATGGGGTTGGTGTTTCTGTCACTAATGCTTTATCTACGAGACTTGATGTCAAAGTGAGGCGCGATGGTAAAGTGCATAGTCTTTCTTTTGAAAATGGTAATTGCGTTACGCCATTAACTGAAACTGGCAAGTGTCTTAAAAAAGATACTGGCACCACAGTAAAGTGCTGGCCTGACCCTAAATACTTTGATTCGCCTAAGGTTTCACTTCAGCAGTTAGAGCATCTAATTAAATCAAAAGCGGTATTGTTACGCGGTGTGAGCGTGACGCTTTCTATTGAAGGTGCTGAAGGCTTTGAAGAGCGCTCTTGGACTTATGTTGACGGCCTGCCGCAATACTTGGATGAATTAATTGGAGAGCGCGAGTACGACGAAGACGAAACGCCCATTCCAATCATTTCGGGCGAGTTTTACCATCATGAAAATACTGATGGTATTTCTAAAGGAGAAGGTGCAATTTGGGCGTTGTCGTTTGGTTCAGGCGGTGGACGTGGTGAATCTTACGTCAACCTGATTCCTACGCTCTCTGGCGGCACGCACGAGGCTGGCATGCGTAATGGGGTATTTGAGGCGGTTAAGTCGTTTATGGAGCATCACAGCATGATGCAACGCGGCGTTAAAGTCTCTTCAGAAGATGTTTGGAATAACGTTTGCTATGTATTAGCCGCAAAAGTATTAGATCCACAATTTCAAGGTCAAACTAAAGAAAAGCTGACTAACCGCGATGCCATGAAAATGGTCGCGTCTGCCGTGAAACCCTATATGGAAACATGGTTGAGCCAAAACGTAGACCATGCAAAGCGCATCTCTGACTTGGTGAATCGCTCTGCGGCGGCACGCAATAAATCTACACAAAAAATTGAAAAGCGCAAATCTAGCGGTATTAATCTCATGCCAGCCAAACTTACTGACTGTGAAGCAGCTGGCACGATGGAAGCTGAGTTGTTCTTGGTGGAGGGTGATTCTGCTGGCGGTAGCGCAAAAATGGGGCGCAACAATGAGTTTCAGTCTTTACTGCCTTTGCGGGGTAAGGTGCTCAATACTTGGGAAGTCGACGCAGGCCGCATATTCGGTAACTCTGAAGTACATGACATTTTTGTTGCTTTAGGTATTGAGCCGCACACGCTTAAAGATAATCCTGATTTTTCAGGTTTGCGTTATGGTAAGTTGTGCATATTGTCTGATGCGGACGTTGATGGGTCGCATATTCAAGTGTTGTTACTCACTATGTTGTTAAAACATGCGCCTAAGCTAATCGAACGTGGCCACGTATACATCTCACAACCTCCGTTGTACCGTATTGATGTGCCAGCGCAGGGCAAAAGCAAGCCATTACGTAAAATTTATGTGTCTGATGATGCTGAGAAAATGTCCACCATAGAAAAACTCAAACGCGAAGGTATTGCTGAAGAAAAGTTAGGGATACAGCGTTTCAAAGGTCTAGGTGAAATGAATCCAGAACAACTATGGGAAACAACATTATGTCCTGATACGCGCCGCTTGATTCAAGTGCGATTGCCTGATGGTGAAGTTGCAGGTGCGCTCAAAATGTTTGATATGTTGATGGCAAAGAATGAGTCTGCCGCCAGAAAAGAATGGATAGAACGTCGCGGTAATGATGTGGAGGCGGATGTTTAATGGATATCAGTATGTTAGAAAGTAGCAATGATGAAAATGCAGTGCCGATTGGCGCATATGCAGAGGAAGCCTATTTAGCTTATGCCGTTTCTGTCGTAAAAGGGCGTGCGCTGCCATCTGTGGAGGATGGTCAGAAACCAGTACAACGCCGTATTTTATTTGCCATGAAAGAAATGGGCTTGGTAGCTGGCGTTAAGCCAGTCAAATCAGCGCGTGTAGTGGGTAACGTGCTAGGTATGTACCATCCGCATGGCGATAGTTCTGCATATGAGGCTGCCGTTCGGTTGGCGCAAGACTTCACGCTACGGTACCCATTGATTGATGGGCAAGGTAACTTCGGCTCACGTGATGGCGATGGCGCAGCCGCAATGCGATACACCGAGATGCGTTTGTCACCTATTGCTGATTTACTGCTATCCGAGATTGACCGAGGTACAGTTAATTTCCAAAGCAATTACGATGGTGCTTTTCAAGAGCCAGTGCTGCTACCAGCTCGTTTGCCAATGATGTTATTGAATGGCGCTTCTGGCATTGCCGTGGGCATGGCGACTGAGATGATTCCGCACAATATGCGAGAAATCGCCAATGCGGTACTGCATGTGATGGATAACCCAGACTGCACAACAGCTGAGTTTATGCAGCATGTACCTGGCCCTGACTTTCCAGGTGGAGGTCAGCTCATTACACAAACCGCAGACATCCTTTCTACTTACGAAACAGGTCGTGGTTCATTAAGACTGCGTGCGAGATGGATAGTCGAGCCGATGGCGCGCGGACAATGGCGTATCATCATTCATGAATTGCCGCATGGGGTTTCTGTAGAAACGATACAAGATGAAATTCTTGCCATTTCTAATCCTAAGCCGAAAAAAGACAAAAAAACTATAGACCAAGATCAATTGCTAGTGAAGCAATCGGCTTTGAGCATGATAGATACGGTGAAAAGCGAAGGCAAAAAAGATGTCCGCCTGATTATCGAGCCAAAAACGAGCAAGGTTTCTAGCGATGAGTTAATGGCGTTCTTGCTGCTACATACCAGCATGGAAGTCTCATGTCCCGTGAATATGGTGATGATAGGCACAGACGGTCGCCCTGCGCAAAAAGGCATGGTGGCGATTCTTAAAGAGTGGATAGCTTTCCGCCTGAATGTTGTACGCAGACGCTGCCAGTTTGATTTAGATAAAATCAATAAACGCATTCATATTTTAGAAGGTCGTATGATTGCCTTCTTGCATATTGATGAAGTGATACGAGTGATTCGTAATTCAGATGAACCGAAAACCGATTTGATCGCAGCGTTTCAATTAAGTGAAATACAAGCCGAAGATATTCTAGAAATCAGATTACGTCAGCTCGCTAGGCTTGAAGGCTTTAAGATTGAAAAAGAGCTAAAAGACTTACGTGAAGAAGCCGATGGTTTGCAAAACATATTAGGCAGCGACAATAAATTACGCAAACTCACTGCAAAAGAAATCAAGCAAGATGCGGAAAAATACGGCGATGATCGCCGTACCCTGATTGAGCCTGTGGAGCGTGCGCAGGGTGGTCAAAAAGCTTTTGTGGTGGATGAACCGGTAACTATTCTGCTTTCTAAAAATGGTTGGATTAGAGCTAGACAAGGGCACGGTGTTGAACGTGACTCAATCGTGTGGAAGTCTGGCGATGGTGAGTTTGCGGTCATTGAAACGCGCACAGTGCTGCCGATTGTCCTGTTAGACACCAATGGCCGTTGTTACGCCTTTGATGCCTCTACAGTGCCAGGCGGTAAGGGTGATGGCATTCCGCTCAGCTCAATCATTGAAGTGCAAAATGGCGCTAAATTGGCCCATGCGCTTTCAGGTAAAGATGACGACCGATACTTATTTGCCACATCAAATAGCTACGGGTTTGTTGCACCACTTAAAGGCTTAGTGGCAAGACCTAAAGCGGGTAAGGCTTTTATGAAGCCAGAAGACGGCGCGCTGATATTGCCACCCATTAAATTAGATGAACGCACGCACCTTGCGGTGACTTCATCTGAAAGTAAATTATTGGTATTCCCAATCAGTGAGGTGAATGAGTATCCAAATGGCGGCAAAGGCGTACGTATGATGGATATTCCAGATAAGGCTTCATTGTCACGAATCGAACTAAGTGATGGGCTAACTGCTAATATCGCTATTAGAGGTAAAGTTAAAGTGCTCGAAGGGGAGAGTTTAAGTAAATTCCTGCTCAAACGCGCCAGAAAAGGCCATGATATGAAAGAGACTAAAGCGCCAGTAAAGCGTCAAGTTTCACTTTTTTAATTCTCGGTATAGTTAAGTCGAGAGCTAAATGGGTTCTATAAAACCAAAAGGCCGCATTAATGCGGCCTTTTGGTTTTTAGTAACTAAGTAGTTCGTTTAATTTAATGGTAAATTAACCAAAGAAATCTTTTGCTTTATCTACCCAACTTTTATTTTTTGGGCTATGTTTGCCAGAATCCGCTTGGGTGCTAGTTTCAAATTCACGTAGCAAGTCTTTTTGTTTTTCAGTTAATTTCACTGGCGTTTCAACAATGACATGTACCATTAAATCGCCACTTTCAGATTGGCGTAGCGGTTTAATGCCTTTGCCTCGTAACCTGAATACACCACCTGTTTGCGTTTCTGCTGGAATTTTCATTTTGGCAGAGCCGCCTAAAGTTGGCACTTCAATCTCGCCACCTAATGCCGCAGTGCTAAAGCTAATTGGCATTTCGCAATGTAAGTTTCCGCCTTCGCGTTGGAAAATATTGTGCTCTTTTAGATGAATTACAACATATAGATCACCTGTTGGGCCGCCATTTACGCCTCCCTCACCTTCGCCGCTTAGACGAATTCTATCGCCTTCGTCCACGCCAGCTGGAATTTTCACAGAAAGTGTTTTGTTTTGTTTGGTTCTACCTGCGCCGCTACAGGTTGGGCAAGGCTCTTTGACCATTTTGCCGTTACCGTGACATTTTGGACAGGTTTGCTGTACCGAGAAAAAGCCTTGTTGCATACGCACTTGACCGTGGCCAGCACAGGTTGTACAAGTCACAGGCTGCGTGCCAGGGCGTGCACCTGAACCTTTACAGGTTTCACAAGTAGATTGCACTGGAATACGAATTTTAGACTCGGTTCCTTTTGCGGCATCTTCAAGTGAGATTTCCATGTTGTAGCGTAAGTCCGCACCGCGATAAACGTTATTGCGTTGTCCGCCAGCACGACCGCCACCGAAAATGTCGCCAAAAATATCACCAAAGGCATCACCGAAACCTGCGCCACCAAATCCACCTGCACCGCCACCTTGCTCTACGCCCGCATGACCATACTGGTCGTAAGCTGCACGCTTTTGGTCATCAGAAAGCATCTCATAAGCTTCTTTAGCTTCTTTAAAGTGCTCTTCTGCATTTGGGTTGTCAGGATTACGATCTGGGTGGTGCTTCATCGCAAGTTTACGATAAGACTTTTTAATCTCTTCTTCTGAAGCGTCTTTATTAACGCCCAATATTTCGTAATAATCTCTTTTAGTAGCCATAATTCAGTCAGTATTCAGTTGTTGTTAGCGGGGTGTTGATAGCGAAAAGTCGTTAGCATCATTTTGTGATGCTAACGACTATAAGCTAAAGACTAAAAATTGTGAATTAGTCTTTTTTCACTTCTTCAAACTCTGCATCTACCACGTCACCATCCACTGTTTTTTCAGTTTCTTGGCTCGGTTGAGCGCTTTGTGTGTTGGCTTCCGCTTGTTCAGCAGCGTAGACTTTTTCACCTAGTTTTTGTGATGCTTCAGTCAAGACTGCTGTTTTAGCTTCAATCGCGTCTTTATCATCTGATTGCAGCACTTCTTCAACACCTTTAATAGCTGCTTCAATGGCTTCTTTTTCAGCAGCATCCAATTTATCGCCATGCTCAGACAATGATTTTTTCACACTATGTACCATGCCATCAGCTGCATTGCGGGCATCAACTAACTCACGATATTTCTTATCTTCATCTGCATATTTAATCGCATCTTCTTCCATTTGCTGAATTTCAGCTTCAGACAAACCAGAGTTCGCTTTAATGGTAATTTTATTTTCTTTACCAGTCGCTTTATCTTTAGCAGATACATGCAAAATACCGTTGGCATCAATATCAAATGTCACTTCAATTTGTGGCATACCACGTGGTGCTGGAGGAATGTCACTTAAGTTGAATTGACCAAGCGATTTATTGGCAGCCGCTTTTTCACGTTCACCTTGCAACACTTGAATCGTCACTGCATTTTGATTGTCATCCGCAGTAGAGAACGTTTGTGATGCTTTGGTTGGAATGGTCGTGTTTTTCTTAATCACTTTAGTCATCACGCCACCAAGTGTTTCAATACCTAGTGATAATGGTGTTACATCAAGCAACAACACATCTTTAACATCACCTTTTAACACGCCACCTTGAATTGCTGCACCAACAGCTACCGCTTCATCAGGGTTAACGTCTTTACGTGGCTCTTTACCAAAAATCTCTTTCACTTTCTCTTGCACTTTTGGCATGCGGCTTTGACCACCAACCAAAATCACGTCGGTAATATCGTCAATTGAAACGCCTGCATCTTTAATGGCCATGCGGCATGGTGCCATTGTGCGTTCAATCAAATCTTCAACTAAGCTTTCTAATTTTGCACGCGTAATTTTTACTACTAAGTGTTTAGGACCAGTTGCATCTGCTGTAATGTATGGCAAGTTCACTTCAGTTTGTGTAGCGCCAGAAAGCTCGATTTTTGCTTTCTCAGCCGCCTCTTTCAAACGTTGTTTTGCCAATAAATCATTACGTAGGTCTAAACCACCGTTTTCTTTTTTGAACTCATCTGCCAAAAAGTCGATTAAACGGTTATCAAAGTCTTCACCACCTAAGAATGTGTCACCGTTGGTTGAAAGTACTTCAAATTGATGTTCGCCATCAATGCTTGAAATCTCAATGATAGACACGTCAAATGTACCGCCGCCCAAGTCATACACGGCAATTTTACGATCACCTTCTTGTTTATCTAAACCAAAGGCTAATGCAGCAGCAGTTGGCTCATTGATAATACGTTTAACATCTAAACCTGCGATACGACCTGCATCTTTAGTCGCTTGACGTTGGCTATCGTTAAAGTAAGCAGGCACCGTAATAACCGCTTCTGTCACTTCTTCACCTAAGTAGTCTTCAGCAGTTTTCTTCATTTTGCGTAAAACTTCAGCAGAAATTTGCGGTGGCGCCATTTTCACGCCACGAATTTCCACCCATGCATCGCCGTTATCCGCTTTTGCGATGGTGTACGGCATTAAACCGATGTCTTTTTGTACTTCTTTTTCGTCAAAACGACGACCAATCAAACGTTTAACTGCGTATAGCGTATTTTTAGGGTTAGTCACCGCTTGGCGTTTTGCTGGCGCGCCAGCCAAAATCTCACCATCTTCTTGATATGCAATAATTGAAGGTGTAGTGCGTGTACCTTCAGCATTTTCAATCACGCGAGGTTTGCCACCTTCCATCACAGCTACGCAAGAGTTCGTTGTACCTAAGTCAATACCAATAATTTTTCCCATAATTCCTATTCCTTTTTCTACTCATTAATTTGCTGCATTACTTTGTGTAATCAGCGGTGTTAAATTTTTACCTTGAAGCTATTGTGGTGATTGTTTTTGTTATTTCAAGTGTCTGAGATTGCTAGATTTAATTAAGATTTTGATTTAATTAAAAATATAGCTTAATTTTTTAATCAATTACTTAGCTACCATTACCAAAGCAGGGCGCAATACGCGGTCATTCAGCGTATAACCTTTTTGCAATACTGTTGTCACGGTATTAGGCTCGCCACTATTTTCTAACATGCTAATGGCTTGATGTTTGTTAGGGTCAAATTTCTCGCCTAATGGATTAATTTCAGTAATATTGAATTTATCAAACACAGAAGCTAACTGATTGGTCGTGATTTGCACACCATCCTTATAGCTTTGCACGTCAGCAGCTTCAATAAGCAAGGCTGCATCTAAGCTATCTTTCACTGCAAGTAACTCATTTGAGAATTTTTCTAAAGCAAACTTGCGTGCCTTTTCAATATCATCCATCGCGCGGCGGCGAATATTTTCACCATCAGCTTTAACGTATAAAACCGCGGCTTGAGCTTCTTTAAGCTGAGCTTCTAGTTCACCAATACGATCATCTAATGAGCCAGCAGCGCCACTTTGTTGTAAATCTTCTTCAGCTAGCATATTGTCTTCTTGTGTGTTTTCAGTCATGAATTATTCCTAATTATTTATCAGTAATTATTAAAACAATATTCATATAATGGAGATGCTTTATCAAATCTCAAGCATTTGACTGAAATTTTCTTGAATTTAAAAAGGCTGGGGTGTTCATCGCCTCACTAGATCTTTTATAAAACTGGCGGAGGGGCTTGGTTACGGACCTTGTAACGATCGTACATCCATAAGTACTGCTCAGGACATTGTTTAATCGTATGTTCAATTTCCGTATTCAATAAAGCTGGCGTAGCAATAGCGCCAGCTTCTAATGCACGAATATGGATGTTGTAGCCGCGACCAAAACTTAAGCGCTCACCAAAAGCCATAAAAACCTGCGCGCCAGTTTTTTGGGCTAATTTTGAGGCAAGTGTCATTGTGTAGGCGGCACGACCAAAAAATGGAACCCATTCTCCTTCGCCTTCATAAGGGGCTTGGTCCGGTAGAATTCCAACGGCTTCACCACGTTTAAGTGCTTGCAATAGATGTTTAACGCCTTGGGCATTAGCTGGAGCTAAATGAATTAGCCCACGCTCACGGCCGTTGGTTATGAGCGGTAATAACCATTTTTGGCGTGGTGGGCGATAAAGTACCGCCATAGGATGTTGTGAGCCATAGTAAAGGGATGTGATTTCAAAGCAACCTAAATGCGGCGTGAGAAATATAATACCTTTGCCTGCTTTAAGTGCTTGCTCAACCGCAACCCAACCAAACACCGCCTTTACCCAATTGGTAACTTTGTTTTGAGGTTTAAACCAAATGGCGAAAGTTTCAAGGGCACCTTTACTGTTTTCAAGTGTGCTTTTAAACAATAGTTTATTTAAATCATTATCGCCGGAAGTTAATCCACATTGCTTAAGGTTACGTATCGCATGATCACGATGATCTTTATTAAATATATAGCTCATTAAACCAAGTATCACACCAAGCCCATGAATGATTGGCAGTGGCAAAAATCTCAATAGTTTTAGGCTGCTTATAGCCAATAATATGAAATTACTTTTAAGTGTTGATTTTAATGAATTCATTCGAAATCGCATTTAATGCGTTAAGTTGTATGGTAGCTGTGAGTTACAATAACACAAGTTTTCAGCACGACATTATCTCGTGTATATTATGTTGTAAAAGCGGTAGTGTGTTATTAGGTACTTATTGAAAAGTATACTGCTACATTTAGGATTTGAGTATAGGCTAAGAATGCGAGAGTTGAAGATGATGAATGCAATCAAAACTTTTGACTTGAGTCATTGGAGTGGCCCAGTTGATTCCTCAATTAGCGATCAAGCTATTGAAGCTTTAGAGCATGGAAGTGTTATTGCGTTACCAATGCTTGCTTTTACTTTTTTACCTGAAGAGCAGCGATTTCTTTCTACAGACTGGTCTGATAAACAGTCTAAAAATATTGCATTAAGAGCTAGTGGAGAATTGAAAGGTGCTGTTGGAAGTGTGGCCGACATGGCGGCTCTGAAAGCGGTGGTCCAGCGTTATGCTAAACAGTCTCATGAACTTGTCGCCATGCTATTTCCTAGTTATGTTCCAAATTTAACAGTGGCTAATACTAGTTTTAGACCATTTGAAGTAGAAACACGTACGAGCTCATATCGTAAAGACGATACACGCCTGCATGCTGATGCTTTTCCCTCGAATGCTACGCAAGCACTTGATTACTCAGAGTATTTGATAATGTTAATCCCTATGGTAAACCGCGTGTTTGGGGAGTGGGGGAGCCTTTTGAAAAAATGGCAGACTCGTTTCTGCCTAAAACAAGCTCGCTACTACCTATGCAAGGTTGGTTAATGAAGCAATTGCACATTACTAAAAAAATGCGCACCGAATATGATCGTCGTATGTTGCAATTACACGATTTAGTCAAAGCCGACATCCATTATCAGCAACACTCACCACAGCAAAGTGTGAATTTTATGCCAGGAGCGACATGTATTGTTTACTCTGATTAAGCGCTACACGCTGCAATGGCAGGTCAATTTATGATTGAACAAACTTTCTCTTTTCCTGTTTGCGCGCTAAAGTGGCCAGAAAAAGCACCTCTGAAAGTGTTAGAGAGAATGCTGAATAAACCATTGTCAAACTTCCCTCTGATAAATTAAGGCTCATTCTTGAATATTCTCATCGTAAAACTCTCATCTTTAGGGGATGTGTTGCATAATTTACCGATTGTTTGGGATTTGCGCAGACAATATCCTGATGCCAATATTGATTGGGTGGTAGAAGAGGGTTACGTAAGTCTAATTGAGCCTTTGCGGACTGGGACAGAATTTAAAGGCATTGATCGTATTATTCCGTTAGGGTTTCGACGCTGGAAGAAAAGTCTATTTAACAAAAAAACACGCTCGGAAATTAGCGCATTTCGTCGAGAGCTTCGGTTAGTGAGCTATGACTTAGTCATTGAAACACAAGGGTTAATAAAGTCCGCAGTGGTCAGTCGATTGGCAAGGCGTAATTTAGGTGGGTCAATTACCGGGCTTGGTAATGCGACAGAAGGCTCTGGTTATGAGCCGATGGCGCGATGGTTTTATACGCGTTGTGTGCAAGTTCCCAAGCAATGTCATGCTGTAGAGCGCTCGCGTTTAGTAGCCGCAGAAGCGATAAACTCTTCCACTACATTGGGGATACCTCAATTCTACCCACAGGTATTTGTGGATACTCTTGCTAAAAAAAATCAAGAAATCAGTGCTGACTTTAATGGGCCATACATTTTGTTTTTTCATGCAACTGCACGTACAGCTAAAACGTGGAATGAAGACAATTGGATTAAAACTGGTCAACACCTAGCTAGAATAGGCTGCCGAGTCATTTTACCTTGGGGCAATTTAGCAGAAAAAACGGTAAGTGAGAGATTATGTCAGCAAATTCCAAATGCTGTCGTACCAAAGGCTTTCAATTTAACGCAGGCTTTCTCTATTGTGGCTGGTGCAGAGATGGTCATTGGGGTTGATACAGGACTTACCCATCTTTCAGCAATAATGTGTAAGCCTACCATTGAGCTTTATTGCGATTCTCCACGTTGGAAGACCGAGGGTTTTTGGAGTGAAAAAATTAAAAATCTAGGTGATATTGCTCAGCCACCAAGTGTGCAGCAAGTGTTGACTGCTATTCAACAGATACTACCTCAATATCAATCTTAATTAGTCGCCTAAATGCCTGAATCACGCGTTTAGTATCTAGTGTATCTAAGCATTGGCTATGACTATTGTTGTGGTCATTGCAGCCAGCTTTATGGCAGGGTACGCACTCGCCACGGCCTTGAAGTAGCATCACATTACTCACAATTTGATATTCTGAAAAGTATCGTTGCCAAGGACTTTTGTTTTCATGATAGCCAAGTGGCCACGGCGCCCATTTTACTGGGTTGGTGGGCCCGAAAATAGCTAACGTAGGGGTGCCGCAAGCAGCAGCGAGGTGGGTCGTGGCGGTATCTGGACCGACATATGCAGCAGCATGATTTAAAAGTGAACTCATTTCTGCAAAACTAGTTTTTCCAGCTAAGCTCGTTACAAAACCAGTGGCACTCTCTACAAAATGTTCAGTAAGTTGCTGAGCATAATTTTGCTCAGCAATTGCCGGGCCGCCAGTAATAATGACGCGCTGACCTAAATTTAATAGTTGTTGTATTAAGGCAATCCATCCACTGTCTGTCCAGCGCTTATACTGCCACATTGGTAACGGGTGGATGATGGTATAAGTTGTTTCAGTTAAATTAAAGTTTAATAATTGATTCAGACGCGTAATCGAATCAGTTGAGCCAAGTTTGGGAGGTGTTAACGCATATTGTCTTTCAATGCCCATCAGGTCGGCTAGCAATAAGTTTTGAGCTACGGTATGCGTGTTGTTTTCGTCCAGTAAACTCCAGCGCATACAAGATAACTTCTTCCACCAATGTTTCTTTTTCAGGTTTGGAATTAGGCCAACACGTTTTTTCCCTGCTAAAAAAGCATATTGATGTGCTCTATCATTGCCTTGCGTAGTGACTGCGAGGTCATATTTTCTAAATATTCTTTTCAATAATTTAAGATAAGCGCTAAAGGTGGGGTGGTTGTCGCTTTCTATTACATTGTTGCAGTCAGAGTTACCCATTAATATGCCGCTGGTATTGCGATAGACCAAAACGTCAATAACGGCATCAGGCCAAGCCATTCGCATGGATTTAAGTAAAGGTGTAGCTAACAACACGTCACCAATTTGCTGAGTGGCGATGAGTAATATTTTTTTTGGAGGAGTTTTATCGTTAAACATGCTTTAAATGAATTTTTGTTTCATTTTACTTAGCCATAATTTAAATTTAAATTTAAACGTATCTCTTGGAATGACGAGAGGACCATTCCAGACTTCACCTCTGCGCAAATAATGCTTGGTGAAAACATTAGAACTGATGCCCCATTTGCGCAAAAACAAATGACTGCCATTTTTTTTAAAAGTAAGCTTTCCAGTAGATTTAGACATGAAATGGTAAACACGACTTTTGCCTACGCCCTTAAAGTCTCGCACACCAAACTCCCAAAGTTTCATTGAAAAATCAGGGTCAGAATACATCCCTGGAGAAAAATCCGTGCTGTAGCCGCCTACCAAATCCCATAGCATGGTTGGAAGTACGCTAGGTGGCCATGTGGCGCCATTCCAGTCTGCCTTTGTAGGAGAGGCGAAGTTTTCGAGCAGCGCATTTTCGTTAAAATTCTCAGGGTTGCTGCCAAAATCAAACGGCGCAATTGCACATTTATTACCTGATGCTCGAGGTTCTATCATTGTGCAAGATAAGAAATAGTAAGGTGAAGTCTGTTTTTTTACCTCTTCATACAGCCAAAAATCCCAATCTGGGCAAGCGTACATATCGTCATTAAAATAAACCAGTAAATCGCTTGTGGCTAAGGTGCGTGCTAAATTCATGGCATAACAAATACCAATATTTTCTACTGAGTAAGTGAAGTCCAACCCTTGTTCTTTCACCCAAGATAACGAACCATCTGCACCCTCATTTAGATGCACAATAATCTGATGTGAGTAACGTGAGTTTTTTCTAAGACTATCAATACATGTTTTTAAAAATGCTAAATTATTCCAGCTAGGAATAATGATTGAGAACACTGCATCAGTATCATTAATAGTGACTCGATGCTTGCTAACAGTGGGCGCTTTAGATAGAAAGGTTGATTGCATTAACTTTTTTTAATTAAAAAATAGAGTTGTAAATATTTATAGTAGGTTGTTTCTGCATTATTAACAGCCAGCATAAAACCTTGAGCGCCATCTAAAAACCCTAAACGAATAATATAAGTTCGAATGAATGCCCAAGCGCCATGGCCAATAGCGCCTAATAAGCTGGCACGTTTGTTTCTAGCGTGAAGCTCTTTCGCACCTAGCATCGCGTAACGTTGCATTTTATCAAGCACTTCATCTAAATTTTGATAACTAAGATGAAGTATGGATTGCTTTAAATACCCAGTTGGTGCTGTAAAAGCTAAACTTTCATGCACTAAGTGATTGCTGAACGATGCACTACCGCGCTTAAAGAGTCGCGCTACATAATCTGGCCGCCAACCAGAGTGATGAATGAACCGACCACAAAAGCTGGATAATCTAGGTATAAAATATACGTCAAATTCTGAAGACTTTAACACTTGTTGAATTTCCTTCAGCAATGCAGCGTCCGCGCGTTCATCAGCATCTAAAGATAGCACCCAGTCTTTTGTTGCGTATGCTAAGGCGCGGTTTTTTTGAATGCCAAAGCCTTGCCAGTCTGACGAAGTGTAAACGTTAGGAGTAAATTCGCGAGCAATATTAAGTGTTTCGTCAGTACTGCCTGAGTCTAATATAATAATTTCATCTGCCCAAGCTACAGAGGTTAAGCAATCACGAATATCATGCGCTTCATTCTTGGTGATAATGATGACTGAAAGGCTAGGGCTTTTAACGGTGCTCATCATTATTGCCAAGCAAAATCACCCTTTACGCGGGTGCCATGCATTGTCATTGCATACTCTTTTAGCTCATTTTCTAACCATTGTTTTTTCTGGCGAGTTTTCTTAATTTTATTTAGTTTGCGTGTGAGCCAGCTTTGTTTAAGTAAGCGATAGTTGTAGCGGTAGCCTAAACCATCTTTTTCAGATAAACCGCGCTCTTGCTTCATCGCACTCTGGGTAATTGAGCCAAAATGATGCAACCAAGCTGCCCCAGTCATGGCGCCAGCAATATTAGCTTTGGCCAGCTCGTTAAAAAAAATTGTGTCTTCAAACCCTAATAATTTCGGGATGGGCTGAAAATAGCCAACCTCTAACCAAACAGATTCATGAACGGCCAAACAAACCGCATGATGTCCGCCGACTCGCAAAGCATCATGCATTTTTACATGTGATTGCTGAGAAAATTCGTCAAGATCATAATCAAGAGGGTTATCCGCACTTGAGTTATTGTTAATAGGTCCTTCAATCAATGAGGGTGAAATTATCTTTAGATTATTTTTTTCAGCCGTCTCAATTAAATTTTCAATCCAATTTTCAGTCACAATAACATCATTGTTCATAATAACCGTCCACTCAGCTTGCAAAGCAAGTGCACCTTGATTCCACGCCGTACCGCAACCAAGATTAGATTTATTGAATATATGTCCACCTAACGGTAACGATTCAAGGTAAGTGCGTGTGCTGTCGGTAGATGCATTGTCTACAACAACTAATCGACTTAGATCTAGTCCGTGTTTAATCATACTTTCAACACACATTTTCGTGTATTCAACTTGGTTGTAACAAGCAAAGGTGATTGCGTATTTTCGAGGGTTCATATTATTTGGCTATTTAAGAGCATAGCGTCTTGTGATTTATAAAATAGAATTTGACCGCAAAATATGGCAAGCATTAAGCCGTAAAATGAAGCTGAGTAGCGTAAATTGAGTATTTCCATACTTAAGCTACTAACAAACTGACAGCTTAAAAAAGCTAGTGCAAGAAAGGCGGTATCTCGTAATTTCTTATTTTCACTTCGAAGAATACGCATAAAAAATATCGCAGGTACAAAAAATAACGCCAACGTAGATATTAACCCCCAAACACCTGATCGGACCATATTTGCAGTGATGTCGTTGTGAAATCCTGCTGTTAGTGCGGTCATTTTAGTTGGTAACACAGCAAAATCTAAGGCGGGGTCGTTAATGACACTTTCAAAGCCACCATCACCCCAGCCACTCATTGGCTTTTTCTCGAGTAAGAAAACTGCAATGCGGGCGAAAGATATTCTAGCACCAACTGAAGTGTCAGCATTTTGGTCATTCCAGTGGTAGTTTAGAATTTCCTTAGAAGCAATTTCCGCTCGCTGATGCACTGTATCTGACAAAAGGTAACTTGAAATGATGACTGTGATTATTCCGATTCCAGCCATTAATTTTTTTAAATGAGAAAATTTTGCCTGATCAAAATATAACCAGAGTAAACCGATAATTGGTACAGCTAGCCAGCCAGTTCTACTACCAGATGCAATAGATAAATAAACGCCAGTACAAAATCCAATCAATTTATACGTAGTAAGTAGTTTAGAGTTGTTAGAATGCAATTTTATTGAGATTAAGCTCATCAACCCAAATGTGAGGCTTAAACTACCAAACTCTAGTGGGTCTATAGCTTGAGTAGATAAGCGATTGGCTCCCCAAAATAAATTCGGATGTATGAGTATGTTGGTTAGTGCAAGTAAAGTTACTATTGGAAATGCGTAACTCATTAACTCAACCACGCGAGGGCTGTTTTTTAACATCGCCCACAATATAAAAATGCAAATCATAATGTGCAGTGGGCTATCGTAATATGCCCAAGAAAACTGCCCTCTAAAAACTTGGCCTAGCAAGATTGCAATAAATGGTAAAGCAAAGGTAATTGATAGCAACTTAATATCGAATGCATTTTTATATGCATATGCTGACTGGCGAATGCTGTTTAAATTTTTTAAAAAAACATAAATTGCTAATAATGCACATACGGCCACAATTCGTGTCATCCAACCAGAAACCGTAAGCAAAAATATTGGTGAAATCGTTAGGCTGAGGATAAAGAGCTGCTCAGAATATGGTTTCTTTATTAAGGTGAGTGAGTTAAACATAAGAGGGTTAATTTGTTTCTTTGCGCGTATTTGAATATACAATGCTGGCGATAGAGCAATATGCCCCAATCTTTAGTGTGCTACCTTCATCGTTATCATGAACAATTGGCATGCCGTAGCTTGCGGTGCCAATTATATAATGAGGATAGCGCTTTTTAAATTTTTCTTGTTGCCGCACAAAGCTTTGCAACTGACTTTTTCCAGTTTTAGGGCCAGTTAAGTAGGCCCAAAGTTTTTTTAAATTATTTTTAAACATTATCGCCGTATTCTATGCTCTTGGTTCTTAATTTTAATTTAGCTTTGATTTAATGATTATGCCTTAATTTTAATTATTTGTTCAGTTATCCGCTATTAGATGCCACCATTCGTTTGACGATAAGCCCTGCATTGAGGATAATTGAGGCAGTTCATTAATTTCTGGTCTTATATAAAATGAAGCAATCCCATATAGAAGTTGCCGAGCGTATTATTGAGGTTAGTCGCCCTACGCGTTCTGCATATTTAAATCGTTTAGATGAAATTGCTAATCGTCAGCGTGGTGCAGATCGCTTAGGTTGCGCCAATGTGGCGCATGCCTTTGCGGCGATGCCTGCGAATGATAAATTGCGTGTGGTGGTAGAAAAAGCACCTAACATCGGCATTGTCACTGCTTACAATGAAATGCTTTCTGCGCATCAGCCTTATGTCAATTACCCTAATATTATTCGTGATGAAGCTCATAAACTCGGAGCTACAGTGCAGGTTGCGGGTGGTGTGCCTGCCATGTGCGATGGTATTACGCAGGGTGAGCCAGGTATGGAGATGTCATTATTCAGCCGTGATGTGATTGCGATGAGTACTGCAATTGCGCTTTCACATGATGTATTTGATGCCGCAATGTTGCTAGGCGTGTGCGATAAAATCGTACCAGGTTTGCTAATCGGTGCCCTGAAATTTGGGCATTTGCCTTGTATATTTGTGCCTGCAGGACCGATGAGTACAGGTTTAGATAACACGGCTAAATCAAAAGTGCGTGAAAAGTATGCACAAGGTTTGGTCGGGCGTGATGAGTTATTAGCTTCAGAGTCTGCTGCCTATCATGGCGCAGGTACTTGCACATTCTATGGCACAGCAAATAGTAATCAAATGTTGCTAGAAGCTATGGGCTTGCATGTGCCTGGTGCGGCATTCATTCACCCAGCAGATGGTATGCGTGAAGATTTAACGCGTGAAGCTGTTAAATTGGTATTAGATAAGACGAAACCACAAAACTTTACTCCAATTGGTCGTCTAGTTGATGAACATGTGATTGTGAATGCGATGGTGGCTTTATTGGCTACTGGTGGTTCAACCAACCATCTTATTCACTGGGTAGCTGTTGCACGCGCAGCAGGTATTATTATTGACTGGACAGACTTTTACCATTTAGCTAAAACAACACCGTTATTGGCAAGTGTTTACCCAAATGGCAAAGCCGATGTTAATCAGTTCCAAGAGGCTGGCGGCCCAGGTTTCGTGATACGAGAGTTGATTGAGGGAGGCTATATGTTCCCTGACGTATTTACCGTAACTAAAGGTGGCTTACATGACTTTGGCAAAAAGCCAGTAAAAGAAGATGGTAAACTCGTGTGGAAGTCATATCCTGAAGAAAGTGGTGATGAAACTATTGTACGTACTGTTGAACATCCATTTAGCGAAACGGGTGGTTTACGCTTACTTAAAGGTAATTTAGGCCGTAGTGTCATTAAAATCTCAGCTGTGCCTGCCGACCGCCATATTATCGAGGCGCCAGCGATTGTATTTGATGCTCAAGAAGAATTGTTAGAAGCGTTTGACCGTGGTGAACTAGAAAAAGACTTTATTGCAGTAGTGCGTTTCCAAGGCCCTAAGGCGAATGGTATGCCAGAGTTACATAAACTCACCCCTCCGCTAGCCGTTTTGCAAAACAAAGGCTTTATGGTAGCAATTGTGACGGATGGTCGTATGAGTGGTGCATCAGGCAAAATTCCAGCGGCTATTCATTTAACACCAGAGGCATCAGCAGGTGGCCCTTTAGCTAAGGTGCGTACTGGCGATATTATTCGTTTAAATGCAACGGTTGGCATGGTAAACGTGCTGGTAGATGAAGATGAATGGGCCGAGCGTGAAGTAGAAGAGCTTTCTGATACTAAGCGACATAGCAATGCACATGGTTTTGGCCGTGAATTGTTTGGTGGAATGCGTAGAAATGTGCTTTCAGCTGAAGAAGGCGCCGTTACTTGGCTATAAAATTTGCAAATCAACTGATTACGTAGTTCTATTTCGCTTGCCGTACTATTTATACTGTCTGAGCTCCAGCGCCTAGTTATCAGTTGATTATCAAATTTTAATTAACGCCTTTAGATTTTTGATGTCGTTTTCCCCGATTTTTTTGTAAATAATGAAACGTGTGGGAATCCATGTTGGATTTAATTTGAAGTTAAATTCAAAGAACAAATTATTTTTAATTAACTAGGTAAAAGAAACATGAATACATTAGATTTAGCCAAACAAGGCCCAGTTATTCCAGTGATTGTCATTAACAACGTTGAAGACGCTGTGCCTATGGCTGAAGCATTGCTTGAAGGTGGTATTCGCGTATTGGAAGTGACTTTGCGTTCTTCTTGCGCTTTGCAAGCCATGGAGCAAATTGCTAAACACGTACCAGATGCGATTATGGGTTCTGGTACAGTGCGTAATTTAAAGGATGCGCAAGCTTCGCTTGATGTAGGTTGTAAATTTGCTGTAAGCCCAGGCTACACAAGTGAACTAGGTCAATTTGCGCGTAAAATTGGTTTGTCATTATTGCCTGGCGTTTCTACAGGTTCTGAAATTATGATGGCAAATGCTGATGATTACTACTTTCTGAAATTGTTCCCAGCAGTAGCTGTGGGTGGTATTAACTTGCTCAAAGGTTTTTCTGGTCCATTTGGTGACGTTAAATTCTGTCCTACAGGTGGGGTCACAGTTGAATCTGCACCACAGTTTTTAGCATTACCAAACGTAGTGGTGTGCGGTGGTACATGGTTAACACCAGCAGATGCCGTAGCACGTAAAGATTGGGCGCATATTACAAAGCTAGCTAAAGAAGCCAGTGCCATTAAAGCCGCATAAGTTATTTTAGATATATAAAAAGGGCTGGGCAATCGCCTAGCCCTTTTTTATTTAATAGATTAGATGGGCTAATTTTAGGAATATTTTTTGAAAATTGATATTACAAAATATAAAACTATCGTATTTGATTGTGATGGTGTAGTACTTGATTCTAATGTGCTCAAGACGGAGGCTTATTTTCGTACCGCAAAGAAACTGGGTGCAACAGATGCTCAAGCTCAAGCACTAGTAGACTACCACGTGAGTCTTGGTGGTATTTCGCGCTACCATAAGTTTGATTATTACATACGTGAAATTCTGTTACAGCCTGTTACTGAAACAGCCATTCAAGCTTTATTAGATGATTTTAGCAAAGAGTTAGAAACTGGCTTAATGCAGTGTGACTTGGCAAAGGGCATATTTGACTTACGCGCAGCTACCCCCAATGCTAATTGGTTGATACTTTCAGGTGGAGATCAACAAGAAATCCGCACCCTGTTCGCGAAAAGAAAGTTAGATCACATGTTTGATGGCGGTTTGTTTGGTAGTCCAGATAATAAAGATGAAGTGCTAGCGCGCGAGATTGCAAATGCTAATATTCAACTACCCGCCTTGTTTTTAGGGGATAGCAAATACGACTTTGAATCTGCAAATCGTGCGGGCTTAGATTTTATTTTCTTAAGTGATTGGACAGAAGTGCCTGATTGGCAGGAGTTTTGTGCAACTCATCAATTAACTATACTGAGAAATATTGCACAATTAGTCAGTTTCGGTGGCAATGCTAAATAACTTCAAGTCGTTTTAGTTAATTTGTCTGTCACATTAGACGATAGTCGTATAATAATCCTAAGTTCTATTATTGCAGTTCAATCATAAGGTTAAGTATATTTAGTATGAAATACTTTATAGTCGTGGTGTACTTGTTGGGTGTTGGCTTTATTCATTTTCGTGGGAAAGTTCGCCACCCAATTCTTAAACAATTATTTGATCATTCGGCTTTTGTCGCGCCATTTAATATGTTTATGTACATGTTTTCAAAAGTGCCGACTACACCTTATCTACCAACAAGTACTTTTCCTGAAATGCAGGCCGTCACAGACTCATGGCAGATTATTCTCGAAGAAGCGATCAATATGCGTGAGCAGGAACGTATTGCAGCTTCAAAAAACAATAATGATGCAGGCTTTAACTCATTCTTTAAAACAGGCTGGAAGCGATTTTATCTAAAGTGGTATGGCGCTCAGCATCCATCTGCCGCACTCTATTGTCCGAAAACGGTAGAAATATTAAATAAAATTCCAACTATCAAAGCTGCAATGTTTGCAGAGTTGCCGCCAGGCGCAAAACTAAATCCACATCGCGACCCTTATGGTGGCTCATTACGCTATCACTTAGGTTTAACTACGCCAAATAATGATGAATGTTTTATTAACGTTGATGGCGTGCCTTATAGCTGGCGAGATGGCGAAGCAGTGATGTTTGATGAAACCTACATTCACGAAGCTTATAACCGCACAGATCAAGACAGAATTATTTTATTTTGCGATGTTGAACGACCAATGCGCTATCGATGGGCACAAGCGGTTAATCGTTGGTTAGCTAAAACCATCGTGACCGCTGCAAGTTCGCCTAATGATGATGGTGACCAAACAGGATTTATCAACAAAATTTTTTATATTGCTTGGGTGGTAGGACAGTATCGCCGCCGTTTTAAAAATTGGAATAAAACCGTTTACAAGCTTACTAAGTTTTCTTTAATAATTTTGGTGGCTTATTTAATTTGGAAGATTTAAGTGACTGATGATTTGTTGAGGCTTTATATTCTTTAAGCAATTTAAGTGCCCAAGTGGGCATTCACGTTTAAAGCATGGGCTGCATTCTAGCGCTAGGTATTCTACTGCGGCTTTATTACTCATTGGCGGAGTATGGTGTGGATTAGATGAGCCATATATCGCGACTAATTTTTTATCTAATGCAGCAGCAACATGCATGAGCCCAGAGTCGTTACTAATGACGTTATCGCAAAGTGACATTAAATCTATTGCTTCACTTAAATTGGTCTTGCCACCTAAATCTAAGCATTGGTTTTCAGTGAGTTGGTTAATGGCGTTTGTCACTGGAATATCTTTTTCAGAGCCAAATAGCCAAACCTGCCAGCCTTTGCTTAATGCTTCTCGTGCAACTTCAGCATAATATTCTGCGGGCCAGCGTTTAGCCTCTCCATATTCCGCGCCTGGGCACAGCCCTAGTATTGGATTACTTGGCGATGATATGCCTAGTTTTTGTAAAGTAGCTAGTGCATGGTCTTTGTTGGCTATTAGCGATGGATTGGGTATGTTGTCAGGTAATGGGGCATTCTTCTTCAAACCTAATGTGACAAATCTATCCACGGTGCGCGGTAGCTTGATTTTATCCAGTTTACGAACATCATTTACCAAGCCATAACGCATCTCACCCAAGAAACTGGTGCGTTGTGGAATATTTGCGGCAAAAGGCAAGATGGCGGATTTAAGGGAGTTGGTCAGAATGATCGCTTGGGTATAGGCTTCAGTGCGTAGACTTTTACCAAATTTAATCCGCTCAAACAATGCAAATTGACCGTGTTTGAAGGGCAGGGCGATACCTTTATTCACTTCTGGCATGAGTTCGATGAGTGGTAATGTCCATGCAGGCGCAGCAACGTCAATAATGCAGTCGGGGTCATTTAACTTAAGCGTTTTGAACAGGCTTTGTGCAAGTACCATATCACCTACCCAAGACGGGCCGAGCACCAATATTTTGGAGTGCTTAGATGGCATATTTGTTACGGTGTCCCTAGCTACCACTACGAACCTAGTTTTTTGATGATGTTGCTAGTACTACGGCCTTGTACCAATGGAATCAATTTCACACTGCCGCCCCATGATTTAACCTCTGTACCACCGACTACTTGGTCTTCTGTGTAGTCGTCACCTTTTACAATGACATCTGGGCGTATAGCATCGATTAGTTGTAAAGGTGTGTCTTCATCAAATAAAATCACCGCGTCTACTGAGGCTAATGCAGCCAGTACGCGTGCTCTATCGCCTTCATGTACCACGGGGCGTGTTGGGCCTTTTAGGGCACTCACCGAGCGGTCCGTGTTTAATCCTAGGACCAGTTTGTCACCAGTTTTTTTGGCAGCTTCTAAATAGGTCACATGTCCTGCGTGCAGTAAATCAAAGCAGCCATTGGTAAAGACTATTTTTTGTTGATTGGCTTTCCAGCGGCTCACAAGTTCAGCCAGTTGAGCGCCATCACAAATTTTATCAGCCTGCGATTGACCGTCTTCGCTCACTAATGCTTTGAGTAATTCGGTTTGTGAAACAGGTACCGTGCCGACTTTGCCGACGACAATACCTGCGGCAATATTGGCTAGCTGTAAAGCGTCATGCGGGTTTAAGCCATGGGCTAAACCTGCTGCCAGTGTTGCAATTACCGTGTCACCTGCACCTGAAACATCGAACACTTTTTTTGCGGTTGCTGGGATATGCTGTATTTGTTTATCGTCAATGAGTGAAATGCCTTCTTCACCACGAGTAACGGCAAGAAAGTCTAAATTCAACTGATTTTTCAGTTGTTCAGCGGCATGTAGTAAAGCTTCTGTATCATTGATGTCGACGCCACAGGCCTCAGCGGTTTCTTTTTTGTTTGGGGTGAGCGTGCTGGCGCCCTTATATTTGCTGTAATCACGGCCTTTGGGATCGGCAATGACGGGTATATTCAGCTTTTTACAGTGCTCGATGATGGCTTTGCATGTGCTGTCACTTAATACGCCTTTAGCATAATCAGACAAAATGACCATAGCAGGTTGATTGCTCAGGGCTTTAGTCACATTACCAAGTAATTGTGCATTTTCTTCAGCACTAAAAGCTGCTGCGCTTTCATCGTCAATCCGGACAATTTGTTGATTGCCACTCATCACTCGAGTTTTTGAGACGGTTGGGCGTAATGTAGAAGTCATGATATTCGCGACCACGATGCCAGCGTTAGCAATCATTTGCTTTAGAGCTTTGCCTGCCGTATCGTCACCAATGCATCCGATGATTTCGGTATGTAGACCTAAGCCAGATAAGTTTGCCGCTACGTTGGCTGCACCGCCAGCTCTATCTTCGGATTGCTTAAGTAGCACGACAGGAACTGGCGCTTCAGGTGAAATGCGATTTACATTGCCCATTAAGTAACGGTCTAGCATCACGTCGCCAATGACTAATATTGATTTTTTGCTACTGGTGAATTGACGTACCGTGTCGATTAATTGCGAATTCATATGGGTAATTTACTTTAACTTAGCAATAAGCATCATCATGCATTAAATAATTCTGTACGTAATCTTGCACGCCTTCTTCTAAACTACAGAACGGTTGTGTGTAACCTGCGGCGCGTAGTTTAGCTGAGGTAGCTTCGGTAAAGTATTGATATTTACCTTGAAGATCTTCAGGCATATCAATGTAGGTGATGTTGGGCGATTTATTCATGCTCGTCATCACGTTAGTCGCTAAATCTTTAAAGGCACGGGCTTTGCCAGTGCCAATGTTATAGATGCCATTGGGGCACGCTTTAGCACTTAAAGCTGCTGTTAAGAAGTGAACAACGGCTGCTGCTGCATCTTTTACATAGACAAAATCGCGTAACTGCATGCCATCTGAATAGCCCTCTTTGTGACTTTTAAAAAGCTTAACGGTGCCAGTTTCTTTGAATTGGTTGAAACTATGAAAAGCTACGCTGGCCATGCGTTCTTTATGGTATTCGTTTGGGCCGTACACGTTAAAGAATTTGAAGCCAGCCCATGCGGATGGTGTTGCCAAATCTTTGTTTACTTGTTGTAAAGCCCATTGATCGAAGAAGTGTTTTGAGTAACCATAGCCATTCAGCGGGCGAAGATTTTCAATAGAAGCATCATCATAGCCATGCTCACCATCACCATAAGTCGCCGCTGAGCTTGCGTAGAAGAAAGCTGCATTATTGTTAGCGCACCATGTCCATAGATTCTGTGAGTAGTGGATATTGGCTTCAACGAGTTTATTAAAGTCACGCTCGGTTGTTGCGCTGATAGCTCCCATGTGAATAATGGCCTCAATATCAGTTCTACCATCTAGCCATGCCAGTAGTTGGTCTTTGTCAAAATATTGCACATATTGGCGTTTAACTAAATTCTGCCATTGATTTTCATGCGTAATGCGGTCAACAATCACCAAATCATCACGTTGAAGTTTTGTATTGAGATGCCAAGCGATGATAGAGCCTATCATCCCAGCGCCGCCAGTAATTACGATCATAAATGTGTTTTAAGCAGGTAAAACAGAAGTATAACGCTTATGGGCACTTCTATAAATTCAATTTTCGTTGCTACACGGCGTTGCTCACAAAAAATTACTTCTTACATATCAGCTATATGCGGCGGCGCAATTTTTTGCTCGCGCCTTGTTTAGCTTATCGCACGACTGTTATGGCTTTAGCCAGACTACAGTCGTGGTGATGCCCTTTACGGATAGAAACTTAAATTGATAGAAGCACCCTTCTTTAAGCTATCCACAGCGAACTTAACATTAGCTACATTTTATCTTGTAACAATTTAATCTCGCCATGTTTAGCTCTGGGTATCAATTTAGCAAAAAATTGTTGTACATCGTCAATGAGGGTAAACGCAACAGGAATCACCAACAGACTGAGCAGGGTTGAAGTCAGCAAGCCACCAATGACGGATACTGCCATTGGGCTCCGGAAGGAGCCATCACCTGCACCGAGCGACATTGCCACTGGCAGCATGCCTGCGGTCATGGCAATGGTGGTCATAATAATTGGGCGTGCACGCTTGTGGCAAGCATCTAGAATAGCCTCAAGCCTTGACATATGATGGTCGCGCCTTGCAACGATGGCGTACTCTACAAGCAGGATTGAGTTCTTAGTCGCGATACCCATCAGCATCACCAAGCCTATCATAGATGGCATAGAAAGCGCTTTACCAGCAACTAGTAAACCTAAGAAGGCGCCGCCTAATGATAATGGCAGCGCAACTAAAATCGTAATGGGCTGTAAAAAATCTTTAAATAACAGCACTAATACAAAGTAAATACAAATCACCCCTGTCAGCATGGCAATGCCAAAGCTAGAGAATAGTTCGCCCATCATTTCAGCGTCGCCTAGCTCGGCTTGCATCACACCTGCAGGTAAGTGTTGAATGCTAGGCAGATTCTTTACGGCAGTGACAGCATCGCCGATA
This sequence comes from Methylotenera sp., assembly GCF_029945705.1. GTDB lineage: Bacteria > Pseudomonadota > Gammaproteobacteria > Burkholderiales > Methylophilaceae > Methylotenera. Next base: position 177,683 of record NZ_JAQSDC010000004.1, read on the forward strand.
GGTAAACCAGAAAGCTCAATATTGAATTGCACATTGCGCGCACGGTCGTAGCGCGAAATAACTGCTGGTCCGCTAGACATTTCCAAGTTAGCCACTTGCTCTAAGGGCACGCTGCCGCCGTGCGTGCTTGGTACGGCAAGCTTACCTAAAGTGCTAAGGTCTTGCCTGGCAGCATTGTTAATTTTGACGACAATCGCCACTTGGCGTTGATCTAAATTGAGCTTAGGCAATAGTTGCTCGTAATCGCCCACCGTTGCAATACGTAAGGTCTCGCCAATGGCATTACTGGTGACGCCTAAATCAGCCGCCGCGGCAAAGTCTGGTTTTACAATCACTTCTGGTCTGACTAATGCCGCGCTTGAGGCGATATTGCCTAAGCCTTTTATTGTACGTAAGTCTTTCTCTACGGCACTAGCGGCAGATGCTAACGCACTGGAGTCTTCACTGGTGAGCGCAACGATGTATTTTTCACCAGAGCCTTCAAGACCTACCCCCAAACGTACGCCAGGCAAGGCTTGTAATTTTTCGCGCATCTCAGTTTCAATGACTTGCTTCTTCGGTCGACTACCGCGCGGATCTAGCTGTATTGTGAGCGTTGATTTACGTGCTTCTGTACTACCGCCGCCAGCAAACGGATCGCTACCTGCTGCGCCGCCGCCTACAGTTGTGTAAATGCTGTTGACGTGTTTGATGTCTTTTAGAATTAGACGCGCTTGTTCGCTGATAGCAATGGTTTGCGCCAATGTGGCACCCGGTGCTAATTCAATGCGTACCTGTGTTTGAGAGTTGTCATCGGCGGGTACAAAGCCTTTTGGCAGAAATTGAATGAGCCAAATTGAGCCTATAAAGAATGCAATAGCAGCTAACGAGGTCAAAAGACGATGCCCTACGCACCAGCGTGCAAGCCGCATGTAGAAGCGCATGACAACACCGTCCTCTGATGTTTCATGCTGACTTGGCCGCATAATATAAGCGGCCATCATTGGTGTGAGTAACCGAGCTACCAATAGGGAGGCGAAAATGGCAATGGCGGCAGTCCAGCCAAATTGTTTGAAAAACTTACCTGGGATGCCATCCATAAAGGCGGTAGGCAAAAACACTGCGATTAAAGTAAACGTTGTCGCGACCACGGCTAAGCCAATTTCCTCGGTCGCTTCTAATGCGGCTTCAAAAGGTGATTTCCCCATGCGCGAATGGCGCACGATGTTTTCCACCTCTACAATGGCATCATCGACAAGCACCCCAACCACCAGTGAAAGTGCCAGTAGGGTGACGATATTGATAGAAAAACCTAAGTAATTCATACCGATGAATGTCGGAATAATCGATAAAGGTAATGCCACGGCAGAAACGAATGTAGCTCTAAAGTCGCGTAAAAATAGCCAAACTACCAATACTGCTAAAAGTGCGCCTTCATATAACATGGCCATAGAAGCATCAAATTCTTCTTGCACGGGTTTAACAAAGTTAAAGGCTTCAGTGACTTCAATATCTGGGTGCGCCAGCTTAATCGCGTCTAAAACTTTATAAACGCCAGCACCAACTTCAAGCTCACTGGCGCCTTTGCTACGACTTACTTCAAAACCGATGACACTAGTGCCATCTAAAAATGCGGCAGACTTAGGCTCTGCAATGGTATCGATCACATTCGCTACCTGATTCAAGCGAACTTTTCTGCCATCACTAAGCGCGATCTCTAAGTTGGCTAGCTCATCGGCAGATTTCACATTCGCCAAGGTGCGTATAGGCTGTTCGCTACCACTAAGCTTAGTTACGCCGCCTGCGACCTCTAGTTGAATTAAGCTCAGTTGGCGTGAAATATCTGCAGCGGTAGCGTTGAGTGATTGTAATTTTTCAGCATCTAGTTCTACCCAAATCTGGCGATTAACACCACCGACACGTGCAACACCGCCTACGCCCTTAACACCTAGTAATTGCTTGGTTAGTGCGTCATCTACAAACCATGACAGCGCTTCAGCGTCCATACGTTTAGAATGCAAAGTGAAGGCTAAGATAGGCGAGCCAGCCACGTTAAGTTTGCTGACTATCGGTTCACGCAAATCAGTAGGCAGGTCAGCACGTACCTCAGAGATTGCTGAACGGGTATCATCGACGGCCTCTTGCACAGGTTTTTCTAGACGGAACTCCGCGGTAATACTGACATTGCCATCTTGAATAGTCGTGTGAATGTGGCGCAGACCTTGCAGCTTGGCAATCGAGTTTTCTAGCTTGCGTGCGACTTGGTTTTCTAACTGTGCGGGTGATGCACCAGGTAAGGATGCGTTAACATTAACCGTGGGTAAATCCAAATCTGGGAAGTTTTGAATTTTCATCGCACTGAAGCTCATACTGCCCGCGAGTGTGAGTAGTATGAACAATATCAGCGCTGGAACTGGGTTCTTAATGGACCAGCTAGAAATGTTCATTCTGCGGCTTTCTGCACTGCTTTTTGTACCACCTTCACGCTGTCACCATCGGCCAAAAATGCACCACCACTTTCAACAATATCTGCCTCTGGCGCATCAAAATTGAGCAGCTCAACACGGTCCCCTGTGCGCTGACCAAGTTGAACTTTTGTTTGTTTAATTTGATTACCTTCTACTTGCATCACGTAAGCAAAGCCATCTCGCATCACAATAGCATCGTTAGGTAATGTAAGGCTTTGCGTTTCACCGAGAATAAAGTTACCACGGGCGAACATCCCCGTTTTTGCACTACCCGCTGGAATGTCAACAAATACAACGGCATTACGTGTTTTAGTGTCTACCACTGGCGATGCTGAACGCACTGACCCTTGTGTGATACTGCTATCTGGCAATGTGATTTGTACTTTCATGCCAGTTTTAATCTGTGAAATGTCTGCAGAAGTTAAATCAGCACGCCATTCGATTCTAGCTTTGCGAATCAGGCGAAATAGCTCCTGTCCAGGCGTATACACCGTGCCTACGGTGGCGGGTGCTAGTGAAATAAGGCCATCATCAGGCGCGATAACAGTTGTTTGTTTCAACTTAATATTTTGCACATGCATCGTCGCTTGTGATGCGCTAAGGCGCGCCTTAGCACTGGCTTCTGCCGTGAAATATTGCTCAATTTGCTGTTTGCTTAGCACCCCCGAGTCTTGAATGCTACGTGCGCGGTTGGCGTTACTTTCAGCTTCCAACAATGTGGCATTGGCTTCCGCAACATTTGCTTGCATTTGTGCAAGGTCTGCGTCTATGGTTGATGCCGCAAACTTTGCCAGTACTTGCCCACGTTTTACATGATCTCCCAAGTTCACTAATACCTCACTTAAAAGCAAACCGTTGACTTCACTACTGACGCTTGATTCTTGCCAAGCGGCAATATTGCCGTTCGCACTTAGTAGTCTGTTTAACGTTGTCTGTTGAGGTTTTACGGTCGTGACTGTTAAGCTAGCTTTTGGAGAGTTACCTGCACTACTGGAAACTGCTGAGACTTTGTCTGTCGTATTATCTTTATGGATAACTTTGTAATAGACTAATCCAGTGACTAATAAAAGACCGATGATGATTAAACTGATTTTTCTAAATTTTTGTTTTTGAGTGTTCATTTTTCACTTGTGCTTTCAATTCCAGTCGGAGGTACTTCTTTATGCTGCCAACCGCCGCCTGCTGCACGATATAGACTAATCCAAGCTTGCGTACGTTGTTTAAGATTATTAAGCGCAGTTGTTTCAGTGGATAATACGGTTCTACGTTGCTCTTCCAGCTCGATTAAGTTAGCGAAACCAGCTTTCACTTTGGTTTCCATCGCAACAAATGAAGCGCGATAACCACTTGCGGCTTCGGCAATATCGGCTTGACGTATATTGGCACTGTGCAAATTGACCAGTGCTTCTTCGACTTCTTTTACTGCATAACGCACTTTGCTGCGGTAATTGGCTGCTTTGTCCTCATAGTTAGCTTCAACGCTTGTCATCTCAGTTTCTTGAACGTCACCATGATAAATAGGAAATGTGACTGAAATTGGCCCTAAAGACCAGGTTTTACCATTAGTGCTAAACCCCGTACCTGAAAGCCACATCCAACCAATTGAGCCGTTAAGTGAAACCTTTGGCAAACCTTCAGCATAGGTGCTTTTCACATTCGCTGCGGCAGTGATTAAATCAGCCTCAGCAGTATAAATATCGGGGCGTTGTGCAAGAATCTGCGCAGGAATTTCATTGAGTTTAAATAGCCCATCTACGGCGTTAATATCGGCTTTAAATGGTTGATTGGCGAGCTTTTCACGTAGCACCGTTTCGTCTAAGTCAGCCAGGGCGACTAAAGCTTTAACTTCTAAGTCACATTGCGCTTGCTGGGCTCTAAGTTGTTGTATTGCGTCAGCCAAACTTGCTTTGGCAAGGTGGCCGTTGGCTGGTGCAGAAAATCCAGCATTAACTGCAATCTCTGTTAGCCTGACAGACTGAGCGCGAGACATTGCATCTGCCTGCAAAACACCCACTTGTAGCTCACAAAAACGCTGGTTAAAGTAAGTATTGGCGAGTTCTGCTGCTACTGATACACGCGCTTCGTGCCAACCTGCTTTTGCTGCACTCTCCTGAACTTTGCTGGATTCTAATACGGCGTGATTGGCGCCAAAAATATCCAGCTCCCAACTGGCTTGCGCGGCTATCTGTGCGCTGTTAAATGCACCGCTGCCACTATTACTTCCACCTTGAGCACCACTGCCCTGAATGGTTGTAGAAGGTTGTTGCACACTGCGTGAAGCTGATGCGCTGCCATCAACAGCAGGTGCTAATGCAGCGTTGGCTTGTGCCAGTTTAGAGCGTGCTTGTGCAATACGAGCTCTAGCACTAGCCAGCGTAGCAGACTCTTTTTCTGCGGCTTCAATGAGCGATAATAAAAGAGGATCTTGAAATTGTTGCCAAAACTGCGTTAAATTCGATTCTGAGCCGTTATGTGGAAGTGTCGCCTGCCATTTTGGGGCTATTTTAGTTGTTTTAACTATGTGTTGCGGGTTCAGCTTTTTGTTCAGTGATGTTAAATGCTCACATCCACTCAATATAAAACAAACTGATATTAAGTAACATGAAATGCAGCCATTAAAGCAAATTTTTTTAAACATTTTTTTAACATGCTTTTTTAGCATTTTAGCTTTCAAAGGAAGATGATCTATTTTGCGCCATCAGCACTTATCGCTAGCGCTCGTAATTTAGTCATTTCATTGTCTTTTCTTGCTTTACCTGCATCCCAATCAGTTGAAACCCAGCCTTGTAGATTTTCTAACGCAATTGCAGTCATCGCGTGTATCCAAGCTTCATTTTCATTGAGCGCAGGAATATAGTGGTACTCGCCACCACCATTGCTTTGAAATATGTGTTTACCCTCCATAGCTATTTCCTCCAATGTTTCGAGGCAATCGCTACTAAATCCTGGACAGATAACATCGATACGTTTGGTTTTAGCTTTACCTAAATCTTCCAGAGCGCCAGCAAGATAAGGTTTTAACCACTCTTGTTTGCCAAAGCGAGATTGAAACGCGATTAGATATTCATCTTTGCTTAACTCTAAAGCCTCCGCCAGCAAGCGGCCAGTTTTGTGGCATTGGCAGTGATAGGGGTCGCCACTGGTCAGGTGCACTTTTGGTACGCCGTGAAAACTCATCACTAACTTACTTGGCTTACCATTGACTCTCCAATGCTCGCGGACACTAGAGGCTAATGCAGTAATGTAAGCGGGATGGTCGTTGTAATTACGTATACTGCGAATCGCTGGCTGGTTACGTGTTTTGAGTAATACACGAAACACGGCATCCATGGCGGATGCTGTGCTGCTAGCCGCATATTGTGGATATAGTGGAAATACTAAAATGCGGTCGCAATGTTGCGCTTTTAATTTATCAATGGCTGATTGCATGCTCGGGTTGCCATAGCTCATGCCAAGCTCAACAGCAAAAGGTGAATTGATTTTTTGACCTAAAAATCCCCGTAATAAGGTAGTTTGTTTTTGCGCATGAACTAATAGAGGAGAGGCTTCTTTTAGCCACACTTGCGCGTATTTTTCTGCCGATTTTTTTGGTCGAATGACTAAAATAATACAGTTTAAAATAAACCACCAAATGGCACGTGGAATTTCTACCACGCGCGTGTCACTTAAAAATTGACGTAAATAGGGACGTAAAGCTTGTGCAGTTGGCGCATCTGGTGTTCCTAGGTTAGCCAATAAAATACCAACTTTAAGTTGGTCGCCGTGTTCGTATTTTGGTTCTGCGTTGTAGTAGGCCATGTAGGGTTTCTTCGTGTATTTTTCTGTTTTAATGATTAGGTTATTTTAATTGTTGGACAGTGCATTTGATAAAAGTTTAGCTGTGACATCCACAATAGGTATCACCCGCTCATAAGCCATGCGCGTTGGACCAATCACGCCTAGCGTGCCGACTACTTGGCCATCAGCTTCATACGGTGCGGTAATCATGCTGCACTCATCTAAAGGTAAGTAGCCACTTTCGCCACCGATGAAGATCTGTATACCTTCTGCACGTTGACTATTATCAAGCAATTGCATTAATGAAGTGCGGCGCTCAAATATTTCAAACAATTTGCGCAGGCTACTTACATTGGTAGACAGCTCGTCTACTTGAAGTAAATTGCGCTCACCTGCAATCACAACGCCTTCTTTGTTGTTATCTACCGCTTTGCTGCTAGCCTCTAGCGCGGCTGCCATAAGGCGATTCATGTCCGATTGCATTTGTTGAAGTTCAATATGCAGTTTTTGTTGCACCTCTTCAAAGGTTTGACCTGAGAAATTGGCATTAAAGTAGTTACTGGCTTGTGTTAGCTCACTTTGCGAGTATTTTTTTTCTGCCATTAGGATGCGATTTTGCACATTGCCATCGCTGGTAACGATGATGACTAATATCCGAGTTTCAGATAGAGGTAAGAACTCTAAATGTTTAAAAGCCACGCGCTTGCGTTTAGGAATCATCACCAAACCCGCGAATTGAGTCAGCTGCGAGAGCATGTCTGCTGCACTGGAAATGAGTTCGGTAGGGTTGGGCGAAGATAATCCACTTTTGAGTTGCTGCAATGCTAGCGTTTCTAAAGGTTGCACTGTCAGTAGTGAGTCTACAAACATGCGGTATCCCTTTTGTGTGGGAATGCGGCCTGCCGAAGTGTGCGGGCTGGCGATAAAGCCCATTTGCTCCAAGTCACTCATCACATTGCGTATGGTGGCAGCGCTCACATCTAAACCAGAATGCTGCAACAGGGTGCGCGAGCCAATAGGCTGACCATCACTAATGTAATGTTCAACCAAAGTTTTTAATAGTATTTGCGCGCGTTTATCCATGACTATACTATTTTGCCCGATTTATGGCATTAGTCATACTGATAACTACCAAATTTCCCCATACGACACGCTTTCACTATATTTAAGCTTTCACTTGGCGCAAAAAGGCATCTGTGATTTAATTTCGCCATGAATCAAACATTTAAGTCAATTGCTATTATCGGTAAGTATATGAACCAATCAGCTCTGCAATTAATGCAGAGTGATTTGACAGAGTTGGCACATCATTTGGCAGTAAGAAATCTCGAAGTATGGATAGAGGAAAACACAGCTCAATATGTTGATCTAGTCGGTTTTAAAGCGTCATCGTTAGAAAAGATAGGTAGCAAAGTTGACTTGGTGATAGTCATGGGTGGCGATGGCACGATGCTGAGCGTGGCGCGTAGCCTGATTGATAATAATGTACCGCTAGTTGGAATTAACCGCGGACGATTTGGGTTTTTAACCGATTTACGTGCCGAAGATATGCTGGAGCAGTTGGATAAAATCCTATCGGGTGAGTTTACTGAAGAGCCACGTGTGATGCTGACCGCAAAAGTAGTGCGAGATGGGCAATTATTACATGCTAATTTCGCATTGAATGATGTGGTGATTAAGAGCGCTTTGCGGCTAATTGAGTTAGAAGTCACTATCGACCACAAGTTTGTGCATAAACAACGTGCAGATGGCTTGATTATTAGCACGCCAACAGGCACGACAGCTTACGCACTCTCAGCAGGCGGCCAAATTTTACATCCTAATTTACAAGCGATTTCATTAGTGCCAATTTGCCCGCATACCCTCAGCAATCGACCAATTGCCGTGCATAGTGACAGCTTAATTGAAATTACCTTAGTGCAGTTCGATGAAGCGCATCTAAGCTTTGATGGGCAGTTCCAGTTGGCATTGGAAGTAGGGGATAAGATTATTGTCAATCGTGCAGAACAGACGGTTTCATTGTTGCATCCAAGCGACTATTGTTATTTTGATATGCTGCGCAACAAGCTGAACTGGGGCTAATTTAGATATGCTACAAAGCCTCTCTATCCGTGATTTTGTCATCGTCAGTCAACTCGATTTAGAGTTTGAAACTGGTTTTACCGTGCTCACTGGTGAAACTGGTGCTGGTAAATCTATTTTAATTGATGCCTTATCGTTAGCTTTAGGCGCACGTGCAGAAGGTGGCGTCACGCGCGCGGGATGTGATAAAGCTGAAATTAGCGCCATTTTTGCCATAGTGAATAACCTTGAAGCTCAACAATGGTTGCTTGAGGCGGAAATGGAAAATGAAGCAAACGAGCTGATTTTACGCCGAGTGATGTACGCGGATGGCCGTTCGCGTGCTTTTATTAATGGCACAACAGTGACGGTTGCTCAGCTCAAAGAGCTTGGCGAGCTATTAGTGGATATTTACAGCCAGAATGCGCATCACTCTTTGTTAAAGCTTGCCACGCAACGCAATGTGCTTGATAACTTTGGCGGTTTGTCTGGCTTAACATTGCAAGTTGCCGCGCAATATAAAATTTGGCATGTACTTAACCTGCAACGCTTAGAAGTTGAAAAAAACGCTAGTGCGTATGCCGATGAACTGGCGGATTTACGCGATAACACGCGTGAGTTAGCGCAAATTTCATTAAGTCCTGCCGAATGGGAGGAGTTGCAGCAAGAGCATTTACGCTTATCTAATGGTGCTGGTTTGATTACAGGTGCAGAAGAGTGCCGTGAACTATTGAGCGAGGGCGAATTATCTGCCACGCATTTGCTAACTCAGGTGCAGCATAAATTGCAAAGCTTGTGTGAATATGACACTTCAATGGCTGAAGCCACAGAAACTCTTGACTCAGCCGTTATTCAGCTTGAGGAAACCTCACGCTTTTTAAATCGTTATCTTCTACGTGCAGAACTAGACCCTGCTGGGCTTGCGAAGCTGGACTCCAGAATTCAGAACATACATAACACGGCTCGCAAAAATCGCGTTAAGCCAGAAGAGTTAGCAGATTTGTTGCTTAAATCACAAGCACGTATGGCGGAATTAGAGTTATTTGCAAATGACGGTGAGCTGGCTAAACAAGAGGTGCAAGCGTTAGCCGCTTACATGCAATTGGCGACACAGCTAAGCGATGGTCGTCAATCTGCGGCAGCTAAATTGGGCAGTCAAATCAGCACGGAAATGCAGCGATTGTCTTTAAGTGGCGGTAAGTTTGAAGTGGCACTGACTGAGCAAGCACCTACAGTCAATGGGCTTGAGCAGGTCGAGTTTTTGGTCGCAGGTCACGCAGGTGTAGCTGCTAGGCCACTTGCTAAAGTGGCTTCTGGTGGTGAGCTCTCGCGTATTAGCTTGGCGATTCGCGTTGTCACGGCGCAAAAAGAGAGTATTCCGACCATGATATTCGACGAGGTGGACGTCGGTATTGGCGGCGGCGTGGCTGAGGTCGTTGGCCAGCTTTTGAAACAACTAGGTGAGCAGCAAGGCGATAAAAACTCAACTAAACGCCAAGTGCTAGTGATTACCCACTTGCCACAGGTGGCGGCATTAGGCACGCATCATCTACGCGTGAGCAAATCGCTAGTGAATGCACAAACGCTTAGTACCATTGCTGTTTTAGATGACGAAGCGCGCATAGAAGAAATTGCGCGAATGTTAGGTGGTATTGAGATTACTGAAACCACACGCCAGCATGCTAAAGAGATGCTGGCGCGCTAAATTTTACTTATCGCAAGGCTGTTTTTCGCAGATCCCATAAATAGTGAGTGAGTGATCTTGCATTTTAAAGCCAAATTTCGCGGCAGCTGCTTCTTGACGTTTTTCGATTTCCGCATCATAAAACTCTTCAACTCGGCCGCATTTTACGCAAACGATGTGGTCGTGATGACCACCTTCACTCAACTCAAAAACAGCTTTGCCGCTTTCGAAATGATGGCGCACTAACAAGCCTGCCTGCTCAAACTGTGTTAGCACTCGATAAACTGTCGCTAAACCAACATCCTCACCAGAATTAAGCATTACTTTATAAATATCCTCGGCCGACAAATGCCGTTCTTTACTATTTTCAAACAGGCTCAATACTTTGAGTCTAGGTAATGTAGCCTTCAGGCCAGCATTTTTTAAGTCTTTTTGATCTTGCATCGTTGTTTACCCACATTTAATAATGACAGTGTTTTTGGTTCGCTATCTACGTGTTATATTAACGCTAATTCAAACTAAAGTCATAATATGCGTATTTTTTCTACTCTGCGGTACACAGTTATTTTATTAGCAGTCCTCTGCGCGTCTTGCGGCACAGCGCTGCCAACGATAAAACCTTATAAACTGGATGTACAACAAGGTAATGTGGTTACTTCTAAAATGTTGTTGCAATTGCGACCTGGTATGACCAAGTCGCAAGTTCGTTTCATTATGGGTACACCATTAATCCAAGATAGTTTTCACGGTAATCGCTGGGATTACGTCTATCAAATGCGTGAAAAAGGCAAAATTATCGAGCAGCGTCGCGTGATTTTAGATTTTGACGGCGAGTCTTTAAAAACAGTGCGTGGTGATGTAATTCCAAAAGGTAGCGAAACTAAAACCGATGAAGGGTCTACAAACAGTGGTACGCGTGTCATTAACCCAACTGAAAAGCCTGAAGAAAAAGGCGTACTCAATAAGTTAAAGTTTTGGCAAAAAGATGAAGCAACGTTAGCTAAAGAAGCTGAGGCCGCTAAAGCAAAGGCGGACGCTGAAGAAACTGCGAAAAACTCTTCAGACCAAGCTGCAGAACAAGCTAAAGATGAGTTAGCTAGGAAATCAGCAACACCCATAGAAGAGCCTAAATCAGATGAGCCGCAATCAATGATGGCTGTGCCGCTAGAGGCATTGCCAATGACGGCTGATGTGCCTGCGGCAGCTATTGCAGTTGAAGCACCAGCTGTTGTTGAAGCGCCACCAGTAGTGGCGCCGGAAAAAGAACTTGTACCTTTAGTTGAGCCTAGCCCGGTTGCAGAGAAGCAAGCTGTAGTCGAAAAAAAAATAGCGCAACCTGTAGTTGATACGCCAGCCAACATTGAACCAGTTAAAGTTGAATCTATAAAATCGGTTACTGAGCCATTGACGCCATACGAATCAACTTCTGGTATGAAGTTTGATAGAAATCTAAAATTGACTGAAGCGGCTGAAGTTGAAGCCGCGTCAGTGCCTGTGGCACCAAGAGCTGGTAATAAGTCTGTGCCTAAGCCAAAAGACTTACCCACAGAAGGTACGCCAAGTTTTTTTGACAGAATGCTAGAGAAAATTGGTTTTTAATTTTCAATCGCATACCTAACTACAAAGTGTGGTTAGGTAGTCACTAGAACATTGTTTTTTCAAAAATAGTATAGATTTATTAGGTAGTTAGAATTATGTCAAATCCTCTAAAAGTGGTCATTGCCGGCTGTTCTGGTCGCATGGGTCACGCACTTCTCGAATGTGTATTTGCTGATGCAGACTTAGTGTTGCATGGCGCGCTTGATCGTTCAGGTAACTCTCAGCTTGGCCGTGATGCAGGTGAGCAGCAAGGCAAGATTTCAGGGGTTATGGTCACAGATAATATAGACGAAGCTTTGAAAGGTGCGGATATTCTGGTCGATTTTACCCGTCCAGAAGCTAGTTTGATGTATTTAGAGGCCTGCCAAAAACACCATGTAAAAATGATTATTGGCACTACTGGTTTTTCTGCGGAGCAAAAGTTACTGATAGAAGCTGCGTCTAAAAATATAGCGATTGTTTTTGCGCCCAATACCAGTGTTGGCGTGTCTTTATTGATAAACCTAGTACAGGCTGCTGCAAAAGTGTTGAATGAAGGTTTTGATATCGAAATTATTGAAGCACATCATCGCTTTAAAGTGGATGCTCCATCTGGTACCGCTTTGCGTTTGGGTGAAGCTGCAGCAAGTGCGCTGGGTCGCAATTTAGAAGATTGTGCCGTTTATGGACGTGAAGGCGTGACAGGTGAGCGTGACCCTAGCACTATTGGTTTTGCTACGGTGCGTGGCGGAGACGTGGTGGGAGATCATACGGTGCTATTTGCGGGCTTAGGTGAGCGTGTAGAGTTAACGCACAAAGCCAGCAGCCGCGCTACATTTGCATCAGGCGCTTTACGCGCCGCAAAATTTTTAATAGGTAAACAAGCTGGACTCTTTGATATGCAAGATGTTTTAGGCTTGAGATAATCACGTTTAGCTAACCTTAGGTACTCAAAAAAGCGCAATTTGCAGTATTTTTAGTCACATATCTTGATTTTAAATCAAGATTCTATTCAGAATTCAGAATTCAGAATTCAGAAACGAAATTTTCATGATTAAGTTTGGCGGATTAAAATCTTTCTTATCTAGCGCTAGATTCTTTTACATCTTTTTATTTACGATTACCTCGGCTGCGGGTGTGTTGTTTGTGATACATACTAAGCAAGCGCAAGACGAGGAAATGCGAAATAATTTAATCACTTACGCCAGAACCATTGAGAAGTCTATCGACTGGCAACCCTTTGCCAAGACGTTAAATACCGATCCAGAACTCATTAAGGTTGAAGATTTGGTCGAGCTTAACGCTAAATTGAATAGCGCATGTAGAGTGAATGCAGATTGCCATTTTATCTACCTATTGTATTTAGATAAAACTCAAAGTAAAAAACAGGTTCGATTTTTACTTGATGCAAGCCCTCAACCGCCCTCAGAAATATCCAAGCTTGCTGAAATATTTACAGAAGCGAGTGACGAGCTCAAACGCGTAATGAAAATAAGAGCGCCTATTGTTGAGGGCCCTGTTACCGATCATTGGGGTTCTTGGATAAGTGCGCGCGTGCCTGTGACTGTTACGGTTAAAACACCAAATTTTGTCATGCTGAATGTAGATGTGGCGGCAAAAGGCTGGAATAAGCGCTTGCTAAGTAAAACTTTGCTCCCCGCATTGCTAACGTTATTCTTTTTGTTGATATTGACGGGTTTGATTCTTAGAAATGAATATGTAGAAAACTTGCTTAAGCAATTATTTGACTCAACTACTGTGCTTTCAGAGTTGGCCTACTACGATGCGCTGACAGGCTTGCCAAATCGCAGGCTTTTAGATGATAGAGCAGCGCAAGCATTTAAAGCAGCAAAGCGTTCTAAGCAAATGGTCGCGATTATGTTCTTAGATTTAGATTATTTCAAAGCGGTCAATGATGATTATGGGCACGAGGTAGGTGACCGATTGTTGGTAGGCGTGGCAGGGCGTTTAAAAGAATTACTTCGCACAGATGATACCGTTGCCAGAATAGGTGGTGATGAGTTTGTAATTCTGTTGCCAAAAGTGGAAGACGAACAGCAAGCGACAGTAGCCGCAGAGAAAATCATTAAAGAGTTGACTAAACCTTTTGAGATTGACGGTAAAGTGTTGGAAATTGGCGGTAGCTTGGGGGTAGCGATTTATTCTAAGTCAGGTGTTACACCCGCTAATTTGTTAAAATGTGCTGATGAGGCAATGTATTCAGCTAAACGGCTGGGTCGCAATATGTTTGTTGTCTATGCAGATGATATTTTAGCTTCAAACGAAGAGTAATTGTGCCAGTAGTAGACAGTCCAAATTTATCGTTTTTGGACTATCTTTACTTTGAATTCACCATGTTTTAGTCAAAGCAATTTTGCGTATCATAACGCAATAAAACTTATACCAATAATAGTAAATGTTCCCGCTCCCAAGAGCTAATCACACGGTTATAGGTACCATATTCCAGCTCTTTTACCGCGCAAAAAGCATCAACAAATTTTGTGCCAAAAAGCTCATGCATGGGTTCGCAATTGCGCAACAGTTCAATTGCATCTTCTAGGTGATGTGGTAAATCGTGCGCCATATTCCACGCGCTAGTTGTTAGTGCTTCAGTAGGTTGCTGTGCTTCTACTATTCCTTGATAACCACAAGCCAGCGTGGCGGCAATCGCTAAGTAGGGGTTTACGTCCACGCCGGGGACGCGGTTTTCAACACGCCTTGAATTGGCGTGAGAGTTTGGTACGCGTATGCCACAAGTGCGATTGTCATAACCCCATCGTACATTAGTCGGAGCCGACATAAATGGCGCTAATCTGCGATACGAGTTTACATACGGCGCAAACATTGGCATCACTTGCGGAACGTATTTTTGTAAGCCTGCGATGTAGTGAAAGAATTCTGGGCTAGCGCTGCCATCAGCTTTGCTAAATATATTGTTACCGTCAGCATCAATAATGCTTTGGTGGATATGCATGGCGCTGCCAGGTTCAGCCTCCATCGGTTTTGCCATGAATGTGGCAAATATGCCGTGACGCAAAGCCGTTTCGCGCACAGTGCGTTTGAATAAAAATACGCGGTCTGCTAATTCCAATGGGTCGCCGTGTGTGAAGTTGATTTCCATCTGGCCTGCGCCAGCTTCGTGAATCAACGTCTCAACGCCCAATCTATGTACGTCGCAGAATTTAGAAAGCTCCATGAAGAATGGGTCAAAATCATTTACAGCATCAATTGAATAACTTTGCCTGCCTGCTTCAGGTTTACCTGTACGCCCAATAGGTGGTTGCAGAGGTTCATGTGGGTTTTGTTGGCGTGCAACTAAGTAAAACTCCATTTCAGGTGCCACTACAGGGCGCCATCCACGTTGCGTGTAAAGGTCAATCACACGACGCAACACAGCACGAGGTGAAAGTGCCACTGGCGTGCCATCCCACTCCAAGCAATCGTGAATAACAACTGCGACAGGCTCAGCAGCCCAAGGCACGACTCTAAAGGTCGAAATGTCTGGTTTGCAGACCATGTCGGGGTCGGTATCGCCCACATATGGTCCATTATCAGGTTGCTGACCGTTTACCGTATTCAGCAACACACTTTTAGGTAAGCGCATTTCACCAGCACTTAAAAACAAATCTTTAGGTAAGATTTTACCGCGTGCGATACCTGTCATATCGGGGATGACACACTCAATTTCGTGAATGTGGTTTTCAGTAATAAGTTGAGAAATCGATTTGTTCATAGCTAACCTTTAGTGTGTTTTATTAACTTCTAC
The DNA here is from genome assembly GCF_029945705.1 of Methylotenera sp. Classification (GTDB taxonomy): domain Bacteria; phylum Pseudomonadota; class Gammaproteobacteria; order Burkholderiales; family Methylophilaceae; genus Methylotenera. The sequence goes on from NZ_JAQSDC010000004.1 coordinate 192,996, forward strand.
TTTAGAACTCTACGCGGCATTTTACAATCAAGTTACAATCAAAAGTTGAAAAGCATGCCGCTTGTCGGTATAATTCGTTAATTCTGAAACGGGAAGAGTATAAAGCTCCTCCCGTTTTGCGTATCTGCCATTTGTTCATGATTAATACTATGATGAACTTAGCACTAAAAATTAATTAATGTTTTAATCCAAGGAGTTACCGTGTCACAAAACCTGCCCGCCATACTAGTACTTGCAGATGGAACTGTGTTTCGTGGAACATCAATCGGTGCTTCAGGCCAAACAGTGGGTGAGGTTGTATTCAATACCTCAATGACTGGCTACCAAGAGATTCTTACAGATCCATCTTACACCAAACAAATCGTCACACTAACTTATCCACACATTGGTAACTATGGCGTGAACCTTGAAGACGTAGAGTCAGGCAAAGTATACGCAAGTGGTTTGATTATTCGTGACTTGCCGCTGACGCACAGTAACTTTAGAAACACTCAATCTTTATCTGACTATTTAAGCGATAACAATGTTGTGGCGATTGCTGATATTGATACGCGTAAGTTAACCAGAATATTGCGTGAAAAAGGTGCGCAAACTGGTGCGGTAATAGCAGGCGAGGCTGATGAGGTTATAGCGATTGCATTGGCACAAGCTGCGATTGCAGGTTTCCCAGGTTTATCTGGCATGGATTTAGCAAAAGTGGTGAGCTGTGATAAGCCGTATGAGTTTACCGAGGGTGAGTGGGCGCTAGGCAAAGGCTTTGCTTACGCAGCCACGCCAAAATTTCACGTAGTGGCTTACGACTACGGTGTTAAACGCAATATTTTACGTATGCTAGTTTCTCGCGGCTGTAAAGTTACCGTGCTACCGGCGCAAACTTCTGCGGCTGATGCGCTGGCATATAAGCCAGATGGCGTGTTTCTTTCTAATGGCCCTGGTGACCCAGCGCCTTGCGACTATGCAATTTCAGCCATCAAAACTATCGTCGAAACTGGCGTTCCAACCTTTGGTATTTGTTTGGGTCATCAATTGTTGGTCTTAGCGAGTAACGCTAAAACGCACAAAATGAAATTTGGCCACCATGGTGCAAACCATCCAGTGCAAGATGTTGAATCTAAACGTGTGTACATCACCAGTCAAAACCATGGTTTTGCGGTAGATGCTGCAAATTTACCAGCTAATATCAAAACCACGCATGTTTCATTGTTTGATGGTAGTTTGCAAGGTATCGCACGTACAGACAAACCTGCATTCAGCTTTCAAGGTCATCCAGAAGCAAGTCCTGGCCCAACTGAGATGAGCTATTTGTTTGATAAGTTTGTACAATCGATGACTGCGCAAAAGCAGGGTGCAAGAAAGTAAAAGTTTTAAATGGAGTTTATTGAGCTAAGCAAGTGGTTAAATGTTTGGTTTGGTAAACTGCCGAAAGATTGGCAACTTTGGTTAGCGCATAACTATTGGTGGATTGTTGGGTCACTTTTAATGATTGTTATCTATAAAGTTGCGCGACAAGAATCGATAGCGCAAAGCGGCAAAGTTGAGGTGGAGTGGTACAGCCCGATGCAGTGGGTGGCGCGCTTCCAGCAGATTAAAGAGGAAAATAGGCGGAAACTGCCTGAAAGTACGCGATCATTCTTAGATAAGATATATCGCGTGATTGAGTTGGGTCACACAGTTGCTGACTATATATACGGATTGATTGCGTGTTTTTTAGGGCTTCTAGGTATTGTTGTTTCAATCATACTGAACCCCTTTGTAGCATGGTGGATGTTTTTACCATCAGCATTTTTGTTCTATATTGGTTATAAAATGTTGCGCGCTGGCCGCGTTAAATAGTGGTTTTAAAAAAATTAAATATTTATAAAGTTAAATTGAATGGCAAAACGTACAGACATTAAATCTATTCTAATCATCGGCGCAGGTCCAATTGTGATTGGGCAAGCTTGCGAGTTTGACTATTCTGGCGCGCAGGCATGTAAAGCGCTTCGCGAAGAAGGCTACCGTGTGATTCTGGTGAACTCAAACCCAGCAACCATCATGACCGATCCAGAAATGGCCGATGCGACCTATATCGAGCCTGTGACTTGGCAAGTGGTTGAGAAAATCATTGCTAAAGAGCGCCCAGATGCTTTATTACCAACAATGGGCGGCCAAACTGCGCTAAATTGCGCATTAGATTTAGATAAACATGGCGTATTGGCAAAATATAAAGTTGAGCTAATCGGCGCCTCAAAAGAGGCGATTGATAAAGCTGAAGATCGTCAAAAATTTAAAGAAGCTATGACTAAAATTGGCTTGGGTTCAGCACGTTCTGCTGTCGCTCATAGCATGGAAGAAGCTTTGCAAGTGCAAGCGAGCATTGGTTATCCTACGATTATTCGCCCATCATTTACCATGGGCGGTAGCGGTGGTGGTATTGCTTACAACCGTGAAGAGTTTGTAGAAATTTGCGAGCGTGGTCTTGATGCTTCACCAACTAATGAGTTGCTGATTGAAGAATCGCTATTAGGCTGGAAAGAGTATGAGATGGAAGTCGTTCGCGACTCAGCGGATAACTGCATCATTATTTGTTCAATTGAGAACCTAGACCCAATGGGTGTGCATACGGGTGACTCGATTACCGTTGCACCCGCACAAACGCTTAGCGATAAAGAATATCAAATAATGCGTAATGCCTCACTGGCAGTGTTGCGTGAAATTGGTGTGGATACTGGTGGTTCAAACGTACAATTTGCCATTAATCCTGATGATGGTCGTATGATTGTGATTGAGATGAACCCACGTGTTTCACGTTCATCGGCGCTGGCTTCAAAAGCCACAGGTTTCCCTATTGCGAAAGTGGCGGCTAAGTTGGCGGTCGGTTTCACATTAGATGAATTGCGCAATGAAATTACCGGCGGGGCTACGCCAGCATCATTCGAGCCATCGATTGATTACGTGGTCACAAAAATTCCTCGTTTTGCTTTTGAAAAATTCCCGCAGGCAGATTCACGCTTAACTACGCAAATGAAGTCGGTGGGCGAAGTAATGGCCATCGGCCGTACTTTCCAAGAGTCATTCCAAAAAGCTTTGCGTGGTCTTGAAGTTGGTGTTGATGGCTTGGATGAAAAAACCACAGATTTAGACACCATTACCAAAGAAATGGGCGTACCAGGTCCTGAGCGTATTTGGTATGTCGGCGATGCTTTTAGAATGGGCATGAGTGTTGAACAAGTATTCGACATTTCAAAAATTGACCATTGGTTCCTAGTTCAAATTAAAGATTTAATTGATCGTGAACAAGCACTGAAAGGCAAACAGATTGCTGATTTAGATAAGCAATCCATGCTTAAATTAAAACGCAGCGGTTTTTCTGATAGACGCTTAGCAACTCTACTTAATACCGACCAACACGCTGTACGTGCTTACAGACAAGCTTTGCAGGTTCGCCCTGTATACAAGCGTGTAGATACTTGTGCAGCAGAGTTTTCGACTAACACTGCTTACATGTATTCAACATACGAAGAAGAGTGTGAAGCTGCACCAACCAATAAAAAGAAAATTATGATTTTGGGCGGTGGTCCTAATCGTATTGGTCAAGGTATTGAGTTCGACTACTGTTGTGTACATGCTGCATTTGCAATGCGTGAAGATGGTTACGAAACCATTATGGTGAACTGTAACCCTGAAACGGTTTCGACCGATTACGATACGTCAGACCGCTTGTATTTTGAGCCAGTAACACTAGAAGACGTACTAGAAATCGTTGCACTGGAAAAACCAGTAGGCGTGATTGTGCAATACGGTGGACAAACGCCACTTAAACTAGCACGTGATTTAGAAAAAGCAGGTGTGCCTATCATTGGTACCACGCCAGACGCGATTGATATGGCAGAGGATCGCGAACGTTTCCAAAAAATGTTGCAAACACTGGGTTTAAAACAACCGCCAAACCGCACTGCGAGAACGCCAGATGAGGCTATACGTTTAGCCTTAGAAATCGGTTACCCGCTCGTTGTTCGTCCTTCTTATGTGCTGGGTGGTCGCGCAATGGAGATTGTGCAAGAGCAATCTCAGCTTGAACGTTATATGCGTGAAGCGGTAAAAGTATCGAATGAATCGCCTGTATTGTTAGACAGGTTCCTAAATGACGCGCTAGAAGTTGATGTCGATGCACTTTGTGATAACACGGGTGATGTGATTATTGGCGGCATTATGGAGCACGTTGAACAAGCTGGAGTGCATTCTGGCGACTCAGCCTGCTCATTACCGCCGTTTAGCTTATCTGCAAAATTACAAGATGAGTTGCGTGACCAAACTAAACAAATGGCTCGTGCTCTGGGTGTAGTTGGTCTAATGAATGTACAGTTTGCCATTCAAGGAAAAACAGTATTTGTGTTGGAAGTAAATCCACGTGCATCACGCACAGTGCCATTTGTTTCTAAAGCCTGTGGTTTACAGTTGGCTAAAGTAGCGGCACGCTGCATGATAGGTACTTCACTGAAAGCACAGGGTGTAACGCGTGAGATTGTGCCACCGTTCTATTCAGTGAAAGAAGCGGTATTCCCGTTCATTAAATTTCCAGGCGTAGATACTATCTTAGGCCCAGAAATGAAATCTACAGGCGAAGTGATGGGTGTTGGTGCAACTTTTGCTGAGGCTTTCCTTAAATCGCAGTTAGGCGCTTCTACTAAGCTGCCTGAAGGCGGCAGAGCGTTTATTAGCGTACGTAAAGAAGATTACAATAAAGTCGTTGAAATCGCTCATGCTTTGCACGATTTAGGTTTTGAATTGGTGGCGACTAAAGGCACTGCGACTGCATTAACGGCAAATGGCTTAAAAGTGGCTTCAGTGAATAAAGTTGCAGAAGGTCGTCCGCATATTGTGGATATGATTAAAAATGGCGACATTAGCTTTATTGTGAATGTGACTGAAGACAAGCGTGCTGTGGTTGACTCTTACGAAATTCGTCGTAGTGCATTGCAAAATAAAGTGACTTACTACACAACGTTAGCTGGTGCTAAGGCAGCGTGTGTAGGTATGGCACATATGCAAGAATTAACGGTTGAGTCACTTCAAGACTTGCATAAAAAGCTTTCTTAAAATACACTAGTTTTTTAATTCACAACCATACCAAAATTTAACTACACATAAATTTTGGTATGTGTTTTAAAAGCCACACTCTATATGAGTGTGGTTTATTTTTTTAGCTTAATAGATTTTAGATAAGGTTTAGCAATATGGCAGTTACCCAAATACCCGTTACCGTTAAAGGTGCAGAGCAACTTAAAGAAGAGCTTTTACGCTTACGCAGCGTAGACCGCCCATGGGTCATTCAGGCCATTGCTGAAGCACGTGCGCAGGGTGACTTGTCTGAAAATGCTGAATATGAAGCAGCTAAAGAGCGCCAAAGCTTTATTGAAGGCCGTATTGCTGAAGTTGAAGCTAAGCTTTCAAATGCTATGATTATTGACCCATCGACGCTACACGCCGATGGTCGCTGTGTCTTTGGTTCAACAGTTAGAATCGAGGATTTAGATAGCGGTAATATCATTACCTACCAAATTGTGGGTGACGACGAAGCGGATATTAAAAACGGTAAAATTTCAGTGAGCTCACCAATTTCACGCGGTCTAATTGGCAAGTCTGAAGGAGATGTTGCTGAGGTTATGGCGCCAGGCGGCGTTAAAGAATATGAAATTTTAGAAGTGCAATATATCTAATGACAAATCATTGGCTAGATAAATTTAGTTTAATACTGATCACTTTCTGGGTTGGTGCTTTGTGGACAACGGGCGCCGTTGCTTATTCACTATTTCATACTCTGCAAGATAATCAATTGGCAGGCCAACTAGCAGGACAATTTTTCACCTACGTGTCTTACTTAGGTTTGTTCTCAGCGTTTTATCTGCTGATTCATCGCTTACTTGGCCATGGTACGCAAGCACTTAAGCAGTCTTATTTTTGGGCATTGCTCGTTATGTTGCTGTTGGTGCTGGCTGGACACTTCGGCATTCAGCCGATATTGGTACAATTAAAAGCTGATGCTTTTCCTGCGGATGTGATGCAAAGTGTGTTTGCTAATCGATTTAAGGCTTGGCACGGCGTAGCAAGTATTGCGTATGTAGTGGAATGCTTGTTAGGCTTTGTGGTGGTTGTTAAAAAATAATTGGCTTTTAAATAAGTGCTTAGTAGAAGCAGTTCGGAAATCGCTTCTACATCGAGCAATTACTTTGTTGGAACAACGATTTTTGGCTTAGTCGCTGATTTTCTATAAACGACTAGTTGTTTACCAATATGGTGTACTGCTACTGCGTCGGTTTGTGTGCAAATATCTACCAACAGTTGAGCACGCAATTCTCTATCATCACCCGTAACTTTGATTTTAATCAGCTCATGCGCATCTAAGTTCAGGTTAATTTCTTTTAATACAGCCTCTGATAAGCCTTTATTACTTATCATAACCACTGGATTTAAATTGTGTGCAAGGCCACGTAAGTAGCTAATTTGTTTTGAGTTCACGGCGGTATGTCTTCTTGAGTTATCTTATTGATTTATATAGGCGAGCAGTTTAACAGATGAAACTAAAACCTTCCAGCAAAGCTTGGATCCACGAACATATCAATGATGAATTTGTGAAGCGTGCACAAAAAGAGGGCTATAGAGCGCGCGCGGCTTATAAGCTTACGGAAATTGACGATAAAGATAAACTGATTAAGCCTGGCATGACTGTTGTAGACTTAGGCTCGACACCAGGCAGCTGGTCGCAAGTGACCGTACAGCGATTAAAAGGTCAAGGGCGCATTATTGCTTTGGATTTGCTCGAAATGGAGCCAATTAAAGGCGTAGAGTTTATTCAAGGCGACTTTCGTGAAGAGGCCATCCTTAAAATATTAGAAAAAAGTTTAAATGGCAAGCAAGTAGACCTTGTAATTGCCGATATGGCACCCAATATGTCAGGTATTACTATCGTTGACCAAGCGGGCGCAGCTTATTTAACTGAGTTGGCCTTGGAGTTTAGTAAAGAGTGGCTGAAACCAAGCGGTAATTTTTTGGTCAAAGTATTCATAGGTGAAGGCTTTGATGACATTGTAAAAAATATGCGGACTATGTTTGATAAAGTAGTGACGCGTAAGCCTAAGGCATCACGCGGCAGAAGTAGTGAAGTTTATTTGTTGGGATTGGGTCGTAAACCCTAATCAAGAGTGTTATTTTATGGTTAATCCTAAAGACAATTTTTGTAAAAAGCGTAGTATGGTAATTAGCAAGTTGCGAGTTAAGTAATAGTTAGTTAAACAAGTAGTCATAAAGCAGTGAATTAGCTACATAGATAATTCCCTTTCAAAAAAAGGAACGATATTTTGAACAATATATTTAAGAATATTGCCATTTGGTTGGCGATTGCCATGGTCTTATTGGCAATTTTCAATGTGTCTGGCGTTAAAAATGGCGCAGACAGCCAAGTAGTGTACTCACAATTTATTCAGCAAGTCAAAAACGGTCAAATTGCTAAAGTGCAAATTGATGGACGTGTATTGCACGGCACAACGCACGATGGTAAAAAATTCAACACCTTTGCACCTTCTGACCCTTGGTTGGTTTCTGATTTGTTGAAAAATAACGTCACCGTTGAAGCCAAGCCAGATGAAGAGCAATCATTATTGATGAGCATATTTGTTTCATGGTTCCCAATGATATTGTTAATAGGCGTTTGGATTTTCTTTATGCGCCAAATGCAAGGCGGCGGCAAAGGCGGTGGTCCATTTTCTTTCGGTAAAAGCAAAGCACGTCAATTAGATGAAACTAATAACACCACAACATTTGCTGATGTAGCTGGTTGTGATGAAGCCAAAGAAGAGGTCACGGAAATTGTAGAGTTTTTACGTGACCCAACTAAATTCCAAAAGCTCGGTGGTCGTATTCCGCGCGGGGTTTTGATGGTTGGTCCTCCAGGAACTGGTAAAACTTTGCTTGCTCGCGCGATTGCGGGTGAGGCAAAAGTACCGTTCTTCACTATTTCAGGTTCTGATTTTGTGGAGATGTTTGTGGGTGTGGGTGCATCACGTGTCCGTGATATGTTTGAGAATGCAAAGAAAAATTCACCATGCATTATCTTTATTGATGAGATTGATGCGGTAGGACGTAGCCGTGGATCTGGCACAGGTGGTGGTAATGATGAGCGCGAACAAACATTAAACCAGTTATTGGTTGAGATGGATGGTTTTGAAGGTAACTCTGGCGTGATTGTGATTGCTGCGACTAACCGTGCAGATGTGCTAGATAAAGCCTTGTTACGTCCGGGTCGTTTCGACCGTCAAGTGATGGTGTCATTACCTGACATTAAAGGACGTGAGCAAATCTTGATGGTACATATGCGTAAAGTGCCAATTGATGTTGATGTTAAAGCCGATATTTTGGCGCGTGGTACACCTGGTTTTTCAGGTGCAGATTTAGCTAACTTAGTGAATGAGGCCGCTTTATTTGCTGCCCGCCGCAACAAACGTACTGTGGATATGCAAGATTTTGAAGACGCAAAAGACAAAATCTACATGGGCCCAGAACGTAAATCTATGGTGATGCGTGAGGAAGAACGTCGCAATACTGCTTATCATGAGTCTGGTCATGCGGTAGTGGCTAAATTGTTGCCGAAAGCCGACCCTGTGCATAAAGTAACGATTATGCCGCGTGGTTGGGCATTAGGTTTAACATGGCAATTGCCAGAGTTTGACCGTATTAGTAACTATAAAGATAAGATGTTGGAAGAAATCTCCATTTTATTTGGTGGTCGTATTGCTGAAGAAATCTTCATGCATCAAATGTCTACTGGCGCATCAAACGACTTTGAACGTGCGACCAAATTAGCGCGCTCTATGGTGACAAAGTACGGTATGAGTGATGCACTTGGTATTATGGTGTATGCAGGGGATGAGCAAGACTCTTTCTTTGGTAGCATGAGCTCAAAAACGGTTTCTGAGGCAACCCAGCAAAAAGTAGATACAGAAATTCGCCGTATTTTAGATGAGCAATATGGTATTGCGCGTAAGTTACTAGAAGATAATCGCGATAAAGTCGAAGCAATGACAGCTGCTTTAATGGAGTACGAAACGATTGATTCTGATCAAATCAATGACATTATGGCAGGCATTACAGTGCGCCCACCAAAGCCAACGCAAAGTAAAGCTAATCCGCCACGAGATTCAGGCTCAGCGGGGTTAGGTGCGAAACCTACACCGCAACCTACGGCTAAAAATGAGTAATAGGTAAAATTAAAAAGGGCTAGATTTCTAGCCCTTTTTTTATGTTGTGAAATTTAAGTATAATGCGATATGAAATCTGACTCTCAACCAAGCTCTCTTCTCCAGCAAGAGTTCTCATGCGGCAAGTATCAACTAACACTCAATCGACCACATGTCATGGGTATTGTAAATGTTACGCCAGACTCTTTTTCTGACGGCGGAAAATTCTCATCTACTGATTTAGCTGTCGAGCATGCTTTAAAGCTTATAGCTGAAGGCGCTGATATTTTAGATATAGGCGGTGAATCTTCCCGTCCTGGTGCTGCTATTGTTAGTTTGGACGATGAGCTTAAGCGAGTTATTCCTGTGATTGAAGCTTTAAGTAAGACTTGCAATGTACCTATTTCAATTGATACTTATAAACCTGAAGTGATGCGTCAAGCAATCGCAGCAGGGGCAGATATTGTGAATGATGTTCGTGCTTTGCAAGAACCTAATGCGTTAGAGATTGTTGCACATAGTAAGGTGGGTGTTTGTTTGATGCACATGCAAGGCACACCTCAAACCATGCAGCTAGATCCGCATTATGCTGATGTAGTCAGTGAAGTTAAGCAGTTTCTTGTAGATAGGGTGAATGCAGCACTGGCACATGGCATTGAAAAAAATCGTATTTTGTTAGATCCCGGTTTTGGTTTTGGTAAAACACGCGCGCATAATATTGCCCTCATTCAGCATTTGGATGAATTGAGTGTAATCGATCTGCCTTTGTTAGTTGGATTATCACGCAAATCTGTACTTGGTTCTATTACAGGTGCAGATGAAGGGCAACGCCTATATGCCAGTATTGCAGCCTCAGTCATTTCCGCTATGAAAGGCGCTAAAATAATACGTGTGCACGATGTGAAAGCAACCGTAGATGCGCTTAAAGTTGTGACAGCGATTCAATAAAAGAAGATCTATTATACAGATGCTCTATAAAACTATAATAAAGTAGGATAAATAATGAGTAAAAAATATTTTGGTACTGATGGCATTCGCGGCAAGGTAGGCGAACATCCCATTACGCCAGACTTTTTGATGCGCCTTGGTTATGCCGCAGGGAAGGTGCTGACTTCTGTCAATAGCAGCCTTGCAAAAGATGCGCATCCTGCGGTGTTAATTGGTAAAGATACGCGCATCTCTGGCTATATGTTAGAAGCTGCATTGGAAGCAGGTTTGTCTGCTGCAGGCGTGGATGTATTGCTAACAGGCCCAATGCCAACACCAGCCGTCGCTTACCTCACACGCGCCTTGCGTGCTCAAGCGGGTATCGTTATTTCAGCCTCGCATAATCCTTATTATGATAACGGTATAAAGTTTTTCTCAAGTGAAGGCGCAAAACTGCCTGATGATATTGAGCATGCCATTGAAGCTGAGTTGGAAAAACCAATGCAGGTGATGGAATCAGCAAAGCTTGGTAAAGCACGCCGTATAGACGATGCAGCAGGGCGTTATATTGAGTTTTGCAAAAGTACTTTTCCTAACAATTTAGACCTGCGTGGTTTAAAAATCGTACTGGATTGCGCGCACGGTGCTACTTATCATGTGGCCCCCAATGTTTTTCATGAGCTGGGGGCGGAAATTGTATGTATCGGCAATAAGCCTGATGGCCTCAATATTAACGAGCAGGTCGGTTCCACGCACCCGCAAGCCTTGCAGAAAGCCGTGCTTGAACATCAAGCAGATTTAGGCATAGCGTTTGATGGTGATGGTGACCGCGTCATGATGGTTGATGCACAAGGTAGTCTATTAGATGGCGATCAGTTGCTTTACATTATTGCCATGGGCTTGCATGCAAAAGGCGAGCTAAAAGGCGGAATTGCTGGTACGCTGATGACTAACCTTGCGTTAGAGCATGCTTTGCAAAAAAATAAAATTCCATTCGCTCGCGCTAAAGTGGGTGATAGATATGTGCTGGAATTATTGAATGAACATAACTGGAAGTTGGGTGGTGAGAATTCAGGTCATATCCTCACTTTAGATAAACATACCAGTGGTGATGCGATTATCGCTGCACTGCAAGTGCTAGATGCCTTAAAACAAAGTGGTAAAACACTCACCCAAATGAATGCGGAGTTGGTGCTTTATCCGCAAGTGCTCATCAATGTCACTACAAAAACTAAGCTGAATTTAGATATTCCACCAATTCAACATGCAGTTAAAAAAGCTGAAGAAGATTTAAATGGTGCAGGTCGCGTGCTACTGAGGGCCTCAGGTACAGAACCTAAAATTCGCGTGATGGTGGAAGGCCAAGATAGGGTTTTAGTGCAGAAATTGGCTGAAGAAATTGCTGAAGTAGTCAGGGGCGCAGCGAGCTAAAAAATTTAATGCAACTCGGAGTTTGGTTAATCCTATTAACCAAACTCCGCTAAATGAAATTAGTTAGCGTGGAGTAAACGTCTAAATGTTAAGACTTAGCGTCTTCTTCCATTTGTTCTATCGTGGTGTGGCGTACATCTTTACCTTTTACCATGTATACAACGTATTCAGAGATGTTTTTTGCATGGTCGCCGATACGTTCAATCGCTTTCGATACAAACAATACTTCTAGTGACATTGAGATGGTGCGTGGGTCTTCCAGCATAAATGTAATTAGCTGACGAATGGTCATTTGATATTGGCCATCCACTTGCTCGTCCATTTGCGCAATCGGTAAAACCTTTGTGGCATCTGAGCGGGCAAAGGCATCAAGTGACATGTGTAACATTTCACGTGTTAAGTTGGCCATTGTTTTGATTTCAGCAAAACGCGGCGTCCACATACGATCAGTTTCACTTGATTTTAATGCTAAGCGTGCCACTTTTGCAGCTTCATCACCAATACGCTCTAAGTCTGTAATGGTTTTAATCATCATTAGCACCATGCGTAAATCTCCAGCAGCTGGCTGGCGCAAGGCAATAATATGGCTACAATCTTCATCAATTTGTACTTCAAGCGCATTTACTTGATGGTCATTATTGATGACACGTTTTGCTAGTTTGGCATTTGATGTAGTGAGTGCATCTAAAGCATCCACAATCTGCTGGTCAACGAGTGAACCCATTTCAAGTACTTTAGCGCGTACGGCCTCTAATTCGGAGTCGTACTGTTTGTATATATGTTCAGATCCCATCACTTATTCCTTTTAAAAGCTTATTCAGTAGAACAAAAAAATTAATTGCTTGGCTAGTTTTAGCTAAATTAATTAGCCGAATTTACCTGTGATGTAATCTTCTGTTTCTTTACGGCTAGGGCGCGTAAAAATCGTATTGGTTTGATCAAATTCCATCAGTTCACCTAAGTACATATAAGCGGTGTAATCTGATACACGTGCCGCTTGTTGCATGTTATGCGTCACGATAACGATGGTGTACTCTTTTTTCAGCTCATGTATCAAGTCTTCAATACGCGCTGTAGAGATTGGGTCTAGCGCAGAACATGGTTCATCAAGTAACAATACATTTGGTTTCACAGCCACACCACGCGCAATGCACAAGCGTTGTTGTTGACCGCCTGAAAGACCAGAACCACTTTGATGAAGTTTATCTTTTACTTCATTCCAAATGGCAGCTTTTTGCAAAGCCCATTCAACGCGGTCATTCATCTCTGATTTAGATAAGTTCTCGTAAAGCTTTACGCCAAATGCAACATTGTCGTAAATAGACATTGGAAATGGTGTTGGTTTTTGGAAAACCATACCCACTTTAGCGCGCAGCAAATTTAAATCTTGTTCGGCTGAGTGAATATCTTTGCCATCAAGCAAGATTTTTCCTTCAACACGTTGCTTAGGATAGAGCTGATACATACGGTTAAACGTACGTAGCAGGGTAGATTTTCCGCAGCCAGATGGGCCAATGAAAGCGGTGACTTGGCTTGCTGGAATATCAATATTGATATCTTTAAGCGCATGAAATTTACCGTAGTAGAAATTCATGTTTTTGGCTGAGATCTTCGCTTGAAGAGTTTGCGTGGACATATTTAAGTAATCCTAAACTAACTGTGAGATTGATTTTGACGGAACACCGTGCGAGCCAATATATTGAGGCCAAGCACGAAGAGGGTAATGAGTAATGCGCCAGCCCATGCTAGGTGCTGCCAGTCTTCATATGGACTCATTGCGAATTGGAAAATCACAACCGCTAAACTTGAAATAGGTTGGTTCATATCGGTGCTCCAGAACTGATTATTCAACGCAGTGAATAATAGTGGTGCGGTTTCGCCGCTGATACGAGCAACGGCAAGTAATAGCCCTGTCAAAATACCAGTCCTTGCAGACTTGTAAACGACATTCACAATGACTTTCCAGTAAGGGGCACCGAGTGCGGCTGCGGCCTCACGCAATGTACTAGGCACTAATGACATCATATTTTCTGTGGTACGTACTACTACAGGTATTACCAATAGTGACAGAGCAAATGAACCAGCCCAGCCAGAAAAGTGGTTAACACTATGTACGGCTACTTCATAAACAAATAGGCCGATGACAATAGATGGTGCTGATAGCAGGATGTCGTTAATGAATCTAGTTGTTGGTGCTAACCAGCCTGATTTTCCGTATTCTGAAAGATAGGTTCCCGCCAATATACCTACTGGTGTGCCGATGACTGTCGCGAAAAACACCATGTATAAACTACCTACAATGGCATTTAACAAGCCGCCTGAGCTGCCAGGAGGAGGTGTCATTTTAGTAAATACATCTAATGTTAAATGGCTAAGACCTTGGCTGAACAATGTCCATAAAATCCATACTAAGAATGTGAGTGCAAATATAACTGTACCAACAGATAAGCTTAGTGTCAGTCCGTTCACAAATTTACGACGCATGTAGCGCTTGTTATCAAGGCCTTTCATGACTGTTTCGCTTTTCAAGATTGTTTCCCTTCACGCAGTGATAAGCGTATCAATAACAATTTAGCCAGTGACAGCACAATAAATGTGATCACAAATAATGTTAAACCTAGTGTGATGAGTGATGAGGTGTAAACATCACCGACCGCTTCAGTAAATTCGTTAGCTAAGGCGGACGAAATCGTATTACCTGGCATCATAAGCGAGGCAGATAACTCATGCGCATTACCAATCACAAATGTCACTGCCATGGTTTCGCCAAGGGCTCTGCCTAAACCTAGCATAATGCCGCCAACTACACCTGTTTTCGTATATGGAAGTACAACGTTCCAAATGACTTCCCAAGTGGTTGAGCCTAGTCCGTAGGCAGACTCTTTAAGCATACTAGGAACAATCTCAAACACATCTCTCATGACTGATGCTGTGTATGGAATCACCATAATGGCGAGAATAAAACCTGCGGTAAACATGCCAATACCCATAGGTGGGCCTTGAAACAAAGTGCCGATTAAAGGCAATGCACCAAGATTATCATTCATCCAAGGTTGCACGTGGTCAGCAAACAATGGTGCGAATACAAATAAGCCCCACATGCCGTAAATAATACTTGGGATACCTGCAAGTAGCTCAATCGCTACGCCAATTGGACGTTTAAGCCAATTGGGAGAGAGTTCTGTAATAAAGATAGCAATACCAAAGCTCACAGGGATGCCGATGAGCATGGCAATTAATGCGGTGATAAACGTACCGTAAATTGGCACTACACCGCCGAAATCAATCGTAACTGGGTTCCATGCCGTACTTGTGAAAAAAGATGCGCCGAACATTTTTAACGCGGGCAAGCTACCCACTAACAAGGTAATAATTATGCCAAACAGTAGGATGAAAACTAGGAAAGCAAAAAACATGGTGGTATAGCGAAACAGCTTATCTAGCGTCGCTCCAATGTTTTTATTTTGTGGACTATTCGGCATTGAAATTGATTCTCGAATGATGTGTTGTTCATTTAAAACTGCTGAGGGGGTATACATATCCATTGTTACATTTCCTTTAGCAGTGTTTAAGTTGATTAAAGTTAACAGGCGCAATCTAATTGCGCCTGTTAACTTTAGTGACTACTTTTACTTCTTATTTTACTTTACTAATTTGAAATTATTTAGTCCAAACAGCAGCGCCATCTTTGCTTTTTATGTTTGTTTTCCAGCTAGTTTCAATCAACTTTACGACGTTGTCAGGCATTGGTACGTAGTCCAAAGCCTTTGCCATTAAAGCGCCATTGCTGTAGCTCCAATCAAAGAATTTAAGCACTTCAGCACCGTTGGCTGGTTTATCTTGTAGTTTGTGCATCAAGATAAAGCTAGCGCCAGTGATAGGCCATGTTGCTTTGCCTGGCTCGTTAGTCAAAATTTCGTAAAAACCAGGTGCTTTTTCCCATTCAGCGTATTTAGCAGCAGATTGGAAGCTTTCGATACTTGGTTTAGCAAACTCACCATCGCGGTTTTGCAAGCTTACAGTAGGTAAATTGTTTTGTTTAGCGAATGCATATTCAACATAACCAATAGAACCTTTAATACGTTGTGCGTATGAAGCTACGCCTTCATTACCTTTGCCGCCTAAACCAGTTGGCCAAGCAACAGAAGTATCAGCACCTACTTTGTCACTCCACTCTTTGCTTACTTTGCTTAAGTAGTTGGTGAATACAAAAGAGGTACCAGAACCATCAGAACGGTGAACTACAGTAATTGCTGTATCTGGCAATGCTAAGCTTGGATTAAGCGCTTTAATTGCTGGGTCATTCCATTTAACGATTTTTTTCAAATAAATGTTAGCTAGCACTTCACCGTTTAGGCGCATTTCACCATCGGTAACACCAGGCACGTTCACTACAGGAACCACGCCACCAACTACCGCTGGGAATTGAATTAAACCAGCTTTTTCTAGTTCTTCTGGTTTTAATGGTTTGTCAGAAGCACCGAAGTCTACTGTTTTATTAGTGATTTGTTTAATACCACCACCAGAACCGATAGACTGGTAATTTAACTTAACACCAGTTTTAACATTGTATGATTCAGCCCATTTTGCATAGATTGGGTACGGGAAAGTCGCGCCAGCACCAGTAATGTCAGTTGCGAATGCGCTAGGGGCGAGGATAAGACCTGCTGTTAAAAGTGCTGCCTTAAGATTAAAGTTGCTTACTTGCATTAATTTCTCCTGTTTGTTTCATGAGTAGGTTTAACTTGATGACTATTCTAAAAATCAAATATGACAATTTAATGACAAATTGAAGAAACGCTAAAAATAAAAAAAGGGAATGCTAAGAGTCCCTTGTTAATTTAATAAGCTAAAGTTTTAGCTACTTTAAGAATGTGCTACCAAAATGATAGCTAATCGCTGCGATTAAACCCGCACAAGGAATGGTAAGCACCCATGCCCAAACGATGCGAGATGCCAAGCCCCAGCGTACTGCAGATACGCGCCTTGACAGCCCAACGCCAACAATTGCGCCAGTAATCGTGTGCGTAGTTGAGACTGGAATACCGAGTGAAGTCGCAATAAATAAGGCGATAGCGCCGGATGTTTGTGCGCAGAAGCCACCAGAAGGGCGAATGCGCGTAATACCCATTCCCATAGTCCGGACTATGCGCCAACCACCAAATAGTGTGCCGCATGCCATCGCAATTTGACAAGAAATGACTACCCAAAACGGCACATGGAAATCACCTTGAATATAACCATTGGCATAGAGTAAAACGGCAATAATACCCATGGTTTTTTGTGCATCGTTACCACCATGGCCTAAGCTGTAAAGCGATGAAGATACAAATTGAAGTTTATTAAACATGCGTTCTGTAGGGTAAGGCGATGATTTTTCGTAAATCCACAACACCAGCACCATGAGGATGAGCGCGAGTAACATGCCGAATAAAGGAGACAGAATAATAGCAACAGATGTTTTAATTAGACCCTCTGCGACAATAGCGCCAGTACCTGCTTTAGCAACCCCAGCGCCTACCAAACCACCAACTAATGCATGAGATGAAGATGATGGAATACCAAACCACCAAGTAATTAAGTTCCACGAGATTGCGCCGCTGAGCGCACCAAATATCACGGCGTTATCAATAATCTCTTTAGAAATAATACCTTTGCCGACAACATTGGCAACATGTAGCCCAAAAAACAAAAAGGCGATTAAGTTGAAAAATGCCGCCCAAACTACTGCAGCTTGAGGTGTAAGTAAGCGTGTGGAAACCATAAGTGCAATGGAGTTTGCTGCATCGTGAAAGCCGTTCATGAAGTCAAACATGAGAGCAACCACCACGAGCAATGCCATGATGAGGATTGCGTGATCCATATCGTGCTCCTTAAATACGCTCTAGCACGACACCGTGGATTACATCGGCTACATCTTCACAGCTATCAACCGCCATTTCAAATAAATCATAAAGCTCTTTAGATCTAATAAGTTTTCGTGCATCAGACTCTTCATCGAACAAGCGGCGCATTCCAGCTCGCATGACATGGTCCGCTTCACCTTCGATTGCACTAATTTCTTCACAAGTGCGTAAAATACGTTCAGCGTTTTTCATGTCAGAAAGCATATTCACGGCATCACGGACTTTTTCAGATGCGCGCAATAAAATTTGACCTAACGCTACCATTTCAGGTGTGAAATCGCTATGGCCGTAGATTTTAGAGCTTTGTGGAATATCTTCCATGTAATCGATAATGTCATCAAGCGCCATGGCTAGTTCGCGAATTTCGCGGCGGTCGAATGGGGTAATGTAAGTTTTGTGGAGTGAGAGAAGAATTTCTTTGGTGTATTCATCAGCTTGGGATTCGATGGCTCTGATTTCGGCAAAATGCTCTTCGAATTTGGCTGGGTCGTTCACTGCCGACATCATGGCAAGTACTTTGGAGCCTTTAACTGCGCTATCTGCCAAGTTGTTAAACAACACAAAGTAATTGTCATTACGTGGTGATATTGCAGCCATTAATCTACCGAAAACAGCATTTGCCATACTTCATTCTCCCAATATTTTTATTACAAATTTATTGCAATTTTATTTCAAATTTATTATTTCGCTATTTTAACCGCCCAAGATTAAATCCGCGAGCGCTAATGTCATAAATAACTAAATTTCTTACGATATAATCCATTCAAATTTTTACATTAGTTACTATAAAGAAATTATGAATCAAAAAGTGCTATTTTTAACAGAGTTTCTCGGTACGGCACTGCTTTTGGCGATAGTCACTGGCTCGGGCATTATGGGCGACACACTTTCCTCAGGTAATGCTGCTGTAGCCTTGCTCGGCAACAGCATTGCTACGGGCTGTGGGTTATATGTATTGATTACATTATTAGCGCCGATTTCAGGTGCGCATTTTAATCCAGTGGTTAGCATTATGTTTTGGCGTGAGGGGAAATTAAGTCTTTCGACACTCTTTAACTATGTTGTTGCCCAATTTATCGGGGCAATCAGCGGTGTTTGGCTTGTGCATATGATGTTTACCTTACCGCTCATTCAAATCTCCACAAAGCCACGTATTGGTTTTGGTCTCTGGCTAAGTGAGTTAACTGCTACACTGATATTGCTTACAGTGATTCGTTTGGGTATCAAGTACGCCAGCGACAAAGTTGCGTTGTTGGTAGCTTTAACTGTGACTGCTGGGTACTGGTTTACCTCCTCTACTTTTTTCTCAAACCCAGCGGTGACCGTAGCCAGAAGTCTCACCAATACTTTTGTCGGCATTCAGCCTGCGGATGTTTTGGTCTTTATTTCCGCGCAAATTGCGGCGGTACTGTTAATGCTTATTCTCATGAAAGTTGACTTTAAATGAGCGTCACTATTTACCATAATCCATCCTGTGGAACTTCTAGAAACACCTTGGCCATGATACGTGCTAGTGGGGTAGAGCCTGAAGTGATTGAATATGTTAAGAATCCACCAAGTAGAGAGCGTTTAGTTGAACTTATGAATGCCATGGGTGGCAGTGTGCGTGCGATTATCCGCGAAAAAGGTACGCCTTACGCTGAGTTAGGTTTAGATAATACAAGCCTATCGGATGACGCTTTGATAGACGCCATGATGCAACATCCGATTCTTATCAATCGTCCAATTGTCGTGACTAGCAAAGGCGTAAAATTATGTCGCCCATCAGAATTGGTATTAGATATTTTAGAAAATCCAAATATTGGTATTTTTACTAAAGAAGATGGTGAAGTGGTTAATGGGGCAACTAAAGTTTGTTAGCCAATGAACACGATATAACGCAGGCTTTGATTAGTGGTATTGATAATGCTAGCGCAGCGGAAAAAAATATAAGTGAACTATTGACGCATATATTCAAACACGCTGCGCCACATAAGGCTGTGGTGGTGTTTGATACGCGTTGTGAGTTAGCGAGCGCTTTGACGCAAGCCTATAGACATTGCCTGCCAGATGCACATTTTGTGGATTTTGATAAACACACGCCAGATGCTGTATTAGCGGTATTGGCTGGTTTAGAAGCGTCAGACTTGGTGGTGCTCATTCAATCGACTAATTTCAGGCTGGAGGCTTTTCGTATTCGCGTTGAGCTTTTTAAACGCGGGCTCAAAGTCATTGAGCATCCGCATTTGAGTCGTATGGTGGGGGTCGAGGTTGGCTACTATATTGATGCATTAGCATATGACCCCGTATATTTTCGTGGAGTGGGTGAGCGCCTTAAAGCTATCATCAATCAAGCGCAGTCTGGATGTATAGATAGCGGTGGTAATGAGTTTCCAGAGGCTCGTTTGATGATTGGTTCAGCTTTTGAGTCGGCCAAACTCAATGTGGGCGATTACAGCGAGATGCAAAATATAGGCGGGCAATTTCCCATCGGCGAGGTATTCACCGAAGCTCGTGATTTGGAGGCCGTGAATGGACGTGTGCGCATCTTTGCCTTTGGCGACACGCAATACAGAGTCAACCGCCCAGATAACCCCATCACTTTGATTGTTGAACGCGGACAAGTGGTCGCCACTGAAGATAGTACGCCGCAGTTCGATGCTGTGTTGGCTAATATTCGCGCTGATGAGCAAGTAGTTTGGTTGCGCGAAATCGGCTTTGGCCTTAATCGCGCTTTCAGCAGAGATCGAGCTGTGAGTGACATCGGCAGTTATGAGCGTATGTGTGGTGTTCATTTATCGTTAGGTGCTAAACACGGTGTTTACGGTAAGCCCAACTTTAAGCGCGGTGACGGCAAGTATCATATAGATGTATTTGCCGTGACTGAACGAGTCACTTTAGACGAGCAAGTGGTTTATCTTGATGGTGCTTGGTGTGTTGGACTGGAGTAATAAAGGGGTATCTTTTGCTGTATAATATCGGCTTTCAATAGCATCACAAATCAATGTAGAAACCATTATGGAAGCCGAGCAACTCAATATCATCGCGAATCGATTAGTCGATTTAGTCGAGCGCAACAACTCCCTTAGGGGGTATCTTTGACTTTGAGACTAAGTCTCAAAGGTTAGAGGAAGTAAATGGTCTCCTAGAAGACCCAAAAGTCTGGGACGACAACAAAAAAAGCCAAGAGTTAGGCAAAGAAAAACGTGCCTTAGAACTAGTCGTCAATAGTTTACTTTCTGTTGAAACTAGCTTAAGTGACAGCCGCGAGCTATTTGAAATGGCACGTGAAGAAAACGATGACGACACTTTACTCAGTGTGGATGCTGACTCGCAAGCAGTAGAAAAACAAGTGGCAGAAATGGAGTTCCGCCGCATGTTTTCTGGCGAGCTAGATATGAATAACTGTTTTATCGAGTTTCAGTCTGGTAGCGGCGGTACAGAGGCGCAAGATTGGGCAGCCATGCTGCTTCGTATGTATCTAAGATATTGCGAACGCAAAGGCTTTAAAGTGGAAGTGCTAGAAGAGTCTGATGGCGATGTGGCTGGCATCAAAGGTGCTTCAATCAAGGTCACTGGCGACTATGCATACGGCACATTAAGAACTGAAAATGGCGTACATCGCTTGGTGCGTAAATCACCGTTTGACAGTAACGCCAAACGCCATACCTCATTTGCCAGCGTACAGATTTTCCCTGAAGTAGATGACTCGATTCAAATTGATATTAACCCAGCCGATTTGCGTATTGACACTTATCGCGCCAGTGGTGCGGGTGGTCAGCATATTAATAAAACCGATTCTGCTGTGCGTATTACCCATCTTCCTACCAATACCGTGGTGCAATGTCAAAATGACCGCTCACAACATCGTAACCGTGATGAAGCGATGAATATGCTTAAAGGTGCGTTGTATAACCTAGAGCTAAACAAGCGTAATGCAGATAAGCAAGCGCTTGAAGATGCTAAAACCGATATTGGTTGGGGGCATCAAATCAGGTCTTACGTGCTAGACCAAGGCCGCATTAAAGATTTACGTACCAATGTGGAAATTGGTAATACGCAAGGCGTGCTAGATGGCGACCTTGACCCATTTATACAAGTCAGTTTGAAGCAGGGCGTTTAGCCTATAGTTGCAATCAAAAAAATCGTGCTATATACTTGTGCAATATACGCTTTAAATTTGTTGTATATTAAGGAGCAAACATCATGAGTATAAGCACCGTATTTATTAATAATCGTACACAAGCAGTGCGCTTGCCAGCCGATGTACGCCTGCCTGAAGATGTAAAACAAGTCACGGTGCGTGCTATTGGCAAAGAGCGTGTAATCGCACCGCTGCAATCAAGTTGGGATAGCTTTTTTACAAACTCAGCTCAAGCCACCGATGACTTTATGCAAAACCGCGCCACGCAGGCGCAAGCTAAGCGCGAGGCGCTAGAGTGATTCAATTTTTACTTGACACCAATATTGTCATCTACGTCATTAAGCGGCGACCTATTGAAGTGTTAAATGTCTTCAATGAAAATGCTAGCCGCATGGCAATTTCTAGCATTACTTTGGCAGAGTTGATTCATGGCGCAGAAAAAAGTAGCAAGCCTGCCTACAATCATGCCGTGGTTGAAGACTTTTGCAGCCGGCTAGATGTATTGCCTTATACCGCAAAAGCGGCTTTTCACTACGGCAGCATACGTGCCGCATTAGAAAAATCAGGGCAAACCATAGGTGTAAATGATTTACACATCGCCGCCCATGCGCGTAGCGAAGGCTTGGTGTTAGTAACAAATAATTTACGAGAGTTTGAAAGAGTGCCAGCCTTGCAGCTACAAAATTGGGTAGAAACTTAATAATTACCAAACGCACTCAGCCTATAGCCAGCGGTGATGCACAAGTATTTGTAAGTATCTAAAAACACGATAAGTGATATTGAGTTGAAAACTGTTAAAATCGCTTATTCGATAAAGTAATGAGAAATATAAATGACTGAACAAAACGAAGTGCCAAGTGTAGACGAAAACCACGTAATCGCGGAGCGTCGTGAAAAGCTAAAATCTATTCGTGAAGCCGCTAAAGAAGGTAACGGCGTAGCGTTTCCTAATGATTTTAAGCCGCAACATAAAGCAGCTGATTTAATTGCAGCCTATGCTAATCAAGAAAATGAAGCGTTTGAAGCGACACCGGTCAACGTTGTAGTGGCTGGTCGTATGATGTTGAAGCGCGTGATGGGTAAAGCCAGCTTTGCGACTATTCAAGACGGTAGTGGCGCAAATGCTGGTAGCCGTATTCAGCTTTATGTTGCCAAAGACATGATTAGCGAAGAAGTCTACGAGCAATTCAAACATTGGGATTTGGGCGATTTTTTAGGTGCGACTGGCCATTTGTTTAAAACTAAAACAGGCGAGCTTTCAATTAAAGTCACTGAAATCCGTTTGCTGACAAAATCTTTGCGCCCATTACCAGAAAAATTCCACGGTTTGCAAGATCAAGAAGTGAAGTATCGTCAACGTTACGTTGATTTAATTACCTCAGAAGAAACACGTGCAACTTTTGTGGCGCGCAGCAAAGTGGTTTCTGCCATTCGTAACTTTATGATTCAAAATGAATTCTTAGAAGTTGAAACGCCAATGTTGCACCCAATTCCAGGGGGAGCTTCAGCTAAGCCATTCATTACGCATCACAATGCTTTGGATATGCAAATGTATATGCGTATCGCCCCAGAGCTGTATTTAAAACGCCTAGTTGTGGGCGGTTTTGAACGTGTGTTTGAAGTAAACCGTAACTTCCGTAACGAAGGCTTAAGCGTCCGTCATAATCCAGAATTTACGATGATGGAGTTTTATGCGGCTTATACCGACTACCAATGGTTGATGGACTTTACTGAAAACTGTATTCGTACCGCAGCTATCGCAGCACGTGGCACCGCGGTGTTGGAATATCAAGGTCGCGAGCTAGATTTAAGCAAACCATTTCAACGCTTAACTATTGTGGGCGCAATTCAAAAATACGCACCGCAGTACACGCTTGAGCAGTTAAATGATGCAACGTTCTTGCGTGCAGAAATACTCAAACATGGTACAAAACCTTTTGACCATGCAGGTTTAGGCGCATTGCAATTAGCTTTATTTGAAGAAACTGCTGAAAGCCAATTGTGGGAGCCAACTTATATTATTGATTATCCAGTTGAAGTTTCACCATTGGCGCGTGCATCTGACAAGAACCCAGAAATCACGGAGCGTTTTGAGCTATTTGTAACTGGTCGCGAAATTGCCAATGGTTTCAGTGAGTTGAATGACGCTGAAGACCAAGCGGCACGTTTTCATGCGCAAATGAAAGCTAAAGAAGCAGGCGACCATGAAGCCATGTTCTATGATGCAGACTTTATTCGCGCTTTAGAATACGGCATGCCACCAGCAGGCGGTTGCGGTATTGGTATTGATCGTTTAGTGATGATGATTACCGACAGCGCAAGTATCCGTGATGTGATTTTGTTCCCACACATGCGCGCTGAAAGTTAGCATTATGTAGGAGCGGCTTGTAGCCGCGAACAACCCAAGCAACAAATTTCAGTGGGCAGGATGTCTCTGCATTCGGGGCTGTAAGCCCCTCCTACCAAAACATAAAAAACGCCTATTAGTGAAATCTAATAGGCGTTTTTTATTGTTGTAAAAGCGCAACGCTTCTGTTGTTAGTAGACTACTTATTAGTTCTTTGTCATCAAATTGTCATAAAAAAATAACAAACTGCTCGTGTTGAAAAAATACATTGATGCAGTTAATTTTATGAAGGAGTTTTTGATGAATTTTAAATTACGTAACATAGTAGCAGCAACGCTAGCTGGCTCAGCTCTAATGAGCTTTGGTACAAGCGCAATGGCTGACTCTACATTTGACCTTGTACAGGCATTGGTTTCAAAAGGCGTGCTCACTGAAGAGGAAGCGTTGCCTTTGTTAAAAGGTCGTGAAAACGACATTCAATTAGCTGATAAAAAAGTTAAAAAAGCTGCAAAACTTGGTATGTCAGATGCTATTGATAATGCTACTGTTTATGGTGATATTCGCGTACGTTATGAAGATCGTAGTGGTACAGGTGCTACTACAGGGGCGGATGTTGATGAAACTAGAGAAAGAGCTCGTTATAAATTAACGCTAGGTGTTAAAACTGAATCGGGTGACTGGTATACAGACTTAGCGTTAGCGATGGGCGCAAATGGCCGTTCAGATAATGCTACATTTGGTAAATCAGCTACAACAAATATTAATGATAAAGAAACAGTGTTTGTTAAACGTGCTATGGTTGGTTACAAAGCTACTGATTGGTTAGCGATTGAAGCAGGTCGTATGAATAACCCGCTTTATACAACACCTATGGTGTGGGATGCAGATTTAAACTTTGAAGGCTTAGCTGAAAAAGTTAATTACAAAATGAATTTTGCAGACTTATTCTTCACTGCAGCTCAAGCACAATACCAAGGTGATAGAAAAGATTTTAGTACTACAGGCGATACAATAACTACTGAATTATTTGCATTCCAAGGTGGTGGTAGATACCTTTTTAATGACACAACTTCAGCAAAAGCAGCTTTAACTTATACAACATACAGCCACAACACTAGCAATTCAACTTTTAAACCAGGCATTGGTACTGACGGCGCTGGTGCTGCTACTGTTCCAGGCGCTGTTAATGCTGCTGGTACAGCGTTTGTTCCTGCCGTTGCCGCAAAGCCAGGTTATGCAATTGCTGCTTCTGGTGTAAATGATTTAGATACAATCGAAATTCCAGCTGAAGTTAACTTCATGGCAAATAGTAGTATTGGTGTTCGTTTATTTGGTGATTATGTTTACAACACCAACGCGGATGACCGTGCAAAGCATTCTGGGTTAGCTGCAGCGGCTAACGGTTCAGAAGGTAGTGATGATTCCGCTTGGATGTTGGGCGTTATGGTTGGTTCTGCAAATGATTTTAAATCCTTTGAAGCTAACAAAATGGTTAAAGGTGATTGGTCTGCGCGTATTTGGTACCAAGATGTTGGTGTTTGGTCAGTTGACCCTAATGCAGTTGACTCAGACTTCATGGATTCACGAGTGAATATGAAAGGTACAACCTTTAAAGCACAATACAACTTCACTGATAATGTTTTCGCAAACTTTGCTTACGGACATGCAACACGTAAAAATAACACTTTCGGTGCCGCTGGTGCTGCTAGTGACTTAGCATTAAACTTAAAGGACTTTGATTTAGTTCAGTTGGATTTAACATACAAATTCTAATTAGTAGTTTTAGTTAGTTAAGTATATAAGAGCCCGCTCAATCAGCGGGCTTTTTTCATTCCAATCAATACCCTAAGGCATCTCTCAAAAAGCACAATCAGGTATAATTCGCGTACTTAGTTTTGAAAGGTAAACCGCATGTACCAACACCCATTACTTAATCGCGATAAAATGTCTCCACAAGAGGCGTTGGATATTCTGATTGAAGGTAATCATCGCTTTACTCACAACCAAACTTCAAAAAAAGACTATCAGTCTTTAATTGAAATTACGAAAGATAAGCAACATCCATTTACTTCATTTTTAAGTTGCAGTGATTCTCGCGCACCTGTTGAGCTGTTGTTTGATCAAGCTTTGGGTGATGTGTTTAGTGTGCGTTTAGCGGGAAATATAGCCTCAGATAAAGGCATTGGCAGCTTAGAGTTCGCCAGTAAATACTTAGGCTCTAAACTCATTGTTGTGCTTGGACATACCAGTTGTGGTGCGATAAAAGCCGCTTGTGATAATTTTAGAGAAGGTCATATTGGCGAAATTATTAATCACATTCGTCCAGCCGTGCGCCAAGAGAAAACGGTGCTGGAATCGCGTGATTCAAGTAATGAGGATTTTTTGGCTAAAGTATGCGAGCAGAATGTTAGAGTGCAAATTAATCAAATTTTGCACAGCAGCGACATTATTGAAGATATGCTCAACGAGAAGAAAATAGGCCTGATTGGCGGCGTTTACGATATATCTACAGGCCACGTAAACTTTCTAGAAGATACCTTAAAACTCTAAAATATTTTGCATGAACAAAAATTTATTAGAATATAAAATGAGTCATCAAAATACGTCATTCTCGTTGTCACGGGAATGACGGGAGTTTGGTAGTTTTACTCAAAACAGCGCATTGAATGGACTAGTGGAAAGTGCACCTTAAATTTTTAAGGTGCTAAACGGAGGTAGCCTAGCGATGGCCTTCTTTCGCCATATTGATTGAGTACTTCGGTATTTCAACCACTAAGTCCTCTGTACCGACAAGCGCTTGGCAAGATAAGCGCGAGTTAGGTTCTAAGCCCCAGGCTTTATCCAGTAAGTCATCTTCTTGATCATCCGATGGATTGAGCGATTTAAAGCCTTCGCGCACAATCACATGGCAAGTAGTACAGGCACAGGCTTGGTCGCAGGCATGGTCTATATCAATATGATTGTTTAGCAGTACATCACATATCGACTCACCTGTTTTAGCTTCAATGGCTGCACCATCTGGGCAGAGCTCAACATGAGGCAGTATGATTATTTGTGGCATTTACAATTCCTTTTTTTGTAGGAGGCACGTCCTCGTGCCGATTACGTGTTCAAGTGTTTCACTGCTATTTCGCGACGAGGACGTCGCTCCTAGAGGTTAATTGAGTCTAAATTTTTACCCGCCAGTGCATGGCTCACGCTGGCATTCATGCGTGCTGCGGCAAATGCTTCGGTTGCATGGTTTAAAGCATCTACGGCTTTGTTAATGGCGTCAGCATCTACGGCTTGGCTTACCGTTTGCAGATTCTGTATTTCAGTTTCTATTGTTTGCTTTTCCTGATCACTAATTAGATGGCTATCGGCAGCTAATGCAAGTGTGACTGAGTTAATAATGGCACCTGCTGACACACGCGCTTCAGCTAACATGCGCGCTGTTTTGTCAGCTTCTGCACTGCCAAATGATGATTTGAGCATATGCGTGATTTCATCCTCGCTCAATCCATAAGAAGGTTTGACTACTACGTGCGCTTCAACACCATTGGTTTGTTCGTGAGCGCTGACTGAAAGTAAGCCATCAGCATCTACCTGAAAAGTCACGCGTATGCGAGCAGCGCCAGCAGCCATGGGTGGAATGCCGCGTAGCTCAAAACGCGCTAACGAACGACAATCTGCGACCAGTTCACGCTCGCCTTGCACTACCTGTATGCTCATGGCGGTTTGACCATCTTTGTAGGTGGTGAAGTCTTGTGCGCGTGCCACTGGCAATGTGCTATTACGAGGGATAATTCGTTCTACCAAACCGCCCATGGTTTCTAAGCCTAGGGAAAGTGGCGTCACATCTAACAGCAGTAAATCATCTTCACTGCGATTGCCTACTAATGCATTGGCTTGAATCGCGGCACCAAGTGCAACTACTTTGTCTGGGTCTAAATTAGTCAGCGGCGTTTGTTTAAAGTACTCTTCAACTGCTTGTCTTACTTGTGGCATACGTGTGGCACCGCCCACTAGCACCACGCCTTTAATATCTTCTAGTATTAGGTTGGCATCACGCATGGCTTTGCGAGTAGGTGCAAGCGTTTTAATCACTAGTTGCTGCGTGAACTCTACAAATTGAGTTGCGCTGAGCGTGACATCAACTAAGACACCATTACTTAAACGGCAGACAATTTGTGCTTCATGGTTATCTGTTAACCATTCTTTTGCTTGACGCGCTTTGGTCAGTAGCAAGCGTGTGTCATTTTCACTTAGCGGATTAAAGTTACTGGTACTTTCTCTAATTCTATCTAGTACCCAGCAATAAATGCGGTGGTCAAAATCATCGCCACCAAGTGCAGAATCACCATTGGTCGCAAGCACCTCAAACACACCTTTAGTGAGCTTGAGTATTGAAACATCAAACGTACCGCCACCTAAATCATAAATGACAAAAGTGCCTTCTGCCGAATTGTCCAAGCCATAAGCTACCGCAGCAGCAGTAGGTTCATTGAGTAGTCGTAGTACATTGAGTCCAGCCAAGCGTGCTGCGTCTTTTGTGGCTTGGCGCTGTGCGTCGTCAAAGTAGGCTGGCACGGTAATCACTACGCCCATTAAGTCGCCGCCCAGCGACTTTTCAGCACGAGCTTTAAGCGTCTTTAGGATTTCAGCAGAGATTTCTACTGGTGTTTTTAAACCAGCGCGGGTTTGAATTTGTAATAGTTTGGTGGAGTTAGCGCTATCTACAAAGTTGTATGGAATGTGCGCTCTATCTGCAATATCTTTTAGACTGCGCCCCATAAAACGTTTGGCTGAGGCAATAGTATTGACTGGATCGGCACTTTGTTGAGCTTGTGCATCATGTCCAACGACTACTTCACCTTCTGGCATATAACGTACCACAGAAGGAAGCAGCGCGTGGCCATGCTCATCTTGCAATACGGTAGCCATGCCACTTTTAACAGTAGCTACTAGAGAGTTTGTAGTGCCTAAGTCTATGCCCACTGCCAACTTGTGTTGATGTGGAGCGGCACTCATGCCAGGTTCGGATATTTGCAGTAATGCCATTAGGTAAGTGCCGTCTATTTATTACTATTTTAAATGTCTATTTGTTCAATTGCGCGATTAATGTCTTCAGACACTTTGTCGATAAAAATCAGTTTGCGAGTAGCGTCAGTGGCAGTAATGTAATCTTTTTGCGCATCTAGCAAACTGACTAAACTCTCTTGCAAGCTTTTTGCTTCTAATCGAATTTCAGCAAGTAAATTATCTAAAGCGCCTATATCTTTAGCCGATACTGCATCTTCCGTTGCTTCTCGCCATTCCATCTGCTGCATTAAAAAGTCCATCGGCATGGCGGTATTAGTTTCACTAATCGCAGTGATGCCTTGCAATTCTAATAGGTATTTAGCGCGATTAGCTGGACTTTTAAGGCATAGATAAGCTTCATTTGCCAGCGTTGCTTGTTGCATAGCCGTTAGCTTTTCTGTCGCTGATGCCGTGACAAATCTGTCTGGATGAGACTCAGATTGTATCTTGCGGAAATTGCTTTCTAGTGTGGCTAATTCAATGTTGAAAATTGGTTCAAGTCCAAATAACTCAAAGTAATTCAGACTCACACTGTAAAGCTTTCACCGCAACCACACTCGTCTTTTACGTTGGGATTGTTAAACTTAAAGCCTTCATTTAAGCCTTCTTTGGTAAAGTCTAATTCTGTACCATCGATGTAAACAAGGCTCTTAGGGTCAACAATCACTTTAACGCCGTTACTTTCAAACGCGGTGTCTTCTGGATGCATCTCATCGACAAACTCCAGTGTATACGCCATGCCTGAACAGCCTGTGGTTTTAACACCCAAACGTAAACCAATGCCTTTGCCACGATTGGCAAGGAATTTTTCTACGCGGTTAGCCGCGGTTTCTGTCAGTGATATTGCCATATTTAAAACTCCTGTTTTGGTAGGAGGCACGCCCTCGTGCCGATTGTAACCGCCCCTACAGTGACGCATTTATCGCGACGGGGCGTCGCTCCTACAGTGAAAATCAAGCAGTCTCTTTCGCAGCTTGTTTTGCTTTAATATCGGCTACAGCCGCTTTAATTGCGTCTTCAGCCAATACAGAACAGTGAATTTTTACAGGCGGCAAGGCTAATTCTTCAGCGATTTCTGAATTCTTAATCGCATAAGCTTCATCAATGGTACGGCCTTTAAGCCACTCTGTTACCAAAGAGCTTGAGGCAATTGCTGAACCACAACCGTAAGTTTTGAATTTAGCATCTTCAATTATGCCGCTATCATTTACTTTAATCATTAACTTCATTACATCGCCACACGCTGGCGCACCGACCATGCCAGTACCTACATTGGGATCGTTTTTATCTAACGTACCAACATTACGTGGGTTTTCATAATGATCTAAAACTTTATCTGAATATGCCATTTTACTTCTCCTATGCGCTTAAAATAATTCGCAAACTCATCGTTGACTGCACCTTGTCGTACTATTCGTACTGTCTTCGGTTTGTCGCCTTGATTTTGCTTCTTATTTTAACCGTTGTTATGTCTCAAATTGTCGCAAAAAATCTAATGAGCAGCCCACTGCACTTTACTTAGATCAATTCCATCTTTAAACATTTCCCAAAGTGGGGATAATTCTCTTAATTTATCAATTTTACTTTTCATTAATTCAATCGTGTAATCAACATCGTCTTCAGTCGTGAAGCGACCAATGGAGAAGCGAATTGAACTGTGTGCTAACTCATCTGATCGGCCTAAAGCACGTAATACGTAGCTTGGCTCTAAGCTGGCAGAGGTACATGCAGAACCGCTTGAAACAGCAATGCCTTTTACAGCCATAATTAGAGATTCACCTTCCACATAATTGAAACTGATATTCAAGTTATGAGGGACGCGGTGTTCTAAATCACCATTCACGTAAACTTCTTCCATGGTTTCTAGGCCATGTAACAATTTATCGCTTAAGCGGCGAATGCGTGCATTTTCTAAATCCATTTCTTCGCGAGCAATTCTAAATGCTTCGCCCATACCAACGATTTGGTGAGTAGCTAATGTACCTGAACGCATACCACGCTCGTGTCCACCACCATGCATTTGCGCCTCAATACGAATGCGCGGTTTGCGACGAACATACAAAGCGCCAATTCCTTTTGGGCCGTAAGTTTTATGCGCACAAAAGCTCATTAAATCGACAGGTAGTTTATCTAAATCAATGTGCACTTTGCCTGTTGCTTGGGCAGCATCTACATGAAAAATCACGCCATTTTCACGGCATATATTGCCGATTGCAGTAATGTCTTGAATCACACCGATTTCATTGTTGACTAACATTACAGAAGCTAACACTGTGTCTGGACGAATCGCTGCTTTAAATTTTTCTAAATCTACTAGGCCGTTTGGTTCTGGCTCTAAGAATGTAGCTTCAAAACCTTGGCGCTCAAGTTCACGTACTGGGTCAATCACCGCTTTGTGTTCTGTTGCTACGGTAATGATATGTTTACCTTTACCGCTGTAAAAATTAGCAGCACCTTTAATCGCAAGGTTGTTAGATTCAGTCGCACCGGATGTCCACACAATTTCGCGCGGATCTGCACCCACTAATTTGGCGACTTCTTCACGTGCGTTTTCAACCGCTTTTTCAGCAGTCCAACCGTAGGGATGGCTACGTGAAGCTGGGTTACCGAAATCTTCCGTGAGGTATGGAATCATTTTTGCGGCAACGCGCGGATCAACAGGTGTAGTAGCTGAATAATCCAAATAAATTGGATGCATGCTGTCTTCTGCGTGTTTTGAAACTGGCATTTCTAGTGAAGCTGACATTCTTTCATTTATCCTTACATTTTATTAAATCGGTTTGGGTGTTATCAGCCAGATAAAACCTGACCAATAAATCCTTAATTAAGCGGCTATCGCCGTCAATTGTTTTAATCTCAATATTTCATTATTCAATGTGGCTAAAAAGCTCGCCACTTGTGCTGCGGTATTATGTGCACCAAAACTAACTCTTACTGCGCCACGCGCTACATCTGCAGGTACGCCCATTGCCAAAAGTACATGACTAGGCTCAGTGCTGTCGCTAGAGCAAGCCGAGCCGCTGGCAACTGCATAGCCTTTACGATCTAAGGCCATGACCAGCGTTTCCCCTTCAATGTTGTCAATCGCAAAAAAACTGGTATTCGGTATGCGTGCTACTTGCTTGCCAAAGATGCTGACGTTTAACTCTTGTAAGCCTTGCTCAAGCTGACTGCGTAAGGCGGTAGTGTGAGCCGCAAAATTCGCACGATTGCTGATGGCTAACTCACAGGCTGCGCCAAAACCGACAATTGCCGCAACGTTTTCTGTGCCGCTGCGTAAACCTTTTTCTTGCCCACCACCATGCAATAGTGGCTGTATATCCAATTTTTTATCTACTACTAGCGCAGCTGCACCTTGCGGACCATGAATTTTATGGCTGGAAATCGTCATAGCATTTACATTCAAATCTGCAAAATTCAGATCAATTTTCCCAAGTGCTTGTACCGCATCTGTATGCATGAATGCGCCTGCGCTTCGAGCCGCTTCAGCAATAGCGCTTAGCTCTTGTATAACACCTGTTTCATTGTTTGCTAACATGACTGAAACCAAGCCAGTTGGCGTGTTTAACTGTAATTTAAATTTATCTAAATCTACTTTCCCGTTTGCATCGACCATAATTTTTTGGCTGACATAACCATGTTGTTGCATCGCTATTGCTGGTCGAGTCACACATGGATGCTCAATTGCGCTTGTTAAAATTTGTCGTGCAATTGCCGCTGTTTTAATTGCGCCAATACCTTTTACAGCAAAATTATTAGCTTCTGTGCCGCATGAAGTAAATACTACTTGCGAGGTATAAGCACCACAGGCTTCAGCGACTTGAGCTCTTGCATGTTCTACGGCATCACGAGCTGAGCGACCAAAAACATGGCGGCTAGTTGGATTGCCTGCTTGGTTTGTCATCCAAGGTAACATGGCTTCCAATACGCTATTATCAAGCGCAGTAGTCGCATTATGATCAAAATAGATGTTGGCCATGACTAAAGTATCGCGAGTGCTAAACGACCGCAGACTCGATAACTGAACCTTTTTGGCTACAAGCACCGTTAGTGCGCGGCATAATGGTGACTTTTTTATCTGAAGTCTGTGACGCAACCATGTCGGCCAAGCTCACGCCAGCAAGGTAATCTAAAATCTTGGTGTTTAACGTAGACCACAAGTCGTGCGTCATGCAGCGACCTTCATCCTTGCAGTTTTCCTGACCACCGCAGTGCGTTGCATCAATTTGCTCATCTACGGCATTAATAATTTCAGCTACTGAAATATCCGCGTAATTTTTTGCAAGCTTGTATCCGCCACCAGGTCCGCGAACACTGTTCACCAAGCCTTGACGACGTAAGCGGCTGAACAACTGCTCTAAGTATGAAAGTGAAATGCTTTGACGTTCACTTATGCCAGCAAGCGTAACGGGCTTAATTTCGTTCGGTTGGCTACCAGCAAGCTTCTGCTCGCTATTGGCTAGCGCCTCATGCAAGGCTAAATCTAGCATTGCAGTCACAGCAAAACGACCTTTTGTTGTCAGTTTCATTAGTTAATGGCACCTATATAATTACAGGCAATTTTATAATACCTGATAACTTTAGTCAACTATTAGGCCATTTAAGTTCACTCGTTTTCACAACTCATATTTAAGTAGCTTAACAATCCAAATGTTAAGCTACTTTCATTTAGGCCTAGCTGCTTTTCTAGCTTAATCCTTTAGATTATTTTGCTTGGAGGCTTTGCTTTTTACTGGTTGATTGACATCAAATGCCGTAGCGACCTTGGTATCGCTAGTTTCATCATTGCTGAGCGCTTGTAGCTGCAATGTTAATTCAGCTAATTTGGCATCTTGCGCAACGTTATGTTCTAAAAGAATCTGCAGCGCTTTACACATCGCTTCATGATTAAACTTATCATTATCGTCAATCACTGCATAAGCCGTGAAGCTGGCGTTTTTGTTAGCTTCTTCTTTATTGGCTTTTTCTTCTTCTAAAATCCGTGCTGGTATACCAACGGCTGTGGCATTAGCAGGCACATTTTTTACTACAACTGCATTTGAGCCGATTTTCGCGCCAGCACCTACTGTAATCGGGCCGAGTACTTTTGCACCAGCGCCAATCACAACGCCATTTTCAAGCGTCGGGTGACGTTTGCCTTTGTTCCAAGAAGTGCCGCCAAGTGTTACGCCGTGGTAAAGCGTACAGTCATCACCAATTACCGCTGTTTCACCAACGACTACGCCCATGCCATGATCGATAAATACACGGCGGCCGATAGTGGCGCCAGGATGAATCTCAATGCCAGTGAGCCAACGAGCTAGGTGCGAATTGAAGCGCGCAAGCCAATATAAGCGTTGCTTCCATAGCCAATGCGATAAGCGGTGCATGAGCAACGCATGTACGCCAGGGTAGGTGGTGAGTATTTCCCAATGAGTGCGCGCCGCAGGGTCGCGCTCGAACACGATGGAGATGTCTTCTTTTAGGTGATTAAACATGGCGATATTATGCCATAACTTGCAATGTCGATTGCTTTAAAAGGGATGAGCATGCAGGTTTGATTAATTTTTGATGAATCATATCTAGCTAAGGTTAGATTAATACTTGGTATGTTTTTTGGGTTCTATCGTCAACGTTAGAATGCCTCTAAGCAAGTTCACTTCTTCTTTTTCAAGCTTGGCGCGGGCGTAAATGCGACGAATACGTTCGCTAAGTTTTTTTGGTGCGTTGGGGTTGAGGTAACCAATTTTAATGAGTGTATCTTCTAAGTGTGCATACAAACCTTCTAATGCTTCATTGGTGGCATATTCGGTAGGTGTGCTTTCATCAAGCTTGCCTTCAAGCACCGCCATGCGCATTTCGTAACACATCACTTGTACCGCGGCGGCCAGATTGAGTGAGGAATATTCAGGATTAGCTGGAATCATGGCAAGTAATTGGCAGCAATCTAGCTCTGCGTTCGACAGACCACTCATCTCTGTGCCAAATACCAAAGCAATAGGCTGCGAAGCGGCTATTTTACTGCCTCGCAGAGCAGCTTCGCGCACATTCACAAGCTCGTGTGAAATTTGACGTTTGCGTGCACTCATGCCAATGGCTAGCACGCAACCTTGCAGAGCTTCGCTTAAAGTTTCAGTCACGATTGCATTTTCGAGTAAGTCTGCAGCGCCAGTTGAAAGAGCTGTGGCATGAGCGTCTGGAAACTTATCTGGTTTTACTAAATATAAATGCTTTAACCCCATGGTTTTCATCGCGCGTGCGGCGGAGCCAATATTCCCTGGATGACTTGTTTGGCATAGCACAACGCGGACGTTGTGTAAGGGTTCAGATTTTGCTGAGTCTGATTTTATTATGTCTAATTTTGCTGTCATGAAATATCACCATTAAAGTGTCATTTTATCATTCTAAACTCTGCGCTATATGGATTTTGAACATTTAAATCTTCCGCATGGTCATGATTAATAATTGATGGTTAAATCTTAACTAATTAGAACTTAACTGGTTAGAACCTAATTACAGCAAAAGCATTGTAAAAATTAAATTGTTTAAATGTTAAAGGTATACTGAGACATGGT
Source organism: Methylotenera sp. (assembly GCF_029945705.1). GTDB lineage: Bacteria > Pseudomonadota > Gammaproteobacteria > Burkholderiales > Methylophilaceae > Methylotenera. The sequence goes on from NZ_JAQSDC010000004.1 coordinate 228,557, forward strand.
TCATGCAAATAGTTAGTCATAAAACGATGAAGAAACATATTATTTTATTAAGCCTTGCGATGCTAATGCTCTCAAGTACCTTGTTTATTAATCAGGTATTTGCAGCTGACTCTCTGATTAGAGCAAGCAATGTGGCGGTGGTCGTCAATACGGCTAATGCGAATAGTTTAGCTGTCGGTCAGTATTATCTAAAAGCGCGTGGCATTCCGCCGAGTAATCTTATTCAAGTCAATATTCCTGGAAATCCTAAAAAACTCACGCTTGAGCAGTTTAATCAGCTTAAGCACTCTATTGATGAAAAGCTAAAACCAGAGATGCAGGTTATCTTGTTGGTTTGGACAGCGCCCTATGCGGTGGAGTGCAACGCAATTACCTCTGCACTGACTTTAGGTTTTGATGTGCAGCAGTGCAAAAAAACTTGCGACCCTGGGAAAATGAGCCCTTATTTTGATAGCGCCACGACTCAGCCTGCTGATGCGGGTTTAAGGCTGTCGATGTTAATGCCAACTGAGTCGGTAGATGAGGCAAAAGCATTGATTGATCGCGGTGTATTAAGTGGCTTTATGATGAATGAAGCGAGCGCTTATTATTTAAATACCTCAGATAAGCTGCGCAGCTCTAGAGCTGAGTTTTTCCCAAAATCCATGCAGATTCCAGAAAGAAAGTTGCGGATACAAACCTTACAATTAAACGCCATTGAAAATATGAAAGACATCATGGTGTATGAAACGGGTCTCGCGCAGGTGCCAAAGCTGGAAACGCTAGGTTTTATGCCTGGCGCACTTGCTGACCATTTAACTTCGTTTGGTGGTGACTTGCTTGGAGGCGGTCAAATGAGTAGTTTGAAGTGGCTGCAAGCGGGTGCTACTGCTAGCTATGGCACAGTGTCAGAGCCTTGTAATTACTGGCAAAAATTCCCTAATCCAACCGTGCTGCTTGCGCATTATCTTTCAGGTGAAAGCGCCGTGGAGGCTTATTGGAAAAGCGTTGCATGGCCTGCGCAAGGTTTATTTATTGGCGAGCCGTTAGCTAATCCGTACTGCACCACTTGCAGAATGCTGCAGAATATTCAGTAAGGTTTTTGAGTTATTTGGATTAGACACATAGGATTCCTTTGCAACGACTTAATATGCAACCACTTCATTTAGTACTCAAATCGCGTGTGCCCCAAGTCACGATAACCAAGCTGATTATTGCGGCAAACATTTTGGTTTTTGTGGCGATGCTGACAAAAGGCGCAGGTTTTTGGCATTCACCCAATGCCATTCAGCTCGCTTGGGGGGCTAATTTCGGCCCTGCGACGCAAGACGGTGAATGGTGGCGTTTGGGCACGGCGATGTTTTTGCATTTTGGCGTCATTCATCTAATAGTGAATGTTTGGTCATTGTGGGATGCAGGGCAGTTGGTTGAGCGCATGTATGGTCATCTTCGATTTGCTGGCATCTATGTGCTGAGTGGATTGACTGGCAACTTGGTATCACTGGTTATTCAAGGTAACTCAGCAGTGTCTGGCGGTGCGTCGGGCGCTATTTTTGGCGTTTACGGTGCGCTACTGACATTTCTTTGGCGTGAGCGACAGTCGCTGGCGCGGCATGAGTTTCGTTGGCTGTTTTGGGGCGCATCGGTGTTTTCAGTGGCGACCATCGTATTTGGTTTTATTGTGCCAGGTATTGATAACTCTGCCCACATAGGCGGCTTTTTGACAGGTGTTGTCAGCAGTATCTTGCTTTCGCAATCCATCGAAGTTAAACCCGTGTCGCGCAATGCTAGGCTATTAGCTGGCAGCGCCATTGTGTTCGCTTGTGTGATTCTGGTGATAAATATTCCAGCGCCTAAATATCGTTGGAGCGATGAGTTGCTATTGCGTAAGAAGGTGGATGAGTTTTTATTAAAAGATCAGGCTATTAATCGTTCCTGGCTGCAAATTATGCACGAAGGTAGCAAAGGTGAAGCCACATTTGACTCTTTAGCCGAGCATATAGACGAGGCGATTAGCGAGCCTTATGAACAAAGTTTTGAGCAATTGTCACAATTGCCTAATGACCCTGCATTGCCTTCAGCCGCAAAACTGCAAAACATATTGCAATATGTTGAAAAAAGAAAGTCTGAGTCACAAGTGTTGGCAGATAAAATGCGAAGCAAGCCGATTATGCAATTGCCGCAACCTTAAATACTTGTTTCAGCAAAAACTTTAAATTGCTTTAGTCCGCATAGTTCATGGCAATTGGTAAACATGTTCATTGGTGAATAAGCGAAAAAGTATTAAAATGCTGACTTATCAGTTCTTTAACATGACTTTAACGCTTGAGTCATTGAAGTTTAAGTAATGGCCAAGCCACATTTAGCCTAAATTTTATTCAATACAGGTTAAAGCAACAGACTACCAACAAAGATTCGAGAAAATATGCATCCTATGTTATCCAATGCAGTGAAAGCTGCACGCCGCGCTGGCAATATTATTACACGTGCCTCTGAAGACGTAGGCTCACTTAAAATTCAAACCAAAACATACAATGACTTTGTCACTGAAGTAGATAAAGCCGCAGAGAATGCCATTATCGACATGCTGAAAGATTTGTATCCAACGCACGGATTTTTGGGTGAAGAAAGCGGCGAATCGAATTCTGAGTCTGATTTCATTTGGATTATTGATCCTTTAGATGGCACCACCAACTTTTTACATGGTATGCCGCAATATTGCATCTCAATCGCTTTGCAAGAGCGTGGCGTATTGACGCACGCTGTGGTGTATGACCCAAATCGCAACGACCTATTTACTGCAACCAAAGGTCGCGGCGCATTCTTAAATGACAAGCGCATTCGCGTATCTCAGCGTACTAAGCTGCAAGATACCATTATCGGTACAGGCTTTCCGTTCCGTGATTTCACACATCTAGATACTTACATGGATATGTTGAAAGACATGATTAAAAAAACTACGGGGATTCGTCGCCCAGGATCTGCTGCGCTAGATTTAGCCTACGTGGCAGCCGGTTGGTACGATGGTTTTTGGGAAATCGATTTATCCACTTGGGATATCGCCGCAGGCGGTTTAATCGTGCAAGAAGCGGGCGGCATTGTGGGCGATTTCGAGGGGAATGAATCTTGGCTCAAAACAGGTAATATCGTTGCGGCTAACCCAAAAGTATTCTCACAAATGTTACAAACCTTGAGCCCACATTTAACTGAAGATTTGAAGACTCCTAAAGAAAAATGATAGAGCACGTGTTCGAGCGGCATATGAGCGAACCTCTTCATTCGCCGCAATCAACCGCTAAATTTATTGCAAATTTAATTGCAGAAATTAGACCGCCAAAGCCACATCAGGTGGATGCGGCCATCAAAGCGATTCAAGCACTGTGTTATTTGCTGAATAGCCATCCTGAAAAAGCGCACCAGTTGCGCGAGGCGATATTAAGGCTATTAAGCGAACACAAACCCATCTCACTGTTCTTAGTGTCTCGTCACTCAGCCTTTTCAGGCTTTTTTACTGAGATGCGTCGGCGCATAGGGCATAAACTCTTACCTGAAGCGGTTGATGAATCCTATCTCATTGATTTATTTGCATGTTTTTTCACTAAAACTAGCGATGAGTTATGGGTACAAGCCGTGCCTGATGAGGTTTGGGTGCAACTTATCGTTGCAATAGGTTTTCATGAGGCCTCTACTGAGATTACAGCGCCTATTGTTGAATCATGCCGACAGAACTTTTTGGCAGCGACTCAGGTGCTTTCATACCGAATAGCGGCATTGGGCTTAGAGCCTGAGTTGTTGCGCAATCATCCCGAACTTGAGCAACATACTTCCCCATTTATTGCGCAGCAAATAGAATTAGCTGAGTTTTTGGCCTCGCCTGATGCTGATACAGATGTGTTGAATTCAAAAAGTAACGAGACTGACATCAAGCACATTTTAGTGATGCTGAATCAGTGTAGTGAAGTGGTCATGAAGATTCGCCGTAATAGTGCAGTCGTTGGCACTAGCATACAGCTCACTTTTATGTTGCAGGGTATGGCACAACAAGTTGCTCGACTTGAAACGCTATTAGAGATTCTTGACCACACCAGCAGTAATAATAACGTTGTCGATCAAAATACAAGTCCTATTGATGCTAGCTCTAATGCGAATGTAAAAATCATTCAGCTTTTTAAAGAGTTGGTTTATAGCGAATGTCATAAAAACGATGTGAGTGAACATTGGCGTGAGAATATGGAAGTGATGGCGCTACGTGTGACTGAAAATGCCAGCCGCACTGGTGAACATTACATCACAGGCAATCGTAGTGAATACTTTGCATTAATGCGTTCAGCCATGGGTGCGGGTGTTATTGTCGCTTTTATGGCGATGATTAAAATTACGCTTGCCAAACAGCATATGGCGCCGCTCACTGAAGCCATCTTATTTAGTTTAAATTATGGTCTAGGCTTTATTTTAATTCACATATTGCACTTTACCGTAGCGACTAAGCAGCCCGCCATGACGGCCGCTGCGATTGCTGCCAGTATTGACGCGACTGACAGTAAGTCTAAAGAAATGGATAATCTAGTGGCGATGATTGCTAACACCATGCGCAGTCAGGTGGTTGCAATACTTGGTAACATTATGCTGGCTATACCTATTGCAATATTAGTTGCATTCGGCATACATCACTTTACGGGGCAACATTTTATTACACCAGAAAAGGCGCATAGCCTACTAACTGACATTGATCCCATTCGAAGTGGTGCTTTGCTTTACGCCGCAGTGGCAGGTGTTTGTTTGTTTTTGTCGGGTTTAATTGCGGGTTACCATGATAACTTGGCGATTTATAACAAGATTCCACAGCGTCTACGAGCTGTTGTTGGTTTACAAAAAATATTAGGCGTTGCTCGGCTCAATAGAGTCGCTAATTACGTTGAAAACAACTTAGGTGCACTCGCGGGTAACTTTTACTTTGGTTGCTTGCTAGGTGGCATGTCAGCGATAGGTGTGCTTTTTGGCTTGCCTTTTGATATTAGGCATATTGCGTTTTCATCTGCTTTTGTAGGCTATTCATCAGTAGCTTTAGATTTTATGCTAAGTTGGAAAAGTGTTGCCTATATCGCATTAAGCTTGGCATTAATCGGCTTTGTGAATCTTGCCGTAAGCTTCAGTTTGGCGTTATACGTGGCCATGAAGTCACGCAAGGTTCGCTTTAAACAATGGCGATTGTTGTTAGGTAATTTAGCCACGAGATTAAATCAGCACCCAGGTGAGTTCATTTTCCCACCTAAAAAGTCGACTGAACAAATCACAGTTCATCATGAGTAAGGCTCAACAAACCACCAGTCCTGCGGAGTCAGCTTCTAGTCATACGCCTATGATGCGCCAGTATCTTGGCCTAAAAGCGCAGCATCCAGATATGTTGTTGTTTTATCGCATGGGCGACTTTTATGAGCTGTTTTTTGAAGATGCTGAAAAGGCCACACGTTTACTTGGCATTACATTAACGCATCGCGGCAGCAGTAATGGTCAACCTATTAAAATGGCAGGTGTTCCATATCATGCGGCGGAAGGTTACTTGGCTAAGTTGGCTAAGTTAGGCGAGGCAGTTGCGATTTGTGAGCAAATAGGCGACCCCGCAACCAGTAAAGGCCCAGTTGATAGGCAAGTAGCACGCATTTTAACGCCAGGTACCTTAACCGATACCGCGTTGTTAGATGAGTCTCGCGATAATCAGTTACTCAGCATTTTTCAAGCGGACGGTGTGATTGGTTTAGCGCGTTTGAATCTCGCTTCTGGTGCTTTCGTTTTGAGCGAGATTGCAGTCGGGCTATTAGGCCAAGAAATTGAGCGTATCGCTCCCAGTGAGATTTTGCTGGCGGATGATTTCCAGCATGCGGCAATTGGTTTAAGCAAAGTCGCTAAAAAGCGTTTAAGCCCTTGGCAGTTTGATTTTGACAGCGCCTTTAATACCCTTACTAAACAGTTCAATACTTATGATTTGAATGGCTTTGGCTGCGCCAGCCTAAATCCAGCGATTTGTGCAGCAGGTGCTTTGCTCGACTATGTAAAGCATACGCAACGCACCACTTTGCCGCACATCAACGCCATTTCGGTTGAAGTGACTAGCGCGTATGTTCAGTTAGATGCTGCTACGCGCCGCAATTTAGAAATTGACATGACACTACGTGGCGAAGCCAGCCCCACCTTGTATTCATTGCTTAATACCACGCAAACAGCCATGGGTGCGCGGCTTTTACGCCACTGGTTGCATCACCCTTTACAAGATAGAAACTTGGTCATGAAACGCCATGAGGCAGTAGCTGAGTTAATTCAGAACAATAGTTACACAATGTTGCCGCTAAAAAATATAGGCGATATAGAGCGCATTACCGCCCGTATTGCCATGAAAACTGCTAGACCTAGGGACTTGTCGGGTTTATCTGCAAGTTTGCAACAACTACCTTTATTACAAGCGCAATTACAAAGTTCGCAAACCAGTTTATTGCAGACCTTGGGTTCAAGTTTAACTGCGCCGAATGCAGTTGTGAGCTTGCTTAGCACCGCGATTAAATCCGAGCCAAGCGTTGTGTTGCGCGAAGGTGGCGTAATTGCTGATGGCTATGATGCTGACCTAGATGAGTTGCGCGCCTTGCAAAATAATCATGGTGAATTCCTATTGCAATATGAAGCGGCTGAAAAAGCCCGCACGGGCATTACAAACTTAAAAGTTGAATACAACAGTGTGCATGGCTTTTACATTGAAATGAGCCGCACGCAGGCGGAAACCGCGCCTGCAGAATATCGCCGTCGTCAAACGCTTAAAAATGTTGAACGCTTTATTACGCCAGAACTTAAGGCGTTTGAAGATAAGGTGTTGAGCGCGAATGACCGTGCACTCGCGCGTGAAAAGTTACTTTTTGCCGAAGTGTTAGAGAAGTTAATGCCATTTATCGTCGCCTTGCAGACCAATGCTGGTGCGGTTGCTAGTTTAGATGTGTTAAGTTGTTTTGCTGAACGTGCCGAAACGCTCAATTATGTCGCGCCAGAGTTTATTACAGAAGCTGGCATTCAAATTGTGAATGGTCGCCACCCTGTGGTGGAAAGCATTGCCCAACCGTTTATTGCCAATGATGTTGTGTTAAACCCTTATCGCCAGTTGTTACTCATTACTGGTCCAAACATGGGTGGTAAATCAACATTTATGCGGCAAACCGCGCTTATTGTTCTATTGGCTCATTGTGGCTGTTACGTGCCAGCTAGTTCTGCAAAAATCGGCGAAATTGACCGCATTATGACGCGAATTGGCGCTTCTGATGATTTGGCGGGTGGCCGTTCTACTTTTATGGTGGAAATGACAGAAACTGCTAATATTTTGCACAATGCTACGGATAAAAGTTTGGTGTTGTTAGATGAAATCGGGCGAGGAACATCCACGTTTGATGGATTAAGCTTGGCTTGGGCTGTGGCGAAGCAATTGCTAGAGAAGAACCGCAGCTATACATTATTTGCTACGCATTACTTTGAGCTGACGCGTATTGTCGATGAGTTTAAGCAAGCTGCAAATGTACATCTTGATGCGGTTGAGCACGGTAGCAATATTGTGTTTATGCATAAGGTTGAAGAGGGTGCAGCCAATCAAAGTTATGGTCTGCAAGTGGCGCAATTAGCGGGTATTCCTAAATCAGTGGTGGCTAGTGCCAAACGAAAATTACTCCAGCTTGAAAATCAAAACGTAGCGAGTAGCCATGCTCAAGTAGATTTGTTTGCAAGCGATGCAATAGCGCCAGATATTGTGTTGCATCCAGCAGTGATTGCACTAGAGAGCATCAACCCTGATGATTTGACGCCTAAGCAAGCTTTAGAATTACTTTATCAGCTAAAAACTTTATGTTAAACCTAGTAAAACAGAAAATCTTACAGTTCTTGGTGACTCTTCCAGCTAAAATTTTTGCTGGATTATTCATATTTTATTGTTTGTTCGGCTACTTTGCTGTTAATCCATTGGCTAAGAAGCTTGTTCCTTGGCTTGCGGAAAATAAATTAGCGAGTATTGGCAGCGTTGGTCAAGTGACTTTTGATCCATTGCGCTTAAAAGCAACTATAGAAAATTTTAAGCTAACAGAAAAGAGTGGTGCGCCTCTCGCTGGGTTCGCTAAACTAGTTATTGATTTTGAAGCGAGTGGCATTTTTAAAAGAGCTTGGAAATTCAAAGAAATTAGCATTGTTGATCCTCAAGCACTCATTGCCATCTCACCTCAAGGCAAACTCAATTGGGCGGATTTAATTGCTAGGTTAAATGAAGATAAAACGCCTCCAGACGACATGATCCCACGTTTAATTATTCAGCATGTTTCAGTCAAGCTCGGCAACATTGAATATGTGGATGCAAGTCGAAGCACGCCGCTAAAAGCGGCAATCACGCCATTAGATTTTGAGTTGGGTCAATTCTCGACCTTGCCGCAAGATAGAGGTGATTACTTGATTGCTGCAAATTTTCCAGAGCAGGGCGGTACACTTAGATGGAATGGCAATATTGGCGTTAATCCAGTTGCCTCAAAGGGGTTGATTGCGCTTGATGGCGTTAAACTTGCCAAGCTGATGAATATTGTAAAAGGTGCCAACTTGCCGGTAACAGTTACTCAAGGCGATGCACAGACTAGCTTTGGCTATAACTTTGCACTCCCAAACGATAAACCTAAACTTGTGTTGAGTAACCTTGCATTAAATTTGAATAACGTAGCAGGCGATACTCCCAATTCAAGACTTGGCTTAAAGCAGGCCAGTTTCACTATGCCGCGTTTAGACTTTGTGATGAACAATAAACCGCAATTACAGTTTCAAGATTTAAACATAAAGTTTGCAGATTTTGAAATCAAGAGTGGTAGTAAGTCTTTATTGGTTTTACCACTAATAGCAGTTAACCATGTCAGTTTCGATTTAGCTGCGCGCAGTGCTAAAGTCGGCCAAGTATTACTGCCACAAGGCTCAATAAGTGCGGTGATGACTAAAGATGGCACAGTTAATTGGCAGCAAGCGTTTGATACCACTACTACTCAAAGTGAAATGGCTACAGCAGTGAGCTCGCAACCGCGTTTAGTCAAAGCTGCAGAAACGACAGACACAGAATTGCCGTTCACGCTAGAAATAAGTGATGTCCAGTTACAACATTGGAAGCTAGCTTTTCTAAATCAGACATTTTTAAATCCATTACAAACAAACATCGCGGACTTTAATTTGAGCCTTGCACTCGCCATGCCTAAAGGTAGTGTGGCAATCACAAAAATTCAAAGTAAAGCAACGGGTATTACTGCAAAATCAGCCGAGGATAAGCAAGTGGCAAGCTTGGATAATATTCAACTATCTGATGGTGAAATATTAGTCGATGAGCAAAAAGTTAACATACCTTCTGTCATACTAAGCGGACTAAAAACTCAGTTAATCAAAGAAGCCAATAAGCCACTTAACTGGCAAACCATACTTATGCCAGCAAGCAATGGTGCTAGTAATAAGGCTAGTAGCAGCCAAGAGAGCAATCAATCTGATTGGGCTGTATCCCTTAAAAAAGTGGCGCTAGAGAATGCCAATCTGCATGTTGAAGATCGCAGTTTAACCACGCCAGTGGAGATGGATGTTGAAAAGATTAATCTAGAGGTGCGTGATGGCACTCTGGATTTAAAGCGAGCATTGCCTATAAAAGCTGGTTTTAAAGTTAAGCAAGGTGGACAATTTAGTATGCAAGGCAAACTAACGCCATTGCCATTTTCTGCTAATTTGGATGTCAAACTCGACCAACTTTCACTTACGCCGTTTGCATCGTATATCAACCAGTTTGCTTTGCTGACACTCAATCAAGGCACGGCAGATTTAACAGGTAAGCTTGCAATCAAAAACAATAAAGACTTGGCGCTAAGTTTTAATGGTGGTTTCGGCGTCAATAATCTTAATATCGTTGAAGAGCTAAGCGGAGCGCCATTCTTAAGCTGGGAGCGTCTTGCCAGTCATAGTCTGCAAGTTTCACTGGCGCCAAATCGCTTACAGATGGCTGAATTGCAAATTGTAAAACCTGTCGGCAAGTTTATTATCAATCAAGATAAAAGCTTGAATGTGACTAAGTTTCTACGCAATCAGCCTGCTACCGCTACAAATGCGCCGATTAAGGTAAAGCCAGCGCCTACTGTAAACGTAGCAATACCAGTTGCGAGCGGCATGCTTGCCGCCGCTAAATCTTCTATAGCGAGCGAAGTTAAATCTACAAGCGCTCAATCACCTGTTTCTCCGCCTTTAAATGCAACTGCTAAAGAGGACACTTTCCCAATCAATATTGAAACCATCAGAATTGATAATGCCGCTTTAGAGTTTGCCGACCTTTCACTTGTGCCTCAATTTGGTACTAATATCCATTCACTGACTGGCGTGATTAATGGTGTTTCAACAAACGTAGCTTCTACTGCGCAAGTAGAGTTAGATGGCCGCGTGGACGAATATGGCGCTGCACGCATTCGTGGTTCTTTACAGCCATTTAACATCACTAATTTTACTGATTTGAAATTAGCGTTTACCAATATAGAAATGAATCGACTGACCCCGTATTCTGGGAAATTCGCTGGTAGGCGCATTGACTCAGGCAAGCTTACGGTTGATTTAGAGTACAAAATCAAGCAACGCCAGTTAGCAGGCGAAAACAAATTTGTGATTAACAAATTAAAGTTAGGTGAAAAAATCAAAAGTGCAGATGCTGCCGATTTACCACTTGATTTAGCTATTGCTATTTTAGAAGATAGTGATGGTGTGATTGACTTAGAGCTACCTATAACAGGCAGTTTGGATGACCCTCAATTTAGCTATGGCAGCATTGTATGGAAAGCCATTAGGAATGTACTTGGCAAAATCATCACCTCTCCCTTTCGCGCTTTAGGAAAACTCTTTGGTGGCAGTGGCGATAAACTAGAGGCCATTACTTTTGAAGCTGGCAACGCAGTACTCAGCCCACCAGAGCTTGAAAAAATTAAAATGGTCAGCACTGCATTAGCTAAAAGGCAAGGCTTGGCATTGGGTATCGTACCTGCTTATGATGAAGCGTTAGATATAGCCGCGCTTAAAGAGCTTACAGTGCGTAATAGCGTAGCAGAAGAAATGGGGCTTAAATTGTTAGAAGACCAAGCTGCTGGGCCGGTTGATTTGAATAATGCCAAGGTACAAAAAGCCATTGATAATCTTTACGATACGCTTACCAAAAAGAGCTTATTGAAAAAGTTGGCCTCTAAATTAGAAAAGCCCAAAGAGGGGCATTATCAAGAGGCATTACAGAAGCTCACTACCAGCATACAGGTGACAGATGCTGACTTACAAGCACTCGCTAAATCTCGCGGAGAGGCGATACAAAAAGCCTTGCTAGCGGCTGATGTCATTGTAGATAGAATACATTTAGATGCTCCGGAAAAACATAAAAGTGATGGAAATGCAAAAGATGTAAGTGCTAGGTTGACGTTGGATGTGAATAAAAAGATGTCAGTCAAAACAGAATAGCAAAAACTCTGCTAATAATAGGATGCAATAAAAAAGCACTCATCAAGAGTGCTTTTTTATTTATTTGAATTTATTGATTCAAAATATATTCGAAGTCAAATAACCTCTTAGTGGTGATGACCGCCTGCGCCATGCACATGTTGATGCGTCACTTCTTCTTTATTAGCTACTCGAACATCCGTCACAGTGGCCGTGAATATCAAGCGCTCGCCAGCCCAAGGATGGTTGCCGTCAACCACAACTTTGCCATCTGCGATTTCGGTCACTGTGTATAAAATCACTTCGCCAGTTTCGTCTTCGCCTTCAAATTGCATACCTACTTTTAATTCATCCGCTGGAAATGCGCTTGCTGGTTCGATTTGTACTAACTCTTCGTCGTATTCACCAAAGCCATCAACTGGTTGTAAATCTACAACGACTGAGTCGCCAACGTTTTTGCCGTGCATGGCTTCTTCCACTTTTGGGAAAATGTTATCGTACCCGCCGTGTAAATAAGCTACTGGATCTGCGCTTGATTCAAGCACATTGCCATCAGCATCTTTAAGTTCATAAGTCATTGTTACTACAGTGTTCATGGCGATTTGCATGGTATATCCTTGTCCTAAGCTAAAGTTCTAAATCAGAGTTTGTAAAAAATGTTGGGTAAGATTTTAATCTATTTTTGTAAAGCATGTTTAATTTTAAGTGCTGAATATGACAGCTAGAGTTAACGGCCTCTGCCACCACTTCTGTGTGTGCTATTCGGATTGGCATTCGTTCTACCTGCACCGCCGCGCCCTTCGCTAGGGCGAGCTGCATTTTGGCGATTTGGCTGATGGCGACTCGGGCTTGGTGGGGCAAATAAAGCAGATTGCGGCATGGCTTGGTGGCGCGCTGCTTCAGACATATTTTTTGTATTTGCACTTTGTGCAGGTCTAGCTTTGTTGCCTTGTGCTGGACGACCTTCGGTGTTTACTTGCGCGCCGTTTCTGTTTGGCGCTTGACCATTACGCTGTCCATGGTCTCTGTTCTGATTGCGACCAGCATTTTGGTTTGCGCCATTGCCTTCAGCACTAGATGGCACATGAGCCTTACGTTGTTGACCTTGGCCGTGTCCGCGTGGCGGTCTGCCATGCGCTTGCGTTGACCGTGGTGCTTCTGGTTCTGGTTTGTCTGAAGGCACAAAACCTTCGACTTGCACTTTTGGAATCTCGCGTTTGATTAACTTTTCAATGTCTTTAAGTAGTTTCAACTCTTCACGGTCTACTAATGAAACCGCCGCGCCACTGCTGCCTGCACGGCCAGTACGACCGATACGATGCACGTAATCTTCTGGTACGTTTGGTAACTCAAAGTTCACCACTTGCGGTAATTGGTCAATGTCTAAACCGCGTGCTGCGATGTCGGTAGCCACTAGCACACGCATCGTGCCGTCTTTAAATTGCGCTAATGCTTTTGTTCGAGCGCTTTGGCTCTTGTTACCGTGAATGGCGGCCGATTGAATGCCATCTTTCACTAATTTCTCGGCTAAACGATTCGCACCGTGTTTGGTGCGCGTAAAAATTAATACTTGCTTCCAATCATTTTGCTGAATGAGATGACTCATTAATTCACGTTTGTGACCTTGTGCGACCATGTGTACTGTTTGTTCAACCAACTCAGATGCCGTATTGCGGCGCGCAACTTCAACAAAGCCAGGGTTGTGCAATAAGCCGTCAGCTAAGGCTTTAATTTCGTCTGAAAAAGTCGCAGAGAATAATAAGTTCTGGCGTTGTTTAGGTAACATGGCCAATATTTTTTTAATGTCGCGAATAAAACCCATGTCTAACATGCGGTCAGCTTCGTCTAACACCAGAATTTCAATGCCTGATAAATCTACATTTTTCTCACCTGCATGGTCAAGCAAACGACCTGGCGTGGCCACTAAAATATCCAGCGGTTTTTTCAAACGGGCGATTTGTGGGTTGGCATTTACGCCACCAAATATCACGGTAGAAGTCAGTGGCAAGTATTTGCCATAGACTTTTACAGATTCTTCAATTTGTGCTGCCAGCTCTCGTGTTGGCGTTAGCATCAAGCAGCGTGGGCGACCTTTAACCACTTCACTCATAGGTTTTTGGCTTAACAAATGTAAAATCGGCAAGGTAAAACCAGCGGTTTTGCCAGTGCCTGTTTGCGCGCCCGCCAATAAATCGCCACCGCTTAACACTTGCGGTATCGCTTTAGATTGAATTGGGGTTGGGGTGGTATATCCTGCATCGTTAATCGCACGCAAAATGGGTTCAGATAAGCCTAACTCGTTAAAGTTAAGGATTGTTTCATTTGTCAAAGTATAAAGCTCCAGCTTGAAATTTAAGCCGACCTATTACTTATAAAGCAACACCAATCGAGGTAGGCAAATATAATAATCATTCAGGTGATTTGAAAATCAAGAAGATTAAGGGTTAGGACCGCTACGCTGATTGGTTGGCGTAGGGAATTTGTATTATACGGTGAATTTCAATTAAAGCTAGTCAATGGCTAGTTTTAAATGGTGACTTAATTTTAGATACTACGTTAAACTACATGGATGTCATTCCGTCGTAGGATGGAATCCAGCGAGGTGGGGTGACAATAGCGTAGCATATTGCGTCATAGTAAACTCTCAAACGGCGCAATGCCTTGTAGGGTGACTATAAGCGAAGCGCATTGCACCAAAGTAAGCTCTCATACGGCGCAATGCCTTTCAGTTATTGCGCCCTACGCGGGCTGTATTGGTGTGTGGCGCAACATTCCAAGCGTTAAGCAACCGCCATACGGCTGCATCAATTTCGCGCCACTTATCCCAGTTTTTAGGGTGTGTTTGCCATTTAATCCATACGCCCCCCATAATAGGTTCGTAGTAATCGGCCGAAATTAAACGTTCGTAGCTACTTTCTGTAAAGCCTGCTTTTTCCGTCGGAACTAATAGATTAACCCCAGTGACGCCCTCACCACCTGAGTTACCAAAACAAAGATATCTCCGCCCCTCAGGGCTGTTGTAATAACAAGTTAAACCATATTTATGAAAAAGTGATTCTGGTATAAAGTACCTATGATCTCTTGAAGCTAACATGCGCTCGTTTGAACTCTTCGTCGTTATGTGCTCAGTCCGCATATCCATCGTTAGCCCTTGTACCGTCACCTTCACCTGATTTTCATCATCGTTATTGTAAGCATCCGTCGTCTTGCCCTTAGCCCCATTCAGCATCAAACTAAATTCAATGGGATGCATGGATTTTATCGCGTGTAGTTTTTTTGCATCCTCGGCTTCAAAAGCCACGCGTTCTTCTTCGGTAAACTTAGGAAAAGGCTCAGGCACATAATCAATAGGAAATTGACCTATATATCGCTCATATTCAGGCTCGTAGATTAAGTTATCAATTTTATTTGGTATGTGCTCACGCCGTTGACCCAGTTCGGCTCTAATGATGAGTGCTGAGTTGTGCTTCCACGTCACAACGTCACCCTCTTTTGGAATGGCTGCGTCATTTCGCATACAAGCTCCCGTCAATAGCACCGCTATCATTAAGAATAAAGCCCGCGTAGGTTGGGCTGCACTTGTAAAGCCCAGCATGCTTGTTAACTTTTGTATCATGCTCATGCTGTCATTCTCCAGTGATTATTATTCGCTACACCACCAACATTGTTAATCTGAATCATTTATCTGCCATTTCTTCAGCGTTTGCACTCGACTGACTCTGTGTAGTTGATTCTTTCCCCAACAACACCGCCTCATCCACCGCTAAACCTTTCGGTATCTGGTGCGTAATAAACAAAATAGTCACCTTGCCTTTAAGCTGGTTAATGGTTTGCGCAAACTGCTCTGCGGTGAGCATCCATTAAGTCGCATAGGCGTTTCACGGTAATATCCGCTTGCTGGAATTCCTGTATTAAACCCATTTAAGACCTTTTTTATTTGTTCTCGCTATTGTCTGCATTATCAGATTGAATTGATTGTTAAGTAAATAAATTTAATGGTTTTAAAAGAAAAAACTCAAATATTTTAAATAAAAGATTGACTAATTTATTTGTATTTGTGACAAAAGTGCTTTCCACAATATCTGTGGATAACTCTGTGATTATCTGTGAAATGTAATCGTAACATGGCGTTTTATAAGGGTTTTGTAAAAATCGTATAAATAGTAACCATTTAATTTTATCTATATAAATCAATAGGTTATATTTTGTGTTTTGATTGTTATGATTTATTCGGCATACTTAATGTAAAGCTTTAAGTGGTGTGAATAACTTAGCAAAAATTTGATTGATATTTTAAAAATGGCCTCTTGTAATATCAACAGTTTACAAACTATTTACTTGATTGTTACAACTTTAAAACTGAAGCTAAGTTGAAATAATGCAAAGTTAAATACTAGTGATGTAAATGCTGATGCCGCCATTCCCAAGGTGAAATAGGCTGCTCATCTGCCCAAAGCCCTAACGTGAGTTTACGTGCATTTTTAGCGGCGTTCTCAATTGTTGTATCATTTGAATATTGTGCGTAAAACCAAGCTAAGCCGCGCTCAGCTAAATAATGGCTAGCATCCACACCATTGCACTCTAGTTTGCCTAATGAACGCTGATATTTGTCTATACCAGATATTTGTACGGAGGCAATTACATTTTCGCCTTTGCATAACTTCAACAGTGCGCGTCGGGATTTTAAGCCATAGCTTTGGTTGCGCTCTGGTGCATCAATGCCAGTTAGGCGCAATTTGAATTCATCTTTTGAATCATTTGAAGTGATAGGGCGCAGCTTTACCGTATCACCGTCATATACGTAAGTGACTTTTACATTAATTGCTTTAACATCAATGACTTTGGAAATGTTTTCCTCAGCATGGCTGGTTGCTAAACCAACCCATACGCAAATGCAGGTGAAGCAAATTCTAAACATCAATCTAGATGTACTTTAACGTATTCTCGTGACTCACTCATGGTCTAGCAGACTGTCATAGTTAGAGGGTTCTAACACGGTAGGAATTGGTTCGGCTTCTAAGTTAGTGTGGTCTTTACTGTAATGCAAGCCGCGACTCTCTTTACGAGAAATAGCGCTTTCCACAATCAGCTCCGCCACTTGCAATAAGTTACGCAGCTCGATTAAGTCGTTGCTGATTTTGAAGTTGCTATAGAACTCATACACTTCATCACGCAGCATGTGAATACGATGCAGGGCGCGACTTAGGCGTTTATCAGTGCGTACAATGCCCACGTAGTTCCACATAAAACGGCGCAACTCATCCCAAGTGTGCGTAATGAGCACTTCTTCATCGGCATCGGTTACGCGACTCTCATCCCAATAGGGTAGTGGTGGCGATGATTTAGGTGGCTGGCTGAGAATGTCTCTTGCTGCCATTTGACCAAATACCAAGCATTCAAGTAATGAGTTGCTAGCAAGGCGATTAGCACCATGTAAGCCTGTGCAAGCGGTTTCACCCACAGCGTATAAGTTTGCAATATCCGTGCGGCCTTTGTCGTCCGTCATGACGCCCCCGCAGGTGTAATGTGCCGCTGGAACCACTGGGATGGGCGTCTTGCTGATGTCGATACCAAACTCTAAACAGCGTTGGTAGATATTGGGAAAATGTTCTTGAATAAAGCTGAGCGGTTTATCGGTAATGTCTAAATAAACACAATCTAAACCGCGCTTTTTCATTTCAAAGTCAATCGCACGCGCGACCACATCGCGTGGCGCGAGCTCTAAGCGTTCATCGTGGTCAAACATGAAGCGTGTGCCATCGGCTAATTTTAATAATCCGCCTTCGCCGCGCACTGCCTCGCTAATTAAAAATGATTTAGCATGTGGGTGGAATAAGCAAGTTGGATGAAATTGTATAAACTCCATATTCGCTACACGGCAGCCCGCGCGCCATGCCATAGCAATGCCATCACCTGTGCTAATGTCTGGATTTGTAGTGTAAAGATATACCTTACCTGCGCCACCTGTGGCTAAAATTGTGTTCTGTGCGGCAATGGTGAGTACTTTTCCTGTGCTTTTATTTAGCACATAAGCGCCTAGGCAGGTGTTGTTGTCAGTGGGCTCAATCTTTGAACTGTCTATTTTATTGGAGCTGCCCACTTTATTTTGGTTGATTTTGCTAGTTGTAATCAAATCAACGGCAATGTGATATTCCATTAAAGTAATGTTCGGATGTTGCTTCACTTTATCTGAAAGTGTCATTTGTACCGCATGGCCAGTCGTATCTGCCGCATGAATAATGCGGCGGTGGCTGTGGCCACCTTCACGCGTTAAATGATAGCCAGAGTTGTCATGCTCACGTGTGAATCCTACTCCTTGTTCAATCAGCCATTCAACAGACTCTTTAGCATGTTCAGCGACCATTCTTGTGACTGCTTCATCACATAAGCCGCCGCCTGCAACTAAGGTGTCTCTTACGTGGTTTTCTATTGAATCTTCATCATTAAGCACTGCAGCAATGCCGCCTTGCGCCCAATCGCTGGCGGTATCGTTAATGCTACGTTTGCTTACTAAGCAGACATTCTTAGTTTCTGCGGTTCGCAATGCTAAGGTTAAGCCAGCAAGGCCACTGCCAATAATAAGTACATCAAATTGCTGCATAGTATTTTTAGTATGAATTTTGAGTAAATGAAATGCTGTTTGAAGAAAACTCTGGAACTAATGAGAGTGTATCGCTGTCTTTAAAATAGGCAATAGATAAGCTCAAATAAACGTAGTAAAACAGTAGTAAACAATCAAATTGTAGTTTTGTGTCGTTGATGAGAGGAAACTTAATGATGCGTATTGGAAATATAGTCGAATTTACCCAGCTAAACTTAGTACAAAGTTTAGTGCAACCCGCTGTGCAAGGTTATACTGCGCAGAGTGAAAAGAGTGTGAGTGCGAAAAACACAAATGAGCAGACTAAATCCAAAGGAAACCTGAGCGTAGTGGCCGTTAATCCAACATCTGGAAATCGTGAAATTGACCATGAACTAGTGCTGCGTGCCCAGCGTGGGGATAAGCGCGCGTTTGGCATGTTGGTTGATAAATATCAGCGTAAGTTGGCGCGTCTATTATCTCGAATGGTACGTGATCAATCCGAAATTGAAGATATAGTGCAAGATACCTTTATTAAAGCCTATCGCGCACTACCAAACTTCCGTGGCGATAGTGCCTTCTATACATGGCTTTACCGTATTGGCATTAATACCGCAAAAAACTACTTAGTTTCTATGGGGCGCAGGCCTACCGTGAGCACAGGCGTAGAAATTGAAGATGCGGAAAACTTTGAAGATGGTGATGAGTTGCGCACAATGGAAACACCTGAGTCGTCCATGATGACTAAGCAAATTGCACAAACCGTGAATGACACTGTAGCTAGTTTGCCTGAAGAGTTACGCACAGCGATTACCTTGCGTGAGATTGAAGGCTTAAGTTATGAGGAAATTGCAACGATTATGAACTGTCCTATCGGTACGGTAAGGTCTCGTATATTCAGAGCGCGCGACACTATTTCACTTAAATTAAAACCACTTTTAGATACGCCTGATAATAAAAGATGGTAGCGAGACTAGGCTACTAATAAGCAATAGATTTAAGAAGTAAATTGAAGTAAGCATTGAGCAAATAGTGTCTTTTAAAGTATGAGATTAACGCATGAGATTTTGGAGTAAAAAATGACCGAACAAATATCCGCATTATTAGATGATGAAATCGCCTTAGAAGATGCAGAGCATTTGATGGCAGGCATGCAGGCCAATGGCCACGGGGCTGAGGTTTGGAGCCAGTATCATTTAATTGGCGATGTAATGCGCGGTGCAAATGCGTTGAGTCCTAGCTTTAAAGAGGACTTAATGGCTAAAATTGATTTAGAGCCTACCGTGCTGTCTCCCAATGCCGCTTGGATGAACGAACCTAAAGTATTCAACGAGACCAATGCGTTGGATGAAGTGAGCAATAAGAAGCAAGCTTTAGAAGCAAAATCTAAGTCATTTGCGACTAATTTGCCTGTCGTATGGTCAATTGCTGCTTCATGTGCAGCAGTCATGGTGGTGGGCTGGATGGTATTGCAAACTCAAGTTGGTAATCAAGCTGCGCCTACTATGGTTGCTCAAGCCACACCTCCGCAAGAAGTGGCGACATTGCCTGTAACAAATGAACAGGGAGTTCCAGTCGAGTATTTAATGGCACATCAAGCATCTGCACCTTCAGCGAGTTCATATTATATTCAATCAGCTAGCTATACAGAGTAATGCGAATGAAAGGATTTGTTTTAGCTTGCTTGCTAGCGAGCGCACTATCTAATACAAGTCAGCGCGTACTTGCTGCGAGTGATGATGATAAGTGGCAAATTCTGCAAAAAGCAGCTTTGGCTGCGCATGCATTAAGTTATCAAGGTATATTTGTTTGTCAGTCTGGTCAACAATCTAAATCTGTTCAAATTAAACATTTTTTTGATGGGCAAAATGAATTTGCTCGCAATGTGTTGCTAGATGGCTCCCCCCGCGAGGTGCTTAGCCAAGGCAGCGACTTAATTATATACAATCCTAAGAATGAGAAAATAGTTATTGAAAAACGCAGAGGACAAAATATGTTCCCTGCAGTTTTGCCTGCAAATTTAGCCGCTGTGAAACAAAGTTACACCTTGCGGACGGGTGACATTGAACGTATTGCAGGTCGTAGTGCGCAAATATTATTTTTAGAGCCAAAAGACGATTTACGTTATAGTTATCGGTTCTGGATAGATACTGAATATGGCCTCATATTAAAGTCTGTGATGTTTAATGGCCGAAACGAGATGATGGATAGTATTTCATTTACTCAACTTAATTTAGTTAACACTGTTGATTTAGATTGGTTTAAACCAAAAATTGATAGTAAGAAAAACTATGTGATGGAGGATGAGCCTCCAGCGCAGGCTGACTATAATCCTAGCCCGCATTGGATGCTAAAAGAGCTGCCAGCTGGCTATCGTAAAGTTGATCAAATGCTGCGTACGGTGCATGGTAAGCCTTTACCGGTGACGCATGTAGTGTTTTCAGACGGCTTAGCTTCGGTATCGCTGTTTATTGAGCCTGTGACTAATGGCGTTAAGCCTAGAGCGGGTCATAGCGTAGTGGGTAATACTAGTTTTTATTCCACTGTTGCAGGTTATTTGCAAATTACCGTGTTGGGCGAAGTGCCAGAAGCTACCGTTGCAGCTATTGCAAACTCAGTAGTATTTGTTAAGTAAATCATTAGATACCAGTCATCGATGTAGTTTAAATCCCGATTAAAATTCATTAAAAAGTAACAAAATATTGCCATGATAGAAGAGTACGCAATAGTAACAAAATCGGCAGGTACGCTAGCTACACTAGAAATAGAAAGGCGCACCGCATGTGGACTTTGTGGTCAAAAGCGTGGTTGTGGTAACGCTACTTGGGGCAAAATGCTTGGGCATGATAGCCATGATTTTACTGCCGAAAATCAAATCAATGCTCAGGTTGGAGATAGTGTTGTTGTTGGAATTGATGAACAAGCAGTACTTAGTTCTGCGCTTTTTCTATATATAGTGCCGTTACTTGGTTTGTTGATTGGTACGGTTGCGGCAGATTACTTATTTAAAAATCAATTTTATGTAATTATTGGTGCGTTATTGGGTTTAGTGCTTGGGTTCTTGTGGGTGAAAGGTCATCTAATTGGTCGAGATAAATCGGGCGTTGCATTTAGTAAAAAATATCAGGCGGCTATTTTGCGTTTAGCTAAGGATGAGGCTAAGGGTTAATCATTCAGAGTTGATTTATTAGCTTGATAAACATAGCACTGCCCCCAATTACTGCTATGAGTAAAATGGGATTTTATAACTAGAATTTAAGGTTATTACTTTCTGCATGTTTCTAAATATTAAATGAGGTGAATAGATGTTAAGAAATTGGATTACCGCCATTGGTTTTGGCTTAATTGCCGCAATAAATACAAGTGCCTACGCAAAAGACCTGCCAGACTTTACTGAGCTAGCAGAGAAACACGGTGCTGAAGTTGTGAATATTAGCGTTACTCAAAATGTACATGCTGACCCTAGCGCCATGCCTTTCCCAGGTATGGAAGGTGATGAGCAAATGCAAGAGTTCTTTAAACGCTTTGGTATTCCCGGCATGCCAGGTCAAGGTGCTCCTCAGCAGGATTACAAGTCTCAGTCACTAGGCTCAGGTTTTATCATTAGTAGCGATGGCTACATTCTTACCAATGCGCACGTGGTAAGCGAAGCGGATGAGGTGATTGTTAAGCTATTTGATAAGCGTGAGTTTAAAGCCAAGATTATTGGTACAGATAAACGTACCGATGTGGCGCTAGTTAAAATCGAAGCGACAGGTCTACCTAAAGTCAATATTGGTGATCCAGCAAAGTTAAAAGTAGGTGAATGGGTTGCTGCAATTGGCTCGCCATTTGGTTTAGAGAATACGATGACAGCTGGGATTGTCAGCGCGAAAGGGCGTGCCTTACCTCAAGAAAACTTTGTACCATTTATTCAAACTGACGTCGCGATTAACCCAGGTAATTCAGGAGGCCCGTTGTTTAACTTGGCTGGTGAGGTTGTCGGTATTAACTCACAAATCTACAGCCGCAGTGGCGGTTCTATGGGCTTATCATTCAGTATTCCAATTGACGTGGCGATTGATATTTCAAATCAGTTGAAAGCTTCTGGAAAAATTACACGCGGCTGGTTAGGCATTGCTATTCAAGAAATTACCAAGGAGCTTGCTGAATCATTTGGTATGAAAAATACGAATGGTGCGTTGGTAGCAGGAGTCGAGAAAAACGGCCCTGCAGATAAAGGTGGTTTAGAAGTTGGTGATGTGATTACTAAGTTTGATGGCAAAGTGATTACAACTTCTGCAGATTTACCACGTGCTGTTGGTGCGACTAAACCAGGTAAGATAGCCGCTGTTGAAGTGTTGCGTAAAGGCGCTGTTAAAACGCTGAATATGGGCATAGGTGAAATGCCAACTGAAAGCGCAGAAGCGGCACAGAATAGTAAGCCTGCAGCAAAAGCTGAAGCTAACAAGATTGGACTCACCTTAAAAGAGTTAACGTCACAGCAAAAGAAAAAGCTCAATGGCAAAAATGGCTTGTTAGTGGTTGATAGCGCTGGAGCTGCCGCCCAAGCGGGAATTCGCCGTGGTGATGTGGTGCTAGGTTTAAATAATAGCGAATCGCAAAGTGTAGATTTGTTCAATAAGCAAATCAATGCGGTCGCTATTGGTAAAACTGTGGCTGTGTTGGTATTGAGAGGTGAGAACACCTTGTATGTACCCATAAAAGTGACTAAATAGTTTGAAAGTCACTGATTCTGTTTAATTAAAAAGCCGCTTAAAGCGGCTTTTTAATTATCATTGAATTCAAATAGTAAGTTAATTTTTTTATTTTTCATTTGAGCGTCCAATAACACCTAAAAATGCCCTCACCAATCCGTAGGCAATCCAAGATACAAAGCGTTTGAATATATTGCCTTGTGCCCACTGGTGAGGGTTAATGCGAAACGCGCCATCGTCAATATTTGCTTGAAGGTCGGTTCTAAGCTCTTTAGCAAAGGTTGCATCATTTACTACGACATTTGCCTCCCTTGCTAATAGCAAGCTAAATGGGTCAATATTAGAAGAGCCAACTGTCGCCCAAGTGCTATCAATCACTGCCACTTTGCTGTGCATAAAGCTTTTGCGATATTCATAAATCTCAATACCTGATCTTAAAAAATCGCTATAAAAAGCATGTGTGGAGAACATCAGGAAATATTCCATACGTCCCTGTAACAATAGCTTGACCTTAACGCCGCGTTTAACCGCGGCTAATAATGCTAGGCGAAATCGTCTACCAGGTACAAAGTAAGCGTTGGCGATGATGATTTCAGATTTGGCATGGCTGATGGCGTCTAAATAAGCATCTTCGATATCGCTTCTATGCAACACGTTATCGCGAAGCACAAGTGCAGCTTTAGTATTGTATTGTTGAGCATTAAGCGAATGAGTCAATTTTATGGTTTTAGATGTGACTAAATTAGCTCGCCGCATATGTACCCAAGCAATTCTGCGCCAAAGTTTTTGCACATTAGCAAGAATAACTGGTAACAATTTCCCTTCAATTTTCACCGCGTAATCCACGCGTGGCGGCACATTGTTAGGCGCATTATTAGGTACGTCGTAATCATCAATAATGTTAATACCGCCAACGAAGCCGATAAGCCCATCAATCACGGCAATCTTTTGGTGCAAGCGCCGCAAGCGGCTCTTTTTTAATGACCAAGGAGATATTTTGGGGCGGTAAAACATGACTTGCACGCCTGATTTCTCAAGCTCTTCTACATAGCTCTTGGGTAAATCTTTGCTGCCAAAGCCATCTAGTAAAATGTTCACCGAGACGCCTCGTTTGGCGGCATTCTTGAGTGCATCGCCAATCTGTATGCCAGTGACATCATCTTTATAAATGTAACTTTGTAAGTATATTTCTTGAGTCGAACTCTCAATAGCTGCTAAAAGCGCAGGGAAGTACTCTGTACCACTGCGTAATAATTGAATTTGATTGCCGTTAACAAAATAGGTCATATTTTAAATAGGTCGTATTTTAGCAAGCTTATATTTTGGTCAGCGTCGTTGTGAGAATCGCATGGTCAGAAACTTTTAAAAAATGCGCGCCTGAATGCACTTCTACATGCTTTACATTAAAGCCACGTACATAAATACGGTCTAGCCTGAGCATTGGTAACCAAGCAGGAAAGCTCTTCGCAGGCTTACCTGCATGGTGCTCAAACACCTCATGCATGTTTAAGCGTTCAGCAAAAGTGCGCCCGGTACGCATGCCCCAATCGTTAAAATCCCCCGCAATAATCAAAGGCGCATTGGCTGGAATATGTTGCTCAATATACTCTGATACAGCCACTAGCTGCTGGCGTCGCCATTGTGCAAATAAACCTAGGTGCACGCAAACTGCGTGTAAGGGCTGATCCCAATTCGGGATATTGATTTCGCAATGTAGCATACCCCGTTGTTCAACTGCATGCGCAGAAATATCTTGGTTATTGGTGTTAATAATCGGGAATTTGGAAAGCACCGCATTACCATGATGGCCTGCAGGATAAACTGAGTTCTTTCCGTAAGAGTAGTCAGACCATACCTCATCGGCTAAAAACTCCATTTGCCCAGAAGTAGACATAGAAGCAAAACGCTCCGTATGTTTGGTATGCACATCTTGTACCTCTTGCAAAAAAATCACATCGGCCTGAAGCTTTCGTAACATGTCGCGTTGAAGATGCAGAGAAAAACGGGCGTTAAAGTGAGTAAACCCCTTGTGGATGTTGAATGTAGCAATGCGTAGCGTATTATGCAAAATTGACTTTATAACTGTTATTGTTTATTAGTTTTATCATACGCTAAAAGCATAAGTGCGTTTGTTAGGTAGCGAACATTTACTAAACGTGAATACGCTGTGTTTATGTATATAAAAGTTATAAAATACTAATCCTTAATATCTATCCACCAAGCTGTATCAGCCAGTCTAAGTTATGAGGTGAACGATGAAAATGAATCCTTTAATTTTTCTTTCTACCTTGATGTTAATGTCGGCGAGTCTTTTTACCTACGCTGACAGCGAAATAAGCGATAAAGAAACAGGCTGCAAAATTTGGAATTCAAAATCACTAGTGGGATACACCATCAGCTGGACTGGACAATGTAAAAACGGTAAAGCTGACGGCATAGGTAGTCTACAATGGTTTTACAACAAGCGCCCAGAAGGTCGATACGATGGTGATTACGTCCTTGGTAAAATGCAAGGTCACGGTACTTATGCCATGGATGATGGCAGTCGCTATATAGGTGAGTTTCAAGATAATCTGCGTAGTGGTAGAGGGGCTTATCTATGGGCTGATGGCACCCGCTACGAAGGTGGCTATCAAAATAATTTGATGGATGGAAAAGGCACTATTTATTGGACTGATGGTAGTTTTTACGTAGGTGAGTTTCAGCAAGATAAAAAATTCGGTTTTGGCAAATTAAGCTTAGTACTCAATAATTCATATATTAAAGACTTTGCTGATTCAGGTAAATGGATTGGAAATTACTATGTTGTAGAAGGTGTTTTTGCCGATGATGATTTAGTCGCTTCTTGTCCAAGTGAGACTGCTTGCATAAAACAATTAACACAAGCCATGCAGGTTGATGGTCGTAAGAAATCAAAAGTGGAAAATTAGGACTATATTGGCAATATTGAAGACAACTCGACAATTAATTACAAACTAATCAAGCATTTGTTGTAAAATCACGGCTATTGTGAAAAGGCGCTTCTGGCGCCTTATCTTTATTTATAAAGCAGGATTAACCCAATAAAGCAACATTAAAAGTTTTAACAAGCTTAAAAAGACTAAATGAAAAATATTCGTAACTTCTCCATTATTGCCCACATTGACCACGGTAAGTCCACCTTAGCTGACCGCATTATTCACCTTTGCGGCGGGTTGGCTGATCGCGAAATGGAAGCGCAAGTACTTGATTCTATGGATATTGAGCGTGAGCGTGGTATTACGATTAAAGCTCAAACAGCTGCGCTACAATACAAAGCAGACGATGGGCAGATTTACAACCTTAATCTGATTGATACCCCAGGTCATGTGGATTTTAGTTATGAGGTGTCACGTTCACTTTCAGCTTGTGAAGGCGCGCTATTAGTGGTGGATGCCAGTCAGGGCGTAGAGGCGCAAAGTGTTGCTAACTGCTACACAGCGCTTGATTTAGGCGTTGAAGTGACTGCCGTATTGAATAAAATCGATTTACCATCTGCTGATCCTGAGCGCGTGATGCAGGAAATTGAAGATGTGATTGGTATTGATGCAAGCGATGCAGTGCGTTGCTCGGCCAAAACTGGTTTGGGCGTGCGTGATGTGTTAGAAGCCGTCATTAAAAAAGTACCGCCACCTGTTGGCGATGTCACGAAACCCTTAAAAGCATTAGTGATTGATGCATGGTTTGATAACTATGTGGGCGTGGTCATGTTGGTGCGCGTGATTGACGGCGTATTAAAGCCAAAAGATAAAATTAGATTAATGGCGACACACGCAGAATACTTGTGTGAGCAAGTTGGCGTATTTACGCCAAAATCGCTACAAAAAACTTCTCTTTCTGCGGGTGAAGTAGGTTTTATCATTTCAGGGATTAAAGAACTCGCTGCTGCAAAAGTGGGTGATACGGTGACACTGGCGGGTAAGCCCGCTACAGAACCATTGGCAGGTTTTAAGGAGGTGAAGCCACAGGTGTTTGCTGGGCTATATCCTGTTGAGTCAAGCCAATTTGAAGCGCTACGTACTGCGCTTGAAAAGCTAAGCTTGAATGATGCAAGTTTGCTATTTGAACCAGAAAATTCTACTGCATTAGGTTTTGGCTTTAGATGTGGCTTTTTAGGGTTGCTACACATGGAAATCGTACAAGAGCGCCTAGAGCGCGAGTACGATATGGATTTGATTACCACTGCGCCTACTGTGGTGTATGAGCTATTACTCAAAAGTGGTGAAGTAGTGCAGATTGAGAATCCATCACGTTTACCAGAGTTGTCGCGTGTGGAAGAAACGCGTGAGCCAGTGATTAACGTGAATCTATTAATGCCACAAGATTACGTAGGGCCTGTGATGACCTTATGTAACAATAAACGTGGCTTACAAAAAAATATGCAGTATATGGGTAGGCAAGTGATGCTCAGCTACGAAATGCCGCTCAATGAAGTGGTGCTCGATTTCTTTGATAAGTTAAAATCAGTGTCACGTGGTTATGCTTCAATGGACTACGAGTTTTTGGAATTCCGCGCGGCAGATTTAGTGAAGCTTGATATTATGGTGAATGGCGAGCGTGTGGATGCGCTGAGTATGATTGTTCACCGAGGAAATAGCGTGCGTCGTGGTCGCGAAGTGGCGGCTAAGATGCGTGAACTGATTCCACGTCAAATGTTTGATGTGGCTATTCAAGCTTCAATTGGTGCGAATATTATTGCGCGTGAAACAGTGAAGGCGATGCGCAAAAACGTGATTGCGAAATGTTATGGTGGTGACGTATCCCGTAAACGCAAATTGCTTGATAAGCAAAAAGAAGGTAAAAAGCGTATGAAGCAAGTGGGTAACGTAGAGATTCCACAAGAGGCATTTTTAGCTATTTTACGTATTGAAGATTAAGTAAGTCTAAAATAACAGGCGATAAGGATAAATAATGTACTTTGCTTTATTCATGGTGGCGATACTCTTAGTAACGGGCTTTATTTGGCTGCTAGATAGTTTGGTGTTAAAGAAAAAGCGCCCAGTTGGAGCGGCAGAACCTGTCGCAGTTGAATATGCTAAGAGCTTTTTTCCAGTCATTTTTGTGGTGTTTTTTGTGCGCTCTTTTATTGTTGAGCCTTTCAAAATCCCTTCAGGCTCTATGATGCCAACGCTGCTGGCTGGGGACTATATTTTGGTAAATAAATTTACCTATGGCCTACGTGTGCCAATTTTAAATAATACGTTTTTTGAAATTAGCCACCCAACTCGCGGCGATGTGTTCGTGTTTCATTATCCACCTGAGCCATCTGTAGACTATATCAAGCGTGTAGTTGGCTTGCCTGGCGACAAAATTCGTTATCAAGATAAACGATTAACGATTAATGGAAAGTTTTTAGATGTGCAGGACGTGGGCGATTATGCTTACGTAAAGCCTGGCTTGAATATGGTGACCGCTAAGCAATATCGGGAACAATTAGGTAATGTAAATCATGACATTTTGATTAACGAATGGGTGAATAGTTACGACTCCGATGCAATAGGGGCGAAATTTGCAAATGATGAGGAAATAGTCGTGCCTGCTGGACATTATTTGGCGATGGGTGATAATCGTGATGACAGTTCAGACAGCCGCGTGTGGGGTTTTGTACCAGAGAGGAATTTAGTCGGTAAGGCATTCTTCATCTGGATGAATTTTGATAAAGGTTCTCGAATCGGTAGCTCAATTCATTAATTGATAACATTCAACTTTCTAAAATATGGAGAAATTTATGCGTAACCCTCAAATAACAAATATGACCAGCCGTAGAAAGCAAGCCGGTGCTACATTGCTTGGTATGTTATTTGTTGGTGCAATGTTATTTTTTGTTGCAATCATTGCCATGAAAATTTTTCCAGCATATCAAGAGTACTTCTCTGTTAAAACTGTTATTCGCGCTATGAATAAAGAGTCTTTAAGTAGCATGAGCAAAAAAGATATTCAGGACTCATTTGATAAACGAGCCAACACATCATATATCACCGTCATTACTGGTAAAGATATTATTATGGGTAAAAATAGCGCGGGTGAAACAACCGTTTCTGCACAGTATCAAGTCATCACTCCACTTTTTGGTAACATTAGCGTCATGATGGATTTTAATGCTTCAGCAGATGGTAAGTAGTTTAGAAGCACACGTAATTAAATATATTCAATGACTCAGCAGGATTTATCAAAACGCCTTAGTTACAAGTTTGTGGATAAAAATCTGCTGACTCAAGCACTGACACATCGTAGTTATGCTTCGCAAAATAATGAGAGGCTTGAATATCTGGGTGATGGCGCGCTAAATTTCATTATCGCAAATCAGCTTTATCAGCGCTTTCCAACGTTGGCTGAAGGTGATTTAAGTCGCTTGCGAGCACAATTGGTAAAAGAAGCCACCATTAGCGAAATTGCATTTTCTTTGGATATTGGTGATGCATTAAAGCTAGGTGAAGGTGAGCTAAAAAGTGCGGGTTGGCGCAGGCCATCCATACTTGCCGACGCCTTAGAAGCCATTATTGGCGCGGTTTATCTTGATGGTGGATTCTTAGCTGCAGAAGCTTTGGTTTTGGAGCTTTATACAGAAAAGCTCAGCACCATAGACCCTAAAATTATTGATAAAGACCCTAAGTCTTTGTTGCAAGAAATGCTGCAAGGTAAAAAAATTGCGGTGCCAGAGTATGCGGTGGTTCACACTAGCGGTGAAGCACATGCACAGGTCTTTATCGTAGAATGTTTCATACAGAAACTTGATATTCGTACGGTTGGCGAAGGCACTAGCCGTCGCATCGCAGAGCAACAAGCAGCCCAGCTTGCTTTACTAGCATTAGAAAAAATACGCTTTGGTAAGAACCAAATTGCGTAAACTCAACCATAAATTGAACATTGGATAGCCCAAAATGACAGACTCAGACTTGGATTCAGATTTGGATGTAGACGCATTGTCAGCATTCAAGTGCGGCACCATTGCAATTGTAGGCCGCCCTAACGTAGGTAAATCTACCTTGTTAAACCATATTTTAGGGATGAAGTTAGCCATTACTTCACGTAAAGCTCAAACCACGCGACATCGCTTACTGGGTATTCATACCACTGAAGACACTCAGTTCTTGTTTGTGGATACACCTGGCTTTCAACAAAAACATCTGAACACACTCAATAAAGGTTTAAATAAGACTGTGACGCAAGTGCTCACAGAGGTTGATGTAGTGTTGTTTGTCATTGAGCCTATGAAACTGGGCGAAGCTGATCGTAAAGTATTAGCTTTATTGTCAGATAAAACACCGACTATTTTGGTGGTGAATAAATCAGATTTGATGGGTGATAAAGGTAATTTATTGCCGTTGATTCAAGATTTCGATTTAGAATTTCCATTTACAGATATCGTCCCTGTCAGTGCGAAAAAGAGCTTAAATCTAGACGAACTTTTACATACGATTCGCAAGTATTTACCAGAGCAAGCGGCGATTTACTCTGAAGATGAGTTGACTGATAAAAATGAACGCTTTCTTGCGGCTGAGTTAGTTCGTGAGAAGATTTTTAGATTACTTGGTGATGAGATTCCTTATTCAGTGGCTGTGGAAATTGAGAAATTTGAAGTGGTCGGCAATCTTCGCCGTATTTTCTGTGCCGTGATTGTCGATAAAGATAGCCAAAAGCCAATGCTTATTGGTAAAAATGGCGAAAAAATGAAACAAATTTCTACTGAAGCCCGCCAAGATATGGAGAAGTTATTTGGCGGTAAAGTTTACCTAGAAACTTGGGTGAAAGTTAAAGGCGGTTGGGCCGACGATGAAAGAGCGTTAAAAAGTCTAGGCTACTAACAGTGTAGTCATTTTAGCTCACCAGTTTAGAGTATTACTATGCCGAATAATGTCTATAACATTCCTCTTTATGGCAAGCCAATCGAGCTAGATGAGCAAGGTATTTATTACGCTATTAATCGTAAAACCGGGGATATTAATAACGTATTTCAGCTGGCTTATGAAGGTGATGCTAAAGAAGGTAGTGCCAACGTAGACCAAGATTGGTATTTATACCAATTAAAAAATACGGGTAAAAATGGCGAAATGGGCTGGGTGATACTGGCTGACAACGGTGATTATCCTTTAAGAAGTGTGTCAACTGAAGAGATTAAGCATCATTTCGACAAGCCAGAATATGCTGAACCAAAAGGCGCTTGGCAGCTTATGCGAAATTCAAGATATGGGTTTGGTAAATTTACGCCAATTCACTCAGATGACAATGTGCGTTTTGCGCTGATTTTTTTTTCAGGCGCAGAAATGTTGGTGCCATTATTGATTTTAAAAGCGGATGATCATAGTTTGCAAAGCTTAGTTGATCTTAAACAATAATGGCGGTTAGTTCTAATCCACACCGCCAAGATAACCAACCCGTCTATGTGCTTCACACTTACCCGTTTAAAGAAACCAGCTTAGTTGTAGAGTTGTTTGCACATGGTTTTGGCCGTGTGGCAACTACGGCAAAAGGTGCAAGGCGGCCAAGGTCTGCCATGCGAGGCATGCTACAGTCTTTTCAGCCTTTACTAGCTACTTGGTCAGGCAAGTTAGAGCTTAAAACATTGCATAGCTTAGAGTGGGGTGGAGGCTTATTACTGCTTAAAGGTGAAGCGCTGATGTGCGGCTTCTACCTGAATGAATTGTTATTGCGATTGCTTCCACGTGAAGATCCGCATGAAAGCTTATTTGAGTATTACAGCGCGACCTTAAAGATACTAGCGAATGGTGAAAATTTAGCGACTACGCTTAGGCGTTTTGAGCTGAAACTGCTGCAAGAACTTGGCTATGCCATTCCGCTTCAGCATGATGTGAGTAGTGAGCAGATTTTAGAAGATACAAATTATCGTTATCTTGCCGAACACGGCGCAACAAGGTTAAATGGATCGTTGACTCGTGTAAATAATGGCATACAGTTGCTCGGCAAAACCTTAATAGATATGGCGAGTGACGATTACAGCAACATTCAAACACAGCAGCAAAGTAAGCAATTGATGCGTTATTTATTATCCCATTATTTAGGCGATAAACCTTTGCATACGAGACAATTGCTGATTGATTTACAAGGTTTATAATTTTATAAAATTTAAAAGATAGAAATTAATCATGATTAAATTAGGTGTCAATATCGACCACGTCGCGACAATCCGCCAAGCGCGTGGCACCAAATACCCAAGCGTGGTTCAGGCTGCATTGCGCGCTGAACAGTCTGGTGCAGATAGTATAACGCTGCATCTGCGTGAAGATCGTCGTCATATGCAAGATGAGGATGTCCGTGCTTTGCGTAGTTTGTTGCAAACTCGCATGAATTTGGAATGTGCTGTGACTGATGAAATGATAGAGATCGCGTTGGAAGTTGCACCGCAAGACGTCTGCCTAGTGCCAGAACGCCGCGAAGAGCGAACTACCGAAGGTGGCTTAGATGTGATTGGCAACTTTGCCAATGTGCAAAAAGCTGTGAAAAGATTAAGTGACGCTGGTATCCGAGTTTCTCTATTTATTGGTCCAGACTTTGCACAAATCGATGCTGCAAAAAAAGTAGGTGCACCAGTCATTGAGCTGCATACAGGTACATTTGCCGATGCTGAAAATCCAGTGGATAAAGCGCGCGAGTTGCAACGTATCAAAGATGCCGTAACTCACGGTTTAAACTTAGGTTTGGTGGTGAATGCAGGCCACGGATTGCACTACCATAACGTACATGAAATCGCCTGTATTGAAGGTATCGATGAACTTAATATCGGTCATGCGATTGTTGCTCATGCCTTATTTGTCGGTTGGGACAATGCTGTGCGAGAGATGAAAGCGCTAGTTAAAGAGTTTAGCTATAAATAATTTAACGGATAGAAGCTCAAGTAAATGATTTTTGGCATTGGTACAGACATCGTAGAAGTGGCTCGAATCGAAGCTTCTATTCAGCAGTTTGGTGATGATTTTGCCAAACGCATATTGGCTGAGAGTGAGTTAGTTAGCTATTTGGAATCACACATCAAAGCGCGCTTTCTATCTAAGCGTTTTGCTGCAAAAGAAGCTTTTTCTAAAGCTCTGGGTACGGGCCTGCGGGCGCCTGCTACCTTTCAAAATATCGCTGTTTCGCATGATGATTTAGGTAAGCCAATATTGGTTTTAGCGCCAGAGTTGCAAGCGTTACTACAGTCTAAAAATATCACGCAAATGCATATTAGTATTAGTGACGAGAAAAATTTAGCCGCAGCATTTGTTGTGCTGGAAACTGGTAGTGCAGCATGAGTGAGGCTATAGATATAGCGCGCCGATTTGGCGGTGTTTCAAGGTTATATGGTGTTGATGGTTTAGCAACATTACAAGCAATGCACATATGCATTATTGGCATCGGTGGTGTAGGTAGTTGGGCCGCTGAAGCCCTTGCACGCAATGCTGTAGGTACAATCACATTGATTGATTTAGATAACATTGCTGAGTCGAATGTGAATCGTCAGTTGCATGCAGTAGAGGGTGCCTTTGGTAAAGCCAAAGTGACGGCAATGGCCGAGCGTATTCGCCTGATTAATCCAACTGCTGTGGTACATGAGATTGAAGATTTTGTGACTGTTGAAAACGTGAAAACCATGCTCAATCACAATTTTCACGGCGTCATTGACTGTATAGATGATGCGAAAGCCAAAGCCGCTATTGCAGCATTATGTCAGCAACAAATTATCCCATTAGTAATGACGGGTGCGGCAGGCGGGCGTTTGGATGCAAGTCGCATTAAACAGGCAGATTTAAGCCAAGTTAGTCATGATAAGTTGTTGGCAAAAGTGCGTAACTTGTTGCGTCGAGATTATGGTTTTGCAAAAGCGGACATTGGTAAAAATAAGCCTGCAAAACTTGGTATCCAATGTATTTATTCTGATGAAGAAGTCATTATGCCCGATCGCGTATGTGAAACAAATGATGCGTCAATCACTGGTTTAAACTGCGCAGGTTATGGCTCTAGCGTGTGTGTGACCGCGCCATTTGGGTTTGCCGCAGCAGGGCTGTTAATTCGAGGCTTGTTAAAGCGTTAGTGAGCCTAAAGTTAATGAGTATGCCTGTCAGCGCTCAATATTTTGTTCTCAAGCGTTTGATGAATTTGCTCTAATAAAAAGCTTGTAGATTCTCGACCAAGTTTTGATTCTCGCATTGCCATATGCCACATTGAAATGCAACTTCTTAAGTCGTATTCATTGTTACATGAGTTAACGCATACCTTGATATTGTGTCCCATCAGTCCCAAATAATCATCAGCAGATTCTAGAAGTATGGTTTTAATGGCAGCAATTTTTGCTGAGTCGATAGGCAACTCATCACTAATTGAGGTAATGAAAGAAAGTGTGGCAAGTGTTGAGTGGCTGGGTGTTTTATTTTTACTTAATGAAGTGATGCTGTTGAATTGATGAATGTAACCATTTGACATTAATTTATTTAGAGTGATTGTTAGTTGCTCTTTTTTAAAAAACTTTTCTAGTTCATCAATATTACGAACACCATTGACCAATAGCAAAACTTGTCGCTCTCTTACACTTAGTGTGCGATTTTGATTGATAAATTCATTGAACCCAAGCGCTGATTTTTCATAAACCATATTTATTATTTTTCTGTATAAAAATCTATAGAGCGATTCTGGTATAGAAATATTACAGAAAAATGTCACTATACCTAGTTCTATCACTCAGTTTGTTTTTCATCAAATTTTCATCAATTTGTCACAATCGGCGCATAATATCCTATGCATATTAATACTGAAAATC
The DNA here is from genome assembly GCF_029945705.1 of Methylotenera sp. Classification (GTDB taxonomy): domain Bacteria; phylum Pseudomonadota; class Gammaproteobacteria; order Burkholderiales; family Methylophilaceae; genus Methylotenera. Next base: position 263,070 of record NZ_JAQSDC010000004.1, read on the forward strand.
ATATGCGCTCAACTTACCCACCGTTAAAACTACTTAACCGCGACATCAGCATTTTAGCGTTCAATCAACGTGTATTAAGTCTTGCACAAAATCTTGATTATCCGCTGCTAGAGCGCTTACGCTTTCTTTGCATAGTGTCATCAAATCTAGATGAGTTCTTTGAAGTGCGTGCCGCGCCTCATGTAGATGCGATGCGTGAAGATGAACGTAAAAGTGATATCAATGTACAAAGTTATGAGGCTATTTCAGAAGCCGCGCATACTTTGGTCGATAAGCAATATCAGATTTTTAATACCGAATTGATGCCCGCGCTGACAAAAAAAGGCGTGTATTTGGTTTCGCATGGTGATCGTACTGCAGAACAACGTAAATGGGTCGCCAAGTATTTTGAGACTGAGGTGCGGCCTTTGTTGGTGCCAGTGGCGCTTGATCCATCACATCCATTCCCGCAAGTGGCTAATAAATCGCTTAATTTTATTGTGTTATTAGGTGGCAACGATGCTTTTGGTCGCGATAACAATATTGCGATTGTTAAAGTGCCAAGAGTGTTGCCGCGTTTAATTAAATTTCCTAAAAATTTAAGTGATAAGCAGCAAAAATTTGTTTCTTTATCTAGCGTTATTAGAGCGCATTTGGCTAGTTTATTTACTGGCCGTGAAGTGCTTAATTTTTCACAGTTCAGAGTAACGCGTCATTCTGATTTGGCTGTAGATGAAGATGATGTGAAGAATTTGCGCACAGCGTTGAGACAAGGGTTAGTGCAACGTAACTTTGGTGATGCGGTTCGTTTAGAAGTGTCCCATGGCTGCGATGAAAAACTTGCTAAGTTTTTACTGCAGCAATTTGATTTGCCTAAGCAGTCTTTATATCGCGTTAATGGTCTTGTGAATCTCGCTCGATTGATGCAATTGGCAGATTTAGCCGAAGGCAATGATCTGAAATTTAAACCATTCGAACCTAAGCGTAGTGAGCAATTGGTTTCTGGACAATCATTTTTTGCGCAGTTAAAACAAAGAGATATATTGATTCATCAGCCTTATGAAAGCTTTGAGTCCGTCATCGATTTTCTGCGTGAAGCCGTCTATGATCCAGATGTATTGTCGATTCAGCAAACTATTTATCGTACAGGTTCTGACCCACGCATGCTTAAACTGCTTCAAGAAGCTGTTAGGCGTGGTAAAGAAGTCATGGCGGTGGTTGAGCTAAAAGCGCGCTTTGATGAAGAAGCTAACATTAACTGGGCTGAAGATTTAGAGTCAGTGGGTGCGCAGGTGGTATACGGTGTTGTGGGATTAAAGACACATGCCAAGATGTTGCTAGTCATGCGCCGTGAGGGTTCGAGTTTAAAACACTATGGACACGTTTCTACGGGAAACTACAACCCTAGAACTGCACGTTTATATACCGATGTGAGTATGTTAACAGCTGATGTGCAAATCACTCGAGATATGGAGTATCTGTTTAGGCATATCGCTAGTCAAATACAGTTGCCTCGTATGCAAAAGTTACTAGTCGCTCCGTTTAATTTGCATAGACAAATGCTGGCTAAAATTAGAAGTGCTGAACTCGCCGCAAAAGCAGGTAAACCTGCACGCATTATTTTAAAAATGAATGCACTGACTGATGTCGCACTAGTGCAGGCTTTGGTGAACGCAGGGCGCGCTGGCGTTGAGGTAGATTTGATATTACGTGGTGCTTGTATCTTGCCTATAGATGCACCTGGCCTAGATGGGCGCATCAGAGTGCGGTCAATTATTGGTAGGCTATTGGAGCATTCTAGAGTTTTCTATTTTAAAATAGATGAAGTAGAAAATATGTGGCTTTCAAGTGCCGATTGGATGAACCGTAATATGATGCGCCGTGTAGAAATTGCTTGGCCTATCGTCGATGCAGAGAATCGTGCGCGAGTGTTGTTTGAGTGTTGTCAGATGTCTTTAGATGACAACAAAGATGCATGGCTGCTTAACGCAGATGGAACTTACACATTGAGTACTCTAGCCTTGCCACAATCTAAAGCGAGCGCGTTAAGTGCGCAGCAACAGTTACTTAAAAAATACGAAAACTAGTTTAAAAAACATAGCGTATTTAAAAAAATCTGGCATAAAAAACCTACCTTAGAGAATTTGGCTTAGAAAACTTGGTGTAGAAAATACAATGGCAAATTTGATTTTATGGCGGCATGCCGAAGCTGAAATTCATAGTAAAAGTGGTGCAGACTTTGACCGAGCATTAACAAAAAGCGGTCATAAAGATGCGGCTAAAATGGCAAAGTGGTTGAATCGACTCTTACCAGAGAATACCACTGTGTACAGTAGCCCTGCAATACGCTGTCTGCAGACAGCCGCGGAGTTACAAGCGCTAAGTTCAATTAACGTTGAAGTAGCTGATTTTTTGAGTGTAGATAGTACGCCAGAGATGATTGCTAGCCAGATTAACAATGACGATAGCAACCAGACCATCTTAATTATTGGGCATCAACCAAACTTAGGTGAGTTAATCACAAAGTTACTAGGTATGAATGAGGGTGCCTGCGCAGTGAAGAAAGGCTCAGTTTGGTGGCTGCGCCAGCGAATGAATGAGGGGGTTATGCAAACTTATTTATACGCTGTAAACCCCCCCCATTTATAGGCTATATTATTTCTTTTTTGGGCGGCCTGTTTTAATTGTTGGCACTTTACTCATAGCCACTTTCAGCGCTGCATCGGTCATCGCAGCTAATTGCATAATACCAGCGCGTAACAATTCACTTTTTTTAGCAGGATTATCTAGTTTGGCTAAACGTTCTTTCAACACGTAAAGCTGTGCATATTCAGCTTTCGGCATTGTAAAGCTATCACGTTCCATTTTTAATTTAGGTGCTTTTTCTTTTGCTGCTGGTTTAGCAGGAGCTTTAGCTTTTACAGCTTTCGGCGCAGCTGTTTTTGGTGCAACTTTAGCTGAGCTGCTTGTTGTGTTTGTAGCAGGTTTAGCTGTAACTGCTTTAGTCGTTGCTGCTTTGGCAACTAACGGTTTTGGCGTCACAGTATTTTTGACTGCAGCTTTCACTGGAGTCGTTTTTTCAACAGGTGCTTTTAGTGCTGCAGCTTGTAGCTGATTGATTTTTGACATTATGTTCTCCTAAATAAACAGTATAAACAGTTTATACTGTTGCAGAATGTTTAAATGTGAATTTTTTATGACAAAATGTTAAATATTAAAAATTTCAAATTGCCAGTTTATCTTTTGCCAAGCGATGGTTTCTTCGTCTAATAAATAATAAGATTGTGGAAATTTTTCAGGCCAAGACTTTGGTATGTTTAATTGAATGCGGTTTTGACTGTAATGCAGCTGAAATCCGCGTAAATTAGGCATTTGGCGTGCATGGCATAAAATAACGGCTAGGCGTAAACAGATGAGTTGCATGACAAAAATACGATCTGAAAAGTCAGTTTCCAATCGTTTTAATTTGCCTTTATAACCCAGTGTTAACAGACTTAAACAATGTAGCTCACTTTGTGAGAAGCCTGCTGGCTCGGTATGTTCTAGTATATATGCACCATGTAAATTGGCGTCAACTGGCGAAACTGCGCAGCCGATCTCATGCAGTAATCCAGCCCAGTGTAATTTACTAGTGTGTAATTGTTGTTCGCCAGCAGCAAAGTGTATGTTTTCACTAATTTTTTCAAATAATTTTCCAGCAACTTCTGCCACAGTTTTTGCGTGCGGCTCATCTACATCAAATTTACGTGCTAAACGCTGAACAGAGGCGTTTCTTAAATCGACCATTTCATTGTCACGCGCAAGCATGTCGTACAGCAGGCCGTGTCTGAGTGCGCCTTGCGCAACATTTAACGTTTCAATTTTTAAAAAATCGAATATACCAATGAGAATAGACAAGCCGCCCGCAATCACAGGTTTCCTATCTTCTTTTAAACCTAATAGCCGTAATTTATCTACGTGCTTAGTGCGCAGTAATTCATCTCTAAGCCAATATAAGCCTTCTTTAGTGATTGTGTTAACTGGCCGCCCATATTGGACTAGCACGTCAGCTACTGCGCCAACCGTTCCCGATGCACCATAGGCAATATCCCATTGTGCATGGTTAAAGTGAGTGCCTAAGGTGTCAAAAATAGATTCAGCGGCGATCTCTGCGCGAGTAAAAGCATTCTCGGTGTAGTCGCCTGAACCAAAATGTTTAAGTGACCAAGCCACTGAACCTACGTGTAATGAAGCTGTATGTTGCGATGCAAAGCCTTGGCCTAAAATGAACTCAGTAGAGCGACCGCCAATGTCTATTACCAAACGACGCTCATTCGATTGTGGTAAAAATCTGCTAACGCCTTTGTAGATAAGGCGGGCTTCTTCCACACCGGAAATGACCTCTACATCAAACCCTAAAGCTTTTTTAGCGAGTTTGATAAATACATCACGATTATTGGCTTCACGTAAGGTTTGAGTGGCAACGGCGCGTACATGTGATGGGTCAAAACCTTGTAAACGCTCGCCAAATCTGGCTAAGCAGCGAATGCCACGCTCCATGGATTCTGTAGTTAGGTTGCGGTTCTCATCCAAATCTCCACCTTGTCGAACTGCTTCTTTTAGATATTCTACGCGCTGGATATGGCCGCTATCTAAGCGACCGATTTCAAGCCTGAAGCTGTTTGAACCTAAGTCAATTGCTGCAAGCAAAGTTTTGTCGGCAGGTTTTAATGGTAAGGAATTTAGATTATTTTGCATTGAGTCGCTAACTTAAACTTTAGAGAGTTCTATAAAACAATATTATTGTTTATTTTGTAATTATAGTTTGAAACTTTGATGACAATTATAAAATTAAATATCAGTGACTTGTTTTGCTGTTAGTTTTATTAATATTGGCTTCGGCAGAGCCTATGCCGAATGTCAGGGTAACAACGTCTCCTGGCTGAAGCTGCTCGCTTGATCTGATAATCGTCCCCAGTTTGTTTTGTACAAAGGCATAACCACGCGTTAACACGGCTTCTGGATTTAGATGAATTAAATTCTGGCTCGCACGTAATAAATTTTGTTGTTTATTTTTTACTTGTTGATTCATTGCGGTATTTAAACGCAAAGTTACTTGAGCCAGCTGAGATTTCTGTTGCTCAATTTGTTGGACTGGTGAAATTAGCCTGCGTGATAGGTAGTCTAAGGCTTGTGAGCGTTGATTCAGTTGATATTGCATCATACGGTTTAATTGTTGTTTTAACTGCTTGAGTGCGCTTAATATATTTTCTCGAGAGGGTGTGGCTAGTTCGGCTGCAGCGGTTGGCGTTGCTGCCCGTATATCGGCTACAAAGTCGCAAATGGTAAAGTCGGTTTCGTGACCCACACCGCTAATGGTGGGTATCGAACACTCAGCAATGGCGCGCGCAACAATTTCTTCATTGAATTGCCATAAGTCTTCAATACTGCCACCACCGCGACAAATAATCAGCACATCGCATTCAGCGCGTTCATTAGCCATTTGAATGGCATCGGCAATCTGTATTGCTACCCCTTTACCTTGCACCGGCGTGGGGTAAATCACAACAGGAATACTTGGCATGCGGCGCTTGAGCGTGGTGAGTACATCGCGTAATGCCGCGGCATCGGGCGAAGTTATAATTCCTATTTTTTTAGGATGCGTTGGTAGGGATTTTTTAAACGCAGCATCAAATAAGCCTTCGTTTTGTAACTTAGCTTTTAGCTTTTCAAATGCCTCAAATAGCACACCCAAACCTGCGCGTTGCAAAAATTCGATGGTCAGTTGAAAGTCACCGCGTGCTTCGTATAGCGTCACAGTACAACGTGCTTCAACTTTATCACCTTCTTTTGGTACCCAATCTAAATAGCTATTACGGCCTTTAAACATGACGCAGCGCACTTGGGCACTACTGTCTTTAAGTGAAAAATACCAATGCCCGCTCGCTGCGCGCGTGAGGTTAGAAACTTCGCCAGACACCCAGAAAAGTGGGAAACTTTGCGTTAATACCTGATTGGCTAAACGATTTAGTTCGCTCACGGTCAAAATTTTCACGTTACGAATTTGCTTTTCATTCAATAAAGTAGGTTCAGTCATCAGGCGTTATCTATTACAATGTTTTATGGTTCAATTATAAGCGACAGCTAACAAAATCGCGCAGCTAAAAAATAAAGGTATTTGAAATGAAATGTGAAATGATTAATAAATTAATAGGTGGTAAACGTGGTTACTTGCTTGGCTTCGTGGCTTGTTTTGGGCTGGTTGGCCTAGCCTTAGCGATTCAAACACACTATCAATTGAATCCTTGTCCATTGTGCATATCGCAGCGCATGGTGTTTATGGGTTTGGGCGTACTATTTTTAATCGCCGCATTCATTAAACCAGCCACTATTCTAGGTAAATTGTTTACCTTATTACAGGTGTTAACTGCGCTCGGTGGCGCTGGTGTGGCTATTAGACATTGGTGGTTACAAGCGCATCGCGATACGATGATTGCCGATTGCGGTGTTGGTTTTGACTATATGTTTGAAAATTTTCCATTACAAAAAGCATTGAAATTGGTGTTTCGTGGCACAGGAGATTGTGCCTCAATCGATTGGACGTTTCTTGGCTTGAGCATACCGCAAATGGCACTTATCGCTTTTATTAGCATGGCTGTGTATGCCTTGTTTTTGGCAAAACTAAATAATAAACATAAATAGAACTACATTAAAGAAGCTTAAAGCAAATGTATAAAACATTAGATGATTTTGTCGGTAATACTCCATTAGTTAAATTGCAGCGCATGGCTGGCAATACCAGCAACACAATATTACTCAAGCTAGAAGGCAATAACCCTGCGGGCTCAGTTAAGGATAGACCAGCTTACAGCATGATTACTCGTGCTGAGGCGCGTGGCGATATTAAGCCTGGCGATACCCTGATTGAAGCAACAAGTGGCAACACTGGCATTGCCTTGGCCATGGTTGCGGCAATGCGTGGGTATAAAATGATATTGGTGATGCCAGACAACCAAAGCATAGAGCGCCGTCAAAGCATGAAAGCGTATGGTGCGGAGCTAATATTAACGCCTAAAGATGGCAGTATGGAACTAGCACGTGATGTGGCGATGAAGCTACAAGCAGAGGGTGAGGGCATTGTATTAGATCAGTTTGGTAATAGCGATAATCCTCTTGCCCATTACGAAGGTACAGGCCCTGAAATTTGGCGCGATACGGGTGGAAAAGTGACGCATTTTGTAGCGAGTATGGGCACTACAGGCACAATTATGGGTGTTTCGCGTTTTTTAAAAGAGCAAAATCCTAATATTCAGATTATTGGCGTGCAGCCAGAAGAAGGCAGTCAGATTCCTGGCATTCGTAAATGGCCAGAAGAGTATTTGCCTAAGATTTACGACGCCAAACGTGTAGATGAATTACGTTATGTTAATCAAAAAAACGCTGAAAATACCACCAGAAAACTAGCCACAGAAGAGGGTATTTTTGCAGGAGTATCAAGTGGAGGCGGGCTTTACACTGCGTTGCAGTTATCTAAAGAACTGGAAAATTCGGTAATAGTGACTATTGTGTGTGATAGGGGTGACCGATACTTATCTACAGGTGTCTTCCCTTCTTAAATACATTTATCGTCAATGCCGTCAGCTTAAATGTTCCGTCAGCTAGCCATTGTTTTTATTGTATGCATTAGCTTCTTTTGTCAGCAAGCTTATGCCATTAGTGCTATTCAAATTCAAGTGGGCGAGGTTGAAGCACCTGCAGGTAAGCTCAAAAATGCACAGTTTCAGGTAGATTTAAAAGGCATTAAACCGACACTAGTCTTAAAAGCAGAGGTGAAGCCTACCAATGAAAAAGATTTCACTCCATTCAGTCTGCAATGCGAGCAATTTAATACTGAAAAAATTGGGCAAGTAGATTGCTTAAATGGTGGTTTTACTGCCAAGCAAGTAAAAGCACCATTTTCAGTACACTTCGTCAGTTACCCCAATGACTTTGCAATGGATATTGCTTTTAATGCGGCTAATTTTAGCGATGAGTCTGGTTTGCACGCGGGAGAAAATCTTACTGGTCAGATTAAACTGGCGGCAAAAAACATTAACAACATTTGGCAATGGAACGGCCTGATTAGCTGGGATAAGGGCGAACTGTTTTGGCAACCATTTTATTTTGGCAAAGCTGGTAATCGATTTGAAATTAATGGTACTTTCAAGCAACCTATTCTGAATATTGAGAATGCTAGCTTACTGGTAAATGAAGTGGGTAAGATGACCTCAAGCGTACAAATTAATACCGATACTAAAGCGGTTGAAGATATTAAGGTCAGCGCAACAGATGTTGATTTTGCCGGGCTCTACGCTATATTTCTTAAGCCCATGGCTGACAAGTCAGTATTCGGTAATTTGGAGGTGTCAGGTAAAGCAGATTGGCAGTTTGAGATTAAGAATTTAGAGCCAAGTAGTTTTGAGCTTAATTTACGTGATGCCAACATTGACGATAAAAATGGCAAGTTCGCTTTCAAGCATATGAATGCGCATTTGCCATGGGATTACAACAATGCCAAAACCGTGAGTATTGAATATGAAAGCGGGAGTTTGCTCAAAATGCCTTTGGGAGATACCAAGTTAAGCGCGTTGATTAATCGATATTCATTCACCACACCACAACTCACCTTGCCAATTTTAGATGGCGCGCTTAATTTTACAGACTTATCCGCGGCGATGATTGCCGACAATTGGTATTGGCATGTCGGCATGAATGTTTCCCCAATATCGATGAGCGAGTTTAGCAAAGCGCTAGGTTGGCCAATCATGCAGGGTAAAATATCTGGCCGCGTACCGCAAGTGACATACGCAGGTAAGCAACTGGTGATGGAGGGAGCGATGACCTTTAATGTGTTTAATGGCACTATTGGTATGGATAACCTTAAAATTGAAGATCCACTAGGGGTAGTGCCGCGTTTACAAGCTGATTTACAGATGCGTGGTTTGGATCTAGGTGACTTAACGCGAACATTCAGCTTTGGCGATATTGAAGGTAAATTAGATGGCGATGTGAAAAATATGGTGCTAGAAAATTGGAAGCCAGTGCGCTTGGATGCCTCTATTCAAAACAGTGAAGGTAAGCATCTTAAAAAAATCTCGCAACGCGCGGTGGAAAACATTACCGCTTTAGGTGGCGAGGGCACGGCAGCGGCTTTGCAACGGACATTTTTACGTTTCTTTAAAGAGTTTAATTATGACAAAATTGGTTTAAGCTGCAAATTGCGTCAAGATGTCTGCGAAATGGGTGGCGTTGAGTCAACCGCAACTGGGTATGTTATCGTTAAAGGTAGTGGAATACCCGCGGTGAATGTGAATGGGTTTACACAAAGAATTAGTTTGTCTGATTTGTTAGGTAGAATAAAACGCATTACTGACGGTAATACCAAAGTGCTGGTTAAGTAAGAGAAACATTGAAGTAATAGAACAGTTGAACTTAGCGCAACGCGTATTTTTGCGCATTAATGTAGGTCACTATTGAGTTGTGCTATTGAATAAGGAATAACAATGAAAAGTAATTTAACCAGAAATGTGAGTTTGTTAGCAGTGATTGCTGGCTTATCTGCCTGCGTGACTATCAATATTTACTTTCCTGCTGCTGCCGCAGAAAAAGCAGCGGATAAAATCATCGACGATGTTTGGCAGCTAAAAGATGACGCGCAAGTCAATACGAATAAACCTGCAGAGGCACCCGTCGCTAAATAGGTAGAGTTTCAACACGATTGTTTGATTTAGATTAGACCGAACAGATTAAGTTAGAAGCTAACCGATAAAAAAGGAAATAACATGCAAAAACTAATGAGTGTTTTTATAGTGGTGATGGCGATGTTTCTATCGAGCAGCTTGGCAAATGCTGTGCCAGATTTAGAAATGAATACGCCTGCAATTTCAGCGATTAAAAACAGTATGCAAGCGCGGCACAGTCAGTTGGCTCCGCATTATGCGAGTGGTGCTATAGGGTTAACCAAAGATGGCTTGATTGCAGTGCGTGACACCACTGCGGTACCTTTAAAAGATAGACAAGGCATTAATGCACTTGTGGCGGCTGAGAATACAGATCGTAACGCCTTATACAAAGAAATTGCTGCAGGTAACGGTCACCCAGAATGGCGTGGCGATATCCAAGGCACATTTGCTGGTCGCTGGATAGATAAGGCGCAGAGTGGCTGGTACTATCAAAATGATAGTGGTTGGGTGAAAAAGTAATCAGTTCCAAAATAATAAACCTCAAGGCTGCTTAGGCAGCCTTTATTTTTTATGCTAAGTTAGATTTATAATTGAAATAACTAATTGAAATAGCTAAGTGAAATAAGCTATAAATCTTACGTTATTTTCAGTTTAGACTTCATTGTTGTAGGCATACACTAATCTTAACTTTGATAAGTTATGGGAGTGCGAAAATGCCAAGTCATTCTTCAAGTATGCTAAGCAGTGTCTCAAGTAATGTGATTAACTTTCCCTCTTTTGGCAAGGCAATTACCTTGGACGATCAAGGTATTTACTATGCCATGAACACGCGAACGCAAACTATCCACAGCATATTTCAATTGGTTTATCAGGGTGATGATTGGTATTTATATCAGTTGGAAAGTGCAGGGAATGAAGACGAGACGCAATGGTCCCTCTTGATAGGAAATGTGGATTATGTGCTTCATAGTATGACTTCTACACAAATTAGACAGCACTTTTCAAAGCCAGAATATGCCGAGCCTAGGGGTGCATGGCAAGTCATTAAAAACTCAAAATTTGGTTTTGGTAAATTCACACCAATGCAAGCAGATGAGTCAGTACGTTATGCCATGTTAGCCTTTGTAGACGGTGAAATGTTGACGCCAATACTGATACATAAAACTGAAGTATCATCGGAATCTGAGCAAGCAAGCACATTAGACACAGCGGAGTTTGCTTAAATAGTCACACAGGCTGGTTGCCCATTAGATGTTGTATCGTGTATGCTTTTGGCATGACGCCTACCTTAGTATTTGATATCGAGACCATTCCTGATACGGATGGTCTTCGTGTTTTGTATAACCTGCCACCAGAAACTTCGGCAGATGATGTTGCCAATATTGCCTTGCATCAACGTCGCCAGCAAAACGGTACGGATTTTCTCCCCTTGCATCAACATCGTATTTGCGCCATTTCATGTGCGTTGCGAGAAGGTAATAACTTCAAAGTTTGGACACTTGGGGATGCAGATGCGACTGAAGCTGAAATCATTCAGCGCTTTTTTGATGGCATTGACAAATTCACGCCACAAATCATCTCTTGGAATGGCAGTGGCTTTGATTTGCCTGTGCTGCATTATCGTGGGCTGATTCATGGCATTAATGCCAGCCGTTATTGGGATTTGGGCGAAGACGATAAAGACTTTAAATGGAATAACTACATTAGCCGTTACCATATGCGCCATTTAGATTTAATGGATGTGATGGCAATGTACAATGCGCGTGCCAATGCGCCTTTGGATGATTTGGCTAAGTTGTGCGGCTTTCCAGGCAAGCTAGGTATGGATGGCAGTAAAGTTTGGGATGCCTTTAAAGCAGGTAAGATTGAAGAAATCCGCAATTACTGTGAAACGGATGTTGCAAACACGCACTTAGTGTTTCTACGATTTCAACTCATGCGTGGAAACCTCACACCTGCCGCGTATGAAGCGGAAATTAAGCTTGTTCGTGAAACCTTGACTAGCTACAGCGCAACGCATTGGACTGAGTTTCTAGCTGCTTGGTAGTCGTCTTTTTTGGTGGTTGTCTTTTGTAGGTGCAATGCCCATACATATATCATGACACTTTTTAACAATGCCTTAATAATGCGTTAAAATCACACCTCATTCAGTAATACAGGTTTTCACATGGCACGTCACGCTAGAAATCGCAATAAGCCCCCAGCTATTCTCGAAACAAAACATGCGACTATCGAGTCGCTAGATCAAGAAGGGCGTGGTGTTGCGCATGTTGAGGGTAAAACCATTTTTATTGATGGTGCGCTACCAAATGAAAAAGTCACTTATCAATCCATTCGCATTAAACCCAGTTATGAAGTTGCTAATGTGGTGGAAATACTCAAACAATCAAATCAACGTGTGACACCTAAATGCCCCCATTTTGGCTTGTGTGGTGGCTGTAAATTACAGCATTTAGATTTTGCAGCGCAAGTGGCGGCAAAACAAAGATTACTTGAAAATGATTTATGGCATATAGGCCAAGTAAATGCCGAAAATATGCTACCGCCACTGTATGGCCCTACATGGGGCTACCGTCACAAAGCGCGTTTGAGCGTTAAATATGTAGAAAAGAAACAGCGTGTACTCGTTGGTTTTAACGAAAAAGCCACACGATACGTGGCTGATATGAACTCATGCGAAGTGCTAGTGCCAGAAGTTTCCGCGCTGATAGCGCCATTGCAGGACATGATTTTGCAATTAAGCATACGTGACAAGTTACCGCAAATTGAGTTGGCAGTTGGCGAGGCTGATTTAGAAGTAGACGTTGAAACAGGAAGTAATTACCCAGTCATTGTTCTGATATTGCGCATCATGGAGGCACTAAATCCTGATGATGAAGCATTACTAACCGCTTTTGCTGATACCCATAAAGTACAGATTTGGACGCAAACCAAAGGCCCTGACACGATTAAGCCATTTTATCCATTGGCTGGTCCTGCGCTTAAATACAGCTTGCCAGAGTTTGATTTAACTTATCCGTTCAAGCCTAATGAGTTTACGCAAGTGAACCCACACATCAATCGCGTGATGTTGCGCAGAGCAATGCAGCTATTAGCGCCGCAAGAAAATGAGCGAATCGCAGACTTTTTCTGTGGAATTGGCAACTTCACTTTGCCCATTGCGCGCAGTGGTGCTCAGGTATTAGGCTTAGAAGGTTTGGCTAATTTAGTTGATAGAGCCAATGAAAGCGCAGCTTTAAATAATACCGAACAGGTTAGGTTTGGCATCGCAGATTTATTCAAAATGACGGAGTCTAGCTTAGCCGAACTTGGTCATTTTGATAAATGGTTAGTAGACCCACCACGCGATGGCGCTTTTGAATTGGTAAAAGCCATTACGCCTGAAACTGCGCCCAAATTAATTGTTTACGTATCATGTAACCCAGCCACCTTGGCGCGCGATGCAGGCGTGTTAGTGAATGAAAAAGGTTACACATTAAGTGCCGCAGGCGTGATTAATATGTTTCCGCATACGGCGCATGTAGAGTCCATTGCGCTATTCACGCTTACTACATAAAAACCTTTATCCATAAAAACTTATGCTGAGATGCTTGTCTTGGCTAGCTGAGCGTTGTTGTAATAAAACAACGCTTAGCTATTTTCATAGTCCTAGTTGATACACATCAAATAGCTTATCCATAGTGCCTCGTAAAATTCACACATCGAATTAATTTATTTTTTATGTGGAGAGTTTGAAAATGAAAAAAACATTATCAGTATTAGCCCTTGCAGCTGCTTTTGCACCTGCATTAGCTCAAGCGGAGGCGGGTGATTGGGTCGTGCGCGTACGAGCGGTAGATGTCGCACCAAATGAAAGTAGTGATTTAGGTAAGATTTCTGGTGATGCTGGTTTAGCTAGTGCTATCAGTGCTGGTGCTGCACTTACAGTTGATAATAATGTAATTCCTGAGTTAGATATTTCTTACTATTTTACTAAAAATATTGCTGCTGAATTGATTTTAGCCCTTGGTACACGCCACGATGTGAATATTACAGGCAATACTGGCGCATTAGGCAATCAAAATCTTGGCTCAGTTAATATGTTGCCACCGACTTTAACTGCTCAATGGCACTTCATGCCAGATCAAACTTTTGATCCATATCTTGGGGCTGGTGTTAACTACACACATAGTTTTGATCATAGTTTGAATGCAAGTGGCGTTGTTCCGATTCGAATTGATCGCAACATGTTTGGTTTTGTTGCTCAAGCAGGCTTTGATGTAAACCTTAAAGATGGTTGGTTAATTAATGCGGATGTTAAATACGTCACAATGAATACGGATGTGGAGGCCTTAGTGGGTGGGGCTTGGACAAAAATCGATGACCTAGATATTAATCCATGGGTATTCGGTATCGGTATTGGTAAAAAATTCTAAGAATAAGAATTCAATATAAAGATTTTAAGGCTCCACTTTAGCCTCTATCGTTCGCGCGGTAGGGGCTTTTTTTATGCATTACACTTTAAAAATACCTTAGATAAAAAATGGCGATAGAAATGTTCTATCGGCCATTAGTCATTAACGATGAGCTAAATTATTTTAGAGAAGCGTGCACGATTGCGGTCAGTTTGTAAGTATTTATCAAACAACATGGCAATGGCTCGTACAAAGAACCAGCCTGTGTCGGTGACCTGTAAGCCACTAACATCAAGTTCTAACATGCCTATCGCTTGCTGTTCTTTTAATAACTCGAGTTCTTTTTCGAAGTAAGTTTTAAAGTCAATCACGTAGGCAAGTTCTATCGACTCATATTGCAATGCGCCTTGGCACATAATCGCCATAATCACCGCACGGCGTATTAAATCGTCTCTTGATAGCGCTAAGCCACGCACTACGGGGAAGCGACCTTGATTGAGATAGTCATAATACTCTTCAATTGTTTTAGCATTCTGGCTATAGGTTGCACCTACACGTCCAATGGCTGAAACGCCCAAGCTGATTAAGTCACAATCTGGCTGCGTACTGTAACCTTGAAAGTTTCGATGCAGTCTACCTTGTCGTTTTGCGATGGCTAAATCATCGTCTGGTAAAGCAAAGTGATCCATGCCAACATACACATAACCAGCCTCGTTAAATGCTTTTAAGGCATTTGATAGCATGCTGATTTTATCTTGTGCTGCGGGTAACTCATACTCGCTGATTCGACGTTGTGGCTTGAATCTCTCGGGTAAATGCGCATAGCCGTAAAGCGAAATCCTATTGGGTCTGAGCTCTACAATTTGGTTTAAAGTGCGAGTAAATGACTCGGACGTTTGCATCGGTAGTCCGTAGATTAAATCTACATTGATAGACTTAAATTGTAGCCTACGCGCGGCCTCAACTAAAGAAAACACTTGTTCAGCTGGTTGAATGCGATGCACGGCTTTTTGTACTTCTGGGTCAAAATCTTGTACACCAAAACTTAGGCGGTTAAAGCCTAATTCGGCTAAATGCTTCAAACGTTGTTCATTCACCGTGCGTGGGTCAACTTCAATTGAATATTCACCATTTGGCGCAAACACAAAGTTGCGCTTTAGCATATTCATCAATTCAGTTAACTCTTCATCTGAGAAAAAAGTGGGTGTGCCACCACCCAAATGTAATTGTGAAATGGTATTTGCTGAACCCTTTGCACTACCCAAATGCTCCATATGCAAATCAATTTCGCGATTTAGATAACGTAAATATTCTGCACTACGCTCATGGTGCTTAGTCACAATCTTATTACATGCACAAAAGAAGCAAAGTGATTCACAAAATGGAATGTGTACATAAACTGATAAGGGTAACGCAGAGCTTGCAACACGCCTTTGCTCTAAGGCTAACTTGTAGGCATCTTCAGTAAAAGCCTCTACAAATCTATCCGCTGTAGGGTAGGACGTGTAGCGAGGGCCAGAAACATCGTATTTCTGCAGCATATCCATTGATACACCTGGCATGATATAGCCGCTATTTGTTGCTGAGGCAATATTAATCATATTCTCAACAGGTTTCATTGAAATGTTATTAGCACGCATAAATCCACTCCTACAATTTAGTTCAGGATAAGACTATGCCAGCTTTGTCAGAATCACTCCTTGATGCAAATCAAACGATAATGCGTGAATTTTGCTTAACTTGCTTAACGTAGAAATCTTGGCATATTGATGAGATATAATTTATCTTAAGTTATCCCTAGTAACTGAATGGGATTAGCGCTATGCTTACTTAGCCATCTTAAGTTATATCAAAATATGAATCTTGCCACTCCCCCAGTCATTACTCCAGAATCTGTAAAAGTAGCCTGCTCAAATTGCAACTTGCGTGAGCTTTGTATGCCTGCTGGGTTTAATGCCAATGATATGAAGAAGTTAGATGAAATAGTGGCTACGCGTCGCCGAGTTAAGCAGGGTGATATGCTATTTAGCAACGGTGATGCATTCACCTCACTTTATGCGATTAGAACAGGTTTTTTCAAAACTTGTATTTCAACTGAAGACGGCCGTGAACAAGTGACAGGTTTTCAAATGGCAGGCGAAATTATCGGTTTAGATGGCATTGTTACAGACCACCATAGCTGTAACGCTGTGGCCTTAGAAGACGCAGAAGTCTGTGTGATGCCTTTTGCCAACGTGGAAGACTTATCCCGTGAATTCCCTTTATTACAGCGTCATGTTCATAAAATTATGAGTCGCGAAATTGTGCGTGAAAATAGCGTGATGATGTTGCTAGGTAATATGCGAGCGGAAGAGCGCTTAGCGGCTTTTTTACTGAATTTGACTCAGCGGTTACATGCACGCGGGTTTTCGCAGACTGAATTGACGCTTAGAATGTCGCGAGAAGAAATAGGCAGTTATCTTGGCATGAAGCTAGAAACAGTGAGCCGCGCTTTTTCTAAATTTAGTGATGACGGTATCATCGAAGTAAAGCAGCGTTATGTCCGTATTTTAAATACTGATGCGCTCAAGAAAATATTCAATCCAGAAACTTGTAATTAAAATCAACTTGCTTTTAGCGTTATCAATATGGATAAACGCTAAATTCCAAACTCTAGAATGACTTTACAGCACACACTAACTGTTTTCGACCATAACCGTGATGTTAGCGGCATGAAATACGTTTATCCAGTAGTTTCTCGGCGGGCTGGTGGCGTTTCAATTGGCATTAATCTTAATGTTAATAATGCTTGTAACTGGCGCTGTGCCTATTGCCAGGTGCCCAATCTTACGCGTGGTACGCCACCGCCAATCGAATTGCTTCTACTAGAAAAAGAACTTAGATCTTTTTTGACCTATGCGCTGCATGGCGACTTTATGGAACGCTATGTTGCTGAAGGTGATAGACATCTGAAAGACATTGCTTTTTCAGGCAATGGCGAGCCTACCAGCACGAAAGAGTTTCCCGAAGCAGTGTCTTTGGTGGAGAAAGTGCTAATAGAGTTTAATTTGTTGGGTGCTATTAGCAATACCAAACAAGTCAATCCTATCAAATTGAGATTGATTACTAATGGTAGTTTGATGGATAAGCAAACTGTCCTTGATAGCGTGAGCCACCTAGCCAAGTGTAATGGTGAAGTTTGGTTTAAGCTTGATGCAGGTACTAAAGAGGGCATTGCCCGAATTAATGACGTGAATTTGAGTCCAGAAAGCCATATTCAGCGCCTAAGAAAATGTGCGGCAGCTTGCCCAACTTTTATACAAACTTGCATGTTTGGATTAGACGGTGAACCGCCACAAGAGGCCGATATTTTGGCCTATTTAGCGCTCATTAGCCAAGTTAAGGATGTCGTTCAAGGTGTCCATCTTTATGGACTCGCGCGCCCGTCCTATCAGGCTGAAGCGGCAAGATTAAGTCGACTGCCAGAAGAGTGGTTAGACGGCATTGCGCAACGAATACGCCTGCTAAGTCTTGCCGTATATGTTAGCCCATAACCAGTGCGCGTCTGCTAGAAAACAGCCATCACCCATTGAATGACCTTAGGCTGTTACCTAAACGTAACGCACTCACCCTTAGTTGGCATTCTGGCGGACTGTTACTACTATAAACTTAGGAATAAGCTGGTTACTGACTTTCTATTGGCTTAATGCCTGTTGCTGCATGGTTACGCGCTTGCATGGCTGGCGCCATGCCATCATGTTCTGCGCTGAGTGTTTTGTTGATTTCCATCCCTTTGCGATAGTAGTCATCAATCACAGCATCAGGTCGTGTAATGGCGAGATATAAAGTAATGAAAGAGGCGATCACAACAACTAAAGGGCCTCCAATCACTAGCCAAACATAGCCATAGCGCCACCAAGGTTTTGTATCCAGTTTTTCCATCATATATCCTTATCTATTTAATTTATTCACTAAGTTTTTAACTTTTTTTTAACTTGGTTTTTAATTTAGGTTTCTTACCTAGGTACTAAGAAGACAGACTTTTCAGTGACAATTTCTTTACTTTCAATGGCTTCAATTACAAATTGAATTTTATGTGAGCCAGATTCGGCAGTGCCATCAGGCATTTTTAAAGCAACGATTACCCAGCGCGACTCTGTAGGTTTAACGATAAATGTGTGATCATTTTCATTGATCTGCTTACTGTCTTCAGCCGATTCAGACTCTTTGCTATACGTTTTATTTTTGTCGCCTTGAGTTTCTTTAGTATCTTTTGCATCTATTTCAAGACCTTTTAAGCCTGTGGCACTGATACGATAGTGCTGAGTTTCTTCCGTACCGTTCATAATTTGCATACGATACACATTCTCTAGCATACCGTCATCACTTAAACGTCCCAACACAGCGTTGTCACGCATGACATCAACTCTGAAAGGTGTTCTGAACCACAAGCTTGCTAATAAGCCAGCAACGAGCAGCAGTAGCACTGCAGAGTAAATAAGTACGCGTGGACGTAATATCCGCTTAAACATTTGTTGGTGAGACCAATTATTTGTCAGTGCATTTTGTGTGGAGTATTTAACTAAGCCGCGCTCATAGCCCATTTTGTCCATCACCGTCTCGCATACATCAGCACATGCACCACAGCCAATACATTCGTATTGCAATCCATCGCGAATATCAATACCAGTAGGACAAACTTGAACGCAAAGGCTGCAATCTATACAAGAACCCATTACTTTTGTATTCACCTCAGCCTTCCGTGAGCGCCCACCGCGTGGCTCGCCACGTGCTTCATCATAGGTCACAATGAGAGTATCGTCATCGAACATGGCACTTTGAAAGCGTGCGTAGGGGCACATATATTTGCATACTTGTTCGCGCATGAACCCAGCGTTACCATAAGTAGCAAAACCGTAAAAGCCAACCCAGAACATTTCCCATGGGCCTAAACTCATGTTTACAACAGCATGTGCAAGCTCACGAATTGGTGTGAAGTATCCTACGAAGGTAAAACCAGTCCATAATGCAAATGCAATCCAAACAAAATGCTTAGCCACTTTTCTGCTGATTTTTTTCGAAGACATCCCAGCTGCATCGAGTTTCATACGTGCCGCACGGTCACCTTCAATTTTCTTTTCTATCCACAGGAATATTTCGGTATAGACAGTTTGAGGGCAAGCATAGCCGCACCATAAGCGACCAGCAATCGCGGTAAAAAGGAATAAAGAGAGCGCTGAAATGATTAGGATTGCAGTGAGGTAAATCAAATCTTGCGGATACAAGACTAGTTTGAAAATATAAAAGCGCTTAGCTTCAAGATCAAACAGCAGGGCTTGGCGATGACCCCATTCTAACCAAGGTACACCGTAAAAAAAGAGCTGGGTCAACCAAATCATCACCCAGCGCCATTGTGTGAAGAAACCTGAAACGCTACGAGGGTAGATTTTTTCCGCCGATTCGTACAGAGAAATGACCACCTCATTTAAGGGAATCGTGACTTCTGCTTTTTTGACGCTTGGTGCTTTACTCATGCATCCAACTTTCTAAAACTCGCTTAAATTGCTTTTTTCTTATTACACGGCATTAAAGTAGGTACTTTAATGCCGTTTGCTACTATGCTTTCGTATTACCAAGCTTGCGAACAGCTAAGCTTATTTATTGTTTGAGAAGCCCCAAACGTAAGCTGCCAACACATGAATCTGAGCTGGCGTGAACTTTTCTTTCCACGCTGGCATTTGATTGACTTTACCTTCATTGATACGTTTGATAATGGCCGCCTCACCTGCACCGTGCAACCAAATATTGTCAGTTAAGTTAGCCGAACCAATGTCCATATTGCCTTTACCTTCAGGACCATGGCAGGCTGCACAAACTGCAAACTTTTCTTTACCTAAACCAGCGCGACCTGAGTCGTAAATACTGCCAGATAGACTTAGCACATAGTTAGCAACGTTTTTAACGTCTTCTGGTGTACCTACCGCTGCTGCCATAGGAGGCATCATACCAATGCGACCACCAACAATAGTTTCTTCAATCTTAGCTGGGCTACCACCGTGTAACCAGTCCTTGTCGGTAAGATTAGGGAAACCACGACTTCCTTTAGCATCTGAACCATGACACTGAGCACAGTTATTCATAAATATGCGCTCGCCAATGGCTCTAGCTTCAGGGTTCTTTGCAAGATCTTCAGTTTTCATCACAGCAAATTTTGCGTACATTGGCTCTAGCGCTTTATTTGCTGCCGCTACTTCTTGATCGTATTGTTTAGTTGCTGTCCAGCCCAATTTACCAGCAAAACTTCCTAAGCCAGGATAAGCTGCAAGATAAAATAATGCAAAGATTATGGTAAGAATAAACATCCCAACCCACCAGCGCGGTAATGGGTTGTTCATTTCACGGAGGTCTTCATCCCAAACATGATCACTGGTGTTATCAACACCAGAAGTTACTACTTTAACTCTACTTGCCACTACTATCATGAATGCGCAAAAGGCTATACCGCCTAGCACAATCACTGTAATGAAGATTGGCCAAAAGCCACTAGTAAAATCACTCATTTTATTTTCCTTTATTCTTCAGTGTATGAAGTTTTCTTAACTTTAATCTTCGTTAAAAGGCAGGTTAGCGCCTTCTTTAAAGTCTGAAGTATTTCGATTTCGCCAAACCCAGATTAGGATGCCAACAAACACAATAAAACTTATGATTGTCACTGCAATGCGAAGTGTATTCATATCCATTTTGGGTTTTTCCTTATATTCAGGTTACTTCAATATATTTAGCTTATTTTAAGTGAATACCTAAAACTTGCAGATATGCAATCAAAGCATCTTGTTCAGTTTTGCCTTTGACATCTTCTACAGCAGTCGCAATTTCAGCATCTGTATAAGGCACGCCAACGGTGCGAAGCGCGCGCATATGTGCTGGCATAACATCTGCATCAACTGGCGTTTTTTCTAACCAAGGGTACGCAGGCATAATCGACTCAGGCACAAGGTCGCGTGGGTTGTTCAAATGAATACGTTGCCAATCATCACTATACTTACCACCAACACGTGCTAAGTCTGGGCCTGTACGTTTACTACCCCATTGGAAAGGGTGGTCATACACTGATTCACCTGCCACTGAATAGTGGCCATAACGCAATGTTTCAGCACGGAAAGGACGAATCATTTGTGAGTGGCAGTTATAGCAGCCCTCACGTTGATAAATGTCACGTCCAGCTAATTGCAGTGCAGTATATGGCTTTAGACCAGTGATAGGCTCTGTTGTTGATTTTTGAAAGAATAACGGAACGATTTCCACTAAACCGCCAAACGCAACGGTGAGCAAAATCAACACAATCATCAGAAAGTTACTGGTCTCAATTTTTTCGTGGCTGAAGCCACTTTTTGTTTCACTGTTTTTATTTAAGTCTGACATCATTTTTCCTTAAGCGTGAGCAGTAACAGCTGGAATATTGACAACAGCAGCTTTGCCATTGCTTGCCGTTTTAAGTGTATTCCACAACATAATCGTCATGCCGCTAAGGTAAAGTAAACCGCCTAGCGCACGAATGATGTAGTACGGATGTTTTGCTTTTACGCTTTCCACGAATGTATATGTCAATGTGCCATCCGTGTTAATAGCGCGCCACATTAGGCCTTCCATCACGCCAGAAATCCACAGTGATGAAATATAAAGCACGATGCCGATAGTAGCTAACCAGAAGTGGAGCTCAATCGCTTTGATACTGTACATTTGCTTTTGACCATATAGGCGCGGAATCATGTAATAAAGTGCACCCATAGAGACTAAGCCAACCCAACCTAAAGCACCTGAGTGAACGTGACCAATAGTCCAGTCTGTATAGTGAGAGAGGGAGTTAACGGTTTTAATCGCCATCATTGGACCTTCAAAGGTACTCATACCGTAGAAAGATAATGAAACAATTAAGAAACGCAAGATAGGATCTGTACGTAATTTATGCCATGCGCCAGACATTGTCATCATGCCATTAATCATACCGCCCCAGCTTGGTGCTAATAAAATCAACGAGAAGGCCATGCCGACAGATTGAGTCCAGTCAGGTAAAGCTGTGTAATGCAAGTGGTGAGGACCCGCCCACATGTAAGTGAAAATTAAAGCCCAGAAATGCACGATAGACAAACTGTATGAGTAAACCGGACGACCCGCTTGTTTAGGCACAAAATAATACATGATGCCTAAGAAACCTGCTGTCAGGAAAAAGCCAACCGCATTATGACCGTACCACCATTGCACCATCGCATCTTGCACACCAGCATATGCGGAGTAAGACTTCATAAAGCCCGCAGGAATCGCCGCACTGTTTACAATATGCAATAAAGCAACAGTTAAAATAAATGCACCAAAGAACCAGTTGGCTACGTAAATATGTTTTACTTTACGTTGACCAATCGTACCAAAGAACACAATGGCATAGGACACCCAAACGATAGCAATTAAAATATCAATAGGCCATTCTAATTCGGCGTACTCTTTAGATTGTGTGTAACCTAAAGGCAGTGAAATAGCTGCAGATATAATCACTAACTGCCAGCCCCAGAAAACAAAGCTCGCCAGCTTAGGCATAAATAACTTAGTTTGACAGGTACGCTGAACTACATAAAAAGAGGTGGCCATCAATGTGCAACCCCCAAACGCGAAAATAACCGCGTTGGTATGAAGTGGACGCAAACGCCCAAAACTGGTCCAAGGTAAGCCTAGATTAAGTTCTGGCCAGACAAGTTGTGAGGCGATAATCACGCCCATTAACATGCCAAACACGCCCCAAACTACGGCCATGATTGAAAATTGCCGTATGACACCATCTTCATACGTAATTGCTTGAGTTTTAAGGTCTTGCATTTGTTTCCCCTATAGCACTTATTGATAATTCTTTGTGAGTTTCACACGTGACATTCTGTCGCACATTGACATAAATCCAATTGATTTATGTCAATTAGATAGAAATTGAGTTTAGTTTCTAAAAGGTCGATATTCTAGCGCTGTTAGAGGTTCTTAGCTAGAATTAGTTGCTTGATAACGTAGAAGATTTTTGAATTTAAGCTCAATTAAATATGTTACAAATAGATACAATTTTCGCTGTTAAGTTTCAGTACTTTTTTAAATAAATTTAATTCTTTTAAAACATCTAAAAACTGACGGTTTGTCTTGATGTTGTTTAAGAATTGCTACGATATGTACTTGATTTAGATACAACCATTTGTTAACTCATATTCTGCAGATTAATAAAATCTAATGGATGGTCATATTAATCTGTTAAGTGATAGCGGCTTAACTTATACCAAAGTGAACGTTCGCTAATTTCCAGCAGTTTTGCCGCCCGACTTTTGTTGCCATTCACTTGTGTCAGCGCCTCTGAAATCAATTTCATCTCGATAGCTAGCACCGCGTCAGGTAGTGAGAGTGATTGCCTTGAGTTTGGATTGTCATTTGTATTTGTTAATAACGAAGCAGCAGGGGCAGTTTTCTTAACAATATCTACAGGTAAATTTTCTGCCCTAATTAATTGGCCGCCGCAAACGATAGCCGCACGTTCTAGCACATTTTCTAGTTCACGAATATTTCCTGGCCAAGCATAGTTTTCTAGAAGGCTGGCAGCATTGTCATCAATGCGAATACCGCGTTTTTTTAGAAAATGTGCTGTCAAAATTTTGATGTCGATTAATCGATCGCGCAAAGGGGGTAAGTCAATACGGAATACATTCAGGCGATAATATAAATCCTCACGTAACTTACCTTCTTTTATCGCCTGCATGGGGTCGCGATTAGTTGCGGCCACTACCCGAATGTCTACATTCAATTGCCGATTGCTCCCTAAGCGCTCAATGCTACCTTCTTGTAGGGCACGTAGCAGCTTGGCCTGCAGAGCAATTGGCATTTCAGTCACTTCATCTAGAAATAAAGTGCCGCCATCAGCCAGTTCAAACTTACCTATGCGCTCTTTAACTGCGCCAGTAAAGGCACCACGCTCATGGCCAAATAATTCAGACTCGAGCATTTCAGAGGGAATCGCCGCACAATTGACTGCAACAAAGAGTGCATTCTTTCTTGGGGATTGTTGATGAATGGCTCGCGCTACAAGTTCTTTGCCTGTTCCTGTTTCACCTGTAATCAGTACGGTAGCTTTTTCTGCAGCTACTTGGGAAATAGCCTGATGCACTATGCGAATAGCTGGACTTTCGCCAATTAAACTTTTGCCTATTTGCCCAGCTTCGCCGCGCAAAAACTGATTTTCAACTTTTAATCGAGTGACAGAAAGTGCTCGGCTAATGGCAATTTCAAGAGTTTCCAAATCAAATGGCCGTAAGATGTAGTCTGAAGCGCCTAATTTCATGGCTTGCACTGCTGAAGAGATTTCACCTTGAGCCGTGACGATAATCACTGGGATTTCGATATTTTCAGCACGTAGAGCTTCTAGTAGTTTTAAGCCATCCATCACAGGCATGTGCAAATCGCTAACGACTAAGTCGATATTATCATTTCGCAAAATCGTCAGTGCTTCTTTACCATTTTCTGCGACTACTGGCTGATAGCCAGTTTGGCGCAAGCTAATTTCTAGCAGACGTCGCATATGGGGCTCGTCGTCAACAGCGAGAATACGTTTTTGCTGATTCATTTTTTGATGCGTTCCATAAAATATTCTGTTTTATGCAGCCATGTCGACAGGTAGTTGTAGCCGAAATTCGGCACCGCCTAAGCTACTTTGATGCACACTAATATTGCCATGATTTGCCATTACAATCTGTTTTACAATTGCTAATCCCAAGCCAATGCCGCCTCTGCGTTTACTGAAGAAGGGCTCAAATACTTGGTTGCGATGCTCCACTGGAATGCCTAGACCATTATCGGAAACGGTAATTAATACTTGGTCAATTGAGGGTGTTACTTTTAATATTATTTTGCCATTATCTTGCAATACTTGAATTGCATTGAGTAATAAGTTTAATAAAACCTGTGTGATTTGTTCTGCATCACACAGGGCTATAGATTTTTCATTCGCCTCGCAGATCAGTTCTATTTTCTTATTCTGAGCCTGCATACGCAACATTGCAACGCACTGCTGCGCTAGCCCGGTAATATCTGTATGTTTAAAATCAGGCAATCTCGGCCTTGCTGAGTCAATCAATGCTGATACTAGTTTATTTAAACGCTCAGTTTCGCTAATAATAAATCCACAAACTTCACGGCCTTCTTCACTAATATTAGGCTCACGTAATAAGACTTGTGCTGATGAGCGCAAAATGCCCAAAGGGGTGCGTACTTCGTGACTCATGGCGGCTGCCATTTCACCGACTACTGCTAGTTTCGCGGCTCGTGTCAGATTTTCTTTAGAGCGCTCAAGGTCGTTAATCATTTTACTAAAGGCATTTGAAAGCGCTGTGATTTCTAAGGGTTCAACAAGGTAACTTGTGCTTGGAGGCAATGCATTACTTGGTTCACGAATAAAGTTATTGGCAAACGCCGTGAGTTTAACGAGTGGTTGAGTTAATGCTGTAGCGACTGGGAACGCAATTAAGCTAGCTAGAATAATGGTGGCAATCAATAAGCCAATAAAAATATAAGCCATATGTTGGATAGGCGCTAATGCGTCTAAACGATATTCTGCAATCACAACGTGCCACTTGAAGCCGTTATAACCTTGATAGCCTTTGGATTTAGACGAGGTAGATAATTTTTCTTGAGTTTGAACATCTGACCAACGTGCGGTCATCGATATTACTTTGTTATTACCATCAAAAAGTGCTGCACCGCTTCTTCCTGAAACAGCGCCTTCTAAAATGTTGGTGATTTGATTCCAGTTAAAAACAGTGACCAAAGTGCCAAGTTTATTGCCGTCAAAAGCATCTTTAACATCGGTTGAGATGTTGAGTTGCTCCTGCATAATAGGCGCAATACTTATGTTATTACCCTGAATTTTGGTGCTTAACCAATCGCCAAATTGTGCGCGATGTTGACCAATTGATTCGGCGTTGCTCGATGCAATTACAATGCCTTTGTTATCTACAACATACAGTTCATTATAAATATCGTGGTAACTGTATTTTAAATCACTTAAAAACTTGGATAGACGCTTATCAATGTCACCAATTCGAACATCTTGCATAATTTCCAGCTGGCCCCAAGACGCAGTATTATGCAAACGTTCAAACATAATGCGGTCAATTTCATCTACAGTAGCGTTTGCTCGGGTTTGGGTATCATGTTTAATTTCGGACTTTAACGCACCGCGAGCCTCAAAAAAAGCCATGCCAGTGACCAGCATGGTTGGCAGCAAAGCAACTAGCAAAAATGCGCTAAGTAGAATAAAGCGTATAGGCAGGGCTTTTTTAAGCATCTGATTTAGTGCGAGAATGAAAGCATGATAGGTTGTAATAAATTAAGCAAAGCAATTTATACCAAATGAGTTTAGCGAATTGGAATGATATACCGTTGCTAGTTTATCAACGTAGTAGTTTTTAGTGATGGAGAAATTATGCATGGTTTGATGATGCCTAGAGCTATTTTAATAAGACCACTACTATTTTTTATAGGCGTGACGATTGTCATGTCTTTGCAAACCGCTTTTGCTGCGGACGCAGATAAAGCGTCACCATGGGAAAATTTTAGTTTAGGTGGTTATTCTAATGCCGAAATGAATGTGCATCCTGGTGGGAAAGTAGAAGGGGCTATTAATGAAATTGGTATCATACTCAGCTGGGAAAATAATAGCCGCTTTCACTTTTTGACTGAACTCGACATAGATAGACCTATTAGCTTTAACAAAGATGACACTTCAATTGGCAAAGACAGTTACTTAGATTTAGAGCGCTTCTACTTTGATTATAATTTATCCGAAAAATTGAATGTACGCGCAGGTCGTTTTTTAACTCCAGCTGGACGTTGGAATCTAGTGCATGCTGAGCCTTTGGTTTGGACAACGACTCGTCCATTAGTCACAAGCCGCCTATTTCCTACAGCAATCAATGGTTTGATGTTTTATGGTGCCACTCCGCTAGCAGATAATGCTTTTGAATACAGTTTTTATGCGGAAGCCTTAAAAGATCAAATTGTGAATCGTGAAGAAATTCCATTTGAAGATACCAAAGGGGCGCGTTTTACGCTTTCTGGCAACGTCAATTGGGGACTTTCTTTATTGGAGTTTCGCGAGAATATTCCTAATAGTCCTGAATTTCATATGGTGGGGTTGGATTTTTTAGTACAGCGCCAAGGCTGGGAGTTTAGTGGTGAGGCTTTTCAGCGTTATTACAATAATTACACCAATGGCGGCAGCGGTGCTTATCTGCAGGGGGTTGCGCCGCTTGGCAACCAATGGTTTGCAGTCGCGCGGATAGAGAATTACAAGCGCCCTGAAGAAGGCTCTACTGCACGTTGGCTGATAGGTTCTGCATGGCGTATGACCCCCAGCAAAATATTTAAAATTGAGTATGTAGGTGGCGATGAAGAAAGTACCGAATCGCCCAAAGGCTTACTCGCTTCATTTTCAATTTTGTATTAGTGCGCCAGTTTCAAATGCATAAATTTAAATTGTTGATGATGTCTATCATTGTGCTGTTATTAAGCTTCGTTCAAGAGGCTGGCGCAGAGGTGCTTGCTGTGATTGTGCCACGTAATCACAGTATTCATCAGGTAGATGCTAACGAACTTTCTCTCATGTTTTGGCGAAAGAAGTTGTATTGGGCTGATGGAAAACGTATTCAAACTTTGAATTATTCTGCCACCAACCCACTTAGGCTGCAGTTTTCACTATCAATCTTAAAAAGTGCGCCAGAAACTCAAACTGATTATTGGAATGGGCTGTATTTCCACGGTATTTCACCGCCGCATGTCGTGAGCTCGCAAGAAGCAATGCTCAGATATGTCGCAGATACACCTGGGGCGATAGGCTACATCGACGCTTGTAAATTAGATGACAGGGTTAAACCATTAGTTTGGATTAATGCAGATCGTAATGTTTTATCTACAGCACCAGAGCTTAATTGTGCTGATAGGTCTGCGAGTGCTGTTCAGTAAGCCATCAAAAATAAATATAAATCCTACGAAAATTGCAGGGAATATCAGTTAATAGTCTGCAAGTCTGCAAAAATTGTGGTTTCTAAAATCTACCACAACCATCAAAATTAAAACCCATAATAGTCGTAATTCTATGATTATTAACGATTTAAATTTAAAATATATAGTAAATACCTGACTTGGCACAACGCTTGCGTATATAAAAACATTCTTACAGGAGTGTTATATGCAATTTGCGCAACAATTAGCGACTGCTGATATTCAACAGTTAGAAATAGAAGCAACTTCAACACAAAGCAAAAGCGCAGCAATTCATCTGCATGGGGCGCAGTCTGTCATTACCGCTATTTCAGGGCCATGCGCGGCTGATAGGAAAGAGCTGGAGAGCTTTGTTCGTGCAATTTATCGACGTGCGCATAGTGCAGAAGTCAGTCACTTTATGCCTCAATTAATGAGCGTTCGTGATACTGGCGGTAAATTACTTGCAGTTTGCGGGTTGCGGCATGCCAACCAAGAGAGTTTGTTTTTAGAAACTTATTTTGACTCACCAATCGAAGCGCTACTGTCAGAGCATTATCAAACGCCAATCTCACGCGAGGCTATTTTAGAAGTTGGAAATCTAGCCGTTGCTGATCCAATTAATGTGCGCAGTTTACTCGCTAGCATCAGCCTGTATTTGCATAGCACACATTCCGAATGGGCGGTTTTTACAGGAATCTCAGTATTACGTAACTCTTTAACTAAGTTGAATATGTCTTTACAGTTTTTGGGCGAAGCAAGTATTGACCGTATTCCAGAGCATGAACGTGCTGCTTGGGGCACTTATTACAATGAACGTCCGCAAGTGATGGCGATTCGTCGCACGCAACCAACTGCGCAGTAGGATTTAATATCTTGAATTCTCAATCTCACTCTGTTCTTAATGCGATTTCGCACTTTTCAACTCACTCACCCAATAAAGTTGCGTTACAAGGTAGGCTCGCAGAAACCCTAACGTATGGAGAGTTAGCAACTTCAATAGAGCTGGTTACTTATCGACTCAACAATGCCTCAGCCAAAGTTTTAGGCTTAGCGATGGATAATTCCCCAGCATGGGCGATTGCTGATTTAGCTGCCATGGATTTAAATTTACCCGTAGTGCCTTTGCCGTATTTCTTTTCTTCAGAGCAAACAATACACGCAATTGAGGATGCCGGTATTAATGTGGTGTTAAGTGATCAACCTATCTTATTCAAGCAAATGCTTGATGATTACAGCAAAAAAATAGTGCAAGAAAAACAGTATCTAATAGAAGATAAAATTATCACTGAATTTATTTTAGATACCAAAATTTTCCATGAGTTGCCAAAAGGCACGGCTAAAATTACCTACACATCAGGAACAACGGGCAAGCCTAAAGGGGTCTGTTTAGAGCAATTGACGTTGAACCGAGTTGCGCTTTCTTTACTTGATGCGACTAAAGCAATGTCTACAGATCGTCACTTAAGTATTTTGCCACTTTCTACATTACTGGAAAATATTGCGGGCTTATATGTGCCACTTTTAGCTGGGGCAACAGCAATATTGATGCCCTCTGCGCAGGTTGGATTATCTGGTGCAACAGGCTTAAATATTGCCAACATGATGGAGGCCTTAAGCACTACTAGAGCCACCACCACGGTGCTTACGCCAGAGTTGCTTAATGCGCTACTGAGTGCCATTGAAGCAGGCTACACCAAGCCACCTCATTTAAGGTTCGTTGCTGTAGGCGGTGCTTCTGTTTCGCCACAGTTGCTTAATCGCGCTGCAGCATTAGATTTACCTGTCTATGAGGGTTATGGATTGTCTGAATGTGCTTCAGTAGTTGCACTGAATACACCCATGAATAGAAAAATAGGCAGCGTAGGAAAGCCATTGCCGCATGTCTCGATTAAGTTAAGTGAGTATGGAGAGATATTGGTAAAAGGTGCTTGTTTGCTCGGCTATGCTGGAGATTTAAACAGCGTGCAGAATAATCAATATTTTGCTACTGGTGACATTGGTCATTTGGATGAGGATGGCTACTTATACATTACGGCGCGTAAAAAGAACCAATTCATCACCTCATTTGGTCGTAATGTCGCACCAGAATGGGTGGAGCGCGAATTAACTGTTTCGCCATTTATCGCCCAAGCAGCGGTGTTTGGCGAGGCAAAACCATGGAATGTGGCGATTATTGTTCCCGCAAAAAACGCTACATCAGCGGATATTGACATCGCCATCGCAAAAATCAACCAATTACTGCCTGATTATGCACGCGTCAGCCAATGGATATTAGCAGACACGCCATTTACTCCGCAAAACAATCAACTTACCGCCAATGGTCGCCTACGCAGAGTAGCTGTGTGGCAACAATATCAAGAAAAAATTGACGAACTTTATAAGGAAAAAAGTTATGCCGTTTTATGAAACACTGCTCAGTGAAACTCAACATGAGCGCGAGTCTTTATTTAGTTTGCCACTCATACAAGCGGGCGCTAGCGGGCAAGTGAGCTTGCCCGCTTACGTCGCTTTTTTAACTGAGGCTTATCACCATGTAAAACACACCGTGCCGCTTTTAATGTTATGCGGTGCTAAATTACCCGAGCGATATGAATGGCTACGTGAAGCCGTTGCTGAGTACATTGAAGAAGAGTTAGGCCATCAAGAATGGATACTCAATGACATTAACGCTTGTGGCGCTGATGCAGAAACCGTGCGTAATGGACAAGCTGGCGTTGCTACGGAAATGATGGTGGCTTATGCCTACGACATGATTAACCGTGTGAATCCCATAGGTTTTTTTGGCATGGTATTGGTGCTAGAAGGCACCAGTGTAGCACTTGCTACCAAAGCGGGTGATTCATTGCAAAACAGTCTTGGTTTGCCTAATAAAGCCTTCAGTTATTTAACTTCACATGGGTCGCTAGATGTTGGTCATACCGAGTTTTATGAAGGGCTTGTGAATAAAATTGAAGACAAAGAAGAGCGCACTTTGCTGATTCATAGTGCTAAAAACTTTTACAAATTGTACGGAGATATTTTCCGCGACTTGGGTAGTAGATTTATACCAACAAACACTTCACCGTCAACTTTACAGCAGGTTGCTGCATGAATTTGCATGGTAAAAACATCATACTTACAGGCGCTGCTGGCGGCATAGGTCAGCCATTAGCATTTGCGCTATCTAAACGCGGCGCTAGATTAGCTTTGGTCGATAGAGATAAAGCGAGAGTTTATGGCTTATGCAATAAAATCAATCAACTAGGTGGAGTAGCTTTTCCAATTGTCACTGATTTTAAAGCGAGTGAAGCTTCACCTAATCCCACGCAAAGGGTAGTAGATGAGGCAGTTCATTTGCTTGGAAGTGTCGATATTTTAATTAATAGTGCCGGCATTCTTGATTTCACTTTGTTTCAAGAACAAGACGCAATGCGTATCGCAGAAATGATGCATATCAATGCAGTTGTACCGCTTCAACTGACGCGTGCTTTGCTACCAAAGTTACTGGCGCAAAATGGCGGTCAAATCGTCAATATTGGTTCTATTTTCGGCTCGATTGGTTTTCCGCATTATGCAGCTTATAGCGCAAGTAAATTTGCTGTGCATGGGTTTTCTCAAGCACTCAGGCGTGAATTGCTAGATACCAACATTACCGTGACCTACATTGCTCCACGCGCCATTAAAACACCCATGAATGACGAAGTTGCTTCAAAAATGTTAGCCGCTACCCAAACCGCCATGGATGAACCGCAAGTGGTCGTCGAAGAAATTATCAAAGCCATAGAAGCTGATAAACAAGAGCATTACATCGGTCAGCCAGAGTCTTTTTTCGCATGGCTTAATGGGTTTTTACCGAGTGTTGTCAGTATGGGTTTAAAGAAACCAACCAGAATCGCGCGTCAATTTATTACGCCTAAGAATTAATACCTAAGACTTAATACATAAGAATTAATACCGTATTTTTAAACAAAGGAAAAAACAGATGAAAAACATGATGTTACTGCTAAGTTTTATTGCGCTATCAAGCCCAGCATTTGCGGATGATAAATTAGATGCTGAAGTTGCCCAAATTCAGCACGAATGGGCTAAAGCGACTTACCAAACACCTAAAGACGCACAAGAGGACGCTTTTAAGCTGCTTATTGAGAAGGCGCACCGAGTTACAACTGCAAATGACAATGCACCAGAAGCCATGATTTGGGAAGCCATTTCAAACAGTGGTTATGCAAAAGCCAAAGGTGGAATTGGTGCTTTAAAGTTTGCTGAAAAAGCGCGTGATTTATTACTCGAATCGCAGAAAACCAGCCCCAATGCCCTACAAGGTTCTGCCTACACAAGTTTAGGCTCTCTTTACTACAAAGTGCCAGGCTGGCCTATTGGTTTTGGTGATAAGAAAAAAGCACGCACGTACTTAGAAAAAGCCCTACAAGTGAATCCCTCTGGCATAGACCCTAATTATTTCTATGCTGACTTTTTAAGCGAGCAGGGCGAGTACGCAAAAGCGGTGGAGTATTACAAAAAAGCTTTAGCCGCAACTGCGCGCCCTGGCCGTGAAGATGCCGATGCAGGCCGTAAGAGCGAGGTTGAAGCAGGCTTGAAAGTTGCAGAGAAAAAAGCGAGTTAACAAATTTAAAAAACCAGCAATTTTATTGATTGACCATTGAATAATTTATAAAGGATTGATATGAAAAAAACTAAAACAATTTTACTCGGAAGTTTGTTAGCCATTGCGACTATTTCAACTGCAGCCTTTGCAGGTGATGAGGGTTTTTATGCAGGTGGCAACATCGGCGTTGGTAAGCCAAATATCAACACACCAAATGGCGAAGATAAAAGCTCATCTGCCGTTGGTGGTATCGTATTAGGTTATAAATTCAACAAATATTTAGGGGTAGAAGGCGAATATACAGGCATTGGTAAAGTCACTGATAAAGTAAGTGGTACGGCAAAAGGTGATGCTGCCAGCATTGCGGCCATTGGCTTTTTACCACTGAATGACGAGTTTAATCTTTACGGCAAGCTCGGTATTGCCGCAACAAAAACTAAGGTGTCATCAAGCCTTGCACCGATGAATGACGATACCAGAACCGCTGTCACTTACGGTTTGGGCGGTGAATATAACCTCAACAAAAATATCGGCATTCGTTTGGGGTGGGATCATTACTCAGCAGCTGTTAAAGATGTGAACAATAGCAAAGATAACTTTGGCGCTAACGTAGTCAGTGTGGGCGCTGTATATAACTTCTAAGGTTTAATGTTAGATTTTCTATTGTAGGAGCGGCTTGTAGCCGCGAACCTTAGCGGAATGCTTATACCGCTACTTTCGGCGCTGCAAGCCCCTCCTACAAGGGTGAGCTTTTTAAGTATTATGTTTAATAGATAATATTCATTTAGCCTGAGCATCTAAGTTCCTCATAATCTAGTAAACTTCGGTGCTATGATGGCATTGAAAGTTTTAGCGCAATTTTGTTTCGTTTTACTAGTGTTGAGTACAGGCTCTTGTACTCAACAACATCCATCCGCATCATCTTCACATGAAATTGTATTTGCCATTGGGCAAATGCCACTGAATTTAGACCCGCGCTATGCCACGGATGCCGCTTCAGAGCGCGTGAATCGATTGGTGTATAAAAGCTTGGTAGATTTTGATGCGCAATCAAAGCCAGCTGCTAGCTTGGCTAGTTGGGTAGAAATTAGTTCAACACAATATAAATTTACCCTAAATAAAAATCGCGCGCTATTCCACAACAAAGCGCCATTAAATGCTAACGACGTAAAAGCCACTTATGATTCTTTAGCTACTTTAAAAGACTCGCCCAATACCGCCGAATTTGCCAATATCAAAAGTATCACCGTGATAGATAATGACACGGTTGAATTTCAGCTCAATCAGGCAGATAAGCACTTTGCCGCCAAGTTGATTATTGGCATTTTGCCAGCCAAACTCATTGCAGAAGGCTATGACTTCTCGCATGCGCCTATAGGTAACGGCGCTTTAAAGTTTGTGTCTTGGCAGAATAAACTCACCTTGCAACGTGTCAACGATGATCAAAAAATCAGCTTAATCGAAGTGAAAGATCCTACCGTGCGTGTATTAAAGTTACTGCATGGCGAGGTAGATTTACTGCAAGGTGAATTGCCACCAGAGCTTGTTAAGTACCTACAAACCAAGCCAGAAGTGACGGTTAAAACCAGCATAGGCGCCAATTTTTCATATTTAGGTTTAAATTTTAAAGACCCAATCTTGCAGCAACTTAAAGTCAGACAAGCCATTGCCCACGCCATAGACCGCAAGCAAATTATCGCCAAAGCCATGATTCAACATAGCCGCGAAGCGGACATGATTTTGCCGCCTGAACATTACACTAACCAAAACACTCAGGCTTTGCCAGCCAATGATTACAACCCAGCCTTAGCCAAACAGTTGTTGCAAGAAGCGGGTATAAAGCTGCCGCTTAAACTGGTGTATAAAACCTCTACAGATGCTCAACGCGTGCGCTTCGCCACGATTTTGCAAGCGCAAATGGCTAAGGCAGGCATAGCCCTTGAAATTCGCAGCTTAGATTGGGGCACGTTTTTTGAAGACGTCAAACAAGGCAATTTCCAATTGTACGGCCTCACGTGGGTAGGCATTAAAACGCCCGAAATTTACGCAAAAGCGTTTGGCTCAAACAGCGCACCACCCAATGGCTTTAACCGTGGCAGATACACAGACGCTGAGCTTGATAAATTATTAGCTGATGAAAACTGGCAAGCCGCAAGCACGCGTATCCGCCAGCAATTGCCTTATGTACCGCTGTGGTACGAAGGGCAGTTTGCCGCCATGCGCAAAGGCATTGCCAATTACAACGCAAAATCGGATGGCAATTGGGATGATTTAGCCAAGATTCAGCATGTGCAAACACCCTAATATTTAGCGTGTGGAAACACACTAAACATGCTAATGTAATGCAAATGAATTACATTTGGAGTCACACCATGAAAACTGCCACTATTCCAGCTTTGCGTGTAGAGCCACAATTAAGAGAAGCCGCGCAAAGCGTGCTGGCCGAAGGCGAAACACTTTCTAGCTTTTTAGAAGAGTCGCTCAAAGCCAATATTGAACGCCGCTTGCATCATCAGGCCTTTATTGCGCGTGGCATTGCCTCCCGTGATGAAGCCAGACGCACAGGAGAATACTATTCAGCAGAAAGCGTATTGGCAGAATTAGATGATATTCTCAATGGAAAATTTGATTGATTTACCAAATTAGATTTACCCGCAATTCAAAAGATGACCTTAAGCGTCTTTACCTATTTTTGTATAAACAAGACAAAAATAGTGCCAAACATGCACGTGATAACATTTACAAAGCCATTGATACGCTTAAAATTTTCCCGTTTACTTGCCGCAAAGCGCAAGCCAATAGCCCATTTCTACGCGAGCTAGTGATAAGCTTTGGCGCCAATGGCTATGTAGCAATGTTTGAAATAGAAGAAGATAACACGGTGACAATTTTAGCGGTGCGCCACCAGCGCGAAGATGATTTTAGGTAACACCTAAAGAATAAAGACTAATACATGACCCTTTTTGATACGCTAAAAACCGCCAAAAGTGAAGAAGACGTTAAAGACGCTTATATCAAAGCGCTTGGCTTAAAAAATCTGTCTAAAAACCTCATTGATATTCAAACCAAAGAAATCTGGTTTGAGGCAAAAGACAAACCCACTTCCACTTACGCCATGTTTACGCAGTTGTTGCATTATGTAGATGCTGCCAATAAAAAAGGCGAAACTTTACCGCCATTTTTAGCGGTGATAGATACCGCCAAAGCCGCGTTGATGAAAACCACCGATGTGATGCCTTTGTTTAAAGACAAAACCATTAAATGGGGCAAATCAGCCAGCCAGTTTGAGCAAACTACCTTAGAACAAGTGTCTACCTATATTGGCACGCATTTTGTCTCGTTTAAAATAGAAACGCACGAGCAAGAGTTTATTCACACCGTTAAACTCGCCATTAAATCAGGCGAGATTATCCGCACGCAAATTACACCAGATAACCTTAAGCAAGTATTTGATAAATGGGTCGCGCTCATCGGCAAAGAGCTTTCAGGCGTGGATGAAACCGATTACGCCTTACTGTTTTTTGCCGACATTATGCACGATGGCAAAACCGCCACGCATGAAAACCTGCCCGCAAGGTTGCTACACGATGGCGAAAAACCTGTGTTTTTACTTGGTGGTAAAACCTACAACCTAGGCAATTACGAAGGCTACCGCCAGTTTTGGATGATTTATCACAAACCGCCACAGCCAGAATACCGCAATTACCTATTAGAACGTCGCGACAGCTTAATCCCGCTAGATGAACGCAGCTTTAAAGGCGCGTATTACACGCCCCTTGCGGTGGTAGATAAAGCTTATGATTTATTAGCCGAAACGCTAGGCAACAACTGGCAAAAAAATTATGTAGTGTGGGATATGTGCTGTGGCGTGGGCAATTTAGAGGTGAAGCACAGCAACCCACGCAATGTGTTTATGAGCACGCTAGACCAAGCCGATATAGATGTAATGAAAGCCAGTAAAACCTGCGTGGCCGCCACGCGCTTTCAATACGATTATTTGAATGACGACATTACTGATGACGGCAAAATAGATTACAGCCTCACCAACAAAGTGCCGCCAGCTTTAAGGCAAGCCATTGCGGAGGGTAAAAAATTATTGGTGTTGATTAATCCGCCTTATGGTGAAACTGGCTCTGGTATAGGCAAAGGAGATATGAATAAAAAGCATGTTGAGCAAACGCGAATCAATGCTTCAATGAAGCCAGCGGAGTCAGGCTACGCAAGCAAAGAGTTGTTTGTTCAGTTCTTAGTGAGAATTGCGCGAGAAATACCTACAGCTACTTTAGCAATGTTCAGCACATTAAAGTATGTCAATGCGCCAAATTTTGAGAAGTTTCGACAAAATTGGCAAGCTAGTTACATGAGTGGTTTTGTTGTACACAGTAAAGCTTTTGATGGGTTAAATGGTGACTTTCCAATTGGTTTTTTGATATGGGAAACCAATCAAAACGTAAAGAAAAAAACACCAATTAAGGAAATCACAACCTTTGTTTTAAATAAAAAAGCTGAACCAATTGGTGAAAAGAAATTTTATAATTTGCCAAATAGTGCTTACTTAAATGTTTGGATGGATAAGCCAAAAACAAACGATCAAATAGCTTTGCCTTTATCAAATGCATTTAAGGTTTCAAGTAACCCTAGACTTAAAAAGTCCTGTGACAATATGTTTGGTTATTTGTACGCAAGCAATAATGATTTGCAACATGCAGTGCAAGAAACGTGTGTCACATCATCTATATTTACTGGTGGCAATGGCGGTGGTGCATATATTAACGAGGAAAACCTATGGCAAGCCGCCATCGTTTTCTCAGTCCGCCGCCTCATTAAACCCACGTGGCTAAACGACCGCGACCAATTCTTACAACCCCCACAACCACTCACCGACGCATTTAAAACCGATTGCTTAATTTGGATGCTGTTTAACGGTAGCAACTTAACCGCTAGCGCCAACGATTTAGAATGGAACGGCAAAAAGTGGTCGATTGTGAACCACTTTATTCCGTTTACCGAGGCTGAAGTAGGCGCGCCAGAACGCTTTGAGAGCGATTTTATGGTGCAGTATTTACAAAATCTACTACCTCTTAAAGCTGCTTCACCCGTCATTTCCGCGAAAGCGGAAATCCAAATTGACCTTGATGTTGGCCTTGGCGTCGACCTTAAACATAAAGCCCACCAAACACCCCAAATGGATTCCCGCGTGCGCGGGAATGACGGCATAAGGGGCAATGAAAGTAGCGACTATTGTGGATTATCCGCAGAAGCCAACGCAGTATTAGCCGAAGGCAAAAAACTCTGGCAAGCCTATTTTAGCCAAACCGATGAACACGGCGTGCGCGAAAGCTTAAAACTTAACCGTAGCGACGTAGGCTGGTATCAAATTCGCAAAGCCTTAGAAGCCCGCAACAGCAATGGCTTTAGCCAACCCGTGAGCTTTGAAGCCTTTAAAAATGCCTATGAAGTATTAGGCGATAAACTTCGTCCACAAGTGTATGAGCTTGGTTTTATGCGGGTATAACAGTGACTTGATGCTAAATTGCATATAATAGAATTTGTTAATGAAACGTTAAGGAGTGGCGCAATGCAAACACAAATGACTGAAAAATTAGAGGCGACTGAGCTTTTAAGAACATTGCCAGAAGATAGTACCTTGGAAGATATTCAATATCATCTTTATGTATTAGAGAAAATTAAACACGGGCAGGCCGATGTGGCGGTTGGTAAACTGCATACACAACAAGAGGTTGCCAGTCACTTAAATAAGTGGCTCTAGGCCAATGGCTTTATTAGTTGTTTGGTCGCAAACCGCATTAGCGGATGTAGATGCAATTGCGGCGTATATTCACAGAGATTCGCCTTTTTATGCAAAAGCGGTGGTTGAAAAGCTGCTTGCGACGGCGCAATCGTTAAATGAGTTTCCCAAAGCGGGTAGTGCAGTGCCCGAGTTAAATCAGGAGAATATTCGTGAGCGATTTGTGTATAGCTATCGTTTAATTTATGAAATTAAGCCAAGTCAAATAGAAGTGCTCACCGTGGTTCATGGCAAACGTTTATTAGAGGTTTAGTACTGTGCGCATTGAAATCTCTATCTCAAATCAAACCTTAACGCTGCTTGATGATTTTGGCGGCGTAAAAGCTAAATACGTCATCTCCACCGCCGCTAACGGCGCTGGTTGCGAGAAAAATAGCGGTTGTACGCCATTAGGGCAGCACATCATTCGCGCTAAAATTGGCGCGGATGCTGCACCAAATACCGTGTTTGTGGGGCGCAGGCCAACAGGTGAAATCTGCACGCCAGCGTTAATGGCTGAATTTCCAAACCGAGATTGGATTTTGACGCGTATTTTGTGGCTATCAGGTAAGGAAGTAGGCAAAAATCGCTTAGGTAATGTGGATACAATGCAGCGTTATATTTATATTCATGGCACACCAGATAGCACTGAGATGGGACAGATTGGCTCGCACGGCTGTATACGCATGCGTAACTGCGAGATAATTGCGTTGTTTGATTTGGTTGCGGTTGGCACGTTGGTGGTAATTTTGGAATGAACCCAGATTATCCATTCAACATAAATTTTCCAACAGTCATCATTGTAGGAGGGGCTTCTAGCCCCGAAAGCAACGGTCAATATAGGCTACAAAGATTCGCGGCTGCAAGCCGCTCCTACAATAGGGCAGGTAGGAGGCACGCCCCCGTGCCGATTAACGGCGGTGATGTGCGCCGCATTGCTTTTCGCGACGAGGGCGTCGCTCCTACAAAGAAAAATCAACTCAACCCAGTCATGTTGATCATTGCGACAGTTAAATATGGGATGGCAGTTTAGGGTGTTTTTAATCAAAAAATTATCAAGCTTGGTTACCGTCATTTTCGGCGTTTTGCTGCTTACATTTTTGCTGATTCATTTGATACCAGGTGACCCAGTGGAGGTGATGCTAGGCGAATCTGCTAGCACAGCGGACCGCGTGCAATTGCGTACTGATTTGGGTTTAGACCAACCGCTCGTCCAGCAGTTTGGCACTTACCTTGCTAAGCTGTCGCAGGGCGATTTAGGTAAGTCTATCCACACAAAAATGCCGATTATCGAGATGGTTAAAACGCGTTATCCAGCCACGGTGAAATTGGCGTTACTATCATTGCTTATTGGCATCGCTTTAGGTGTGCCTATGGGTATTTACGCGGCTTTAAAAGCAAATCATTGGCAAGATATTGTGGTAACGCTAGTCAGCGTGCGACTTTCAGCCATGCCCGCTTTTTGGCTAGGGCCTATGTTGATGCTGATATTCGCCGTGTGGCTGGGCTGGTTGCCGGTGAGTGGTATGGATTCAAATGCTTCGATTATTCTGCCTGCGTTGACATTAGGCTTTGGCTTAAGCGCAATCCTCACTCGTATGACGCGCACCAGTCTGCTTGAGGTGCTGAATGACGATTATATTCGCACCGCTCGCGCCAAAGGTTTAACCGAGCAAACCGTGATTCTGCGCCATGCCTTGCGCGCTGCTTTATTGCCGATTATTACCATTGTTGGCTTACAAATGGGTAGCTTGCTTGCTGGTACGGTGATTACTGAAACAATTTTTTCGTGGGATGGCATCGGGCGCTTATTGGTTGAAAGTATTGAAAAGCGCGATTACCCTGTGACGCAAGCATGTGTGCTGATTGTGGCGTTGAGTTATGTGTTGGTCAATTTGGTCACAGATGTGCTGTATAGACTTGCCGACCCGCGTGTGAAATTTGCTTAATCCAAAATTATCCATTAGCACATGTAGGAGCGACGCCCTCGTCGCGAAATAGCTTTTCGGCACGAGGACGTGCCTCTTACCATCGCGAGTTTTGGAAATAGTATGTTTAAAGGGTATTTAGGCTTAAAAGTTTGAAAAAAAATGAAAAAATTTGCATCCTCCATTTTGTTGTTCTGGCTCGTAGCGGTCATGTTTGGGCGCTTGTTTCAGCTAAACCCTAATGCAATTGATTTAAATGCGATTTTAAGCGCACCTAGTTTTACCTATTTATTAGGCGCAGATGACTTAGGCCGTAGCATATTGGCGCGTCTTTTACGTGGGGTTGAAGTCTCGTTTATTGTTGCGATTTTTGTTACCGCAATTACTATGTTGGTTGGCGTGTGTATTGGCTTACTAGCAGGTTTTTACGGCGGCAAAATAGACCGTGCATTAATGCAAGTAACCGATGTATTTTTAGCTTTTCCTGGCATTTTGCTGGCCATTGCATTTGCGGCGGTGTTAGGCCCAGGGTTGGTGAATTTAATGATTGCTTTAAGCATCACGGGTTGGGTGAGCTACGCAAGACTCACGCGCGGACAAGCGCTAGGGCTGCGAAATCGTCAGCATGTGTTGGCGGCTGAGTCGTTAGGCGCAAGCGTGCCACGGTTGATTTTTAAGCATATTTTGCCATTGCTCACCTCGATACTAGTGGTAGAAGCGACTTACAGCTTAGCTAGTGTGATGATTGCAGAAGCTAGCCTTTCATTTTTGGGCTTAGGCATACAAGCGCCGAATGCCTCTTGGGGCGCAATGCTTCGCGATGGCGTGCGCTATATGCTAATCGCACCACATTATGTGTTAATTGTAGGATTAAGCTTGATGAGTTTGATTTTAGCGATTAACCTAGGCGGCGATTATTTACGTGATAAGTTAGACGTAAGAACAGAACAATAAGTGCTAATGTTGAATAAATGATATTTTGAATAACATCAATAGGAATAATTAAAATGTCAGAAAGCTTAGAAGGGCAACTCTTAATGAATACAGCCGCCGCAGATGATGCAGTACAAACTTTTGTAGGCAAAAATTATGGCTATTATCAGCGTAAATGGCTGTTGGCGCATGGTTCTATTAAAGGCTTTAATGTAGCCGCTTTCTTTTTAGGCGTGGTTTGGATGGTGTATCGCAAAATGTATTTGTATACAGCCATTGTGATGGCGCTGCTGATTATTGATGTGTTGATTGAAACGTACTTTCCACTGCCAGAGGCACTGGGAAAAGCCATTACTTGGGGTATTTACGCTACTTTTGGTATTCTGGGCAATATGATATATAAGTCACACGTGGATAAAAAATTGAATGAAATTTCTACCGCTTTTCCACCAGAACAAGTAAGCGCAGAGCTTGCTAAACAAGGCGGCGTGAACCTAGCTGGTGCATGGGCATTTGGCGTGAGTTTGCTCGTTTTAGTCGGCATTGCCGTTTGGATTATTGTGTCTGAAGTTTAAGTTTTTAAGATTTTAAGATTTTATTTAAAGGGTTTGGCATGTCATTAGGTCCTATTATGTTGGATGTGGTTGGAACAACGCTTACGGCGGAAGATATCCGCCGTTTGCAGCATCCATTGGTGGGTGGTGTTATTTTATTTAAGCGTAATTATGAAAATAATGCGCAATTAGATGCGCTAACGGCGAGCATTCATGCGGTTCGCCAACCACCTCTTTTAATCGCCGTAGATCATGAAGGTGGTCGCGTACAGCGATTTAGAGACGGCTTTACAAAAATTCCACCTATGCGTGAGTTTGGTAAGATTTGGGATACTCATCCGAAAAAAGCCAAAGAATTAGCGGTTGAAGCAGGTTGGATTCTAGCTGCCGAACTACGCGCGCACGGCATTGATTTTAGCTTTACACCTGTGCTGGATATGGATTATGGCGATAGCTTAGTGATTGGCGATAGGGCGTTTCACCTTAAACCTCAAGCGATTAATGATTTAGCTTTTTCATTGATGCAAGGCCTTAAAAAAGGCGGTATGGCGGCGGTGGGTAAGCACTTCCCAGGTCATGGTTTTGTGACGGCAGATTCACACGTGAGCATGCCTGTAGACGACCGCGAGTTTGACCAAATCGCACAAAATGACATGCAGCCTTTTAGAATGCTGATTGACGATGGTATTCAAGCGATTATGCCTGCGCATGTTATTTATTCTAAAGTGGATGATAAACCCGCTGGTTTTTCACCAAAATGGCTACAAAAAGTATTGAGAGAGCGCCTAGGTTTTAACGGTGTGATTTTCAGTGACGATTTAAGTATGGAAGCTGCAACTGCGGGTGGCGATGTGACTACACGCGCTTTAGCCGCTTTAAATGCTGGCTGCGATATGGTGTTGTTATGCAATCAACCTGCGATGGTGGACGAATTGTTGGCGAATCTCAAATGGACAATTTCCGCACAAAGTATTGCAAGGCTTGCGCGTATGCATGGGCAAAGAAATCCACTCAGTTTAGATCAACTGCATGAAACTGCAGACTTTGTAAAAGCGGTGCATCAAGTGGCAGTGGTTGGCAAAAGTGAAGGTGAATTATTTGCCTAAGTAAAAAAGCGGGAGCGCTTACCCGCCTTTTTTAATCAATTAGTTCTGCTTATTTCTTCTACGTGAAGCAAAACCAATCAACATCAAACCACCCATTAGTAAAGCGTAGCTTTCAGGTTCAGGTACTGGTGTTGTGACATTTAACACGCCAGAATACGACCCGCCAGCTGCACCAGATACAAGCCCTTTAATTTGAAGCGTATAAGTACCTGCCACTAAAGTGTCGGCTGGATTTAAAAATACGGAAGTTAAGCTAGCTGTTGGAGAGTAGTTAAGCGTAGTACCCCAGCCC
This sequence comes from Methylotenera sp., assembly GCF_029945705.1. Lineage (GTDB taxonomy): Bacteria > Pseudomonadota > Gammaproteobacteria > Burkholderiales > Methylophilaceae > Methylotenera. The sequence goes on from NZ_JAQSDC010000004.1 coordinate 306,367, forward strand.
TCTATGATAGTGCCAGCAGCCAACGTGCCAGTTTGATGCGTGCTACCAGAGTAGATACGAGCACGAAGGTCACTCAAGCCCAAAATGCTATTTAAGTTAAGTGACGTGGTGATTGAGTTAACCGAACCATTAGGAATGGTGAATACATAATCATCAAAAAATGTGGTGCCACTAGATGCGCTGGCCAAGTTATTGCCATAATAGACAGATGTTGGTAGAGAACCAACAGAGAGTACTGTGGTAGTGTCAGCAAGTGCATTTAAGCTTACTATGCCGAACAGTGATGCTATTACTGTATTTCGAATCAATTTCATCATAAATGCCTTATAGTGAGTAATTAAGTGTTTCTTTATGTTAGCTATTCTATGGATTCAACATGACAACTATTCTGAATTTGAGTGATAAAACTTAGTCTAATCGGACTATATTTTCATTAGAATTATTGGGCTTAAATGACTGAATCGAATTCAGTCTACTATTGATGATTTTGCATTTGTATTACTAATCTGCATGATTTAAGATAATAGATAGTTATTGCAATTTTTACTTGAAACTTATTGGCTTAGCCGTTATCTTAGTAATGTAGTGATTTTATTTTGTTAAAGGAATTAAAAATGTTTGATAATACGCCAGTACTAGGTCGTTCAGAATCAGCGGAGTTAGCTACCAATAAGGTGCTACGCAACACCTATGCTATGTTGAGCCTAACCATGATCCCAACAGTGATTGGTGCATTTATTGGTATGAGTCTTGATTTTAGTATCATTGCGCTTCATCCATTTATTGCATTTGGCGTGTTTATGGCAGTGACGATAGGTATGCAGACTGCGATTACCGCAAACCGTAATAGTGGTTTAGGTATCGTGTTGTTACTAGCTTACACATTCTTGCTCGGTGTAATGTTAGGCCCATTACTTCAACATGCTTTGCACTTACGTAACGGCGGGCAGTTAGTAGGTTTAGCCGCGGCTGGCACTGGTATTATCTTTTTAACTTTAGCTGGTATTGCAAGCTCAACTAAGAGAGATTTTAGTTTCTTAGGTAAGTTCTTGGTGATTGGTGTGGTGGTGGTATTTTTAGCAATTATCGCTAATCTATTCTTACAAATTCCAGCATTATCACTCACTATCTCAGCAGTATTTATTCTAATTTCATCAGGCTTTATTCTGTATCAAGTGAACCAAATCGTACGTGGCGGTGAAACAAATTACGTGATGGCGACCTTGTCATTGTTCATTAGCATCTACAATATATTCAGTAACTTATTGAGTATTTTGATGTCTTTTGGTGGTAACGACTAAATTTGAATTAGTCTTTTAATTAAGACTTATGCCAAATAAAAACCCGCAAAATGCGGGTTTTTTATTGCTTATTTTTAAGGCGCCGTTGTTTAAAGAATTCACTCAATATCGCGCCACATTCAGTAGCAAGCACGCCACTAATGACTTCGGTGTGATGATTCAACTTTGGCTCTGCCATTAAGTTAACCACGCTACCACAAGCGCCTGTTTTAGCGTCACTCGCACCATAGATTAACCTAGCGATTCGCGCATGTTGTATTGCCCCAGTACACATGGCGCATGGCTCTAATGTTACATAAAGTGAGCAACCAACTAGGCGATAATTACCTACATTTTTGGCGGCATCACGTAAGGCTGCGATTTCTGCATGCGCTGTCGGGTCGTGCGTATCAATCGGCGAGTTGCCACCACGACCAATCACCACGCCATCTTTCACAACAATTGCCCCTACAGGCACTTCACCTGCGACAGCTGCTTCTGATGCAAGCGCTAAAGCAAGTTGCATATAACGCTCGTCAGTGGCTTGTTGGTCTATATTGATTGTGTTTTCGGTCATTTTATTTTTAGGTTTTTAACTAATTGCTTGAGTATGCTGAGTGTTTCTTTATTTGTTTTCTCGCTACTCGCTTGATGTTTAGCATATTGCATTGAAGAGTATAGCGCTGATATTTCTAGTATTTCAATGGCTTGGTTGGGTAAGGCTTTGGCTGCGCGGTGACCAAAATTAATGGCGCCTTCATGCCTTAGTTTAGGCACGCCAGCTTTAGCTAGTTTCTTTAAAAATTGTTGATAGATTCTGTTCGTTGGGCTTAATGCAATGCCTTTATTACTCAGCAATAAATAGCTGACAAAAAGCATCAAGGCAATCATCGTCACGACTAATAGTAAGCCTATGTCTTCCCATGCAATATCTTTGTTGATCAATTTTTTGAGTAGCGCGAGTTGTTTAGCTTGGTCGTAGCCTAGCACCCATTGATTCCAGCCGTTATTCACTGCATCCCAATTCATATAAAGATGTTTCAACATTGGATAATCTTGGCGAGAGAGCAGTGGTAGCAAGTTGGAATCTGGTAGCGCGGCTCCGATGCCCATTTCTATACGGTCTGGAGAGACCGCTGAAGTTGGGTCTATGCGTACCCAGCCATTGCCTTGCAGCCAGATTTCTGCCCAAGCATGAGCGTCAGATTGGCGAATAATAAGGTAGTTGCCATTTGGATTGATTTCACCGCCTTGGTAGCCTGTTACGATACGTGCAGGCACACCCGCAGCCCGCATCAAATAAACAAAGCTACTGGCATAATGCTCGCAAAAACCACGTTTGGTATTGAATAAAAAGTCATCAACGGGTTCTTTGCCTAATCTTGGCGGTGCAAGCGTGTAAATAAATTCTTGCTCACGAAACATCTTGAGTGCGGCCTCTACAATTGCCGTTGGAGATTTTTTCTCGCTGACCCATTTGGCAGCAAGTTGTCGGGTTTTAGGATTTTCGTCTTCTATTAATTGCAAAGCCAGCGTGCGTTCACGCTCACTTAACTGAGCACCCAATTTGTAATGCAAATATGAGTGCCCTTGATAGCGTATACGCGTGCGAATAGGCTCTTTGGAAAGCACCTGCATATCATGTTTAATGCGTGCTTCAGCAGGCAATGCGCTTGCTGCTATTTCTGGCAGGTCGAGCATTAACAGCCAATTGCGGTTATGCGGCTCTAGCGTGATGGTGTAATCGGTGGCTACACCTGAAGTTTCTAAAGTTTCTATTGGTAATGGAATGCTGTCGCTAGTCATTTGCCAGCGCCGACCTTCTTGATGCCACAACACAGGGCCACGCCAGTAGAGTTGGTTATTTGCTGGAATCGCAGATTTGAACTCTACACGGAAAGCGATTTTACTGGATAAGCTCAGTTGGCTGATGTTGCCAGGTTCCATGCTATCTGATAGTCCAGTCATGCCGCTATAACTATCTTGTGGAATGCCCCAAATTGGGCCTGGAATGCGCGGAAAAAGCACAAACAATACCAACATGATAGGCGTAGCTTGCAATAGTAATTTAGCGGCTAGCTTTGCTTGAACCTTCCATATTTGCGGGCTGGGGATTATTTTTTTGTTTTGATGGCTCACGCTAATTAGACAAGCGGTAAGCCCTGTTAATGCAAGCAATACAGCGAGAAAAACCCAGATTGCCTGTGTGAAAAGTAAAATGTTAACCGTGAGGAAGTAACTTAATACGACCATCACAATAAAGTCGCGTTTTGTTCTGGTTTCCAGAAGCTTCATTGAAATCATCACTGCCAGCAAACCAACACTTGCATCGCGCCCAAATAATGAGCCATACGTAAGCAATACGGCTAGTCCACCAGCAAGCGTTAGCGGTAAACGCAGCCAAAGTGATGGGTATAACCAATTATTCTTTTCAATTAAATAGCGCCAAATGGCAAATACTATAAAACATGCAGGCACCCAGTTTTCTAGGTTAAAGGCATACAGCGTGAAGGTGATACTTAATGAGAGCAGCAGCCAAATAATGGCGTGCATGCTGATGTGAGTTTGTGTGCCTGTTTGACTTGCCATTACATTAACGCCAGTGCGGTTAAACATTGGTGGTAATGGGTATCACCACTACTTGGTTGAATACTGAGTTGCGGTAAACGTAGGCCGTATTTCAAGTGTTGCGCATCTGCATCTACCACCCAGCGCGTGAGTTGGCTGATGCGTAATTCAATATTGTTGCCAGTCGTTGCATTAAAGTCTAACCATAAAGTAGAGCTAGCCTCACCCTGAAACTGTTTAACTAGTAAGCCTTGTTCACGAGAAGATGCTTTCCAATCAACACGCTTAGGTGAGTCGCCAAACTGGTAATTGCGATGCCCAGCAAAATCATCATCACCTTGTGTGGTTAATAATTGCCCAGTGGCGCCATCGGAATCTGCACTTGGTAGTATTTGACTGCGTAAACTGGGATTTGGATATATCAGACATTGATTTTCCGTTTCAGCGTATGCCCAAACATGGAAGAGTGACACAGGAAACTCAGTGCTAAAAGTAATGCGAGGTGCTTTTAACCAGCCGCGCTTTTGGCTGCTTAAAGATAATCTAAATTTACTTTCACCAAGTGCTGGAACATCTTGAATGTCAGGTTCTTGATCTGCGAACATTGCAAAAATACTATAGCGGGCGCGATTACTTTCATCAATAACGTTTAATTCAAATATTGCTTGCTCACCTGCAAATACAGGAGTTGCGCGCTTTGCTTCAATTTTTAGATTAGCTAAATTACGCCAAGTATACAGCATGGTAATTAAACCTAATCCAGCCAATAAAAACGTTATGGCAAAACCTAAGCTAATGGAATAGTTGATGGAGCCTGTGAGTAGTCCTATTAACAACACGCCGAACAGCCAACCAAATCTGGTCGGCAATATGTAAATATGTCTGCGGCTTAACGTAGTGGTTGAATCTATGGCGATTGCAGTGCGAAACCAAGTTTTTGGCGAGCTGAGTCTGAAGTCTGGTTTAAGACTGGAGTTACTCGAAAGGTTTAAGCCTTTTGCCATATTAAATGCGTACTTAAAAGCTTAAACAGCGACAGATTTGAGCAGCTGGGCGATATTGTCTACGCTACCTGTCAATGTGCTATTGCTCACCAATCGGTGGCCCGCCACGCTAGGTAAGATACTTTGAATATCCTCTGGAATGACATGGTCGCGGCCATCCAGCATTGCCCATGCTTGTGCGCATTGTTTTAAGCTCAAACCTGCACGAGGTGATAGCCCTGCATTGAACTGTGCAGATTGGCGTGTGTATTTCAATATGGCTTGCAAGTAATCCAGCAAGGCATCCGACACATGAATGTCATGACAAGCACTTTGTAGCATTTGTAATTGTTGAGCATCAATCACTGGGCTTAGTTTTGCCAGTTGCTCTCGACCGCCATTGCTTTGTAATAGTTTGCGTTCAGAAGCTGCATCAGGGTAGTTAATGGTAATGCGCATCAAAAAACGGTCTAGTTGAGATTCTGGTAATGCAAAAGTGCCGATTTGTGAGCTCGGGTTTTGCGTAGCAATCACAAAAAATGGTTGGGGTAGGGTATAAGTGACTGCGTCTATCGTCACTTGAGCTTCTTCCATCACTTCAAGTAATGCGCTTTGCGTTTTTGGGGTTGCACGATTAATTTCATCGGCTAGTAAAACATTAGTAAATATTGGGCCAGGGTGAAATTTAAAATTAGCCGTGTTTCTATCGTACACAGAAACACCTAGCACGTCGGCAGGTAGTAAATCACTAGTAAATTGTACGCGCTGAAATTGTAAGCCCAGCACCTGCGCCAACGTGTGCGCTAAGGTGGTTTTACCCATGCCTGGCAGATCTTCTATGAGTAAATGCCCTTTAGCTAAGATGCAGGCTAGGGCGAGTTTAATTTGCTGTTCTTTGCCTAAAATGACTTCGCTGGTTTTGGCAATGATGGCATCTGTGATTTTTTTCATGTGTGTAATTCAAAAACGAATTTAAAACATGATGATACAGATAAAGCTAAATTAAAGCTTAGGCAGATGGTTGTTTTTGACTCCAGCGAATCAGTACGTAAAGCACGCCCATCATAAAAGCCCCGCCAGCCCACATACCCACTTCTGCAAAAGTTGGCGTTGCGTCTTGTACTGGCATCACGATTAATTTACGTAAAAACAATACCAATACCACTTCAATAAAGGTTTCTACGACTAATTTACTACCATTTAAATAGCGGATTTCTGCTGAAATAAGTGCCGAAATAGACCATAACAACATGAGTGTGCCTAATGCATGTAAAAAACCATGGACTAGGTTATGAGCATATGCGGCTTCTTTAACGTCATTAAAGAATAACCAAGTGAACATGATGACGGATGTGGCAAGCGCCAAGCCGATGATAATATGTGCGAAACCGTTAAGCCAAAGCATGGCTCTAATCGCCATTCTATTGAGGGGAGCGAATTCTTCAGGTAGTTGGTCTTGTGACATGGCTTATCATTTTAGATACATGCAAATTAATTATATGCCATAGATTTATTAAAAACATCAATCAAGCTCAATCTAAGTTATATTCAAGACATGACCAAACTAAGCAACTTAAAAAGTCAGTTTGGTCACTAATTCTTACATGAGTAACTCATCAAGCGTCAGTTGCTTTAGTTTTTCAATTAGCCATTGTTGTGCTTTCCCACCTTTATTATGCCAAGCAAGGTAGCTTGTCACTTTTGGTTTAGGCTCAGCAACCGCTTTTATGACTAATTCGCCAGTGGCTACATGTTTTTCAGCCATTCTTTTAGGCAAGTATCCTGTGCCTAAGCCTGCAAGCTGTGCTTGCAGCTTAGCTTGCATGTCTGGCACTGATAGCACTTCCTGCCCTGTAATAATGCCTGAGGTTTTGGGCTCTAAGCTGCGTGAGCTATCTGAGGCAGAAACGGCTCGATATTGTTTGAGGTCAATGTTTTGTAATGGCTCTGCTATTTGCGCCAAGGGATGATTGACAGCAACTGCATAATGAAACTCCAAAACGCCGATAGCTTTAGTTGTATAACTTCCTGCGTGTGGACCTTCCCCTGGCGCGCCCAACGAAATCGCTGCTCGACCAGATACCAAAGCATCCCAGCTTCCACCGTAGACCTCTCGTATTACTTTAAGTCGCGTCCCAAAGTTTTCTGAGTAGAACTCATTGATGATTTTATATAGTGCATCAAGCGTAAATAGCTCGCTAATGGCGATAGTAAGTTCAGTTTCTACCCCACTGGCAACAAGCTTTACATGAGATTCGAGTTCGCTTGCAGCGTTAAGTAAATAACGGCCTTCACGTAGAAGCTCTGCGCCAGCTTCTGTTAACTCAGCTCGATGCCCACTTCGGTTAAATATTGCGACTCCTAAATCCTGTTCTAACTTTCGCACGGTATAGGTAATAGCAGAGGGTACTCGGAATAATGACTCAGCTGCAGCAGCAAAACTTCCCTTGCTTGCAATTGCGTCTAGTACTTCCAAAGATTCTAAAGATATTTTAATAGTCATGGCAATCATTATAGTAGTTGAATCTAATAGTTGAAAAGCTATATTTACATCAAATATTTTGAATTAAATATCCAAAAATATCCACTATTAGGCAAAAGGCAACTCACATATAGTGGTTGTACAAAAATAGTATGCTCTTATATGGCTTCTTTGTGAGCTTTGTATGGATTTTATTTGGTATTTTTTTAGTCAAATAATTAAAAATAAGTGATAGCTAGAATTAAAGACATCAAAATTCGTGAAAGAAATATTTTGAAACCGAGCCCAAATAACACTAAGTTAAGAAAATCTTCTGATCGAGGCTATGTTCATCAGGGTTGGTTAGAAAGTTATCACTCATTTTCATTTACTGGTTATTACGATCCTGCGTATATGCATTACTCAGTATTGCGTGTGATTAATGAAGATGTTTTTGAGGCGGGGCAGGGTTTTGGTATGCACCCACATAAAAACATGGAAATTATTACCTATATGCTTCAAGGTGAGTTGCGACATACGGATAGCCTTGGCAATACTGCTGTGATTAAAGCGGGTGATGTGCAGTGCATGACAGCCGGTACTGGCGTTATGCATAGTGAAATAAATGCCTCAGACACCGACTCTGTACATTTATTACAAATTTGGATATTTCCAGAACGCAAGTTATTAGAACCCAGCTATAAAGATCAACATTTTACCCAAGCTCAAAAGAAAAATCGTTGGTGCTTATTAGTCTCGCAAGATGGCCGCGAGAATTCGCTTAAAATTAACCAAGACATTTCACTTTTCGCCACATTACTGACCGAGAATGAATTGTTAGATTACATGCTGCCATCTCATAGAAGTCTTTATATTCAGATTGCCAGTGGTGAGGTTGAAGTTTGCGGACAGCATTTATCAGCAGGTGATGCACTGATGGCAGACGGTTCAAAAGAGCTTGCATTTAAAGCCTTGTCACCATCAGAAATACTTTTGTTTGATCTGCCCATTCATCATTCAGTCGATATTATGCAGCAGTAGTGAACCTAGGCAAGTTACGACTTGTCTATTTTGGTTGAAATGGTAAAGTTAAAATAACTTTCTAACCTTGTTAACCTACTGAAGCTTAATTGAGTGACGAGTGCATGAAAAAATATATCTTAAGAATATCGATATTACTCACGTCCATGATGCTCTCTAGTTTGGCCATGGCCGATCCTGATACCTACCGCATCGACAATACCCATAGTTTTGCAAACTGGACGATTCGCCATGTGGCATCTAAAACATCCGGTACTTTTAGCGACGTTACTGGCAAGTTAATCATCGATTCAACAAATTTAGCCAACTCATCGGTTATGGCGAAAATAAATGTATTAAGTGTTAATTCTAGCCATGCTAAACGGGACGAGAATATCAAAAAAGAAGCGTATTTAGATGCTGCTAAATTTAATCAGATGACTTTTGTCAGTACAAGTGTCAGCAAAATAGTCACTGCAAGCAACTCATCTGTAACAGTTAACACCGAAGGAGTATTGACTGGAAACTTTACTATGCACGGTGTTACTAAAGAAATATCTTTTCCATTTAAAGTGTTAGGCTTTGGTTCAGACCCGTGGGGTGGATACCGAATAGGTATTGAAGCTCATACTTTAATTAAGGCATCTGATTATGGATTTAGTTGGGCAAGCAAAGTAGGCGCACCAGTAGGCGACGACATTGAGGTCACCTTATTAATAGAGGGCGTTAAACAACCTGCTGAAATTGTCATCAAATAATCATTATTCACTAATATCCTTTTCGTAATTTATATCGTAAATTCACAGCAATAACATGGAGAAATATATGGCATTAGATTTATTTAGTCCTGTCAGTTTGGGTTCAATTGCACTTAAAAATAGAATGGTAATGGCACCGCTGACGCGTAACAGAGCTGGTGAGGGTGGCGTACCGCAAGCAATTAACGCAGCATATTATGAGCAACGTGCGACAGCAGGTTTAATCATTACAGAAGCTACGCCTATATCGACTATGGCGCACGGCTACCCAGCTTTACCAGGCATCTATACCGATGCACAAGTTGCAGGCTGGCTAAAGGTTACTGATGCAGTGCATGCCAAAGGTGGAAAAATTATTTTGCAATTATGGCATGTGGGTCGAATCTCGCATCCCAGTTTATTGCCGAATGGCGCGCTTCCTGTTGCACCATCAGCCATAAAACCAGAAGGTAAAGCCTTTACTTATAAGGGTTTGGTGGATTATGTAGAGCCGCGCGCACTAGAAGTCAGTGAGCTTTCAGGAATTGTTGCAGATTTTGTACACGCGACTAAATATTCATTAGCTGCGGGTTTTGATGGCGTAGAAATTCATGCTGCCAATGGCTACTTACTAGACCAGTTTTTACGCGATGGTTCGAATAAACGTACTGATAATTATGGCGGCAGTTTCGAGAATCGAGCTCGATTGTTGTTGGAGGTCACTAAAGCTGTTGTTGCAGTGGCAGGTTCAGATAAAGTTGGTATTCGTATCTCACCAGTGAACCCTTTTAATGATATGCATGATAGCAATCCGCAAGCGTTGTTTAACTATGTTGTTGATGAGCTGAATCAATTTAACCTTGCATACCTACATGCGGTTGAGGGTGGTATTCATGGTGGTGGAATCGCTGACCCATTTGATTTTGATGCGTTACGTAAGCACTTCAAAGGTGCTTATGTCGCTAATCTAGGCTATGACAAGGTACGTGGTAACGCTGCAATTGCTAGCGGTCACGCCGATGCGATTGCTTTTGGTGTGCCATTTATCGCTAATCCTGATTTAGTGCAACGTTATAAAGCGGATGCTGCCCTCAATGAAGCGGATTCAAAAACTTTTTATGGTGGAAGCGAAAAAGGTTACACTGATTATCCTTTCTTAAACGCCTAATTTGGAGTCAAAACCCTCATGCACAATCCAGCAATCACCCAAGTCAACATTGATGAAACCCTAGCTAACCGCTGGAGCGGTCGTGCCTATGATGCTGCAAAATCAGTGAGTGCCGAGCAGATTACAGCCTTGCTGGAAGCGGCTCGCTGGGCGCCATCATGCTTTGGAGATCAACCATGGCGCTTTGTCGTGTGGGACAAAAACGCAGATGCTCAATCGTGGCAACAGGCGTTTGACTGCTTGGCACCAAGTAACCAGTCTTGGGTGAAGGATTCCTCTGTGTTGTTTTTAGTATGTGCGGATAGCTTGTTTAATCATAATCAGCAGCCTAATCGTTGGGCGCAATACGACACAGGTGCAGCTGCCGAAAACCTATGTCTACAAGCTTCAAGTATGGGTTTGATGGCGCATCAAATGGGCGGTTTTAACGTAGATCTAACGCGTGATAAATTCAGTATTCCAGCGCAATTTACGCCGATGGCGATGGTTTGCGTTGGTTTTGCGGCAGATATTGCAACAGTCACTGGCGAAGCATTAGCACGCGAAACCGCTGCACGCTCACGTCGCCCATTGAATGAGTTGTTTTTCGCTAATAGTTGGGGTCAATCGATTAACAAATAGAGTAGCTTAACTTTAAATATCTGATTAATAATATTACGGGTTTAGTTAACTAGGCTGGGCTTAACTAAACCTGCTAGGTCTGCTAAAATCTAGTGTGTTAGTTACAAATTATTTACAAGTTACTTAAATCATCAAATTAATCAATTAAATTTAGGATCTAGTTATGGCGGTTGTTGCACTCAACAAAGAAAATTTTAAAGAAACAATCGAAAACAATAGTTTTATTATTGTTGATTTTTGGGCACCATGGTGCGATCCATGTCTAGCGTTTACGCCAACATTTGAAGCAGCCGCTGCAAAAAACCCTGATATTGTTTTTGGTATGGTTAATACTGAAACAGACCCAGAAATTGGTGAGTACTTTGAAGTAAATCAAATTCCAGGTGTTTTAGTGATTCGCGAACAAGCTGGCATTCATGCGCAAGTGGGTGAAATTGGTGCGCCAGCCTTAGATGCCATTATTCAGTGGGCGCGTGATTTTGATATGACAGAAGTACGTGCTTATTACGCACAAGAAGCACAAAAAGCTAACTAGTGATAAACTATAAAGTTTGAACAAAATAAAAAAGCGGCGATGAGCCGCTTTTTTATTGTTTGACGTTTTGCAAGGAGAGATTTTCTATGCTTTAAAACGAACCTGTCGTGATTAATCTGAACAGATAATATGCGCCAATGAGCATCATCACATACATTGGTACATCACCACTTTTCTTAGTTTCAGATTTACTAGCTGAGCTCATCCAGCGATTAAGCATCCACAACACAAAAATAATCACAGGAATCATCATCATGCTGGTGGTGGATTCAAATAATTTACCGAGTATTTTCTTCAGTACACCATCATCACTGAAAAACTCCATAGCAATGCCCACAATACCAAGCAACATCAAGCCCATGCGCCCCATTGCAGCCAAAACGCCTAGCTTGCTTTCAGGTTCAATATCCTTATTTTTGAGATATTTATTGGGATCTATCTTCTCGTTTGGTTTCTGCTTGGCCATATCGCATTCCTTAATATTTAAAGCTTATCAGTCTATATTTTAGCTAAATAAATGTTTAATTAGCAGTCAGATACTTACTTGGATCTACCGACTTACCTTGGCGGCGAATCTCAAAATGTAACTTTACCGAATTGCTATCCGTATTACCCATTTCGGCAATTTTCTGACCACGGCTCACTTGTTGGCCTTCTTTAACCAGTATCAGGCTGTTGTGTGCGTAAACTGATAAATAATTGGCATTATGTTTAATGATGACTAATTTGCCATAACCACGCAAATCAGAGCCGCTATAAATGACCTTGCCAGCGGCGGCGGCAGTAATTGCCTGACCCGTGCTGCCAGCGATATCAAGCCCTTTATTGCTCGCCTCATTAAAGTTTGCAACGACTTTGCCTTTGGTTGGCCATGCCCAATCAATATCTTCATTTAAATCAGTGCTTGGTTTTATTTCAGTATTTGGTTTGGCATCTGGCTTGCTGTCTGATGTTGAAGCGACTGCTGGCTTAGTGGTTGGAGCTATTGTTACAGGTTTATCAGCAGGTTTCTCTGTATTTTTTTCAGTGGTTTTCTCCGTAGTTTTTTCAACTACTTTAGCTACGGGCAAAGGCTTTTTCAGCGCTTCATCACTGTAAGGCTCACGTATGGCTTTAGGCTCAGTAATGGCGACTATGGTTGGCGCTTTAGTAGCAACGCTTGACGTTGTAGTAACGCTAGCACTGTTATCTGTATTGATCGGGGTAATTTCAACGCCATCACTATTAGTCGTTGGTACTGGCTTTATTTCAGCAGTGATTGATTTGTCTTTTAATGCATTAAATTTGAGTGTCTGCCCAACATTGATATTGTAAGGCGCACTAATATTATTCACTTGAGCAATATCTTTATAGTAATAACCATACTCAAGGCCGATGCTAAAAAGCGTGTCACCTTTTTTTACGATGTAAGCGTCAGGTCGCCAATCGCCAGCTTTATAAGTGGGTCTATTTGTTTTTTTTGCACTAATCCCAGTATTAGTTACGCTTGGCTTACTTGTTGGCAAGCGGTCAATCACTGGTGCTGGAGGGGTGCTGCTACAACCTACAAGGAGTGCAAATATGACTAAATTTGAAGCGTTGCACATCGTGATAGGCATGGTTATCCGCATGATTATAAAGTGCCCCCAAGTAGCGGCACAAATTTAACTGGTTCAAGTTTTGTGTGACGGTAATCTTTTTGAGTGTGTCGCTCTACAAGATATAAAATTTGCTCATCGGTGCCCACTGGAATCACCAAACGGCCACCCACACCAAGTTGATCTAATAAATCTTGCGGTATATGGCTGGCCGCGGCAGTGACGATAATGCCGTCAAATGGCGCATATTCTGTAATGCCTATATTGCCATCAGCATGACCTAATTTTACGTTCACACATTTGAGTTCACGCAGATGCCCACGCGCTTTCATTACCAAAGGGCGAATCCGCTCAACGGAGTAGACTTCTTTAGCAAGTTTGGACAATACTGCAGTTTGATATCCGCAGCCAGTGCCAATTTCTAGTACTTTATCCATTGGTTTGCCATTACGTAAAATCTCAGACATGCGTGCCACGATATAAGGCTGTGAAATTGTTTGGCCAAAGCCTATGGGCAGTGAAACGTCTTCATACGCGCGAATTGACAGGGCTTCATCTACAAAAATATGTCGTGGAATGCCGCCAATGGCTGAAAGCACTACTTCATCCTTAATGCCTTGCTCACGTAAGCGCGCTAGCATGCGGTCACGCGTGCGTAACGATGTCATGCCTATGCCTGACTGGGTTGACGGTCTTACGAGTGCCACTATTGGTTTTTTCCTGCGCTGCTTTTTTTAGAACCATTCATATCAAGACTATTTGTTTCAAGGTCAAGCCAGCCTTTGATTTCGGCGAGTTGTGAGTGGTTGGTTAAATCTACTTGAATCGGTGATAGTGAAACTTTGTTATGCGCGACTGCGTAAAAATCCGTGCCTTCACCGCCGTCATTTGGTTGACCAGCAGCACCTACCCAATATACGGTTTCATTACGTGGGCTTTGGAGTTTGATGACGGGTTCGGCTTTGTGGCGCTTACCCAAACGCGTCACTACGCGACCTTGTAGCTCGCTATATGGAATGTCTGGTACGTTAACATTTAGTAATGTAGCTGATTTAAAGCCGACTTTTTGGTAATGTTGTACCAGCTCTACAGCTACTCTTGCTGCGGTTTCGAAGTTAGTGGAATTGTGTTGAGACATTGAAATTGCAATTGATGGAATACCAAGTAAATAGCCCTCCATCGCCGCAGCAACCGTACCAGAATAAATCGTATCGTCGCCCATGTTCGCGCCATCATTAATGCCGCTAATCACCATGTCTGGCATGGTATCCATCAAGCCAGTCAAGGCGATATGAACGCAATCTGTTGGTGTGCCATTGACATAAAAGAAGCCGTTTGCAGCTTTTCTAACGCTTAATGGCCTATCTAATGTGAGTGAGTTACTCGCGCCACTTCTATTTCGCTCGGGGGCAACTACTGTGATGTCGGCAATTTTGGCAATGTGCTCAGCTAAAATATTTAGGCCTGGTGCAAAATAACCATCGTCATTGGAAAGTAGTATTTTCATACGTAGCTTGTTGCTAAAAGAGTTTTCATATGCAAATTATAGTGTAAGACGCGCTGTTTAGTACGCGGCGACGCTAAAAAATGCTCGAAAAGGGAAAATGCTGGAAAAGTATTGAGTAACTGAGGATTAGCTTACTTTTTTAAGCAGAGCTTTTAGCTAAACCTCAGTCCTAAAGGGCTAGCTACAAGCCACTTCTTTAAGATCAGCCTCAGGAAACTCAGGTTTAAGCTTCTTAAGCTCAATTACTTCAGTGTCTGTCAGTTTGTTAAATTGCAAACTTGCGTGCCCCTTACCTTGGTTGCGTAAGGCTTTCACTACCTCTTTAACGCCTTTGGCTTTCAGCTCATTGAGTAAATTAGTAGCAAGTTGTTCATCTTCAAAAACACCAAATGAGATGGCATTTTTCCATCTAGGCTCTTGCACAATGTATAAGTCTTGAATGCCCAGCGCTTTCAATTCTAGCGCTTTAGCTTGTGCCGCTTCAACTGATTTAAGTGGCGCTTTATATACCCAAAAACGTTTCGAATCTAATGGTGATTGCTCTTTAACGACGGGTTGTAGCGATAGCTTAGATACTGCGGCTTGCGCACCAGTCAAATTGGTAGCTGAAAACACCCCCCATTCATAGCACGCTGTCTTAGTTGGTGTTGGTTCAGGCGCTGGGGTGGCGTTTACTGTGGCTGTAGTATCTTCGGTAGGTGGCGTAATAGGCTCTGTGGGTGGCACAGTAGCTTGAGTGCCTTTTTTCGGCAGGGCATCAATCTGTTGTTGGTTCACAATGCTGATTTTTTCAGGGTGTATGGCGAGCAATGCCGCCTTTGGCGCGCTAGGCAAAATAACGTCTTTATTAAAATAGACCAGTAAACCTACGTTAATCAATACTAATAACCAAACCAACTTTTTCATTGCTTTTCACTCTTCGTAAAGTTTTCAGGCGCAAAATTGTCTATCAGATGCAAACCGCGTAAGACCAAATTATCTACGATTAATGCAAGGTTTGTCACGTCACTCAAAAGATTATCTTTGATGAGTTGCGCGTTGCCACCGCTAATGAAAATATAGGGCGCTTGTTTATCTTCTGCGGTAAGTGCTGCAAGTGCAGAATGCATTTGCTTGATTGCACCACAAGCCGCATTAATCGCACCTGTGCGCATGGCGTCAGCCGTATTTTTGGCAAAAATATCTTGATATTGATTGGCGGCGTCAGTCTTTGATAGTTCTGTTTGAATGTTGGGTAATTGCGCAGTTGCTAGACCTAAACTTTGCTGCATTAAATCGATGCCAGGCAAAATCATTCCGCCGATAAACTCGCCTTGCTCATGGCTGCTCGTTAATGCATCTATAGTCACTGCGGTGCCAGCATTTACCACCACACAGGAAGCGTGTTTAATATGCCAAGCGGCAACTAGTGCTGCCCAACGGTCAGTGCCAAGTTTTTCTGGCTGATCATAGTGATTGTTAACATGGCGTTCACTGGCTTTTGCTGTTATCCAGAGAGTAGGGATGTCCGTCGGCAGTATATTTTCAAGCTGTTTCCTGATGTACTCACCAGCCACGTTTGAAACGATGATGCGTGATGAGTTTGGCAGAACCGCACGTGCAATTTCAGTGTTCAGGCAAGCGCCGTTGTTTAATAACGTGCCATTTGCGTCAAATAAGCCCCATTTAACGCGGGTGTTGCCAGCATCTATCGCTAATAAGTAATCCATTATGAAGCCCGTAAACTAATCTCGCCCGATGAAAAGCGTTGTTCACCCACAGCGGTGCTCACTAATAAATTGCCATCTTCCGCCACGTTCACCACGATACCTGTGGTTTCGTGACCATCGGGGTGCAGCATTCTCACTGCTTGCTGATGATATGCATGATAGCTAGTCCATTCATCGCGCACGCTAGTAAAGCCGCGCTGTTCAAAGGTACTGAGAATATCGGTTAGATGTTTCAGCAATTCGCCAAGTAGCGCGTTAGGGTTAATCGGTGTTTGCATCACACTCACTAAATCCGTAACGGGCTGATCTATCTGTTGTTTGAGCTTGCTTGGTAAGTTTAGGTTAATACCCACACCTATTACAGCCGCGCTTGGGCCTTCCATATCACCTTGTAATTCAATCAAGATGCCTGCTAATTTTTCGCGGCCAATCAGTACGTCATTTGGCCATTTGAGCTGTGCTTGCATCACGCCAAAGTGACGCAGAGCGCGAATTAAGGCAATCCCAACGGCTAAGCTCAAGCCAGACAAACCTGCTGCGCCACATTGAAAACGCCATAACAGTGAAAAAGTTAAACTCGCACCTAAGCCAGCTTGCCAAGTGCGGCCACGCCTGCCACGACCATTAGTCTGTAAGTTGGTAGCAACGCAATTGGCGTGCGCTTGCCCCGCGCCTAGCTTTTTCATCAAATAGGTATTCGTTGAATCTAAATGATCATGAATTTCTAGGTTCAGTAAAGTGCTTTGTGAACCCATTGCACTTAATACTGCATTTTCATCTAGCAGCGTGACTGGCTGTGGTAATTTGTAACCACGTCCGCGCACTGAGAAAATCTCAATGCCGAGCTTTTCCGCATCCTGTAGCGCATTCCACACTGTCGCGCGTGAAACTTTTAGCTGTTGCGCAATCGTTTCACCTGAGTGAAATTTGCCATCAGTGAGCAGTCGTAAAATAGGGAAGGTGAGTTCGTTCGTCATTTGATTGCATATTAGCATAGCGCTAGTGCGCAACAAACAGGCTCCATCAATACACTGCGTCATTCCAACATACCAGTGCTTGGCATCCCCGTGTAATATATGCGCTAAAGCGCATTATTCACACGTTAAAGTCGTAATCTAGTATCTTTTTTCGTCATTTTAAGTAGCTGGATTCCGACTTTCGTCGGAATGACAAAAATTACAGTGTAAAATGAACATCATTATTTCGACTTCAAACTTAAGTTAAAAACATGTCATCAGAAAAAGCCCCCATTCCTTTAGGCTCAAATTTTATTCGAGCAATTGTTGATAAAGACCTTGAACAAGGCATTTACGCATCGCGCAAATGGGCTGGCAGCCCTGGCGATGCGGCGCATCAAGCGTCGGGTCAGCCAGACCCAGCTAAAATTCGCACACGTTTTCCGCCCGAGCCAAATGGTTATCTGCACATTGGTCATGCCAAAAGTATCTTTTTGAATTTTGGCTTAGCGCGTGATTACAACGGCGTTTGCCACATGCGTTTCGATGACACCAATCCGGAAAAAGAAAGCCAAGAGTACGTTGATAGCATTACCGATTCAGTGAAGTGGCTCGGTTTTGGCTGGGAAAAAACATGGCCAGAGGGTAATAAAGAGAATAGTCTATATTTCGCCAGTAACTATTTTGACTTTATGTACCGCGCGGCTGAAGCGCTCATTGAAAACGGCCATGCTTATGTCGATAGCCAAAGCGCAGAAGAAATGCGTATTAACCGTGGCACGCTGACTGAAGCGGGTAAAAACTCACCGTGGCGTGACCGTACAGTGGTAGAAAATCTTGCGTTATTCCGCGAAATGCGCGATGGCAAACATGCTGATGGCAGCTTGATTTTACGTTCTAAAATTGACATGGCATCGCCTAACATCAATCTGCGTGACCCAGCCATTTACCGTGTGCGTCGTGCGCATCACCACAATACGGGCGACAAATGGTGTATTTACCCGATGTACACTTTTGCGCACCCCATTGAAGATGCATTAGAACAAGTCACGCACTCTATCTGTACCTTAGAGTTTGAAGACCAACGCCCATTCTACGATTGGTTATTAGAGCGCCTTGCAGAAGCTGGCTTGTTAGCGCATCCGCTACCAAAACAATATGAGTTTGCACGCTTAAACCTCACTTATGTGGTGCTATCAAAACGCAAACTCATCCAATTAGTAGAAGAAAAACACGTGAGCGGCTGGGATGATCCACGCCTGCCAACGCTCGCAGGCGCGCGCCGCCGTGGCTATGTGGCAGAAGGCTTTAAACTATTTACTGACCGTATCGGCGTGAGCAAAGCAGATTCATGGATTGATTATTCAACCTTTGAAGACTGCATGCGCGAAGTGCTCAACATCAACGCAGAGCGCCGTATTGCTGTGTTAGACCCTATTAAATTGGTCATCGACAATTATCCACTGGATTCTGATGGAAAGTCACAAGTAGAAGATTGCTTTGCACCAAACCATCCATTAAAACCAGAACTAGGTAAACGCGTAGTGCCGCTCACCCGCGAACTATGGATTGAGCGTGAAGACTTTATGGAAGTGCC
Organism: Methylotenera sp.; assembly: GCF_029945705.1. Classification (GTDB taxonomy): domain Bacteria; phylum Pseudomonadota; class Gammaproteobacteria; order Burkholderiales; family Methylophilaceae; genus Methylotenera. The sequence continues at coordinate 325,086 of NZ_JAQSDC010000004.1, forward strand.
AAGTAAAGGCTATTTCCGCCTCACGCCAGAAGGCATGGTGCGCTTGCGTTACGGCTACGTAGTGAAATGCACAGGCTGCGAAAAAGATGCGCAAGGCAATGTGACTGTAGTGCATTGCGAATATTTGCCAGATACTAAATCAGGCACACCGGGTTCAGATTCTGTCAAAGTAAAAGGCAATATCCACTGGGTTTCAGCACAACACGCTTACCGATGTGAAGTACGCCTGTACGACAGATTGTTCAAAGAAGCGCATCCGGGCCAAGGTAAAACAGAAGATGGGCAAGATAGAGATTTCTTAAACGACATCAATCCTAACTCAGTCACAGTGATTACTGCACAACTAGAGCCAAGCTTAAAAGACGCTAAAGCCGAAGATAGTTTTCAATTTGAACGCCATGGTTATTTTGTGGCAGATAAAAAAGACAGCGTGGCGGGTAAGCCACTGTTTAATAGAACGGTGACTTTGAAGGATGCTTGGCAGAAGTAAAATGAACTCAGTTGTTAAGCCTCGAGTAGTCATTTTTGCAGGTGCGAACGGCGCAGGGAAATCGACTCATGCTGAACCGATACTTAAAGCCATTGGTATTAGTACATTTGTAAATGCAGACTATATTGCCAGAGGACTCTCAGGGCTTAACACAGAAACCGTCAATTTTGAGGCTGGGCGTATCATGCTTAAGCGGCTACATGATTTAGCCGATGCAAAAGAAGATTTTGCATTTGAAAGCACATTATCAAGCCGCACCTTCGCATTTTTTTTGAAAAAGCTCAAAGCTGAAAATTATAGCGTGACTATTTTCTACTTTACCTTAAGTGATGCGCGGCTTGCCTATCGGCGCGTGCGACATAGAGTTAAATTAGGTGGGCATGATATTCCACAAAAAACCATCACTCGGCGTTTTTATCGTAGCTTAAGTAATTTTTTTAAACTCTATCAACCACTCGCGGATGAATGGATGGTATTTGATAACTCCACAGGCAAAACAGCAACAGCAATAGCGTGGTATATTAATAACCAAACCGTGATTAGGAGCCAAAAACTATGGAAAAAAATCAATCTACTAGCCAATCAACCCCATTAACACCTGATTCTAAAATCTTGCGTAGCGCTTTGGCTCAAGCATCTAAACAAGCCAACCGCATGGCAGATGCTTTTGGTTTAAAAGTTCCGACTGCGACAATTGAAAAAGTAAAAGCAAAGTAAATGTGTAGGGATGCTTTGCAGAAGTAATGAAAACTGACATGATGTAAACGCAATCTTTGCAGGAGAATTAAATGAAAACAGCAGAAATTATCAGTGAATTGGCTAACCTTCCGATAGAAGAGCGAGCTTTGATTGCGGACAGTCTTTTACAAACACTTAACCCAACTCAGCCAGACATTCAGCAAGCATGGGTTAAAGTCGCTCAGCAACGGCTTAATGATATTAGCTCTGGCAAAGTTGAGCCCATTCTAGCCTCAGATGTATTTGCCAGAATCAACGCCCGCCTGAGCGTGTGAAAGTCACGTTTCACCCAGAAGCGGCGCAAGAGCTAGAAGAGGCTGCGCTTTATTACGAAGACTGTCAGCTTGGCTTGGGTAAGCAACTCACGCTAGAAATCGAAACTGCGGTAAATTTGATTACCGCCTTTCCACAAGCATGGACAATCATTGAACCCCCAGTTAGACGCGTGCTAGTGCGGCGTTTTCCGTTTGGCTTGCTTTACACCATAAGCCATAATGATGTTTATATACTAGCTGTAATGCACCTAAACCGCGAACCCGACTATTGGAAAAATCGCACTTAAAAATGACCGAAGATTTTGCAAAAGAGTTACTTGGTGTTGAAGCCGCTTTGCGCCGTGCTGGTAAAAAAGCAAAAGAAGAAGCCGAGCGTAACGGTACGCCTTATGTTGTGTATGATGCGGAAAATGATAAAGTTGCAAAAAATACCAATGAACAAGCTAACAAATAAAAATTACGGCAATTTTGTGGTGAGCAGAAAAGATTACATTGTAGGATGGGCAAATCATTGCCCACGCGCCATGTTGAAACTTGCACGCGTGGGTAACAAGTTACCCACGCTACTAAGCTAGAAAGTAGTCAGGTTTTAAAGTTGGCACCATCACCGAGCTCCTTTCTAATTCCACTACTAAATAGGCAAGATGGTAGAAAGCCCTCATCTTGGCTGCCTGAACTTACTGGGTTAAGTCAGAGTTTTTTTAGAGCGGGTAGGCAGCCATCCAAGCGCATGGCTAATTTGATGGCCAAATTACCAGCTCATGATTCAGGTCATTTTGAAAGCCTAATTTCCAATTATTTTAATAATGTAGAATTACCAATTCTTGCTTTAGCTAAACAAATTGACGCGCTAGACTTTGAATTGATTGTTACATATGAAGTAAAATCATTCGTGGACTTAAAAAATAGCTTGCTAAATTGCAACTGGCTGAATAATGAAAATTATTGGTTTGAAGATAATCAGCCTAAAAATTATCTAAGAACAAAATTAGTAGATTCAGATAACTTCGATGATGCTTCGAAGCTATGCCAAAGAATATCTTTCAATATTTTTCTCTCGTTCTTGGCTGCGCTAGATATTACCTTTTGTTCTGAAGCTTTTGGTACTAAATTAAAGTTAAGACCACTATTTTTAGATTTAATACCATTAGCTAATTTTGAAATGGACACTAATGCAAGCGAAATAAAACTACCCGTAAAAGATAGATTTAGATTGCCAAATAGACGGTTGTTAGAGTTAACACATGCTATTTTCTATTTTTCTAAAAATGATTATTGGCAAAAAAAAGCAGTAGGGCGTCAAGAGTTGGCTGAGAAAATGGAGTTTGATGAGTTTAATGATTTTGATGAAACTAGAATGGGTAACCTTTACGATGGTACAAAAAAACTAATGCTAGATGATTACGATAAGATACAACGGGATATTGCTAAAAATGTTGGGAAAAATAAAACCGTTGATACTTTTGCAGCTTTGCATTTAGCCGCTACTTTCTGGCTTAAGAGTTTTGTAACGATAGATTCAAAAAACAAAATAAAAGCAGTAATTTTATATGACGGAATTCTTTATAAAGAATTCTGGGACTTTCATCGCAAGGAGTGGACCAGTCAACTCAAAAGTGGTGATGCAGACTGGCCCTCATGGCTTAATTAGTTATTTTTTGTAACTTATTGAGCCTCTTGCGCCCAATCATCGGGTCTTTCATCAAAGTCGCGAGATTGCCAGTATGCATCATGTTCTGGGTTCAGTTGATTGGTATGGTTATCTAAATCAGATTGTTTTGACATGTTATTTTCCTTTTGAAGGTGCGTTGCCACGGCCTGGACCAGATGGATTACCTGTTCTGCTTGGCCAGTTAGGGTTACTAGGAGAGCTTGATGCTACTATGGTGTTTGTGGTAGTTAAATTTAATTTCATTTGAATTCCTTTAAAAATTTTGTTATAAAACCAAATCAGAAATTGATGTGGTGGCATTGATAATACTTGTTTGTTATTTTTCATATCGTCCAGAAATTTGCACAAAATGAATTATTATTATTATTTTTATAGATGCTATTGATGAGTTATCCAATCGACCTTTCTAAAGCCTACCGCCTCCTAAACCACGGCCCCACAATCCTCATCTCCGCTCGTCACAACGGCAAACAAAACATCATGGCAGCGGCGTGGGCTTGTGCGCTGGATTTTGACCCACCTAAAATCACCGTGGTGATTGATAAAAGCGCTTATACCCGTGAGTTAATTGAGGCGGCTGGTACGTTTGCCATTAACGTGCCGTGTGTGGCGCAGGTGGATATTGTGCGTAAAGTGGGTACAACTTCTGGTCGTGATTTGCTTGATACCGATAAATTTGCGCAATATGGGTTAGAGACTTTTTCTGCCACTGAAATTGATGCGCCTTTGCTTAAAGGTTGCGTGGCGTGGTTAGAGTGTAAGCTTATCCCCGAGCCGCATAATCAAAATACTTACGATTTATTCATTGCTGAAGTAGTTGCGGCGCATGCGGATGAACGTGTTTTTTCTGATGGTCATTGGCATTTTGAAGGTCATGATGAGCTACGCACCATACACCACATTGCGGGTGGGGCGTTTTTTATTACTGGCGCGGCCATTCAGGCTTAGATAGCAATCATGCAGCAAACACCGTTACTGATTGCTACCCTTAAAAAGGCGCTTAAAGCTAATAATGTGACTTACAAAATCTTGGCGGATAAGCTGGGGATGAGTGAGTCAAGCATTAAGCGTATTTTTGCTGAAGAGAGTTTGTCCTTGCAGCGTTTAGAGCAAATTTGCGCGCTGATTAATATCGATTTATCTGACTTAGTGCAGATGATGAACCGTGATAAACCTCGTATTAGTGAGCTAACCGAGGAACAAGAAAAGGTCGCGGCGGCGGATATGCGTTTGCTTGGTGTGGCGTTTTTAGTGGTAAATGGCTGGGCGTTTGACAACATTTTGGCGCACTATCCTATTAACCCTGCGGACTTGGTGCATTACTTGTTGGTGCTGGATAAGTTAAGGGTGATTGATTTAGAGCCTAACAACCGCATTCGATTGCTAATTTCGCCTAATTTCTCGTGGCGCAAAAATGGGCCAATTCAACGTGCGCTCAGTCAAACAGTACAAAAAGACTTTATGGAAGGCGATATTGAAAGCGCAGGCGGTCAGCAACAGTTTGTGTCTGGCATGCTCTCTGCCGCTTCTAGTGATGAGATTTCCAAACACTTAGACCGTCTAAGTCGGCTATTTAATGAACTTAAACACCAAGATCAGCGCTTGCCTTTGAGTCAACGTACTGGCTTTAGCATGGCAACCACAATGCGGCCATGGCGTGATGGTTTATTAGCATCCATGATTAAAAAAACTGACAGCCAATAGATTTAACTCACTTCGTTATTAACTTAACTCTTAGTTTCACCAACTAGCGCACTGTGTAGCTCTCCTTTTGGTATTGTTATTCAGTACTTATATGCATCAGTCTTGTAGATAAAGTATCTTATAAATACACTTCAATTGCTCTCATTTGAGAGTTTTAAATTTGGAGTGTTGAAATGCTAATTGCCATTAAGGTCTTATTGCTTACATTGTTGGCAGACTTTGTTTCTGGTTTTATTCATTGGCTAGAAGATGTTTATGCAAAGCCTGGTATGCGTTTTATTCACCAGATTGCAGTCGATAACCAATTGCACCACACGCGCCCGCGCGAATTTCTTAAAAAGAATTGGTGGCATAGTTCATGGGATATTGTTTTAGCTTGTGTTGTGCTGATAGCCAGCACTTGGTGGTTTAATACGTTGAGTTGGGAAGTTGTGCTGTTTTCAGTGTTAATTACCAACGCTAACCAAATTCATAAATGGTCGCATCAAAACCCTTTAGAAAAGCCTGCCATCGTTAAATGGCTGCAAGCCACAAATATTTTGCAAGGTCCTCGCCAACACGGTAAACACCATAGCGGTGAGAAAAATACGCATTATTGCGTGATGACTAATGTATTAAATCCTCTTCTAGAAAAAATACATTTTTGGCGTGGGCTAGAAAACTTACTCAGCAAAATTTACGCAGCTTTACTTGCGCTTAACTTAAATTAACGTGGCTCTGCCTATAATGGTTTGCATATCGAGAGGCCAGCAGAATCAATTAAGTTGACCTAAATAAATGAGGAGTCATCATGAAAACCAAACAAATGAACGTTAACTCTCTGTTAGCCGCTGTAGTATTTTCTGTTGCAAGTATGAGTTTATCTAACAATGCATTGGCAGATTCATTTCCATTTAGCGCAACGCCTATTACTGCAACTGCTGCTGTAAAAGCAACGCCGACACCATCGTCACCAAAGCTGAGTGTTAAGAATGTTGATGTGGATGCATTTAGCTTTCCATTCTTGCAAGGCGTAGCGCTGACAGCCGAGCAACGTGGTGCGTTTTCACAAATTTTAAATAAACAAATGCCCGTAATTAGCTCAAATATTGAAGCGATTGAATACGCACGTAGTTTGCTGCGTGATATGGCGCTAGCAAAAACTTACGATGAAACGATTGCCAATATTGCTGCAGATAGTATTGCCAATGGCACAGCCAAGCTTGCAGTATTGCAGGCTGAGCGTGAATATCAAGTGTTAGCTTTGTTAACGCCAGAGCAGGTTAGCGAGTTAAGAAAGTAAGAGTGAATGTTGATATAAAGCAGTTGGTATGAAGCTAATGTAGTTTAACTGATGTAGTTTTTTGCACCGATCCCCTTGAGTTAGCCTTAATAAGCTGCTCCTTCGCGCACCTAGTTGTTTTAGGTGCGCTTTTTTTGACTATTTTTGCTCCGCAAAGCTAACATATTAGTGCAGGCTGGCATTACAATGGTTCGAATTATTCATTTGTAGCCATTAATAGATTATGAAAAAACCTCGCTTATCTCGCCGTAAAAAACATCGTGTCAGTAAAATCGGCTTGCCGCCAGGTGCGCTGGTTTATGTGGGGGATGCCGATACTAAAAACCTAGCCAAACCTAAAGTCAGCAAGATTATTTATGATGCCAGCGGTTTGGTTGAGTGTGAGTTATTCACTGACGACCTCGCTAACTTTAAACGCGATGATAGTAAGAAGATTTGGCTCAATGTGCATGGGGTGCATGATGCTGCGTTGATTAAGCAAGTAGGCGATTTGTTTCGTCTGCATCCTTTAGTGATTGAGGACATTCTTAACACTGAGCAACGCCCGAAAATTGATGAGTTTGACGAGTATATTTTTTTAGAAACGCGGCTGTTTTATTATCATGCAGAAAGCATGTCGACTAGCTCAGAACAAATTAGCTTGGTGTTAGGGCATAACTTTCTACTGACATTTCAAGAGCGTTCAACAGGCGCATTTGAGCCCATACGCGAGCGCTTACGTGCAACCCGTGCGCCGATTCGAGATTTAGGCGTGGACTATCTTGCCTATGCTTTGTTGGATAGCGTAGTGGATCGATATTTTAGTGTGTTGGAAGAGGTGAGCGACGCGAGTGAGATATTAGAGGAAGAGCTTTTTAAAAGCCCAACCAATGCAGAGCTGCACAGTATTCATCAGCTTAAACACTCTAGCATTGAATTGAGGCGCGCAGTATGGCCATTGCGTGAGGTGATTAATTGCTTGGCGCGCAACGAAAAAGGCTTTTTTAAGCCTGCCACCATGCCGTATTTGCGCGACGTGTATGACCATACCGTTAACTTTATTGAGTCGCTAGAGTCGATACGCGATACGCTGAGCGGCATGATGGATATTTACATGGCCAGCGTGAGTCAGCGCGTGAACTTGGAGCTTCGCGCCTTAACCGTAGTGGCTATGCTGTTTATGCCCGCTACCTTAATTGCAGGTATCTTTGGCATGAACTTTAGGCATATGCCTTGGACAGACCATGACAACGGCTTTTGGTATGCCCTTGCTATTATGACTGGCATTGCGCTGGTGATGATTTTGATATTTTGGCGCAGACAATGGTTGAGTAGTAAGTCTTAATTAAAGTTAACCTTTAATTAAAGCTGCATACTTAGCACGAATTTTTGCCGCTTTCGGTGCTGCCACCGCCATGCAATAAGGGTTACCTGGATTTTTATCAAAGTAATATTGATGATAATCTTCAGCCGGATAAAAAGTCTCAGCAGCGTTAATTTGTGTCACGATAGGTGCGCCATAAATCTGCGCTTCATTAAACTCTGTAATCATTTTCGCGACCGCATCATGTTGCGCTTGATTTTGGCAAAACACCGCTGAACGGTATTGCGTGCCAACATCATTGCCTTGGCGATTGGGCGTAGTTGGGTCGTGGCTGACTAAGAACACTTCAAGTAAAGTTTCAAAACTCACTATATCTGCATCAAAGGTCATTTTGATGCCTTCTGCATGACCTGTATCACCATTACAAATAGTTTTGTAGGTTGGATCAGGCGTGTGTCCGCCAATGTAGCCAGACTCTACCTTGCTTACGCCTTTTAGCTGGCTGAACACTGGCTCTGTGCACCAAAAACAGCCGCCTGCGAAAATTGCAATTTGTTCATTACTCATCATGTACTACCTTTAAAGTTATTTTCATCTCGTTAAAATTGAGTGGTTCTTAAAACTTATTACAAAGCTAGGGGGAATATACACATAAAAATCATACAGTTGCTAGATCTATCTTGCTTATCATATTTCAACTTTAAGTAGGATCTAGTCTAACTGGACTACTTTAGAAATTCTAAGTGGTCACAATTCACCTGTAGTTTGAATGTACTTTGAAATTAAGTTTATCAAATCGTTCAATATTCAAACTATAGGAATCGCAAATGAAACAATCATTATCACTTATGGGGTTAGCCATATTATCCTTAATCACTGTTCAGGCAAATGCTGCGGTGTTAATTACTGAAGTCGCACCTTGGGGTAGTGGTAATGCTCCTTATGCTACTGATTGGTTTGAACTCACCAACACAGGTTCTGCAGTGGTGAATATATCAGGTTGGAAAATGGATGATAACTCTAACTCATTCGCTTCTGCTACTAGCCTTATTGGCATTACTAGCATCGCCGCTGGTGAATCTGTTATTTTTACTGAGAGCGCAGCTAGTGCGAGTTTTCTTAGCACTTGGTTTGGCTCAAAAATACCAGCAGGTTTGCAAATTGGTAACTATACAGGTGCTGGTGTTGGTTTAAGCGCCACCGCTGATGCTGTTAATATTTATAACGCCAGCGGTGTGCTACAAGCCAATGTGACGTTTGCTGCCTCAGATGCAATTGCTCCATATCAAACTTTCGACAACGCTACGGGCTTAAATAACACAGCCATTTCAACTTTAAGCGTGGTTGGTATAAACGGCGCGTTTGTAGCGTCAAACGATGTGAGTGAAATCGGTTCACCAGGCAGAATCGCCGCAGCTGTACCAGAGGCTGACTCTTACGCTATGTTGTTAGTTGGCCTAGGTTTAATGGGCTTTATCTCACGCAGACGTAAAGGCTAACTCATCATGAAAATATCACAAATAATTTTAGCGCTTGCAGCTTCATTTTCTATATCTGCACAGGCAGCAAACTCCATCAATCTGGCCAACTATAGTGTTAGCGGCACTTACGCACTTGATATTTTAGGTGGCGCAACTGGGGCAATTTCTGGTCTTGAGGGTTCTGCAATCACTTATGCGCAAGACCGCAACTCACTTTTCTTTGTTGGTGATGAAGGCACAGGCGTTATCGAAATTTCGAAAACTGGTACAACGCTTGGTAATAATTTCTTTGATTGGACAGGGACTGGTAGCACCAAGCATGACACTGAGGGCTTAACTTATTTAGGTAATGGTCAATTAGTGGTAGGCGAGGAGCGCTTGCAAGACGCTTATAGCTTCAGTTATGTGAATGGTGGCACCGTGACACTAAAAAACAATTTCGTGTCGATGAGCAATACTGCGGTGGGTAATAACGGTATGGAGGGTATTAGCTACGACTCTCGTAATGGTAGTTTTGTGACCATCAAACAGCAATCTCCAGAAAATGTGCTTTCTGGAAACCTGACTTTTGCGGCTGCAACAGGTATTCCACCAACGACTTCTGGTGACGGATCGTCGCCTGCAGGTGGCGGTACTTCAACAGTAACCAATTTGTTTAATCCTGCATTATTGGGGTTATCAAGTCTATCAGATGTCCAAACGCTTTCTGGCGTGAGTGCACTTTCTGGCACATCTGGCGCAGACAATTTACTTTTTCTGAGCTTGGGTTCTAAGAGGCTTGTTGAAGCTGACCGATTAGGCAATATATTAAGTAGCTTTGATCTGTCTAATGTCTTGCCGCACAATGCCATTGAAGGCGTGACTATTGATGAAAATGGTACGATCTATCTAGTTGCTGAGCAGGTACAAGACTCAACAGCATTGGCTGGTGAGAAATCACAGCTGATTATATTAAGCGCTACGGCACCAGTACCAGAGCCTGAAACATACGCCATGCTTTTGGTTGGATTGGGAATAATGGGCGCATTCGCTCGTCGTAAAAATAAACAAGCTTAAATTGAGTTTGTATTAAAAAATGGGAGCTTAGGCTCCCGTTTTTTTAATACTAGTTTTTAAGCGTTAATAAATCAGCGTATCATTTTGCGATGATTATTATGTTTAATAAACCATGTCCTTAAACGCGTTATATGTCGATTTTAATTCCTACTTTGCTTCGGTAGAGCAGCAGCTTGTGCCTGAACTGCGAGGCAAGCCTATCGGCGTGTTAGCTGTGATGGCGGAAACCACTTGCTGTATCGCGGCGAGTTATGAAGCTAAAGCGTTTGGTATTAAAACAGGTACTTTGGTAAAAGAGGCGCGGAAGCTGTGTCCTGAAATGATTTTTGTTGAGGCGCGACCCGCCGTATATGTGACGTTTCACCATAAGCTGATCGAGATTGTAGAAAGTTGTACGCATGTTGAAAAGGTACTTTCGATAGATGAAATGGTTTGCAAGCTCACGGGTAGTCAGCAGGTTCCCGAAAACGCGCTAAAACTTGCGGCCAAAATTAAGCGTGCCTTAGCTAAACAGTTTGATTATATCCGCTGCTCAATTGGCATTGCGCCCAATACCTTTTTAGCGAAAACTGCCTCGAATATGCAAAAGCCTGATGGCTGTGTGTTGATTGAACAGCATGAGCTGCCACAGCGTTTGTATGGTCTTAAGTTACGTGCTTTAAATGGCATAGGCAAACAAATGGAGGTACGTTTAAATCGTTTCAAAATTACCACGGTGGAACAGTTATATGCGGCTAATCGCCAACAACTTCAATCTGCATGGGGCAGTGTAGAAGGTGAGCGCATGTATGACAAACTGCGCGGCTTAGAACCTCATTACGTAAAAAATGCGCGTAGTAGTTTAGGTCATTCGCACGTCATGCCACCCGAACAACGTAACGCAGCAGGCGTTAAAGCCGTGTTGCACCGATTGTTACAAAAAGCCTGTATGCGAATGCGTAGCTATGATTTACTGGCCTCAAGAATCAGTGTGAAAGTGAAGTTTCGCAATCAACCAAGCTGGGGTCTAGAAAGCGCGATTTCACCCACTGATAACACTTTGCGACTGATTGAAGCGCTAGAAGCATTTTTGCTACATTATCCTCAAACTAACAATGAGCCTTATGCAGTTGGCGTGTCTTTTTCTGGCTTAGTCACCGCAGATGAAGTTGCGCGTGATTTGTTTCAGATTGAGCCATTAGAAAATGAAAAAAAACTCAATAAGGCGATTGATACGCTGAATCTAAAGTTCGGTAAAAATACCGTCTATTTTGGTGGTGCGCACGATGCCTTAAAAGATGCACCTATGCGCATCGCCTTTAACCACATTCCAGATTTAGTGGTGGAGGGCGATGGGGATGACTAAGTTGGTTTGTAATTTAAAGCTGACAATTAACTTTGCCAAATTGAATATCAACCAAGTTGTCGGTGATTTGCATTATTTCCTCTTTGGAGTGGCTAATGTAAATCATTGGGATGTTAATTTCATCTGATACTAATTTTAAGAACGGCAGTATTTGGCTTTTAAGTCTGTCATCCAAAGAGGCTAATGGCTCATCGAGCATTAATAATCTTGGTGAGCTGAGTAGGGCACGACCCAAGGCTACACGTTGTTTTTCACCACCAGAGAGCTGATGTGGACGTTGCTTTAACAAATGTCCAATTTCTAGTAATTCGACTATTTGCTTGAGTTGGAATTGCTGATTTTGTACTGGGGTGAAGTTTAAGGCATAGCTTAAATTCCGCTCGACAGTCAGGTGCGGAAACAGCCGCCCATCTTGAAAAACCAAGCCAATTTTACGTTGATGTATAGGTTTGTTGATACGTGCTTGGCTGTCAAGTAAGCATTCACCATCAATTACAATGCGGCCACTGTCAGGTTGCGTGATGCCAGCAATGATACTGAGTAAAGTGCTTTTACCCGCGCCAGAAGGGCCGAATATTGCCGTAACACGCTGGTTTAATTGCAGTGAGGCATCTAATTCAAAGTGTTTGCGTTTAAGGCGTGCTTGAATTTCAATCATGATGACGACCAATACTCTGATTGGCTTTACGTTCTAGTCTATCGCTAATCATCAATGCGCCCAGCGCTAGTGCCATGCTTAATATGACCAACCGTAACGCAGGTAAGTCACCATCAGGAATCTGCGTATAGGTATAAATTGCTAATGGTAGTGTGCGTGTTTCATTCTCAATATTGCCAACAAAAGTGATGGTTGCACCAAACTCACCTAAGCTGCGACTAAACGCTAAAATCAAGCCTGTAATAATGCCGGGCATTGAAAGTGGCAAGGTGATGGTGAAGAATACTTTTAGTGGATGCGCGCCTAATGATTGTGCTGCAATCTCCAAACCTTTATCTACTTGCGAAATTGCTAATCGCGCTGAACGTACCATCAGTGGGAATGCCATCACCGCAGAGGCAACTACCGCACCTATCCATGTGAAGGCTAAGCTAAAACCAAAAATATTGTGCAAATATTTACCGATTAAGCCTTGGTTACCTAATAAAAGTAAAAGCAAAAATCCAGGCACTACTGGCGGCAGCACTAAAGGTAGATGCACCAAGCTATCGAGCAATGACTTACCAAAGAATGATTTTCTCGCCAACACCCAAGCGACTAAAACTGCGGGCACTAAAATCAACACAACACAAAACAGCGCTATTTTTAAAGATAACGCTAATATGCTTATTTCAGATGGTGTGAATCGTAATATATCTAGCATAGTGTCATAAAATATTTAAGGAAGATTGGTGGTAAAGCCGTATTTGATAAAGATTACTTTGGCTTTCTCAGATTTCAAATAATCATAAAAGCCTGCAGCTGTAGGACTTGCATTTTTTACCAACGCCAAAGGATACACAATTAAGTCGTGGCTCGCATCAGGAAAAGTAGAGATTACTTCAACCTTGTTTGAGACTTTGGCATCCGTTGCATAGACAATGCCTGCATCACACTCGCCGCGTTCAACAAATATTAGCGCTGCCCGCACATCTTGTGTACCAACAATGCGTAACTTAACTGAATCCCACCAATTAAGACTTTTTAATGATTGCTTAGCGTAGATGCCAGCGGGCACAGAATCTAATTCTCCTGTACATAACTTGCCGCTAAAGGCGCCTGCGATATTAAAGTTTTTGTCCATATCTACTTTAAAAGCTTTATTTTTTGGGGCAATCAGCACTAATTGATTGCCTAGTAAGTTCACTCTGCTATCTACTTTAAGCAAGGTTTTATCTTGCAGATAACTCATCCACTTAGTATCTGCTGAGATGAATATATCCGCAGGTGCGCCTTTTTCAATTTGCTTCGCTAGTGTAGAAGAGGAGGCAAATGATGTTTGAATTTGCACAGCTTGTTCTTTTTCATATTGAGCAGCAATGTCAGTGATGGCGTTGGTTAAGCTCGCCGCAGCAAATATTGTTACTTTATCCTGAGCATTCGATACTGAGCTAATCAACATCAACATCACGCTGAATATCAGCTTGATATCATTATTTTTAATCATGATTTTTACCTATTAATTTTTGAGTGATAATTTTTGATGTAGAGTTCACTTAGAAATCTAACTGAGCGCGCATCGTTAAGGCATCTTCTTTGTCACTTAGCTTGCCATTCACGTTGATGTCCGTATCAAACTTAGTATGCACATAATTCATCATAATGCGTATGTATGGGTTAAGTATCCATTTGGCGCCAAGCGTCCAAGCGTCGGCTTCGTTGCTACCCAGCACAATGCCGCCAGCATTTTTGAATGTTCCACCTGAACATGTACCAACTGGAGTAATCGTACCATCACCTAAGTTGCGAACTGTAGTCGCGTTAGAACAGACTCCATTGCTATCAACAGCAAAGTCACTTGCATCAAATTTGCTATACCTTAGACCAAGTTCTAAAGCTCCCCAACCATTTTTATTTAGCTCAAAATTACTTTTTGGTAAAATACGACCAAACTGTCCATCTTTATAGCTATCAGCGTAGTTCTCACCTGTGACTAACCACATCGCTTCTGCGTACCAAGCTTTTATATCTTTATCATATGCTCTCGCAGCCGAAGCTCCTGTGCCCGTTGTGGCTGCTGACGTTCCTTCATAGTTAGAAACATCATATTCCCCTTGAAGCTTTACTGGACCATGTGCTAAAGCTGTTTCAATGCCATAACGTGTTCTTTCTACACTATCACCAGTAAATGTTGCTGGTGCAAAAAAGTTAACACCACGCGCTTCAGTTTGGCTTGCAGATGCACTGGCTGTTGCCTGAATACCATGGTTGTACCAGCCGCCTAAATGCGTGACAGATTGACTCCACCCAGCCCACTGGGCTGGGTTTATTGTGGCGCGCAGGGTTACATCTTTACCATCTTTACTCTGATTTGTTCCAAGTGCTTCATCATTGCCTTGACCTGTGCCATTAGTCACAGCGAAAGCATACGTGCTGCCTTTAAACGGTGTGCCATAGACCATAGCACCTCGCTCGTAAATATCATCTCCATAGGTGTTGTAAGCCAGCGAGCGTTCTAGAAAATCTGAGTAAGTGTCGGTTGTGGAATTCTCTAAGCTTTTGAAAGTTTTAAACTGCCCAACACGAAATTTAGCTTGTGGCCACCAATTGGCTTCTACATAGGCATTCACAAGACGTGTGCTGGCGGCTGAGTGGTCAATCTCTAAGCGCATTAGGTAGTTTTGAAATAAGCCTAATTGTGTATTAAATCGCGCGCGACGAATGCTCCATGTATCAGGATTGCCGTCATCGCCACTGAATGCGCGGTAATCAGCCTCAACTCGCCCGTTAAACTGTAAGTTCCAGTTTCCTGTGCCATCCTCAAACTTAATGCCTTCTTTGAAGTTTGCATAAACTGGATTGCCTTTGCTACTACCTTTTTCTTCAGACTTGACTATTTTTGATTGGCTAACTTGGTTACTAATGCCAACTAGCTCTTTGGTTAATACGTCTATTTGCTTATCTTGCTCGGCACGTTGATCAATTAACTGTTGAACTTTTAGTTCTAAACTCTTAATACGGGATGCGGCATCATCATCTTGTGCAAACAATGTGGTCGGAAAGGCAGTTGTGATGGCTAAAACAAGCAGTGATTTTGAAAGGTGATGGTTGGTCCGCATAGTTACCCCTTAGTTTTTTCTATAGTTAAGTTGTTTTTTTATTTAATTTATTTTTATTAATGTTTGGTGATTTTTAAGCTTATTGACTCGCTATTTCCATTTAATCATAACTATCGCTATATTCAAACAGGAATAGCGATTGCCAGCATAATTTTCATTATGCAAAATCAACTTAGGTTTATATTTCGTCTGATTTTTTTAGATTATTGAGGATGTGGTTCAGCTCGACTTCGACTGCGGTATGCGCCTTAATAATAAGATCTCGATAATTTTTGAGGATAAATCGACCGAAATCAGTCAGTTGAGCGCCCCCACCATGATGTCCACCAGGTGAGCTATTGACTAGAGGCTGATTAAAAGACTTATTCATGACATCGACCAGTTCCCAAGCTCTGCGATACGACATATGCATTTGTTTGGCTGCGGATGAGATAGAGCCACAAGCGTCGATGGTTTCCAGTAACTCAGCTTTACCTGGACCCATAACCACCGAGCTGTCGTTTGCAATTCTTATCTTAAGTTGATTATTCGCCATGACGTAAGTGTAATATATTTAAGCCATGGCGCATTCATTTGCATTTAATCAGTTTAAGGGTTGAGTCATTCATTTGATTGGATTAAATGTACGCTGAAAAAATACAGGGTCTATTTTAGATTTTAGGCGATAGAGTTGGGCAGGGCGGTTGGCAGCTTCTTTGTAGTTTGGCGTCGCTTCTAGTAAGTCTGTTGATAGCATGCGCGTGCGAAATGAACTTTTTTCTAGCGGCCTAGCTAACACTGCCTCGTAGGCGTTTTGTAATTCTTTCAGCGTGAAAAATTCTGGCATTAAAAATGCAGGCAGTGAAGTGTATTCCACTTTGCTGCGTAGCCTATGTATAGCCGTTGCGAGTATGTTGGCATGGTCGAAGGCTAGTGTAGTCGCCACACCATTATCTATCACATCAAACCATTGCGCATCGCTGGCATTGGCACCACTACTTGGTGTTTGAATGTCATTAATAGCCAGTGTGGAAAAATAGACATGCGTGGTAGACCAGCCGCGCGGATCTCTATTTGAGTTTCCCCAACTAGCTAGTTGTTCCAGATAGGCGGTTTTTACGCCAGTTTTTTCCAATAGTTTACGCCTTGCGGTTGCTTCTAAATTTTCATCTTTCATCACATCTACAAAGCCACCCACGAGCGCCCATTGGTTTGGATAGGGTTCACTTTCATCTTCATTTCGCTTAATTAACAATACATTTAGCTTATTTTCAAGCAGGCTAAATACCACTATATCTACCGTGGTGAGTGGTTTCTCGAAGTTTAATTTACTGGCTTTTGTCGACATGTTTGATTATTTTTTATTCATTTAGTGTTGACATTGTAAATTGCTTAGTTGTATAGTGCAACTAACTTAGTTGTACATAACAACTAAGTAGGTGTTAAGTAGTTATGTATGATGTGAAGTGACGAGTGAGGAATAATAAAATGATCAGTATTGTTAATAAAAATGACATTAATAAAATAAGTGTGCAAAAAGTAACGCCTACTATATTCCCTGATGGCACAAGCCAAGTGTGGAAGTTAGATTTAGATGTTTATAAAAATGGTTCGGTAAAGATTGTTTGGAGTTTTGAGCAAGAGGCTGAGCTAATTTGGGTGAACCAATTAATCGCGCTTCTAGATTCTGCTGAAATTGCCATTGATGAGTTATATATGCCTTATTTGCCGTATGCGCGACAAGACAAAAGTGTTTCAAACACCACAACATTCGCTAAGGCTGTATTTTTAAGAAGCTTATTGCTTGATAAGGTTGGCAAGTTGACAACTTTGGATGCACATAGCGAACATGCTGCAGTTAAGTCATATTCAGCTCAACCCTATATCAACAAAGCGATATTAGAATTTAAACCTGATGTTTTGGTTTTTCCAGATGAAGGCGCTTATGAGCGTTACCAAAACCAAATTGAGCAAAATGATTTTGAGGTATTGGTGTTGGATAAAGTGCGTGACCAAGCCACTGGCGCTATTAAATCGTTGACATTGGATGCGCAAAAGACATCGTCAGTATTAAGTGATAATCAAAAAGAAAAGCACTACAGAATGTTGATCATTGATGACATTTGCGATGGTGGAGCCACTTTTAATCATGCAGCATTGTTTTTACATGAAAAGTATCACTGCGAAATTGCTTTATACGTGACCCACGGAATTTTTAGTAAAGGTTACGAAAATATGATTAATGCTGGAATTGCAGAGTTTTTTACCACACAAAGTTTAATCAAAAACATATCAGGATACGCGTTAATAGAAATGGAGAATGAAAATGACATTTAAAACAAAACCAATCACAACAACAGATAGCTATAAATTAGCCCATGCGCGTATGTACCCAGAAGGTACTGAGTTTATTTACTCAAATTTTACGCCACGTAGCAATACGCACTTGAACATACCAGAGCAATATAAAACCAATAAAATCGTGTTTTTTGGGATTCAAGGTGTAGTTAAGCAAATGCACGAAGAGTGGAAAGAGGGCTTCTTTGATACACCAATTGAAGAGGTGTTGGCAGACTTTAAAACCAGAACCGCACCATTTACAGGGGATTATCCTGTGGATATTACTTCAATTGCAGCGTTACACAAATTAGGCTTTTTGCCGATTAAAATTAAAGCATTAAAAGAAGGTTCGCGTGTAAATATTGGCGTGCCTGTTTTCACTATTATTAACACCAAGCCTGAATTTTACTGGTTGACAAATTATTTAGAATCTTACTTATCTGCGGAGTCTTGGAAGCCAACCACCACGGCAACCATAGCCGATATTTACAGAAAAATCATCACTAGTTATGCTGATGAAACAGGCGGCAATAAAGACTTTATCGACTTTCAAGGTCATGACTTTTCTATGCGAGGAATGTCAGGCTCTGTTGATTCTGCCAAAGCTGGAGCGGGCCACTTAACCTCGTTTAAAGGTACAGATACATTGAGTGCGGTAGATTATTTAGAGTATTTCTATGATGCTAAGAACACCTTTGTTGCAGCTTCAGTACCAGCATCTGAACACAGTGTGATGTGTATTAACGGTGAAACAGACGAGAAAGAAACGATACGCAGGTTGATTGAAGATTTATACCCAACTGGCATTGTATCTGTGGTGTCTGACTCTTGGGATTTCTGGAAAGTTATCTCAGTTTATGCGAGTGAGTTAAAAGATACGATTTTAAACAGGCAGCCTGATTCTATGGGTTTCGCTAAGGTGGTATTTCGCCCCGATAGTGGCGACCCAGTAGAGATTATCTGTGGTAGCGAAAACTTACTATCTGAAAATCCAACACCAGCTGAATTAGGTGCAGTAGAAGTGTTATGGAATATTTTTGGAGGCACGATCAACGAAAAAGGGTACAAAACCTTGAATCAACATGTTGGATTAATTTACGGAGATTCAATTACGCCACAACGGGCAGATGACATTTTACGCAGATTAAAAGCCAAAGGTTTTGCTTCAGATAATGTGGTGTTTGGTATTGGTTCATACACTTACCAATATTTAACCCGCGATACTTTGGGCTTTGCCATGAAGGCCACTTATGGCGTAGTGGCTGGTAAACCCGTTGAAATTGTCAAAAATCCAATCACGGACAGTGGCACTAAAAAATCTGCTAAAGGTTTATTACGCGTGGAGTATCAAGATGGTGAATACATCTTATATGACCGTCAATCTTCTGAACAGGAAACATTAGGAGAGTTAAGAGTCATTTATGAAAATGGTGATTTCTATAACCCAATTAGCCTTGTAGAAATTAGAGTGGCGTTAACTTCAGCTTAAAAAGAGCTTAACAGGCAGAGGAAGTTGAATGCCACTGCCTGTTGAGTTTAAGCTGGCGTGTTTAAAACCTTGCACCACGAATATTACATACTTTCATCGCTGGGTTTTCTGCGTTCATCATATCAATAGCACTTACTTTCTGTAGCGCATCAGCCTTAGATTCTGGTTGAACAGCAGCAATGGTGCAGTCTACACATTTGCCTTTTGATTCTTCGTAGCCCTTAATGGCCTCTAAACCTTTCACATTGGTCATAATAGTACCGTCTAATATTGCTTCGCCAAATTTTGCACCCGTAATATCGGCACCTGTTAAATCTGCTTTGCTGAAATCTGCTCGGAATAAGTCGGTATTGCGTAAATTCGCGCCTCTAAAATCGGCAAATCTAAAATTAGAGCGATTGATGTCTGCACCTTCAAAATTAGTATGGGCAAACTTTCCGCCAATCGCATCAAAGCGCATTGCGCCCATCGGTTGGTTACCAATATCTAAACCAAAGCGACCTCTGATGACGGTTGCATCGCTCATATTGACATTGCCTAGCGTACCTATCATGCGTGCATTGGTGAGGTTGGCACCTTGAAAATTAGTCTTATCGAAGATTGCCTGAAAGATAGTCGCGTCAGTTAAATCAGCGCCGCCTAAGTTGGCATCTTCAAGTCTGGCAAGGTTTAAATAGCTTTTTTGCATATTTGCACCACTTAAATTTGCGCCACGTAAATAAGCGCCAAAAAAGCTGGTATTGACCATTTTGCAATGACGTAAATCCATTTTGTCGAACTCTAAATAGCCTGCGTCTTTGTTGCTTAAGTCACATGTTTGGCTATTGATTTGTTTAAGTGCATCAGCTTGGCTGATTTTTTCACGCTCAGGCTCAACATCTTTAGCTGTCTTATCTACAACGGTCTTATCTGCATTTTTGGCATAAAAGGCACTGGCTTTATTAATGACTGCTTGTGGATTTGCTAAAAATGCGGCTTTTGCAGACTCGCTACTAAAGCAATAAGTTTTGCCGTTATACATTTCTTTTATTTCACAGTTAGTTGTAAATGATATGCCTTGTGATAAGCCATTGGTACATTGATTATTAAACTCGGCGGCGTATGAGTAGCTGCTTAGTGATAGGCAGATGACTATAGTTAATTGCTTGAATATATTCATGATAGTTCTCCAATGTTCTGCTTTATGGTTAAGCAGTTATTTGCATTATTCACGCTTCATTGCTAATACTTTGTAACTCACGTCACACAACGATAAATAAGTATTAATGAGACTATTGTTTGGTCTTTTAGTTTCTCTAATGAAAATCATTAGTTACAAATTCGTAACAATTGTTTGTAGTCCAAACTGAAAATAGCCGCGTTAACTCACCATCTGCAAAGTAATTCGCAGAGATTGAGTGTGAAAAGTTTATATTTTAAATTCAATCCATCGCGCTAATTAGGCGTAACTAAGTTCTAGCTACTTAACTTAAGTCATAAAAGTAAGTTAGACAAAAGGAGAAATAAAATGAGTTTTGTAAAAAACGTGCGAGTTAAAATGTTGGTGCCAGCTTTATTGACTGCAGTATTTGCAGTGCCAGCAATGGCGGCTGATCAATATACTGATACAGCCCGCGTGCTTTCATCAACACCTCAAGTGGAGCGTGTGAATGTGCCGCGCCAAGAATGTCGTACAGAATATCAGCAACAAAGCTACAGTAATGGTGGTAATAACTCTGTGGCTGGTGCCATTATCGGTGGTATTGCGGGTGGTTTGCTAGGAAATACAGTGGGTCGTGGTAATGGCCGTGTTGCAGCTGCTGCGGTGGGTGCCGGTGTAGGTGCTATTGCAGGTAATAGTATTGCCAATAATCAACGTGGTTACGGTGGTACGCGTAGTGTGCCAGTACAAGCTTGCTACCAAGTTGATAATTGGCAAAGTGTGACTACGGGCTATTTAGTGAACTATGAATACAACGGTAGAACTTATAGTACCGTGACGAATGAACAGCCTGGTCGCTATATTGATGTGAATGTAGCAATAGAGCCGCGTAGTCGTGTCGTTTCGCAAGTGACTTATGTGGAAGCTGCTACTTATAACAATAGAGGTTGGGATGGTGATCATGACCGTCGTGATCACGGTCGCCGCGGTTGGGATAGGCATGATGACGACCGAGGTGATGGCCGTTACTATTAAGCCTCAGTTTATAGCTTGTAAAAATATAGCAGTTTATTAGCCTAGCCCATAAAGCTAGGCGATTGTTAAACCCAGTAGTCCCAAAAAGACTGCTGGGTTTTTATTTTTGGAAATCTCCCATGCTAAATCTCCCATCCAAAGGTGCTTGCAAGTAAAATCTATCTTGTAGATATTATTGATATGAGTTTTGTGTGAAATTAACGGTAGATTGCGTTTTAAATCATGAGTTAGCCAGCTTGCAAAGTGCTAGTGCATTAGCGCGCTTGCTGTCTAAAGCTTGCGTTGCACAGGTAGGTGTGCCGCTAGAAGCATTAACATGTCAACAGCTTGGACTAAATGAAGAGGGCGATTGGCCTATTGCTGCTATTAGCGCTGCTGCGGATGGTTTAGTTATAGGTGATAGTTATTGGTTGCGAGCTGATCCTGTACATTTTGTTATGCAACGAGATTGTTTTAGTCTAAGTGAGCCAGCGCCGTTATATGTAAAACCAGCGCATGCTGTGCTGATGGTTGCTAGTTTGAATACGCATTTTGCTCAAGATGGCTTGCTATTCTGCATTGGAAAATCAGGCGCATGGTATTTACGTGCGGATAAAGCTGCACAGATTACAACCACCTTGCCCAGCGTTGCAATGGATAAAAACGTGCATCATTTCATGCCGCAAGGAGTAGATGCTGCAAAATGGAAATCTATACTTAATGAAGTGCAAATGCTGCTGCATGATCATCCAACAAATGAAGCGCGTGAATCTAGTGGTGAGCTTGTGGTGAATAGTGTTTGGCTGTCTGGTGGTGGTGTCATGCCTACATTTAAAGCCTTACAGCATAATGTGGAGCTAATGTTTGCGAATGATGTTTTAAACCAAGGCTTAGCAACCTGGGCAAAAATAGCTTACCAACCCGTACCTATTAATTTAGATGAAATTTTACAGAGTACGGCACAGCATGTGCGGCTAGCACTGCCACAAAGCAATCACTCTCAAACAAGCCAATCTAACACTAATTACTTTGATGAGACTTGGTTCGCACCGCTTTTTACCGCATTTAAGAGTAAGCAGATTGAGCAACTCACTTTGAATTTAGGTTTTTATGAAAAATGCTTAGTCGTTGTGATCAAGCCCTTAGATGTTTATAAGTTTTGGCGAAAAGCAAAACCTATTATGCAATATCTCGAATAAGCTTACCTAAGTAATTGAATTGATAAATAATCGAATTTAAATGACCAAAATTGTACAACGCAATATTCCACCTCAAGCGGCGCAAACGCTGCAAGCGTCAGGTGCCTCATCGCTAATGGCGCGACTATTGGCTGCGCGGGGCATTAGCGATGCCAATCAACTTAGCATTAATTTAAGCAATCTATTACCTCCCAACACATTGACAAATAATGTCGCTATGGCAAAACTATTAGCTGACGCGATTCAAGCCAATAAAAAATTATTGGTGATTGGTGATTACGATGCAGACGGCGCAACAGCCACAGCGGTTGCCGTGAAAGGATTAAAAGCCTTTGGTGCGACGGTAAGTTTTTTAGTGCCGAATCGCTTTGAGTTCGGCTACGGCTTAACGCCGGAAATTGTAGCGCTTGCCGCCACACAAAACCCAGATGTGATTATTACTGTCGATAATGGCATTGCCAGCGTAGACGGTGTCGCAGCAGCGAATGCGCTAGGCATACAGGTGCTGATTACCGATCACCATTTGCCAGGTCAAGTCACGCCAGAAGCAGCTTGTATTATTAACCCTAATCAACATGGTTGTAGTTTCCCAAGTAAGAATCTAGCGGGTGTAGGTGTCATGTTTTATTGCTTACTCGGTTTGCGTGCGGAAATGCGGGAACGTGGTCTTTTTGCAGAAAAACCAGAGCCAAATTTAACGGAGTTGCTTGATTTAGTCGCATTAGGTACGGTGGCAGATTTGGTTAAACTTGATGATAATAATCGTATCCTAGTCGAACAAGGTTTGCGCAGAATTCGCGCAGGTGCTTGTTCGCAAGGCATATTGGCGTTATTAAGAGTAGCAGGTCGTCAGCCGCAAAATACGAATGCACAGGATTTGGGCTTTTATGTCGGCCCACGGCTGAATGCCGCTGGCAGGCTAGACGACATGACCTTAGGCATACAATGTTTGCTTGCTGAATCTGAACTTGAAGCCACTACCATCGCCCAACGTTTGCAAGATTTAAACGTGCAGCGTCGCAGCATAGAGGCCGACATGCAAGACGGCGCCAGCTTGTCGTTGGATGAGATTAATATCGATAACCAATTTGCCATTAGCATTTATCAAGAAGACTGGCATCAAGGTGTCATAGGCATTCTAGCCTCGCGAATTAAAGAGCGCTACCACCGCCCAGTGATTGCTTTTGCAAGTGCTGGCGATGGTCTGCTTAAAGGATCAGGCCGTTCTATTGCTAGTTTGCATTTACGCGATGCCCTTGATTTGCTCAGTAAGCATCAGCCAGATTTAATTTTAAAGTTTGGTGGGCACGCCATGGCTGCCGGTCTTACCATTAAGCAGGTTGATTTTGAATTGTTCAATCAAAGCTTTGAGGTTGTAGTAAGAAGCTTGATTACAGAAGCCGATTTGGAATCCGTGCTTGAAGTAGATGGTAGTTTAAGTAAAAATGAGATGACTTTCGCCACTGCGCATGCATTAGAAAATCAAGTGTGGGGGCAGGGCTTTGCACCGCCATTATTTTATGATGAATTTGAAGTGTTGAATCAGCGTTTGTTGGGTGAGAAACACCTTAAACTTAGCCTGAAAAAAGATGCAAGTATCATCGATGCTATTTACTTTAATCACGCTGAATTCTTACCAGATGAAATTCAAACTGCCTATCAGTTACAAACCAATAGCTATAACGGGTCGCAAAAAGTGCAATTGAATCTGCGTTATGTAATGAATGAAACTTAAGTAATCACTAGGCTCAAATATTAAGGATGGCTATCATCAAAACTGAACAAGTTAACTCTCATTTGCTAGTGCAAAGTATGTTGGTTAACACTTTGCCGCGACGTAATGCTGACGCACATAAAGGCACGTTCGGCAGTCTAGCAATTGTTGGTGGTGATGCCAGCATGATAGGGGCTGTATTGTTGTCAGCCAGAGCCGCCATGTTGAGCGGTGCGGGGCGTGTTTATGCGGCTTGTTTATCCACCAACGCACCTAGTGTTGATATGTTGCATGCAGAAATCATGTTTCGCAAACCTACTGATTTAACCAACTTAGCACAATTAAATTGTGTTGTAATTGGCCCAGGGCTTGGTCAATCACATACAGCGATCGAGCTGTTGGAGTTTTGGTTGAGTCAAAATGTAGTGATGTTGATTGATGCAGATGCACTGAATTTAATTGCTAAGCATCCACATTTGGCGGCAATTTGCAAAAATCGTCGGTCAGAAACGGTTATTACGCCACACGCTGGAGAGGCCGCTAGATTAATCGGGCGGACTAGTGAAGAGATTCAGCAAAGCAGAGCTGATAGCGCACTTAAGTTAGCTCAAGATTTACATGTAACTTGCGTTCTTAAAGGCGCTAGCACCTTGGTAGCGCATGTCGATGGCCGTTATTTTATTAATACTACAGGCAATGTTGGGCTCGCTAGTGGGGGCACGGGTGATGTGCTTAGTGGCATTATTGGTAGTTTTTTAGCGCAAGGTTTAAGTGGTTTAGATGCAGCCAATCTTGGTGTTTTTATACACGGTGCGGCAGCTGATGCTTTAGTGGCAAAAGGTATAGGCCCTGCAGGGCTTGCTGCATCAGAAGTTGCTATTGAGGCACGCAATATCATTAATCACTTAAGCTCACGCCTCACCTAGTATGCTTATTGTCTAGTTAAGCGATGACTATAAGCAATTAAAAATGTAAAATTATGCCTATAAATATCAACTAAGGTTAGCATGGGTAAAAAATTAGTCGTTGCCAATTGGAAAATGCATGGCAATCTAGCTGAAAATAAGCTGTTATTTCAAGCTTATATTAATCAGTTATCATCCCTCAAAAATACCGATGTTGTTGTTTGTGTGCCATACCCTTATCTAGCACAAGCACAATCCATGTTGCAAAATACCAATATCTCTTGGGGTGCTCAGAACCTTAGTAAAGATGCGGTTGGTGCGCATACTGGTGAAGTGAGCGCCGCGATGATTAAAGACTTTGGTGCAGGTTATGTCATTATTGGCCACTCAGAACGTGCGACCGCCTATTGTGAATCAGATGAAAATATAGCCACTAAATTCGTGCAAGCGCAAGCACATGGATTAACGCCAATTTTATGTGTAGGTGAAACCTTGATTGAACGCGAAGCCGGCGTTATGCAAATGGTGGTTGGCAAGCAATTAGATACTATTATTAATACATATGGTGCAGCTGTGTTTGCTAAATCAGTAGTTTCATATGAACCGATTTGGGCAATTGGTACGGGTTTGGCCGCAAGCTCAGAACAAGCGCAAAGCATGCACGAATTTATCCGCGGTAAAGTTGCAATGCTAGATAAAGCGGCTGCAGCAAGCATGAAAATCCTCTATGGGGGCAGCGTAAACCCGCAAAATGCGGTACAATTATTTGTTATGCAAGATATCGATGGTGGTCTAGTCGGCAAGTGCTCATTAAATGCACAAGAATTTGAACGGATATGTCGCGTTACAGCCTGAAAAAGCGTAACAAATTATAGCGGCGTAAGTTCTGCGTTAGTTGTAAAAATTAGATAGCATTAGGTGGAAAATGGAAAAATTAGTATTAGTAATTCATGTGATTGCAGCGCTAGGCGTCATTGCTTTGGTTCTTTTGCAGCATGGCAAAGGTGCAGATATGGGCGCTTCATTTGGTAGCGGCGCATCTGGCAGTTTATTTGGTGTGTCTGGCTCAGCTAACTTCATGAGCCGCGCAACTGCAGTTTTTGTGTTGATATTCTTCACTACAAGCTTAACGCTAGCCTATATGTCTAGCCATAAAGAAGGCAGCGGAAGCGTGGTTAAAGCGATGGCAGAGAAAAATGCCATAGTGAATACGACTACGCCAGCAGCAAAAATCGATGCCATTACGCCGCCAGCAGCACCGGCACAAGATATACCAAAGTAATTAAATTTTCTGAGTTTAGTCTCAGAAAGATGCCGTCGTGGTGGAATTGGTAGACACGCAACCTTGAGGTGGTTGTGACTAATAGTCGTGAGAGTTCGAGTCTCTCCGTCGGCACCAGAAGATAGTTTCAAGTGGTCTCAAATAGCTTCAATATCCCTGTAAATACAATAAGTTAGCACTAAATACTGTATTACGCAGTAGCATGTTGTCTTATACAGTCTCTTTACAAAACGTATAAAAATATGTATAAAAACATAACTCATAAATTTTTTATACGTTTTTATACATTATGGCAAAAAAGCTATCTAATCAAATACTAGACGACCTTACTATTCGTGCCGCAAAGCCAAAGGATAAGCAATACACCGTAAGAGATGGCAATGGCTTATTTTTACTGGTACATCCTAACGGTAGCAAATATTTTCAACTACGTACTACTCTAAACGGCAAACCTAAACTTTTACAACTAGGCATCTATCCTGACTTAACGCTTGCTGAAGCACGTCGTTTAGCAATGGAAAAGCGGCGTATGGTTGCTGATAATCTTGATCCTGTAATTGAAGCTAAGTTAGAAAAGGCGCAAGCCATTAAGGACGCAGATGCTACATTCCGTTCAGTAGCTGAAGTATGGCTAGATATAAAAAAACATACATTAGCGCAAACTACTCATTTAAAAATAGCACAAACCTTCAATGCTAATGTTTACAGCAAACTAGGGAGTTACCCTATTTGCAAGATAGATAATCATATGGTTCGTGATTGTTTGCTGGTAATGCAAAAACGTGGGGCACTAGAGATTATGGAAAAAACACGTGGATGGATTAAGCAGGTGTTTGATTTTGCTTTAAGTGACAAGATGATTAGTGAGAATCCTATACCAGTCACAGACCTGAGACTTAAAAAGCACGTTGGCGAAAAATTTCCTAGACTAAAGTCAGCAAATGATGCCGGCAAACTATTACGCAATCTTACAGATTATGCAGGTAGCTTCGAAGTTTCAACGTGTGTTTACCTCATGATTAACCTTGCACAAAGACCCAGTGAGCTACGATGTGCTAAATGGGTGGACTTCGATTTAGAAAAAGCTATTTGGACAATTCCACTGGAGCAATCAAAAACACGTAAGCATATGACAAAGCCCCATACTGTTATGCTGTCTAGGCAAGCAATAGAGGTATTAAAAGAGCTGAAGCATTATACTGGCCATAGCGAATATGCTTTTTCATCAAGACTTGCTAGAAAGCCTGTATCTGAAGCAACGATACGCAAAGCCTTTAGATTGAATTTTACCGACTATCACATAGTGCCACATGGTTGTCGCCACTTTTTCAGCACACAAGCAAATGAAAGCGGGTTGTTTAGGAATGATGTAATTGAAGCTGCTTTATCGCACGGTGATAAAGACAAAATCAGGGGTATTTACAACGAAGCTACCTATGATCGTGAACGCAAACAGCTTGCGCAATGGTGGAGCGATCAGCTAGACATAATGCGAGATGGTACAAAAGTAATACCATTTAAAAAGACTTAACCATAATGCCCCGATTTCTGATTATGGTGGATTTAAAACTATTTTGAATTTGTGGGTGCGTAAATTTATATGAGCACTCACAATTGATCTTAGTTGTAGTGCGGTTGACTAGATTTTGTGCCCTTTCTTATAAATAGTAAACTATTTCCATAAGTGCAAATTGAGTATATTAAGCGCTTTTCGGAGAATACGGGTTTATGTTCTAACTTGCTTAAAGTTGGTAATATGCCATCTTTACATAAACAAACTGCCCAATCTGTGAATGGATAATGCTTTTTTTCTGTTGAGCTATGCACGCCTAGTGCATAATCTATTCCAGTTAGAGAAGCAATCGTATGCCATTTTTTTAATAGCGTGCGAGTATGACCAGATTTTCTCGCAAACTCCTCAGCAGTTTCGTCATAACACTTCCTTACAGATACGGCAGAATATTGTTTTATCGTGACTCTTTTAGCATCTTTTATGACTGTTGGTAACCATAAACCCCGCGATCCTTTTTCTACTTTATTATCTGCTCTGGCTATTTTTAGCTCAATTTTTTCCATTTCTTTCTGAATTGGCTCCCACCACGCGCCCATGTTTACGAAGTAAAGTTTTTTTAGTGGGCTGCGCTCAGATTTACCCTTAGTAGTTTCTATAGAAATAACATGTGGTTGAATTAATTTCTCCCAGCGTTTCCGCCCCTCAATTACTTTTCGTCGTAGAGAAATAAGCTGTCTTTTCTCTCTAAATTCATTTTTATCGACATTTTTCAAAATTAAACCCTAAATTAAAATTTCTATTATCTTTACAATTATATTTTATTTCAGATAGTTAAATGAAATTTTTTGATTAATCTTTTAACGGAATCAACAATGTATATATGAAAGCAACTGATAGTAACGCCAATTTAGCGTTGTACTCGGAGGCAAGAACTGGGTGGAAAAATCAACCCAATTTTAAATTACTTGTTAGGGCTTAATATGAAAATTAACACCGTATTACGTAAAAAAACTTTAAACACAAACCACTTAAATATCAACTATGAAAATCAAATTGATAGTTCTATTTACTTAAAGCCAACAGCAGAAAATCTAATGGCTACATGGAGCCCAGCCCAGATAGCATTAATGCACTTTGACCAATTTCCAGACAGTGCATTTGTTCGTGTCCCAGTTGTGCTTTGCCTTTTAGCCTGCTCCAAAGCCACATTGTGGCGCTGGGTAAAAGAATCTCGTGTGCCCGCACCTTGTAAAATGGGAGCTCGTATATCCGCTTGGAATGTTGGTCAGCTAAGGAAGCATCTTAACCAAATCAAAGACTCAGAGAAAATCCACAAAGGTGCTGCACCACACTTGGTCAGCACTTCAAAAGAAGGGGGCAAATAATGGACTCTCTACTAAAATATACCGTGGCAAATACAACTAGTACAGCTAACCTTAATAACGGTAATTCTCAACGTAGCGAGATAGTAAAAACTGGCGTGCGCAAAGTCGAAAGTGGAAAAACTGCATGGACTATGACAAGCGGTGACTACACGCGTACTCGTGATGGATGTTTTATGGCCAGTAGTGAAAGTGAAAAGGAAGTCGCCATATGCTCATTTATTCGCTACGAGGCAAACATGCGTGACAATGAAACTGGTCAAGTTAGTGTGCGCGTTAAATTTAAGGACATTCGAAACCAGCTGACAATAGTATTAGTTCCGCGAGCCGATTTCAACTACCCGTCTCGCTTGGTTGATCTGCTATCGAATGCTGGATTTTGGATAGGCGATATGCGCAGGACAAAGATATTTCTGATTGAGCTGTATCAGCTTCACCCTCCCAAAAATACTATAGGGCATCTCTAAAAATCCACCATAATTTTGCAAACTGAGACTATGTGTGG
>NZ_JAQSDC010000005.1 GCF_029945705.1 Methylotenera sp.
TCTTTTCGTCATTTTATACGATAAAAAGTGTCCACTTTTTTCAACAGGGGTCATACTTAATGAGTATCAAAAATAAATTTCAAAGAGATGTGTGTAATTTCAGCCCCAACGAGTCATTAAAATTACTTGGCTTTAGCTAAAAAGTGAAACTTGATTTGAATTTCATTGGCTACCGTTCCAAAGTCTGACCAAGAGCCTTCACCAATCGCAAAATCAGCGCGCTTTAGAACAAATGCACCATCTACCAATCCTTGAGCATTAAATGTAAAAGGCGCACTCACCAGTTGGCTGCGGCCTTTAATGGTCATCTTACCAGTCACTTCATAGCGATTGGCACCTAATGATTTAAAGCTAGAAGATTCAAATTTTGCATGTGGAAACGCTTTAGTATTAAACCAGTCTTTTCCAACCACTTCATCATTAGCATCGTCTGACCCTGCATCAATACTTGCAAGGTCTATATCTAACGCGGCCTTAGCGGTGGCAAGCTTGGCTGAATCAAAGCTAAGTTGTACAGAAAACTTCTTAAAGCTACCATCTATTGGCACACCCATCTGTTTATAGACAAAAGCCAAGCTGCTCTTATCTTGCTGAATACTGCTATATTCAACCGCCTCAGCGAAGGACATCATTGCCAAGCTGCTGATTAAGATAGCCAGTAATTGTTTCTTAATTTGGTTTTTCATCACATCTTCTTTCATCAATTAATGTTTATGTTTGGGTAACATACGCGTCAGTACGTCGTCTTTATCAAAAAAGTGGTGCTTAAATGCAGCGCCAGCATGCCCAACTACAATGGCAATCAGCACAAAATTCAAGGTTTCATGTACCTCTCTTAACACGTTACCAATCTCTCTATTTTTAGCCAGCAAGTCTGGGATTGGGATAATGCCAAAATAAACCGTTTGAAAGCCTTTTGCCGAACTCATTAACCAACCAGTGAGCGGAATGGCAATCATCAACAAGTAAAGTAAACCATGCCCAATATGCGCCGCCACTTCAGCGGATTTAGATATGTTCATGGGTAGCGGGGGTGGGCGATGCGTGAATCTCCACCCTAGCCTGATCATCACGAGTAAAAATGCCGTCACACCCGCCCACTTATGCCAAGAATAGATTTTCAGCTTCCAAGGCGATAAAGGCAAATCATGCATATAAAGACCAACTGCAAATAGCGAAAGTATGAGCAAAGCCATCAGCCAATGTAAGCTTATCGCTAATGAGGTATAGCGATTACTAAAATTCAATTGCTGCGAAGTTTTCATGGTTTGCATTCCAATACATTAGGTTAGTTAGTATTTAACCACTATAAAATTGGATGTAAAAGTATAAATATTAGCGCTTATTAATCTAATATTTAGATATTTTCGGTAAACATTTAAAATAGAGTTAAGTCTTATTAAATAAAACTAGCAGATTTAATTTTTTAACTCTTAAATTCAACAATTTAAGCCCAATAACTTATTCAAAAATATTGATTATATTCATCAGGGCTGTTAAGGTTCTTAATAAGTGTATTTGTAGCTCCCCGTGCAGCATAAACGGAGTGCCGATAGCTCTGCTTTTTATAGAGGTGTGATAAATATAAAGAGAAAATAACAATACGATATTAAAACAACTTCTAAATAAGGGAACTTAATCTTGAATAAAATCTTTACTACTGCAGCGCTTATCTTATTAGTTTCAGGGTGCTCCACTATGACACCTGCACGCTATTCAATGTCTATAGATAATAATCAAGCGCTAAAAAAATTTGACGGAAGCAAAATTAAATTAGCTTCTTTATCTGCTCCTGCGACTTTTGATGCTAACTGTCGGCTTATGGGGCCAATACAAGCATCTGATGGAATGACTATTCCACAGTTTGTTGAAAAAGCTTTTAATGATGAGTTAAAGTTTGCTGGTGTTTACTCTGATCAGGGTGTGTCTCTTACGGGCAGTCTAAATCGAATAGAGTTTTCCTCCTCATCAGGCCTTACTAATGGCTACTGGAACTTAGGAATGGAGTTGAAATCAAGTAATGGAAAATCAATGTCTTTTGATAACCGTTATGACTTTAAAAGTGGGTTCGATGCAATTACAGCTTGCAACCAAACTGCTCAGGCACTTGGGCCAGCAGTTCAAGACCTAATTAAAAAAGCTGTAACAAATCCGCAGTTTGCAGAACTGATTCACTAGACATTCAACTCAAAAATACAGTGTAGTTTCCCTGCGCCCGATTTTGTAACCTTGTGCGTGCCGAATAAAAAAAGGGCTTAGAAAAATCTAAACCCTTTTTTCTTATCGCAACGCCTATGCTTCATCACTCTTCTAATTACTGTCTCACTGCTTCAGATTAATTAGATTGGCTTTATCGTCGATTTATTAACTTCTTATTAGTGAAACTACACCTAGCAAACTCAGTTAAATACTTGCTGCTTGTTGTATATAGTTTTTTA
Source organism: Methylotenera sp. (assembly GCF_029945705.1). Lineage (GTDB taxonomy): Bacteria > Pseudomonadota > Gammaproteobacteria > Burkholderiales > Methylophilaceae > Methylotenera. Next base: position 2,439 of record NZ_JAQSDC010000005.1, read on the forward strand.
AATAGGGCTCTAATTAAACTTAGTCAGAACCGCTAAGTTTACTTTCAGCTTTAGGTTGCTCTAACTCAAAAAGCGCTTTGAGATCTTGGCGGCCTTTTTCAGCCAAGGTGAAAATTGCGCTTCTGTCGTGCCTAATACTTCTAGTCGCTTCTAGTTGCTCTAAATCGTGTATCTCAAAGTGCTTGATGATTTTAGCGGCTGAGCTTGGTGTCTCTCCAATGGCTAATAACGCTTGCCTTGCCGCTTCTAATGATGAGTAGAAGGTCTCACGTATTGGGTGCAACTCTAAGTCGCGCAAGTCAAATGCTTCGGTTCTGCTTCTGGCTCTCACTACTATTGCAACGTGTGGCCAGCGCTCTTTTACAAGCTTAGCCATGTTTAGCGTGGCTGCTGGGTCGTTGACGGAAATAATGAATAGTTTGGCTTTAGCAATGCCCGCTTCTTCTAATAAATCTAGTCTTGATGCATCGCCGTAATAGCAGCGCCAGCCAAATTCACGCATTAAATCGACTTGATTCGGGTCGTTATCTATCAATGTTGCGGTAATGCCTTTTGCCAGCAGCACTCTGCCCACAATTTGCCCGAAGCGACCGAAGCCAGCAATGATGACTGCGTTATTTTCTTCGATGGCGTCTTTGGGGCGCACGCTGCAATCTAGGGTTAAAAATCGATCGTAGATTAACAATAAAATTGGCGTAATCAGCATGGATACCGCCACGACTGCATTGAGAATATTGTAAGTTTCACGCGGAATAGTCTGCTGCGTTAAAGCCGCGCCAAATATGACGAAGGCAAACTCACCTATTTGAGAGAGTGTTACCCCAAACAATAAAGCATCTCGCATTGAGTACTTAAATGACCGTGCTAGACCAATTAAAATGGACATTTTAGTCATCACTAGCAACAAGGCTAATCCCAAAATTAGCAATGGTGAATTGGCGAGTAGCGATAAATCGACTGACATACCTACCGCAATAAAGAATAAGCCTAAGAGTAGGCCTTTAACAGGCTCAATATCTAGCCTAAGTTCGTATCGATACTCCGAGTCGGCCAACAGCACACCTGCCAGAAATGTACCTAGCGCCATAGACAAGCCAACTGACTGCATAGCCAGCGAAACGCCAATGACTAAGAGTAATGAAAACGCGACGAAAATTTCTCGAATACCCGTTTTTGCGACAACGCGCATAATGGGGCGTAACACAGTGCGACCAGCAAAGATAATCGCCAAGATAACAGCGATTGCTTTAGCCACCGCCCATATATCAAAGCCAGATTTAGTGCTGTTAGGCGCGATGAGTGCCAGTATCATAAATATTGGAATGACTGATAAATCCTGAAAAAGCAGCGTGGCAAATGAAGCTTGGCCACCAGGACTGCTGAGCTGCTTTTTTTCGGTTAACGAGGTCAAGCCAATAGCCGTGGATGACATTGCAACCCCCATGCCAATCACAATGGCGATTGACCATGTAAAACCCATCATATGAGTGGCGAATGTTACCAGTGCAACTGTACTCACGACTTGCAGACCGCCTAAGCCAAACAGCGTTTTACGTAACTCCCAAACCTTTTGCGACTCTAACTCCAAGCCCACGAGAAAAAGCATTAACACCACGCCAAACTCGGAAAAGTGAAGCACTTGTTCAGGGTCTGGAATCAGCTTTAATGCATAAGGCCCTATCAATATGCCAGCAAGTAAATAACCAAGTACAGAGCCTAAGCCTAGCCGTTTAAATAAAGGCACCAGAATAATCGCGGAGGCAAGATATATGGTGGCTTGAACAAGAAAGTCAGGTGAATTCATTAATGCCTTTAAATTTAACGAGTGAGTAACGGGTGAATATTAAGAGTAATTAGATTGTTTTACAGGCTTATTTTATATTGCCTTCAGATTGCACTTACACGAGTTTGTGTTGCAGCAATAATCAAGGGCATTCCAGTGGGGGCGCAAATTGACAAACCACCTTGCACGACTAGTGGCTGCCCATTCGAGGTGACTCTTTGACTGCCTGCTAACCACTGCGCTGTTACGCAAGGGCTATTTGCAGGTGGCGAAGATAAAGCACAGCCAGCCACAGCATAAGGCGTGGTAATCAATATGGTGTTTTGACCACTCACCAATACGCGTGGATTTAATGCAGTAGGCGTGGCGACCCCTGCATGTGAACACAAGACCTGAGCGCCAGCATTGACTAAGAAACCTGCCATATTGACCTTTTAAATAACCTCTAACGCACCATTGTTAATGCTAACGCCAGCACCAACCATGTGAATGGTCGCGCCTTTGCCATTTGAGATAAAAATACCTGCGTCATTGACTACGATAGATGCCCCAGTTGCACTGTGCAACATGACGCCACCTGTGGTCGGTGATGGTGGCATGTCACTGATCACCACACCCTGCTGTAATGGCGTTTGAATGACGATATTTGGATTGGCTGCATTTCCCGCTAATGCGGCTGACGGCACTTGCAGCGCTGAGCCCCAAAAACCACCAACCCAGATGGGATGTTCACGGTCGCCTTGCTCAAACTCAATCCAAACCGTATCGCCTATGTTTGGTAGCACATAAACACCATGTTGATTACCCGCAATTGGCATGCATGGTAATGCCCAAGCGGTTGGACTAGCGCCAGTTACATCAGGTACCATCGCCATAATCCGCCCAAGCTGTGCTGGATCAATATTATTCACCACCGTGCCGCGATATTTACCGTAATACTTTTTAGTCTGGCTCATGCTGTCACCTACCCCAATCTTTTAGCTAAGCCAGAATGGCTGATTAAAACTTTACTCGAATTCACCGCGTTTAATTATGTTTATCAGACGACTCACGTAATACAAGTAGATTAAATTGCATGTTAATTTGGCGCTTACTCAACTTTATTAGCGCGAGTAACTATTGGCATTATGCAACATTTTCATCTAATTTCTCCATTCAAACATTCATCGACATAGCAGTGAAATGATGAGTGACTTTTCTATTCTGTCGATTGCAATCGCTGAGTATGGTCTATTCACTTTATTCATGCATAGTGACTTGACCCCTGTTGAAAAAAGTGGACACTTTTTATCGTATAAAATGACGAAAAG
>NZ_JAQSDC010000006.1 GCF_029945705.1 Methylotenera sp.
AAACAGGAAGAGCTTGTCTGAAGTGGTAGTGTCCACTTTATTCAACAGGGGTCAAGGCAACCAATATCAAATATTCGTCATTCCCGCGTAGGCGGGAATCTAGGCAGCTTTCAATATCTCTACTTTTAATAACATTGACCTAAATTGACATTTGACTGGATTCCCGCCTGCGCGGGAATGGCGGTAAATTAAGGATTTTTTCCAATAAACCCAATATTTGAGTGCGTGCAAAGCTTTCAGTTTGGATAATTTATACAAAAAAACACCCCGACGAATCGGGGTGTTTTTAGTACTACGTTTGAACTAACCTGTATTTAGTTACAATTAATCTGACAACTCAATTATAGGCTAAACACATTCAATGCACCGCCGCCAGGAGCCGCGTTGTATTTTGTTAATTCAGCATAACCACCAGCAGCGCCTAAAGCATCTGTTGGGTTAGTCATACCAAGGTTCATCGCAACGCCAGCCCAGCCACCGATACCTGATAGCACACCAACGTATTGTTTACCTTTGTTACCGTAAGTAAATACGTTACCAATCACGCCTGAACCCACTTGGAATTTCCAAAGGTCTTTGCCTGATTTAGCATCAACCGCTTTTAACCAACGGTCTAATGTACCGTAAAACACTAGGTCAGAAGCTGTTGTTAAAGCGCCACTCCATGCAGAGAATCTCTCCTTGTTGTACCAAACTTTTTTGTTAGTCATTGGATCATAAGCAGCAAAGCCACCCATCACACCGTCTGGACCAGCAAACATCGTTAAAGTAGCACCAACCCATGGTTGGCCAGCCACATATTTAGACTCAACTGGCTCGTATGTCATACATACGTGGTTAAGTGGTGTGTACATTAAACCTGTTTTTGGTGAGTAAGCCGCAGGTTGTTGGTCTTTAGTACCTAAAGCAGCTGGGCAAACGCCTTTAGCATTGTAATCTTGGTGAGTTGAAGCATTCGCTGTCTTATTTGGCACACCAGTTTTCATGTCCACATCAGTTGCCCAGTTAACGAATGGGTGTACTTTTTGCGCAGCAATCAATGTGCCTGTTCCAGCATTCCAAGTGTAAGCAAAGCCGTTACGATCATGGTGCCATGCGTAGGTTTTATCACCTTTATCGAACAAGATGACTTCATTCACGCCATCGTAATCCCACTCATCGTGTGGCGTCATTTGCATTGCCCATTTAGCCATACCAGTGTCTAGGTCACGCGCCGTTACTGTCATAGACCATTTATTATCGCCTGGGCGTACATCTGGATTCCAAACTGAAGGGTTACCTGCACCGTAGTAAACTAAGTTGGTACGTGCATCATACGGCCACCAGCCCCATACAGAGCCACCACCATGTTGCCAGCCATCTTTAACTGCTTGTGGTTTTAACCATGTGCGTGTGCCTAACTCTTGCTCACCAATTTTCAACTGATCATTTGGGATTTTTTTAAATGAACCGCCAATTTTATTGCCACCGTTTACATCTTGGTAAACGGACAATGCATTGTATTGTGGGTTATCTTTATTAGTATTTTTATCATGCAATGTTTCAGCATCAGGGCCTGTTGAATATGCTTTCCATGCTAATGAACCATCTTTGATGTTGTAAGCAGCGATAAAGCAGCGCACACCGAACTCAGCACCTGAGCAACCAGTTAACACTTTATCTTTAATCACGTGCGGTGCATTAGTATTAGTAGCGCCGACTTTTGGATCGTTGACTAATACTGACCATACTTTAGCGCCAGTTTTAGCGTCTAAAGCCACCAAGTTGCCATCGTTTTGTTGCAGATAGATTTTACCATCGCCATAACCAAGACCGCGGTTAACGTTATCGCAACACAAAACCGCTTGAACTGATGGATCTTGTTTTGGGAAATATGACCATACGATTTTTTGATTGTCGTTTAAATCAAGTGCATAGATATTGTTTGGAAATGCTGTATGCACATACATCATGTTACCAAGCACTATAGGTGAACCTTCATGGCCGCGGTTTACACCCGTTGCGAATGTCCAAGCCATTTTAAGGTTTTTAACGTTACCTTTGTTGACTTGTGCTAAAGCGCTGTAGGCTTGATTATTGTGTTGACCACGTGGGTGTACCCAGTTGTTTGAGTCTTTCATTGCTGCTTCTTGGTCGGCTGCAGCAAATGCCGCTAGTGGCATTGCGAAAGCTGCGCTAATCGCTAAGCCTAATACGCGTTGTTTTGTAAACATAGTTATCTCCATCGATAATAGTAAGAATAAAGTGAAAATCACTTCAACTTGCTTACGTAGAACTGGCACTAGGATGACAGCATACTAAAACAAAAACACGTCGCACATATTATTTGCACGACATCAGAATTGTTTCAAGTTGTAAACAGATGTAACTGTATCTATAAACTCCGCGCAATAGGCCATCCAGAACCTTAATTCGATATGGTCCAGATGATTTATTTATCAATAGTTGAATATTTTGGTAATATTCAATGCTTGGGTTCTCCTAGTATCCATCAAACTAAATTTTCTAAAGTAGTTGAAATTGCGTCGTTGATTAATAAAGTCAGTTTATAAAATCACGCAACTTAGAAAATCAATCTCGTCAAAAGAATGATCGAATTGGAGTTGGTGATGTTACGACCATGGGAACTCAGCCTCACTATTGAGCGAGAGTCAGGCACGGCTATTTATGTGCAAATCACACAAAAAATCATTGAAAATATCCAAAATGGGCGCTTCACTTCTGGCATAGCCTTGCCTGGTACACGCGAGCTTGCTAAAAAAATCAATGTGAATCGCAAAACCGTGATTCAGGCTTATGATGAACTGATTGCGCAAGGCTGGCTTATCTGTGAAAGTAAGCGCGGCACATTCGTGTCATCCCAGGTCATGACAGGCAGTCAAAAATCAGCAACGCCGCCACACACAGTTTATCCATTACCCACCGATGTCACACCTATTCTTGGCAAACGCCATGCGCATGAATTTATCCATTTTAACGAAGGCTTACCAGACTCTAGATTAATACCATTTGAAATGCTCGCGCGCGCGATGAGACATGCCCTGATTACCTCAGCAAGAAATGGTAAGTCCGCTTATAGCAACCCCAAGGGCACAATGATTCTGTGTGAGGCTATTCTACAAATGCTCAATATGGAAAGAGCGCTGCATGCAAGAATTGAGAATATATGCATCGTGCGCGGGAGCCAAATGGGTATCTTTTTGACGGCAAGAATTTTTGTAAAAACTGGCGACTATATTGCGATGGAGCACCTCACCAACACGCTTGCTCGCGAAGCCTTTAAAAGCTGTGGCGCTAATATACTAAGCGTAGCGCATGACCTAGAAGGCATCGATGTCAGCCATCTCGAAGCGTTATGTCACCAGCACAAAATTCGCGCAGTATACGTCACACCTAACCACCAGATTCCTACCACAATATGCATGTCACAGGCGCGTAGGCAGCAACTGTTAGCGCTTGCTGAGCGTTATGACTTCTTAATTATTGAAGATGATAGTGATTTTGAATTCAATTATACGCGCCATACCTTGCCGCTAGCCAGCATGCAACCATCAAAAAATGTCATTTATATAGGCTCCCTGTCTAAAGTACTAGCGCCAGGCTTCCGTATTGGTTATATCGTGGCTTCTGCAGATGTAATTGAACAATGTGCGGCTCAAATCACGCTAATAGACCGACAAGGTGACTCCATTTCAGAGCTAGCGGTTGCGGAGTTGCTGTTCACAGGTGAGATTAAAAAACATAACTTACGCACTCTAAAAATTTATAAAGAGCGTTGCAACTATATGGCTAGCTTGTTAAGTAAAGAGCTCAATGGATTTGTAGATTTCCAACAGCCTCAAAATGGTTTAGCAATCTGGCTAAATATAAACCAAGTAGTTGATATTCATTTGCTCAGTGCCGATGCTGCATTAGAGAAAGTAAGCTTTACCTCTACAGCAAGCCTTTCTCACATAAGCGGCCAGTCTTTAGGTATTAGATTAGGTTTTGCAAATCTAAATAACGATGAAATTTACTTAGGCATTAAACGCCTAAAATCCGCCTTTTCAAGGCAACATACTAAATTACTAAGCGCTTAATAGTGAATATTAAATCACTTGGCTGTAAACAACCGTAATTTGGTTACAACAGCCATAACTTGGTTATAGACAACCAAATATTTTGAATGACTTTATTATGCCAACAATAAGCTGAAATATAAAAACATCATTATATTCATACAGTTAACTTACATACTCATTCAATATTGAGAGTTGGCATGCTTATCGCTAGTGTAATATCAGGGAGTACTATCACTAGGACTTTTTACTGCTACATAATTATAAGGGTTGTGTGTTCAGTAAACTGGGTAGGTTCCCGATTTAGTTTTGCTGGTTTGCATATAGTAAAAAATAAAAAAGACGCCCTCGGGCGCCTTTTTTATTTTCAGTCTTCATTAATCTCTAATCAGTCATTTTAAAACGACCTTATTGTATTAATTACTCTTTACCAATTTGATAGGCTTCTTCGTTCGCTTCAACAATTTTACCTGTTGCAGCATCAACTTCAACTTTGATTTCTTTACCATCAGCGGCCTTAATATCAAACTCATAAGAAGCTTTACCGTCAGACTCTAACTCATATTCAGTTTCAGTCACTGTACCAGCGTGTGCAGCAAGCGCTGTGGCTTTTGCATCAGCTTCAGATACTTTCGCTATTGCTTTAAACTTAGCATCGTCAGCTTTAACTTCCTGCTCAATTTCAATCACTTTACTTGTTTTAGCATCACATTCAATATCCCATGCCGTACCATCAGCAGACTCAATATCAAACTCGTAAACGCCTAACTTACCTTCATTCTTAAACTCAACCTTTACGATTGTGCCATCGTGTTTTGCTAAAGCAGCTTTAGCACATTTACCTAAACTGTCGTATGCCTTCGGTTTTAGGTTAGCGTGATCAGCCATGGCTGTATTTGCAAAAAATGCTGCTGCTATTAAGGTAGCTCCCATAGTTAGACGAAACATATTAAATCTCCTGATAAATGTTAATAAAAAGACAAGCCAAAAAATTGTGATGCGAATTTTTAACTAGGATTATTTTAACAAACAAATATAGGTCATTGATTTTTTTACAAATTTATTACATATTTGGCTGAATACAACCAATTTACAGCCTGTTAATAGATTGTGATTAGGAAATATAACAAATCAGTTACATTTTACAAAATAGACCGTGCGTAACTATACAGGGCATCTCTAAAAATCCACCATAATTTTGCAAACTGAGACTATGTGTGGCTAG
>NZ_JAQSDC010000007.1 GCF_029945705.1 Methylotenera sp.
TTCTTTTCGTCATTTTATACGATAAAAAGTGTCCACTTTTTTCAACAGGGGTCAAACACCACTTTGTTCTTACCTGAATTTTTAGCGTGATACATCGCTTTGTCGGCGGCCATCATGAGTTTTTGGGGAGTGAATGCATCTGAGCGGTGAATGGCGACGCCGATACTGACGCCTACTGATAACATGGCATTTTCAACAGCAATCGGTTTTTTTAATGCGTTGATGAGTCGATTAGCTAATGTTTCCAACTCGTCTTTGTCTTTAAATTTTTGCACGATTAAAGTAAATTCATCGCCGCCTAAACGTGCTAATGCATCGTGTTCTCTTAAACAACTTTGGAATAACTGACTGACGGTGATGAGAAGTTGGTCACCAATTGCATGGCTGTATTGGTCATTAACGGTTTTAAAGTTGTCTAAGTCCATATAGAAAATGGCATATTTCTGTTTTTCTATAATGGCATTATCGTGAATGTGTTGTAGCTTGTTTTCAAAGCCACGCCGGTTTAATAAATTAGTGAGCGGGTCATGTGAGGCTTGGTGGTTAAGGTGGTCAACCTTATTTGAGCTAGATAAAATGACATTAAATAAATGGAGCGTGTTGAGGTATGAAAATATCAAAATACCGAAAATCATTAGCGCCAGTGCTACGCCTGCAATAATGCTGTAAAGGATGGTTGTTTGCATGCGGTTATTGAGTGTATGTCGACGTTCCAGTAAGTCTCCGTCAGCTTCCATCAATGCAGTTCGAATGTTATCCATAACTATTTTGCCGCGGTCCTTAGATAGGCTGAGGTGTGAAGCGTATGAGCCTGCACTCAGCTGCACTGTGGTGCTGGCTTCTATAATGCTAAACTTATCGTCACAAAGCCGCTGTATTTTTTCTAGCATTGGCGTTAGCGTAGTGAGTTTACGTGCGCTTTTAGTGAGGTCACCTATGGTTTTATACGCTTGAATTTTGCTTTCATTATAATGATCAAGAAACGTGACATTATTTGTGATTAAATAGCCGCGCTGGCTGGTTTCCGCATCTAATACGGCATTTCTTAGGGTGATAATATTAAAGCGTTGCATGTCGATAAAATCTTTATTTTTTTCGATTTTATTTAAATTGTACATCGTATAAAAAAGACTCAGCATGACCACGCTAATTAATAGCGACGCCGCAAGCAGCGGGTAGATAATCTCTTTCTTATAGTTCAACATGAGTAACTTAGGGTTAGCATTCTCGTAATTTTAATTATAATAGCGCTTAGCTAAATGTAATTTCCCATATACCAGCAATTTTACCTATCAATTCAAAAGATTAAGCACAATATGAATATATACGCCATGGCAAAACCTTTGTTGTTTTGCTTAGATGCCGAGGTCGCGCATGATGTTACGATTAAAAGCTTAAAGCTAGCAACTAAACTGCATGTGACGCAATACTTTAATCATGCGCCTATTTGTCAGCCAAGAACAGTCATGGGGATTACATTCCCGAATCCCGTTGGCTTGGCTGCAGGTTTAGATAAAAATGGTGCTGTGATTGATGGTATGGCGGCCTTGGGTTTTGGTTTTATTGAAGTGGGTACTGTGACACCGCGTCCGCAACCTGGTAACCCTAAGCCACGTTTGTTTCGGGTAAAAGAAGCACAAGGGATTGTGAACCGCTTTGGGTTTAATAATTTGGGTGTGGATAATCTAATCGAAAACGTAAAAGCTGCGCAATACAAGGGCGTGCTAGGCATTAATATTGGCAAAAATTTTGATACGCCGATGGAAAGCGCGGTAAATGATTATTTAATTGGCATGCAAAAAGTGTATGCGTATGCCAGTTATATTACCGTGAATATTTCATCGCCCAACACGAAAAACCTTCGTGCGCTGCAAGAAAAAGAGGCTTTATCTCACTTGTTGGCGACGCTCAAGCTACAGCAAACTAAATTAGCCAATCAACATGGCAAGTATGTGCCTATCACCTTAAAGATTGCGCCTGACCTAGCACTTGAACAAGTGAATGAAATTGCCGATTTGTTGATGCAGCATAACATCGACGGCGTGATTGCTACGAACACCACTTTGGCTCGCGAAATGTTGCAAGGCATGGAACATGCGGAAGAAACAGGCGGTTTATCAGGTGCGCCTGTACGTAACAAATCAACACTGGTGATTCAGCAACTATCGCAACGTTTACAGGAGGCTTTGCCAATTATTGGGGTAGGTGGAATTTTAAGTGGTGCTGATGCCGTTGAGAAAATAGCAGCGGGGGCAGACCTTGTGCAAGTTTACAGTGGGTTAATATATAAAGGTCCAAAGCTAGTGCATGATATTTGTAAATCTCTTGGTTAACCGACTGCATCTTTCAAAAGCCCAATGTCTTTACCTATTTTATATTCATACCGCCGTTGTCCTTACGCCATGCGAGCGCGTATGGCACTTAGACTTGCCCAAATTGATGTTGAGATTCGTGAAATTTCATTGCGTGATAAACCAGCACATATGTTGCAAGCTTCACCTAAAGCTACCGTGCCAGTGTTGGTGCTGCAAGATGGTACAGTGATTGAACAGAGCTTGGATATTATGCATTGGGCATTGCAAGAGCATGCGCTAGGGGAAGTTGCTCATTCAGGTGCTGAAGCACTTATTTTGGAGAATGATACGGCGTTTAAACAGGCTTTAGATGCATACAAATATCCTGAGCGTTACCCGAGTAAAATGCAAAAAGAGCATCGGGCTGATGGTGAAGTATTTTTGCAGAAGCTCGAAAATTTGCTACTTGAGCATCCTTATTTATTCAGCGCCACACCTAGCTTGGCTGATATTGCCATTTTTCCCTTTGTTCGGCAGTTTGCTGCCGTAGATGCAGTTTGGTTTGAAGCTGCGCCTTACCCAAAATTGCAGGTTTGGCTAAACAAACTTATTGAATCTGAATTATTTATGAGCGTGATGGAAAAACAGCCAACTTATATTGAATAAGCTGGCTGTTATTTGTACTGCTATCAATAATGCCTTGTTAAGCTTCTGCTAATGCACTTTCTGAAGGTGCTTTATCATCGGCAAATATTAATTTCACCTCATCTTTGCTGTCAATATCCACATGTACGTTGCCGCCGTTTGCTAGTTTGCCAAACAGTAACTCATCAGCAAGCGCCTTGCGAATCGTATCTTGAATCAATCTAGCCATTGGCCTTGCACCCATGAGTGGATCAAAGCCTTTTTTGCCTAAGTAAGCTTTCAATGCATCACTAAAAGTTACTTCCACTTTTTTGTCATGCAATTGATCTTCTAATTGAATCAAGAACTTATCAACCACACGAATGATAATGTCTTGTGATAATCCAGCAAAAGACACGGTTGCATCCAAACGATTACGGAACTCAGGTGAGAATAAGCGTTTAATATCAGCTTGCTCATCGCCGGCTTGTTTGGCATTGGTAAAGCCAATATTCGCTTTAGATAAATTCTCCGCACCAGCATTGGTGGTCATGATAATCGTGACGTTTCTAAAGTCCGCTTTGCGGCCATTGTTGTCTGTCAGCGTGCCATTGTCCATTACTTGCAACAAAATGTTGAAAATATCAGGGTGTGCTTTTTCAATCTCATCAAGCAACAATACGCAATAAGGATGCTTAGTAATCGCTTCGGTCATCAAACCACCTTGCTCAAAGCCTACATAGCCTGGAGGCGCACCAATCAAGCGGCTCACCGCATGGCGTTCCATGTATTCACTCATGTCGAAGCGAATCAACTCAATGCCCATGATGTAGGCTAACTGTTTAGCTACTTCCGTTTTACCTACGCCAGTCGGGCCGCTGAATAAAAAGCTACCAACTGGTTTATTATTGCCACCTAAACCACTACGTGCCATTTTTACGGCTGATGTAAGTGCTTCAATGGCTTTATCTTGACCAAATACCACGGCTTTCAAATCGCGCTCTAATGTTTTAAGCGCGCTTCTGTCATCCGCAGAGATATTTTTGGGCGGAATGCGCGCAATTTTAGCAATAATGTCTTCAATCTCTTTAATACCAATGACTTTTTTCTGTTTAGATTTTGGCAAGATCCGCTGCGCTGCGCCAGCTTCATCAATCACGTCAATGGCTTTATCTGGCAGGTGACGATCGTTAATGTATTTAGCTGAAAGCTCAGCGGCTGTTGTTAATGCAGAAGCCGAATATTTCACGCCATGATGCTCTTCAAATCTTGATTTCAAGCCTTTTAGAATCTCAATGGTTTCAGCCACGCTAGGCTCAGTCACATCCACTTTTTGGAAGCGACGTGATAGCGCATGGTCTTTTTCAAAAATACCGCGATATTCTTGGTAAGTTGTTGCGCCTATGCATTTGAGCGTACCGTTTGATAAGGCTGGTTTTAGCAAGTTGCTTGCATCCAAGGTGCCGCCACTGGCTGAACCTGCGCCTATCAAAGTATGAATCTCATCAATAAACAAAATCGCGTCTGGGTTTTCAGCAAGCTGTTTCATGACTGCTTTTAAGCGTTGCTCAAAGTCGCCGCGGTATTTGGTACCAGCCAGCAATGCGCCCATATCAAGAGAGTAAACAATGGCATTGGCCAATACTTCAGGAATATCTTTTTCCACAATACGACGTGCTAAGCCTTCAGCAATCGCAGTTTTACCTACACCAGCTTCGCCAACTAATAACGGGTTATTTTTGCGGCGACGGCATAGTGTTTGCACAACACGTTCAAGTTCTGGGCCACGACCAATCAGAGGGTCAATTTTGCCTGCTGCTACTTGTGCGTTTAAATTGAGTGTGTAATTTTCAAGCGCGCCAGCAGGTGAAGCCTCAACATCAGCTTCTGTATCAGCGCCTTCAGGTTTCGCGGTTTCGCCAACCTTAGATACGCCATGTGAAATGAAATTCACTACGTCTAGACGCGTTACGCCTTGTTGATGCAAGAAAAATACCGCATGAGAGTCTTTTTCACCAAAAATGGCAACCAATACGTTAGCGCCAGTCACTTCTTTTTTACCAGAAGATTGCACATGTAACATAGCACGTTGAATCACACGTTGGAAACCTAAAGTAGGTTGTGTATCAACGTCCTCTTGACCACCCACTGTTGGCGTGTGCTCTTCAATATATTGGTTTAGCTCGGTGCGCAACACCTCTAGTTTCGCACCGCATGCTCGCATTACTTCGGCTGCGGTTGGGTTGTCTATCATGGCAAGTAGCAAATGCTCAACCGTAATGAGCTCATGACGCTTTTGTCTAGCGTCCATAAATGCCATGTGAAGGCTAACTTCTAACTCTTGAGCAATCATTTCATAACCCTCTAAATTTAAATTCCATATTTCAATTTTGCAGTGTCTAGATTAAAAGTAGACACTAAGCTGGCTCTGTTACACACTGCAAAGGATGTTGCTGATCTCTTGCATAGCTCAATACTTGGTTCATCTTTGTTTCTGCAATATCTTGCGGGTATACCCCACACACCGCTAAACCTTCTGTATGTACTTTGAGCATAATTTGCGTCGCTTGTTCACGGCTTTTGTTAAAAAAACGTTCTATACATTCAACGACAAATTCCATAGGCGTATAGTCATCGTTTAAAAGTAAAACATTAAACATTGGCGGCAACTTAGGCTTCGCCACTTCCGGTTTAAGTGCAACATCATTTTCAAAGGGCTTAGTACTTTTTTGTAACTGTGTCATATGAACCTATTTTGAGCCAAACCACAGAAATTTCAAGCCCAATTTCAATAGGGTTATCGTAAATCATTAAATAAAATTCATTGCGTGGAATAAGCGTGCAAAATAGTGGCTGATTGTAAGCAATTATTTTAGGGGAGATATTGAATTTAGATCAGGCTGTACTAAGCGGGACTTGGCGATATTGGTTAAAGCTGAGTGAAAACAGAACGGTGCTTTAAGGGTAGATTTTAACGCTTTTAACAATGCGGTCTTGCGTTTGAATGATTTCTATCACGTGAGTTCCAATTTTAAAACTGGTGTTAGATTCTGGAATATCCTCAAAGTGTTCTAGAATGAGTCCATTAAGCGTGCGCGGGCCTTCAAGAGGTAAGTTCAGGTCTAGCTTTTTATTTAGATCGCGTAGTGTGCTACTACCATCGACTATCCAGCCGCCATCTTCATCTTTGCGATAGCTGCCTAAACGTGAGGGTGATTGCGTAGTAAAGTCACCGATCATTTCTTCTAAAATATCTTCTAAGGTCACAAGGCCTTTAAATTCGCCATATTCATCAACAACCAGTGCTACGCGTTGTTGTTTTTCTTGAAATTGCTGAATTTGCGTATAAAGTGGTGTGCCTGAAGGCACAAAGTAAGGCTCGGCGATTACTTCGCGTAATGTTTCTTTATCAAAATCATTACTTTCATGGTGTGCACGCAATTGCGACATGACTTTGCGCAGATGCAGTATGCCGATGATTTCTTCTTGTTCACCTTGTCTTACTGGCAAGCGCGTGTGTTGGCTATTCGAAATCTGCTGCATAATTTCATCAAGCGGCGCATCAAAGTCAATGCTTTCTACCAAGGTATGAGCGGTCATCACGTCATCAACGGTAATTTTTTCTAAATCAAATAGATTTAATAAAATGGATCTATGCTTTTTGGGAATGAAGTGGCCAGCATCAGTGACAATGCTACGTAATTCTTCAGTAGTAACCGCATGGTGGGCTTCTGCAAAATTGGCTTTCATGCCCAATAAGTACATAAAGCCTCTTACAAAAAGATTGACGAATGAAACGATAGGGTTAAATAACCAGAGCAAAGGGTAAAGTAAATAGCTGCAAGCAAAGGCAAATTTTTCAGGATGAGCTGCAGCAATCACTTTGGGCGATATTTCACTAAACACTAAAATAACGAATGTCAGCGCAAGCGAGCCTGCTGCAAGCACGTATTCTCCCTCACCAAATAATTGATGGCTGATGACGACTTCTAATGCCGATGAGCCAACAATGCACAGTGTATTACCTAATAGAATGACACCTAGTAATTTGTCAGTTTTCGAGAGTAATACACTGGCTAAGCGTGCGCCGCGATGACCTTGCCTTGCCAAATGCTTCATCCGATAACGGTTGACTGACATAAGGCTGGTTTCTGAGATTGAGAAAAAAGCAGTACACAGCAGTAGCAATACCAGAATGCCAAACTGCGAGCTTAAGGAAATATTATCCAAAGGGGTCTACCAAAGGGAGTCTAATTGTTGATATATAAGATAAAGAGAGTGTATACGGCAGGGGGATCAGAAATCAAGTGCAATGTAACTGCACTTGATTGATTTATTTGAAGTTTATGTGAAGGTTAAGAGGCGAATTCAGAAGGGTCTGGCTCAACTACGACTTCTTTCTTTCCACCTTCTTTTTTCTCAACATCACCAATTAAGTTGGCGCGATTGACGCCTAACCACATGGCGATTGGGCAGGCAACCAATACTGAAGAGTAAATACCGAACAAAATACCAATAGTGAGTGCTAATGCGAAGTTATGCAGTACTTCGCCGCCGAATAACAGCATTGAGCCAACCATGGTTTGCGTCATGGTGTGCGTGATGATAGTACGTGACATGGTGCGAGTAATCGCGTTATCAATTACTTGTACCACGCTAGCTTTACGCATCTTGCGGAAGTTTTCACGTACTCGATCAAACACTACTACGGATTCATTCACTGAATAGCCTAGAACCGCTAGAATCGCCGCCAATACCGTTAGGTTGAATTCCCATTGAAAGAATGCAAAGAAACCTAAAATAATCACCACGTCATGCATATTGGCAATAATTGCTGCCACCGCAAAGCGCCACTCAAAGCGTAACCATAGATAAAGCATAATGCCTAAGCTAACGAAAAATAGTGCTAAACCACCATTTTCATATAGCTCATCGCCTACTTGAGCGCCCACTGCCTCTACACGGCGAACTTCAGCCGTAGCGTCCGCTGCGACTAATGCTGTTTTTACTTCCTCTGAAAGTTTAGCCACTGAAACGCCTGTTTTAACAGGTAGTCGAATCAATACATCATGGCTTGAGCCGAAGTTCTGCACGGTGGCCTCTTTCAAGCCTATGCTATCAACCGCTTTACGAACGCTTTCAAGATTAGCCGCTTGTGGATAGTTCACTTCCATGACAGTACCGCCAGTGAAATCTACCCCAAAGTTCAAGCCACGAGTGGCTAAAAACACAACAGCTAAAATGAATGTCACCAATGAAATTGCGGTCGTCAGGCGACCGTAACTCATAAAGGGAATATCTTTTTTGATTCTAAATAATTCCATAATATTTACTCTAATCTTTTAAAAAGTTTGCGCTTAAGCTTTGTAAATTTGGCCAATTGATAGCTTGGTAAGCTTACGGCGATAACCGTAAATCAAGTTCACTATGGCGCGAGATACTAATACAGCACTGAACATTGAAGTCAAAATACCTAAAACATGTACTACCGCAAAGCCTTTAATTGGACCTGTTCCAAACATAAATAAGGCTAAACCGGCAATCAGCGTTGTTACGTTTGAGTCTAAAATAGTATCCCAAGCGCGCTCGTAACCCGCATGAATACTAGCTTGTGGCGTGTTGCCATTACGTAACTCTTCACGAATACGTTCGTTAATTAACACGTTAGCATCAATCGCCATACCAAGTGCTAGAGCAATCGCCGCCAAGCCTGGGAGGGTAAGTGTTGCTTGTAGCATCGATAGAATCGCCACCAGCAGTAGCAAGTTAATCGCTAGTGCGGTCACTGAAACTGCACCAAAAGCCGCGTAGTAAATCATCATCATTACTGCAATTGCAGCAAAGCCCCATAGCGTTGAATGTACGCCACGGTTGATATTGTCTTGCCCCATGCTAGGGCCAACAGTACGTTCTTCAACAATATCCATCGGTGCGGCGAGCGCACCGGCACGTAATAGCAAAGCGATATCGGTGGCTTCCTGTGTATTGGCCATGCCAGAAATCTGCACGCGACCACCACCAATTTCTTCGTTAATAGTGGGTGCGGTAATCACTTCCGTACTGCCTTTTTCAATCAGCAATATTGCCATGCGTTTGCCTACGTTTTCACGCGTCACTTGCTGGAAAATACGTGCACCACGTGCGTCTAAGGTAACGTTTACAGTAGATCTGCCAGATTGACTATCTACGCCAGGGCCTGCATCCGTAATGTAATCACCTGTCAGTACTACATTCTTTTTAACCAACACTGCGCGACCATCACGGTTTTTAAATACGTCGTCACCTATCGGGGCTTGACCTTTTTCCGCTTTTTCTAAGGTAGCCGCATCGCTTTTCTCTTCATCAACCAAGCGAATTTCTAGCGTCGCGGTACGACCTAAAATCTCTTTCGCTTTGGCTGTATCTTGCACGCCTGGCAGCTGAACTACTACACGATCCGCACCTTGTTGTTGAATGATAGGTTCGGCAACACCTAACTCGTTAATACGGTTATGTAGTGTCTGAATATTTTGTTTAATCGCAAAATCTTGAATGGATTTTTGCTCAACCAAATTAAGTGAGGCTGTTAGAATTCTTTCTTCACCAATGGTTGATTCTTCTAGCGTTAAGTTTGGATATTCTTTAGCAATTACTGCATGCGCTTTGGCCAATTCATCTGGGTTATTGAAACGAATTTGCACGGTTTCACCTTCGCGCGACACGCCAACATAAGAAATGCGCTCTTTACGCAGTGCTATTTTGAAATCGCCTACAAAGCGTTCAGCGGCTTTACTTAAAGCTGCTTTCATATCTACTTGCATTAAGAAATGCACACCACCACGTAAATCCAAACCTAAATACATTGGTTTCGCGCCTAAGCTACGCAACCAGTTTGGAGAGCGAGAAAGCAAGTTCAAGGCAACCGTGTAATCAGTGCCTAAATTTGCTTGCAACACATCTTTAGCACGGATTTGTGTATCAGTGCTCTTAAAGCGCGCTTTTACACCACGCGCATCTTGATACACGCCATCATATTCAATTTTCTCTTGCTTAAAAATATCCTCAACTTTGCCCAGTAAAGCTGAGTCAAGCTTGGTGGTGCTTTTAGCAGGGGTGATTTGTACAGCTGGAGATTCACCAAAGAAGTTTGGAATCGTGTAAATCAGCCCAATCAAAATCATGACTGCAACAAGGATGTTCTTCCACATTGGATAGCGGTTCATAGTCTGGCTCTAATTAATAACGTTGTGGTGTTGAAATAGGCTTAGTTAATAGCGTTTAAATGCTCTTAATTGTGCCTTTAGGTAGTGCGCTTTGTACTGCTTGTTTTTGCACAGTGATTTCAGTATTTGCAGCAATTTCTAAGCTTACAAAAGACTCTGTTACTTTAGTCACTTTGCCTACAATGCCGCCGCTAGTGACCACTTCATCGCCTTTTTGCAAAGCGGTAATCATCTCGCGCTGTGCTTTTGCTGCTTTCATTTGCGGACGAATGATCATGAAGAAAAACAATACAAAAATAACGACAAGTGGTAAAAAACTCATTAAATCGCCACCTGTGGTAGCGCCTGCTGCGTATGCATTTGAAATAAACACGTTGGACTCTCTTTAAAAATGAACTGGAATATTGTAAAAAATTAGCTTCGGATTTTAACACAGACTGTTATTTATTGCAGACTCGTCACTTTAGCGTCATTTCGGAGTTTACTTGGGTATTGAGTTGAGTACGCTTAATTGCAAACTCAGTTTTAAACGCATCAAATGTGCCAGCTTCAATCGCACTGCGCATACTCTGCATCAGCACTTGGTAGTAATGTAGATTGTGTATGGTGTTTAAGCGCGCACCTAGAATTTCACCTATTCTGTGTAAATGGTGTAAATAAGCACGACTGAAATTTTGGCAGGTGTAGCAAGTGCAATCAGCATCTAAGGGTTGGGTGTCAGTTTTATAGCGGGTATTTTTAATTTTTACGTCGCCATATTGCGTGAATAGCCAGCCGTTGCGGGCATTGCGCGTTGGCATAACACAGTCGAACATATCAATACCTTGCGCAACCGCTGCGACTAAATCTTCTGGTGTGCCTACGCCCATGAGGTAGCGCGGTTTGTTTTGTGGCATTTTTGGTGCAGTGTGCGCCAATATGCGCAGCATATCTTCTTTTGGTTCGCCTACGGATAAACCGCCAATAGCAAAGCCGTCAAAGTCAATTTCAGTTAAACCTGCCAGCGACACATCGCGTAATTCTTCGAACATGCCGCCTTGAATAATGCCAAATAACGCATTGCTATTGCCTTGATGTGCGTCTTTGCTGCGTTTTGCCCAGCGTAAAGAAAGCTGCATAGAGTCGTTCGCTTCTTTTAATGTTGCTGGAAAGGGTGTGCACTCGTCAAAAATCATCACAATGTCGCTATTCAACACTTTTTGAATGCGCATCGACTCTTCTGGCGTTAAAAAGCATGTGTCGCCATTGATTGGGCTTTTAAACTTGACGCCTTCTTCCGAGATTTTACGCATTGCGCCCAAGCTGAATACTTGAAAGCCGCCTGAGTCAGTCAGAATCGGTCCATCCCAGCCCATGAATTTATGTAAGCCGCCATGTGCTTCAATCACTTCTAACCCAGGGCGTAGCCACAGATGAAAAGTGTTGCCTAAAACGATGTGCGCATCAATTTCTTTAAGTTCTAGTGGCGACATGGCTTTTACTGTGCCATAAGTGCCCACTGGCATGAAAGCAGGCGTTTGCACATCGCCATGCGCTAGGTGAACAGTGCCGCGGCGAGCAAGGCCGTCTTGTTTGTGTAAGGTAAATTGCATGGTAAGGCTATATTTGAACCGTCTTTTAAGAACCCGCGATTTTATCACAAGCCTTTGCTATACTCATTTTTGTATCAATAAACCACAATAAAATACTATAAAAATTCAATGTTGATTCATTAACTTAGCCAATATGCTCGTAAATATTACTCGATTAGCCATGATAGTTTTAGTTAGGCTATTAGTCGGCGCTCATCCGCGCTGGGTGGGTGCTGAGCCTAGTTTTGCGCAAAGTATTTATTTTACTAATCACACTAGTCATTTAGATACACTGGCACTGTGGGTTGCGTTACCTGCCGACATTCGTGCAAAAACCAGACCAGTAGCCGCTAAAGATTACTGGGGTCGCGGCAAAATTAAACAATTTATTGCATTAAAAGTGCTGAATGCCGTGTTAATTGAGCGGGAAGTTTCGCGCCATAGAGATCCATTAGCGCCTTTATTAGCTGCACTTGCTGCGGGTGATTCGTTGATTCTTTTTCCTGAAGGTACGCGTAAAGCGCAGGCTGAACCTAGCGACTTTAAAGGCGGTTTGTATCATTTGGCAGAAGCCTTTCCTCAGGTAAAACTTATCCCGGTTTATTTGGACACATTACATCGCAGCATGCCTAAGGGCAGTTATTTGCCAGTGCCGTTAATTTGTACGGTGCGCTTCGGCGCTACGCTTTTATGGCATGCTGATGAGCATAAAAAAGCATTCCTAACGCGCGCCCGAGCTGCGATTTTGCATTTGATTTAGGGTGAATTATTTAATGAAAGTAGAAGTATGCTAACTCAGCTTGCTAACACGCTTGAAGCGCTAGATCCAACACATAAGTTTTATTGGCTGATAGGCGCGGTAGCTGCATTACTGCTCATAGCGTCTATTGTTGGTTGGGTGCTAAAGCATCGGTTATTAGCCAAAAACAATCCCTCCGAAAAGTCGTTAAAGCTCATTAATAATCTAATTTCCAGAGTGAACGCATGGTGGGTAATGGTGGCAATTCTTGTCATAGCTTTTTTGGCAGGCAAGTTGGGCACCATTATTCTATTTGGTTTTATTTCATATTTCGCGTTGCGTGAATTTATGACGCTTACGCCAACGCGCGCAGGCGATCACCGCACCTTATCGTTGGCCTTTTTTCTGCTGATACCTTTACATTACTATTTAATTTACACCGATTGGTACGGTTTGTTTAGCGTGCTGATACCTGTTTATGCTTTTTTATTGATGCCTTCAATTTCAGTACTCGCGCATGACACTGAGCATTTTTTAGAGCGTGCAGCCAAAATTCAATGGGGCGTGATGGTTGCAATTTACTGCATTAGCCATGCACCCGCATTGCTTTTGCTTCCCATTACAAACTTTGAAGGTCGAAATACCTTGTTGCTGTTTTACTTTCTGCTTATCGTTCAGTTGAGCGATGTATTGCAATATGTGTTCGGTAACTTATTTGGCAAAACAAAAGTTGCACCTATCGTTAGCCCCAATAAAACGTTGGAAGGTCTTATTGGTGGCGGTTTGTCGACAATTTTAGTTGGCGCTGGTTTATGGTGGATTACGCCATTCACAGCGCTACAAAGCGCAGGCATGGCTGCGATTATCGTAACGATGGGCTTTTTAGGTGGCTTAGTGATGTCTGCCATTAAGCGTAGTTTAGGCGCTAAAGATTGGGGCAATATGATAGAAGGTCACGGTGGCATGTTGGATAGAATGGACTCGGTTAGTTTCGCTGCGCCAGTTTTCTTTCACTTAGTACGTTATTATTTTACGCCTTGAGTGACTTAAGTAAATTGTTTGCTTAAGCAAGTGTTTGATATACTAACCCAACTTAATTATTGAAGCTTTTCAAGCATGGCTGAACCTAACGACAAGATTAAATCTAGCGAAAAAGTTAAACGTAGAGAGAGCGATAGCGCCACTTTGCGCCAACGCGGCATTTACTTGTTACCAAATTTGTTTACCTCTGCGGCATTGTTTTCAGGTTTTTTTGCCATTGTGCAGGCGATGAATGGCAACTTTGAGCTTGCCGCCATTGCCATATTTGTAGCGATGGTGTTAGATGGTTTAGATGGTCGCGTTGCCCGCATGACTAATACTCAAAGCGCTTTTGGTGCAGAGTATGATAGCCTTTCAGATATGGTGTCTTTTGGCGTTGCACCAGCACTCATTCTATATATATGGGCGTTAAAGCCGTTGGGTAAATTGGGTTGGCTTGCGGCTTTTACTTATTGTGCGTGTGCTGCACTGCGTTTAGCCAGATTCAACACTAAGTTAGACGACGAGCATCAAGATAAACGCTATTTCCAAGGCTTACCTAGCCCAGCCGCAGCTGCATTGTTGGCTGGTTTTGTGTGGGTTTCGTACGAGTACGGCGTGAGTGGCCGCGATGTGTTTTTCGGTGTATTGCAATGGAAGTGGATGGCGTGGGGCCTTACTATATTCGCGGGCCTTTCTATGGTGAGCGATTTGCGCTATTACAGCGGCAAAGACATTAACCTAAAAGAAAGCGTGCCATTCTTTGTGATTTTGGCCATTATGTTGGTGATTGTGCTGGTTTCATACAGCCCTCCAGAGGTCTTGCTGTTCGTGATGGCATCTTATGCGCTATCAGGTTACATCATGTGGATACAGGAAAAATTTGAGAAAGCTAAACCTGAATAAATCGTTAACTTGACGACTCTTGCGACTTCTCTGAGAGTCTAGTGATTTTAAATTGAGTGCTTCAAAATAAACACTAGAAATTAAACACTTGCGCAACTTTGTAAAAAATACTATATTTATATCACTATGTTTATTTCACATATTTCATCAGTTATTTATGCAGCTAGCGTTATCGCTAGCGCATTGTTATTGCGCAAACTCTTTGCGTTACGTACTGCTGCGCTTCGTAGCAACAACCTGCGCTAGCGCGCAAACTATACCCCCACACACCATTGAATTAAATGCCGTTGCGTAATAGTCGCAGCGAAATGCTATTATTTGTGCTCAATGCATTTGAGTGTGATAGCGCTAAAATTAAACAGAATAAAAGATAGGTAATGACGATGAACACAGCGACCAACCAAGCAGCAAAACAAGATCAAATTATTATTTTTGACACCACATTGCGCGATGGCGAACAAAGCCCAGGCGCAGCGATGACCAAAGAAGAAAAAATTCGTATTGCACGCCAACTTGAAAAATTGGGTGTTAACGTGATTGAGGCAGGCTTTGCTGCGGCAAGCCCAGGGGATTTTGAATCCATTTCAGAAATCGCAAAAATCATTAAAAACTCAACGGTTTGTTCATTGGCTCGTGCCAGCGAAAACGATGTTCGACGTGCAGGCGAAGCGATTAAACATGCCGCTAGTGGTCGTATTCATACGTTTATTGCTACCAGCAAAATTCACATGGAAAACAAATTGCGCATGACAGAAGACCAAGTGGTCGAGCGTGCCGTGCAAGCCGTTAAATGGGCATTGGAATACACCAAA
Organism: Methylotenera sp.; assembly: GCF_029945705.1. Taxonomy (GTDB): domain Bacteria; phylum Pseudomonadota; class Gammaproteobacteria; order Burkholderiales; family Methylophilaceae; genus Methylotenera. Next base: position 15,169 of record NZ_JAQSDC010000007.1, read on the forward strand.
GATGTAGAGTTTTCAGCCGAGGACGCAGTACGCTCCGATATGGACTTCTTAGTACGTGTGTTTGATGCAGTCATTGAGGCTGGCGCAACGACTATCAACGTACCAGATACAGTCGGCTATTCAATCCCAGCACCTTGGGGTGAGCGGATGGCGACACTTATTCAACGCGTGAAAAATAGCGATAAAGTGGTGTGGTCTACGCACTGTCATAACGATTTGGGTATGGCTGTGGCCAACTCATTGGCGGCGGTAATGAATGGTGCGCGCCAAGTGGAGTGTACGATTAACGGCTTGGGCGAGCGTGCAGGTAACGCCAGTTTAGAAGAGGTAGTCATGGCGATTAAAACTCGCAGTGACATTTTTAACTTAACTACCAGTATCGACGCAACACAAATAGTCACAACTAGTAAATTAGTGTCAACTATTACAGGTTACCCAGTGCAGCCAAACAAAGCGATTGTAGGCGCGAATGCATTTGCCCATGAATCTGGCATCCATCAAGATGGTGTATTAAAACATCGCGAAACTTACGAAATCATGCGTGCAGAGGATGTAGGCTGGAATGCTAACAAATTAACTTTGGGTAAGTTGTCAGGTCGCAATGCATTTAGAACTCGCTTGAAAGAGTTGGGCATTGAGTTAGAAACAGATGATTTGTTGAATGTTGCATTTGCAAAATTCAAAGATTTAGCCGATAAAAAGTCTGAGATTTTTGATGAAGATTTGCACGCTTTAGTAAGCGATGACTTTGTTTCAGAAGCAACAGAAAGTTTCAAATTAGTATATTTGCAAGTGTCATCTATTACAGGTGAAGTGCCGCATGCCATTATCACCATCTCAGAAAATGGTAGTGAAACACGTGCTGAAGCTAATGGTGGGGGGCCAGTAGATGCGGCTTTCAAAGCAATTGAAACGATTGTAAGTAGTGGCGCTGAGTTGCAGCTTTATTCAGTCAATAATATCACCAGTGGCACCGATGCGCAGGGCGAAGTGACCGTGCGTCTTTCTAAAGGTGGTCGTATTGTGAATGGACAGGGCGCGGATACCGATATTGTGGTTGCATCGGTAAAAGCCTATTTGAATGCGTTGAATAAAATTCAGTCTAAATCTGAGCGTGCGCATCCGCAAGTATAGTCATAGCAGTATTGTGGAGTAGCTTTGTTGTCTGAGTTGACTACATACATAGTCAACTCAGACACAATCTTGAATATCATCATTTAAATGAAAAATAAAAACCAAGGTCTGTTGATAGTTTTAGCGCTGTTCTGCACCTATTTCATCTGGGGCTCAACTTATCTTGCTATTCGCTTTGGTATAGAAAGCTTTCCACCATTTCTAATGGCGGGTATGCGCTTTGCGATTGCAGGCTCAATTTTATATATTGTGATGCGCATTTTGGGCGCACCTAACCCTAGCAAGCGGCAGTGGCTAGGCGCGACTGCGGTTGGTATTTTGCTGCCGGCACTTGGCAATGGTACTGTTTGTTATGTGCAACAAACCGTGTCGTCAAGTGTTGCTGCGCTTTCTATAGCTACCGCGCCAATTTGGATGGCGATTTTCTCGTCTATTTGGGGTCATAAAATCACCCATAAAGAATGGCTAGGGATCGCTATTGGTTTAGTAGGCATTGTGCTGCTAAACGTTGGTGGTAGCCTGCATGGCGAGTTGGCGAGTGCAATGCTGTTGATATTTGCTGCGGCCAGTTGGTCGTTTGGCTCGGTATGGAGCAAGCGCATGGATATGCCAACTGGTTTAATGGCAAGTGCCGCACAAATGCTGGCTGGTGGCGTGGTGCTTTTGTGTGTAAGCGCATTTCAAGGTGAAAGCTGGCCGCAATATATTAGTGCTAAATCTTGGGGTGCCATGCTGTTTTTGGTCGTCTTAGGCTCTATTGTTGCTTACAGTGCTTATCAATATTTACTTAAAACTGTGCGCCCGCTAGTGGCGAGTAGTAATACATTCGTGAACCCTGTTGTGGCATTCATTGCGGGTATTTGGTTTGCAAATGAGCATGTCACCACTAATGAATACATTGCACTGGCGATTATTTTGGTTGGCGTATTCTTAGTCCTTTCTGAAAGCGGTAAATCGGAAAGTAGCGAAGTAACTTAATTAGCCTTTAACTTATAAAATTTAATTGACAAAGATTTTTAAAAAAGACCTTGAACATGAAACAAAATTTAGCACTATTCGATTTAGACAATACTTTGCTTGCAGGCGATAGCGATTACAACTGGAGCTTATTTTTAATCAGTGAGGGTTTGCTTGATGCAAAAACACATCAAGATCGTAACGAGCAGTTTTATCAAGATTATAAAAATGGCTGTTTGAATATTACAGAATTTTTAGCATTTCAGTTAAAGCCTCTTTCAGAGCATTCTAAAAAGTTCTTAGATGAGCTGCATGTGAAATACATGGATAAAGTGATTCGCCCAATGATGACGAAAAAAGCGCAAGCCTTGGTAAACGAGCATAAAGCCGCAGGTGATTTATGTGTAATCATTACCGCAACCAATAGCTTTGTCACTAAACCAATTGCAGCGGCCTATGGCATTGAGCATTTACTTGGCAGCGACCCTGAAATGGTCAATGGTGAATATACGGGTGGCGTAACAGGCGTGCCGACTTTCAAAGAGGGGAAAGTGATTCGCCTTAATCATTGGCTAGAAGCACGAGGCACCAAACTAGGCGATTACGAAGTGAGCTATTTTTATAGTGATTCGCATAATGATTTACCATTGATGCAATTGGTAACCAACCCAGTTGCGGTAGATGCAGATGAGATATTAACTGCATATGCAAAAGAGCAAGGTTGGCCTGCAATCAGCCTGCGTGACTAGTTGCTAGCCAGCTAAGTTATCTACCAAGCACTACTTCCAGTATGAACTTACTGCCGACATAAGCCAGTACTAGCAACATAAAGCCAGTTAAGGTCCAGCGTATGGCTTTTAGGCCGCGCCAGCCATATTGAAAACGACCGTATAAAAGTGCGCCATAGATAATCCAGCTGGCAATTGAGAATACGGTTTTGTGATTAAATTGCATCGGTTTGCCAAAAATCTGCTCTGAAAATAATATGCCGCTAATGAGTGTGACTGTCAGCAGAATAAAGCCTAGTGTAATGATTCTGAATAGTAATGTTTCCATCACCATCAGTGGTGGAAAGCTCGGTAATTTGATTAGTGTCGGTTTATTATGCAAAGCACGTTCGGCAACCGTCATCAGCAAGGCGTGAAATGTGGCGAATGTGAATAAGCTATAAGCCAGCAATGCAATGGCGATATGTGCTAAAAATAAGGGCGATTCAGCCAGTGGCATGAAGTGATTTGCTGCATTAGTGGCTGGCAGAATTGCAAAAATAGCAGCAGGTGGTAAAACGAAAGCTTGCAAGCTCGTCAGCTCATGTTTTAAGTCAGCCAGCCAGTAAATTAGGACAGTTAACCAAGAAATTGCTGAAAGCATATTAAAAAAGCCTAAATTGAAGTGGTTTTCAAAAATGACTTGATATAGCAACCATGCGTGAATGATTAACCCGAGCGTTATCATCGCTGAGTGTAGCTTTAGGGATTGTGCATTGGTTGTAACTTTAGCGCCGCGCCAAAAGTCCGCAGCTACCGCGATATAAATAACGAAAACGACTAAATATGGAATTAAATTTTGCATAACGTGATTATGGCGCAAATATGCTGTAAATATAATAGGTTGATGTAAAATCAAGTATCTAATGATTTGTAAGAGAACGCGATGCTAGAAAATCTAACCGACCGCCTACAGGGTGTCATCAAAACTTTACGTGGTCAAGCTAGGCTTACGGAAGAAAATATTTCAGATGCAATGCGTGAAGTGCGTATGGCATTGCTTGAGGCAGACGTTGCCCTGCCAGTGGTAAAAGAGTTTATCGCACAAGTTAAACTACGTGCGCAGGGGCAAGAGGTATTGCAAAGTCTAACGCCAGGCCAAGCCGTTATTCAGGTAGTACATGACGAACTTACCGAGTTAATGGGTAAGGCAAATGTCGGCTTGAACCTCGCAGTGGTTGCGCCGGCAATTATTTTGATGGCTGGTTTGCAAGGTTCAGGTAAAACCACAACTTCAGCCAAACTTGCAAAATTATTAAAAGAACAAAAAAAGAAAGTGCTACTTGCTAGTGCAGACGTTTACCGCCCAGCTGCGATAGAGCAGCTTAAAACGCTGGCTAAACAACTAGAGGTTGATTGCTTTGATAGCAACGCCACTCAAAAGCCCGCAGATATTGCTGCAGCGGCACTAGATTTCGCTAAACGCGGATATTACGATGTCATTATTTTCGATACCGCAGGTCGCTTAGGTATTGATGAAGTAATGATGGCGGAAATTAAAGCGCTACATACATTACTTAACCCGATTGAAACGCTGTTTGTGGTCGATGCAATGCAAGGTCAAGATGCGGTTAATACTGCAAAAGCCTTTGGCGACACATTGCCGCTGACAGGGGTAATCCTCACCAAATTAGATGGTGACTCACGCGGCGGTGCCGCTTTATCTGTACGCCACATTACTGGCAAGCCAATTAAATTTGTCGGCGTAAGTGAAAAGGTTGATGGACTAGAGCCATTCCACCCCGAGCGTATGGCGTCACGCATACTGGGCATGGGTGATGTGCTGAGCTTAATTGAACAAGCGCATAAAAATGTCGACATGGCAGAGGCACAAAAACTCGCCGATAAAGTTAAATCAGGTAAGAACTTTGATTTGGATGACTTTAAAGCGCAGATGTCGCAAATGCGCAAAATGGGTGGCATGGGCGCGCTGATGGACAAAATGCCCGCGCAAATGGCGGGTATGGCAAATAAAATGAATCCAGACGATGCTGATAAAGCAGTTCGCCGCATAGAAGGCATTATTAACAGCATGACGCCACTTGAACGTCGCAAACCAGAGCTGATTAAGGCAACACGCAAGAAACGCATTGCGGATGGCTCAGGCGTGCAAGTGCAAGAAGTAAACCGTTTGCTCAAACAGTTCGAAGAAACTCAAAAAATGATGAAGATGTTCGCAAAAGGAGGCATGGCTAAAATGATGCGAAACATGGGCAATTTGATGGGCGGGAAAATGCCTGGTATGCGTTAACCCCTTTGAGTGAGCTGCTTTTAGTTAATAACTTTGAATTAACTACTATGCGGTAAAAATCAGAGCAAATATCTCACGATATTTGCTCTAAACGTATATTCGGCGGGCTTTATGATGTGGTCCGCATTAATAATATAAAAAGTTTAGATAATTTGCTAATTTAGCATTGACCAAGTAGTAAGTTTCTAGCATAATTGCGCCCTTTCGTAGGTGATGCTTTATTAATAACAAAGCAGCTCTGAGAAAATACCAGAAACACAGAATTACCCATTAAGTAGTTAGTTTCACAATGGGGCGTTAGCTCAGCTGGTAGAGCAGCGGACTTTTAATCCGTTTGTCGTGGGTTCGATCCCCGCACGCCCTACCAATTCAAAGCCTAGTCAGAAATGACTAGGCTTTTTTGTTATGCAAATATGCTGGTTAATAGCTGTGCTATTTAACACCTTATATAAACGGTAAATTTCTATTTTTGGTATACTGCTCACTGGTATTTAAAAGTACTTGGGGTGTTAGCTCAGCTGGTAGAGCAGCGGACTCTTAATCCGTTTGTCGCGAGTTCGATCCTCGCACGCCCTACCAATACCTTGATTGTTCAGGTAAACCACATATTTCACTATGGTGAATGTTAAGCCTTGTAATGATTGTTGAGCTTTTGTTCGAAAGTAAGCAGCCTTAACTTTTAGTCAGGAGTTTTTCAAACTCATCTGCGGGAACGGGTCTGGAGAATAAAAAGCCTTGTGCGTAATCACAATCGGCTGCAATAAGTAGATCTCGTTGCTCCACTGTTTCAACGCCTTCTGCAATCACTTTGATGCCTAGTTTGTGTGCCATCACGATGATAGCTTCACAAAGTGCCATGTCTGCGGATGTAGGCGATAAGTTGCGTGTAAATGATTGGTCAATTTTTAGATAGTCAATGTCAAATTTCTTGAGATAGGATAGTGAGGAGTAGCCTGTCCCAAAGTCATCCAGAGCGACTTGAATACCAGCGTCACGAAATGCTAGTAGCTTGTTATTAATTAGGTCGCTGGCATCCATTAGCATCCCTTCAGTAATTTCTACAACAATACTTTGACCAGATAAGTCTAGCGCTTTAAGTTGATCTGGCCAAGGCGCATATTTTGAAAAGTCATCACGAAATTGCACGGGAGATTTATTGATGCTAATTTGGAATTCAGGATGGTATGCTACGCGCCAAGTGGCTGACTGCTTTACCGCTTCATGAAATACCCACTCACCAATGCTATTGATCAGGCCGGTTTCTTCCGCAATCGGGATAAACTCCGCGGGGCTAATCTGGCCACGTATTGGATGTTGCCAGCGAATTAATGCCTCAGCTTTGTGGATGGAGTTATTGGCAAGCTCTATAATTGGTTGGTAAAAAAGTCTTAGCTGACCTGCATCTTGGGCATCACGTAACTCATTTGTCAGTCGCATGCGGTTTAGCGCGGATTTCTGCATGGCTTGAGTAAAGTAATGGTAACGATTGCGCCCCATTTGTTTGGCTGCGTACATCGCTTGATCGGCGCTTGTTAGTAGCGTTTCATTTGTTGTGGCGTCATCAGGATAAAACGCGATGCCCACACTCGCTGAAATGTAGGCAATTTCATTACCAAGATGAAAGGCTTCTGTCATTTGGTTGAGAATGTCTTGCGCTACGCGTTCTACAATGCTGATGTCGTCTAACTGGCCAAGAATCACTGTGAACTCATCTCCGCCAAGTCGTGACAAAGTATCGCTTTCGCGCACACAACGTTTTAATCTTATTGACGCTTCCTTGAGCATTGCATCGCCCATATCATGGCCAAAGTTGTCATTAATCTCTTTGAATCGGTCTAAGTCGATAAAGAGTAGTGCTAACTGTAGATTATTTCGATTGGACTTCTTAATTTCCTGATTAAGACGGTCATGAAACATCTGACGATTAGGCAATCCCGTTAAAAAGTCGAAGTTGGCTTGTTTCCAAATAAGCTGATCGGCTTCTGTTTTCTGCGTAATATCTGTAAACATAGCAATGCGTCTTTGTACTGTGCCGTCTTCGTTATACACAGTATTGATCATCAGCCTCTTAGGATAGATTTCGTCATTCTTTCGTCTATCCCAAATTTCACCTCGCCATTGGCCTGTCGAGTTAATTTCATGCCACATGGTGTTGAAAAATGTTACATCATGTCGGCCAGAGCTCAGCATTCTTGGATTTTTACCAATGACTTCATCGAGACTGTAACCGGTGATATTTGTGAAAGCTGGATTAATAGCAATGATTGCGTTATTAGCATCGGTAATCATAATGCCTTCGCTACTGGTGTCGTAAACTGAGGCTGCGATTCTGAGCGATTCCTCACCAGCCTTACGCTGCATTTCCCTATCGAAGTTATCCAGTGCAAAAGAAATATCTTTCGACATATCTTCTAGCAGGGCTATTGCCTCTAAATCAAATGCATTTGCATACTCATGACAAACAGTCAGTACGGCAAATTTTTTGCCATTACGTTGTATTGGAAATGCTGCAGCTGAAGCCCAGCCAATAGCTATGGCGTTACTGACCCATGTTGCCGTCATTGGATTGGTCATGAAGTCGTTGATAATGATTGGTCTATTTTCCCGTAGTGCCGTGCCCGTAGTGCTTCTACCCTCAAGAACGTCTACTCTGGAGGATACTTTTATATTGTCTAGGTGTTTTGTTGAGTCGCCATTACTCGCTACGGGTAAAATCAGGTCCCCAGTAGTGTCCAGCTGTCCGACCCAAGCGATTTTCATGCCACCAAATTCAACAGCACACCGACACACTAGTGGAAATAGCTCGGATTGTTGTTCCATGCGTACAATGGCCAGATTAATTTCACTGATTGCCTTATACAACATGGATAGGCGTTTAATTCTATCATCAGATTGTTTGCGCTCTGTAATGTCGGTAATAAAGCCATGCCAAAGGATGCTGCCGTCTGACATTTTCTCAGGTTGTGACTCTCCTCGTCTCCAACGTATACCTTGCTTCGGCAACACAACTCTGAACTCATGTTGCCATAGAGATAGTGTACGTGCCGACTCTTGAATAGAGGCTAAAACGTCATCTAAATCTTCCTGATGTATTGTCGAGAATGCCACTGTCGCATTTTCTTTAACTTGTTGTGGTGAAACTTCATATATATCTTGTATTGCTTCACTGGCGTAAGGAAAGCATGAACTACCATCTGGAGATAATTTAAATTGGTAAATAACCCCTGGTACCCGTTGGGATACTTTATTGAACAGCATATTTTTTTGTAATAACAACGATTCTGTTGATTTGACTCTATCAATCACTAACGCAATTAATATACCAACAGTCGTTAGCGCCAGCATATACAGCCAAAAGTTTAGCAAGCCAACTGGTACTTGATTATTTGTCGTACCACCCACCGCTAATACCATCCCTAACAGCATTTGTATGGCTGTCATAACCAGTAAAAGTAGTGCGCCATGACGACCGAAGCGAACAGCTGCCCATGTTACAAATAGGAAGACCCAGTAACCTCTAGCGGTAATACCAAAAATATCGTGAAACCAACCCAAAAAGATCACCTGACCAGCAAAAAATGCAAGTCCGAAGCCAATGATGGCCTCAGTGATACGCTCCCGCTTTACCCAGTCGTAAGGTATTTGGCGCCAGACCAAAATCAGCGGTGTCACAAGTAGTATGCCTAATATATCGCCTTGCCACCAATTTAAAAAGTTATGCCCAACTTCGGATTTTGTCACTATCCCATTTAAGAACAGAGTGCTTAGGCCGATTGCTGCACTCACCAGAGAACTTAAAGCACCTGCTGCAGAAAGCCACAAAAAATCATGTGGCTGCTGAAGTGTGGGTTTGAATCGTTGTATGTGTGACAATATCCAGAAGCAGCTGAGCGCTTCTAATGTGTTACCAAAAGCAATCACCATAGAAATGCCAATTGGACTGCCTTGCATGATGTTGCCTGTGAGCGCCCCTATGAAAACGCTAGGCCAATATTTTTTCTTGCCGAGTATGAGTGCGGCCAGCGCTAAGCCGCTAGATGGCCAAACCATGGAGACAACGCCGTTGGTCGAGAAGTATCCTAGTGCAATTTTGGCGAGTAGCGCATAAGCTAAAGAAATACCAATCAGTAATGGTAGATCAGACCAACGGTAAAGTTGTTTTAGTTTGTAACTTGGCGCCACTTTTTATACTCAATATAAGTTAAATCATTTATTTTTATCTAAATCCCAACACGAGCGAATTTCATATTGCCATACAGGTAGCAGCAAATTTTTATGCGGCTATGTTTAAGGAGGGGTGATTAAAAATGCTTTACTTGATTAGTATATTATGCGGCGCTAAAGGATATTTAGAAGTTGGAATAAGACATAGAAAAAATACTTAGATCATTATAAGGATTACAATAAATAAGGTGCTTTATAGATTTAGTATACTCAATAATTACTGTAGAAATTATAAAAATACTCGATTTTTTTATTCTGCAATCACACTCAAAGTGTCTATCTTGGCTATATTTTTAGTCAATCTTATTACTGTATCTCTCCTCAACCGAGCTTTTAATAATCTCTGCTAAGCGTCTAATTCCTGGCCCCGCAAAATCAGGATTGGCTATCACTAGGTAGAGCGGAACTTCACGCGTGCCACCTTCAAGGAGCGGCAGTGGCTTAAGCAAGCCAGCTTCAAGTTCTTGCTTAATATGTGCTTCGGGCAGCCATGCGAAGCCATAGCCCATCGATACGGCTTGAATTGAGGTAGCGATTTGACTGACGGTCCAGCGTTGATCAACATCGACAATCGCAGGGCGCTGCCCGCGATTTTTACCTGAATCTCTCACCACTAGGTGACGATAAGCCCTAAGGTCTTTATAGGTGAGCGTGTGCCCTAAATGATGAAGGGGGTGGTCGGCATGGGCAACGGCAATTATTTTAATGCGAATCAACAGGTTACCTAAAAAGCCTGGAGGTAGTTGCGGAGAGATGGCAATATCTGCCTCCCCTTTGAGTAAAGCTTCAGAGGTACCGCCTATCACTGATTCAATTAGTTCTATACGTGTATGAGGGCTTTCTATGCCAAATTTTTGCATGCAGCTTAATAATAAGTGCGGCGGCAGGAGTATCTCGGCAGCAAGGTTAATATTGGCTTCCCAGCCTGCAGATAAGGCATGTGCGGCTTGTTCGAGTTCGTTGGCTTCATTAACAAGTGCTAGGGCACGGCGATACAGCATTTGACCCGTGGGGGTAAGTATGGCTTTGCGCCCTTGAATCTCAAACACTTTAACACCTAACATCGATTCAATTTTTTGCACCGCGTAAGTGATGGCTGACTGGCTCTTATACATCGTTTCTGCTGCCTGTGCATAGCCGCCAGCCTCTACGATACTAATCAACGTGCGCCATTGTTCTAAGGTGATATTTGGAGCCATTTAAGCTAATCCATCTAATTAGTTGATGATTTATAGCAGATTATTATACTTTTATATCTTATTGTTAAAGTATTTAATGGCTTCCTAGAAATTAATTTATTCAACCCCCTTTATTTTTAACGCTATTCACTTTGGAGTAAATCTTATGAAACGTTTTATTTTATTAGCTATTGCCGCCACCATCTCTACTGCAGCCATTGCTGCGCCAGAAACTTATGTGATTGACAGCAATCACAGCATGCCACGCTTTTCATACAGCCATTTTGGTTATTCAACACAGTTAAGTCGTTTTGATAAAGCAACAGGCAAAATCGTCATTGATCGTGCAGCGAAAACAGGCTCTGTGGATGTGACCATCGACACGACTTCAGTAAATACAGGCTTTGCTTTATTTAATGAGCACATTCAAGCTGAAGACTTATTTAATACAGCAAAATTTCCAACAGCAACATTTGTGTCTAAGAAAATGAATTTTGAAGGTGATAAGCCTGTTTCAATTGATGGCACGTTGACAATCAAAGGTGTTAGTAAAGCAGAAACACTGACTGTGACTTCGTTTATGTGTATGCCACACCCAATGTTGAAAAAAGATGCTTGTGGTGCGAACGCAACCGTAGTGATTAAGCGTTCAGATTTTAATATGGCTAAACATGTGCCTTACGTGAGTGACGAAGTGACCATCACTTTGCCTGTTGAGGCGGTTAAGCAATAAGTAGTAAAAAGGTTGATAGCGGATAGCTGGCTAGTTTTGTCAGCGGCAGAATATGGAGTTTGGTATGCAATATCAGCAAGTTAAAGCACGGCAATTGCAACGAGTAATTCAGTCTATTCCAACCTCAGATGGCGGCGGCGTGAAGTTGCGCCGTAGCCTCGGACAGTCTGGATTTACGCGACTAGACCCATTTTTAATGCTGGATGAATTTTCTTCTGAAAATCCAAATGATTACATTGCTGGCTTCCCTGATCACCCGCATCGAGGTTTTGAAACTGTGACTTATATGCTAGATGGCCATATGTTGCATCAAGACCATTTGGGTAATCAAGGCAATTTAAAAAGTGGAGGTGCGCAGTGGATGACTGCAGGTCGCGGCATTATTCACTCAGAAATCCCACAGCAAGAAAGTGGCCGTATGCGCGGTTTTCAGCTTTGGATAAATCTACCAGCCAATGAAAAGATGAAACCCGCGAGCTATTTAGATATTCAGCCTGATGAGATTCCATTAGTACATTTAGCAAATGCCGGTAGCCTTAAAGTGATTGCTGGCACGGCAGTGCTGGATGGTAAATCTGTTGCTGGACCGATTCAAGGTTTAACGACGGCGCCATTATTTATCGATGTACATTTGTCTGCAGGTGAAAGCTTTAGCCAATCAATTACAGAAGGGCACAATGCGTTTGTGTATCCCTATGAAGGTAAAGTATTGATTGGTGCTAACAGTGGTCAGCAGTTATTAGAACCACAATCTGTTGGTGTGCTGTCAGAAGGCGACTTTGTTGAAGTTAGCGCAGCAGAAACGCCTGCATCATTCTTGATCTTGGCTGCAAAGCCATTATTAGAACCTATTGTTCAATATGGTCCATTTGTGATGAATACACGTGAAGAAATCGACCAGGCTATTGCAGATTATCAAAATGGGCAGCTTGTGTAGGTGCCTAAATTAAGCAGTTTGTTTAGATACACAAAGCCCAGCCAGCAATGACTGGGCTTTATTTTTTCTGTGTTTTTAGTTTCAAATACAAGGTGGTTGGCTTTTCAACTTTGCGATGAAAAAAGTCGGCTAATATTAAACTGATAGCCCATGTGAGAAGCATGAAAATGCAAGCTAGCCATGAGTTTGTAAGGTTTAGCCAGCTAAAAATCGCATTAGTTAACATTAAAACTGAAAAATGCACGAGAAACAAAGCGTAGGAAATCGAACCTAAATAATGAATAAGCCTTTGTTGTTTTACATGCTCCTTGATTTGCATATTTCTGGTGAAAAATAGCGCAAGCGCAGTCAGCGCTGCAATCAAAATCCGCAATCTAAAATCAATCAAAATGGCAGTCATGGCAATGGTTATGTTTAGCCACAGCCAAGCGTTTGAATGCTCGAGTTGCCCTGCGTAATAAGCGATTGCACCCATGCCGTACGCACCAAAGAAATAAATCGCCCAGTCATCATAACGTTCGTGACGGTTAAACCAGAATAGAGAGCTGGCAGCGGTTAGCGTGATAATAATTAGAATCGCTTGTTTAGAGTTGGCTGCTTTTCCACCAAGCCAGCTAATACAAAGCATCACAAAGAATAGCTGAAAATCTACGGCAATGAACCATGCACCAGCTAATAGCGAATCGACATCCAGAACACCTTGCAGTAAGAAAACGTGCGACAGAAATTGAGAGAGTTTAGGAAAGTCTGGAATAAATTCATGGTCCACAATATTGCGTGCAATCATGGCGCAAATGACGGCGAGCATAAGTGCGAAAAAGAATGGAATCACTAATCTTAAATATCGGTTAGTTAAATTCACTTTTAGGTGGCGCATGCTGTTGCCATAATTAAGTACAGAGCGCGCTGCAAGGTAACCGCCAATGACAAAAAATATCTGTACCGCCATCCGCGCATAGTCATATAGCCAAGTGATGAGGGATGGTGCTATTTGTTGCACCGCATCTGAAATTGGGCCATAAGCGGCAAGATGGTGTAAAACAATCAACTGTGAAGCGATGGCTTTAAAAGCATCGATCATCGGGAAACGATTGAAATGGTCTTTCATGGCGTACTAATTCACATCGTATTAATTCATCTAGCGCCAATTATAATGTTTTCTAGGCGATTATGTGGCTTGGCTTGTGTACAATGTGACGCTTATTCATCGCGCTTTATGCGCCATATTGCCGCCTCAATAGCCACTCTAAAATAGTTTGAAACTTAAGCAATGATTTTAATCCCCGAAACCGAGTATGAACTTAGTGCAATCCGCGCACAGGGTGCGGGTGGGCAAAACGTGAATAAAGTGTCGAGTGCAATTCATTTGCGTTTTGATATTCAAGCCTCAACATTGAGTGGTTGGCTAAAAGAGCGCTTAATGCATTTGAAAGATAACCGCATCACGGCGGAAGGTGTTTTGGTGCTAAAAGCGCAACAATATCGTACGCAAGAAGCCAATAAGAAAGATGCTGTTGCGCGTTTACATGAAATTATTAATGCCGCAAACCAAGTAAAACCAACTCGTTATGCAACACGACCGAGTTACGGTTCGAAACAGCGGCGATTAGAAAGTAAAACACAACGTGGGCAAATTAAGCAGATGCGTGGCAAAATAGCGTCTGACAAAAATGAGCATTAACTTAACGTGAATATATTAGCTTTTGATACTTCAACTGAATACTTATCGCTAGCCTTGCTAAAAGATAGCGAAACGTATCGCTATGATTGCAATGCAGGCCAAACGCATTCGCAAATGATATTGCCGCAGATACAAGCCTTGCTGGATTCAGCAAGCTTGCAATTAAGTGATCTACAATGCATTGCTTTTGGCGCAGGTCCGGGCTCATTTACTGGTGTGCGCATTGCTGCTGGCGTTGCGCAGGGCTTGGGTTTTGGAGCTAACTTGCCGGTGGTTAGTGTGTGCACACTATTAGCGCTGGCCGAAGCCAGTGGCGCAGATAAAGTGATTGCTTGCTTGGATGCGCGCATGGGTGAGGTGTATCACGCAGCATATGAAAAAATGGATAATGTATGGCAATGCATCATTGAGCCTGGCTTATATAAACCAGACACTGTACCTGCCATTAATGGAGCAGGTTGGGTGGGTGCTGGTAGTGGTTGGCAGACTTATGCTGAACAATTAAGCGCTGCCTACGCAGAGCAATTGCAAGCGACTCAACCGCAGTTGTTGCCCGTAGCCGAAGCGATACTCAAACTCGCTTTGCCAATATTTACAAAAGGCGAAGCAAAACCAGCAAGTGAAGCCATGCCTCTTTATATTCGTAACCGCGTAGCGCTTAAAACCGCTGAGCGCGAGCAAGGCTTACGTTTATGAGCGCTGTGCTAAAAACACAATATCAGTTCCGCCCTATGCAAATGGATGACTTGGATGCCATCATGGCGATTGAGCCAAAGATTTATCCTTATCCATGGACGCGTGGTAACTTTAGTGACTCATTGACCTCTGGTTATAGCGCTTGGGTCATGATGTTGAATGAACAAATTATCGGTTATTCATTGATGATGCTAGTGTTGGATGAAGCACATTTGCTTAACTTGAGCGTAGCAAAATCCTACCAAAAACAGGGTTTAGGACGAACGCTTTTAGAGTATATGGTGAGTATTGCCAAAAACAATCAAATGGCTAATATGTTTTTGGAAGTACGCCCAAGTAATATTTCTGCCATCGCTTTGTATGAAAATATGGGGTTTAATGAAATGGCCGTTCGTCGTGGATATTATCCTGCTGCAACTGGCCGTGAAGATGCGGTTTTAATGGGTTTGGCACTTTAATGGCCGCTTTGATTAGTCTCTGGAAAGTAATGCGATGATGACGCGCGAAGACATAATGCGAGAATTAGGGCTGTTGCCAGTATGGCAGTCGCGCGCGCCAGCGCCTGTAGCTGAGGCAATTAATATTGAAAATCAGGCTTTAATCCAACAAGACATCACATTAAAGCCTGACCTAGAAGTACAGTTGGTAGATGTGGTTGTAGAGGAGTTATTGGTAAATCCAGACAAATCTCCAGAAATGTTAACGCCAGTCGCCATTGAACCGCCAGTATTCACCCATATTGCGAGCGATGATGGTGAGTATTTATTTGTACTGCCGAGTGCTGCAATGAGCGCAGACGAGCTACAGTTATTTCAAAATATATGCAAAGCGCTACGGATTAAAACCAAGGCAGCTGAAACCTCATCTGATATTTTGGCGTCCATCAGTGGTATGCCAACTAAATTGCTATTGGTCATGAGCGAAGCCGTGGCGCAAGTGACACTCCAATCTACTGAGCCAATCGCTCACCTACGTAGCACCCCGCATCAATTACATGGCGTTGCATTAGTCGCTACTTATGGTTTACTGCATTTATTACAAAACCCTGCAGATAAAGCAAAAGTCTGGCGTGATTTATGTATGGGATTGCAGATTTTACAAGACTTAAAAGTTACAAATAGTTAAAACAGCTAGAATTGCAAGGTCTTGAAATACAGAGCATAAGGCGCAATCTCATTTGAATAGAATGTATCTCGGTATGATGAATGTTAGTACAATGAGTCTTTAAATTTGATTTATTCATTAAGGAATGAACATGCAAAAAATTTACTTAAAACTATTGATGGTTTTGCTTTTGTTGAATCTAAGTGGCTGCGGCTACAACAATTTTCAATCACTAGATGAAGAGTCAAAAGCCAGTTGGTCGGAAGTGCTAAATCAATATCAGCGCCGTGCTGACCTGGTGCCTAACCTAGTGAATGTGGTAAAAGGCTATGCAGAACATGAAAAAGACGTGCTGACACAAGTGGCAGATGCCCGTTCAAAAGTAGGTAGCATGCAAGTAAATGCTGAGGTGCTGAATGACCCAGAGTTATTTGCTAAATTTCAAGCTGCACAAGCACAAATGAGTTCTGCTTTATCACGTTTAATGGCGGTTTCTGAAAACTACCCAAATTTAAAAGCAGATCAAGGTTTTAGGGATTTGCAAGCTCAGCTTGAAGGGACTGAAAACCGAATTACAGTAGCACGTAATCGTTATATAGAAACCATTAAAGTTTACAACATTGCAATACGTTCATTCCCACAGAACCTAACAGCAATGATGTTTGGCTATAAAACTAAACCATCATTCACTGTTGAAAATGAAAAAGCGATTTCAGTTGCACCAACCGTTGATTTTGGCGATAAAAAATAGCCATTGGTTAATCACATAACCTTCTAAATGAGCAGTAAGTGATTACTCACATTAAAGCGAGTTTGCTTGCAGTTTGCACAATGTTGTTATTTGTAACGTGCAATCTGCATGCTGAGCTCGTTGCTATTCCAGCACTGCAAACACACGTCACAGATTTAGCTCAAACACTCACCACCGAACAGCAAAGCCAGTTAGAAGCAAAATTCAAGGCTTTCGAGCTGGAAAAAGGCAGTCAAATTGCCGTGTTAATTGTACCTAGCACCAAGCCAGAAGAGATTGAGCAATATAGTATTCGGGTGGTGGATGCTTGGAAATTAGGTCGTGAAAAGCAAGATGATGGCATTCTTATTTTAGTGGCAAAAAATGACCATAAAATGCGGATTGAAGTAGGTCAGGGCCTAGAAGGTGCAATTCCAGATTTAATAGCGAAGCGTGTTATTAGTGAGGTGATGTCACCAAGTTTCAAGCAGGGAGATTTTTACGGCGGCATCAACAACGCTGCTGATAAATTGATGGGCTTGATTTCAGGTGAAAAACTAGCGCCGCCGCTACCTCAAGCTAGTCATGCCAATATGAGTTTTGATAATAGCCTAGCGCTTTTTGTTGTTGGCTGCTTAGTAGTAGGCGCCTTTCTTAGTTCGGTTTTAGGTCGACTTTTTGGCGCAGGCGCTACCGCAGGTATTATTGGAGGTGTCTCTTGGTTTATTTTAGGCACATTAGGGATGTCAATTTTTGTTGGTATCATGGCCTTTGTCTTCACCTTAATCATGCCCTATATTTTTGACGGAACTCGCGGCGGCGGAACATACTCAAGCGGCGGCTATGGGGGCGGTGGGTTTGGTAGCGGTGGCGGTAATGACAGCTTTAGCGGCGGCGGTGGTGGTTTTAGTGGCGGTGGCGCGTCAGGAGATTGGTGATGTCGTTTAAGCGCATAAAACGTTTAGCTAAGCACCTATTTATTTGGCCTGGCATGGTTAAACAATACTTTCCAAAAGAGTCAATGCTGCGTATTGAGAAAGCCATTGCTGCTAGTGAGAAAAATCACTTTGGCGAAATATGTTTTGTGGTCGAATCTAACTTACATGCGTTTGATATTGTTAAAAAAGTATCTGCTAGAAAACGCGCCATTGAGATTTTTTCAAAATTTCATGTGTGGGATACTGCGCAAAATAATGGCGTGCTAATTTACTTGTTGTTAGCCGATCACGATTTTGAAATTGTCGCTGACCGAGATATTCATCATCATGTAGGTAGCGAGGGCTGGGAACAAATCAGTCACGAAATGGAAAAGCACTTCAAAAATGGTGATTTTGAGTTTGGTGTTCTACATGGCATTACAAAAATAACTGAGCATTTGGATCGACATTTTGCCTCAGACAAAGAAAATGTTAACGAGCTAAGTAATGCGCCTATTGTTATCTAGTATCGTTTTTTTGTCGTTGATTTCTTTCAAGGCAACAGCCGAAATTTCTGATATATCAAAAATTTATCGCGAAGTACCAACTTTAGATGGCTTAGATGTATGTTTTGGAGGAGGTTGTGCTGAACTCAGACATATTTCCATTAATGCGCAGGAGTGGTCTCAAGTAGTAACTATTTTTGCGTTTAAAACAGAGGATGCTGCAATTGAGCGTCAGCAGATTTCTGATGCCGTAGGTATGATGGAAACTATAGTTGGCGCTAAAATAGGTACGTCAGGTGACCGCGCAGGAACTTTCAGTAATTCAAAGTTTCCGGGTCAGTTAGATTGCAATGATGAGGCGATTAACACCACAACCTATATGCATTTGATGCAACACTACGGCTTGATTAAGCTGCACGAAGCCGAAGACACGCGCACAAGAAGTTTCTTTTTTAACGGCTGGCCGCATACCACGGCTGTGATGCACGAAAAAGCCACGGGCGAACGCTTTGCAGTGGATAGTTGGTTTTATGATAATGGCGTACCCGCCACGATAGTGCCATTTGAGCTTTGGAAATCTGGCTATGTTCCTGCGGACAGCCCAGTTCGTAGCCACTAAATTTTTCTATCGGTGATGCCGTACTCTAATCCATTATAACAATTGCTGACTAAATGACTGATTAAATGTAAAATTCGGTCTTTGATTTTTGCTCAGATTCGATACCACCATGCGCGCCTCACAATTTTTCTTCAACACTCAAAAAGAAGCCCCAAACGATGCCGAGTTGCCAAGCCATATTTTAATGGTACGAGCAGGGCTGATTAAACGTTTGGGTTCTGGCTTATATAGCTGGATGCCACTAGGTCTTCGGGTGCTGCGCAAAGTTGAAACTATCGTGCGCGATGAAATGAACAAAGCGGGTGCCTTAGAGTTATTAATGCCAGCAGTTCAACCTCGCGAGCTATGGGATGAAACAGGTCGTTGGGCAGTATTTGGTCCGCAAATGCTAAAAATTACTGATCGCCACTCACGGGAATTTTGTTTTGGCCCGACGCATGAAGAAGTCATTACCGATATCGCACGTTCAGAAGTGCGTAGCTATAAGCAATTACCACTTAACTTCTACCAAATTCAAACTAAATTTCGCGATGAAATTCGCCCACGTTTTGGTGTGATGCGCGCGCGCGAATTTATGATGAAAGATGCTTACTCATTCCATACCGATTTTGCCTCTTTAGAAACTACTTATGCCAATATGTATCAAGCCTATAGCAATGTATTTAATCGCTTAGGTCTAAAGTTTCGCGCAGTAAAAGCCGATACAGGTGCTATAGGCGGTGATGGTTCTCATGAATTTCACGTGCTTGCAGATTCAGGTGAAGATGGTTTGGCGTATTGTGATACGTCAGATTACGCAGCCAACGTAGAGTTGGCTGAAGCGGTTGCGCCGAATGCACGTGCTGCCGCAACAGAAGCGATGAAAGATGTTGAAACGCCGAAACAAACTTCATGTGAAGAAGTTGCAGCATTACTTAATATTGGCTTAGATCGCACGATTAAAGCCATGGCATTAATCGCCACACTTGAGGATGGTAGTACTCAGTTTAATTTACTACTGATTCGTGGCGATCATCGCATGAATGAAATTAAGGTGAATAAATTGCCAGGCTTGCATGATTTCAGATTCGCCACTGAAGAAGAAGTGCGCGAGAATTTAAAATGTCCACCAGGCTTTATTGGTCCAGTGGGTGTTGGTGCACACGTACGCGTGATTGCAGATAGAACAGTGGCTGCGATGAGTGATTTTGTGTGTGGTGCAAATAAACCAAAATACCACCTAAGCGGTGTTAATTTCGGACGCGATTTGCCAGAGCCAAGTTTAGTGGCGGACATTAGAAATGTGGTTGAAGGCGATGCAAGCCCAGATGGTAAAGGTACTTTATCACTTTGCCGCGGCATTGAAGTCGGCCACATATTCCAGCTGCGCACTAAGTATTCTGAAGCGATGAATGCGACGTATCTTGACGAAAGTGGTCAAACGCAAGTGATGGAAATGGGTTGTTACGGCATTGGCGTTTCACGTATTGTAGGTGCGGCCATAGAGCAGGGCAATGATGCGCGTGGAATCATCTTCCCGAAAAGCATGGCGCCCTTCTCTGTGACAATTTGTCCGATTGGTTATGATAAATCAGAGGCAGTTTCAGCTGCGGCGAATAAGATATATGCGGATTTGAATGCTGCAGGCATCGAAGCCATGCTAGATGATAGAGGTGAACGCCCAGGTGTGATGTTTGCCGAGGCGGATTTAATGGGTATTCCACATCGCTTAGTCATAGGTGAGCGAGGCTTGGCGGATTGCACAGCGGAGTATAAAGGTAGAACGGATGCGGAAGCGCAGATGGTTTCATTGAATAATGTAGTTGAGTTTATGCAAAAAGTGGCACTATAATCAAATATGCTTAAAAATATTCAAATTTGCTTGCTGACATTGATTGGAGCTTTGGCTTCAATCAATAGCTATGCTGGCGCGCAGATTGAAGAGCCGTTGTCTAATAGTGTAAAAGCGATGATGCAGCGCAGCATTAGTGATAAAGCCGTACCAACGCTTACTTTTGCCAGCCCTGAGGAGGGCGAAGCTTGGCTGAGTGAGATGTCTCGACGTTTGCAAAAGCGCATTCCTGATACCAATTATCGTGAAGATTTACTACGTACCGTTCACTATGAAGCAACGCGTGCGGGGCTGGATCCTCAAATGGTTTTAGGTTTGATACAAGTGGAAAGCGGCTTTAAAAAGTACGCATTATCCTCAGTAGGCGCACGTGGATTTATGCAAGTGATGCCATTTTGGGCGCGCAGCATTGGTGCAACAGATCATAACTTATTCCTTTTACGTACCAACTTACGCTATGGCTGCACAATTCTAAGGCATTATATTGATATTGAGCATGGTGATTTATATCGTGCATTAGGTCGATACAATGGTAGTTTAGGCAAGCCTCAGTACCCTAATCTGGTGCTTGGTGCTTGGCGTAAGAACTGGGATTATTCGACCAAAAACTGGAATTACGCACCAAAAAATACTTAAATTATTGGGTTTTTTCTCAATTGGTCTACATTTTGCACTAGATTAGTGCAAAAATCTCCCTCAAAAAAGTTTACATTTCAGTAAAAATCATTCAGTATGCCCCTAGCGTTTATACGACTAAGGCAAAATTTGCACTATTCCAATAAGCCCAGCGTATGACGTTGCTGTTCGAAAAACTTGCTACTCAATATAATAATTAGGAGAAAAGTATGTCGAAATTAACTGCATTAGCACTAAGTATTGCTGTTTTAGGTGGGGTATGGGCATTTTTAGCATTGGGTCCGCTAGGTGGAGCTGCGCCAATTGCGTTAGTCTGGGTTGGCTTTATTGCATGGGGTTGTTATTTTCATACTGGTGGCGATAACGCAGCATTACAAAAAACAATAGCGGGTATGTCTTTTGGTGCTGTCATCGCAGGTGTTGCATTGTATCTAGTGAGTTCTGATATGTTGGCTGCGTTGGGCACATTAGCTGCGCCTGTTATTATTGCAGTCACTGTGTTTGTACTAGTGATTGTTGCAGGTATAAACTTACTGTCAGTTGTTCCAGCAAACGTATACGGCTATGCTGCAACCGCTGGCTTGGCTTTAACTGCCGGCACTGCAGGAAACTCAACGGCAATGAACTTAACTAACCCAGTACTGATCGTGATTGTTTCTACAATTATTGGTGCAATATTTGGTATGCTTTCAGGTAAATTAGCTGGCATGCTTGGGAAGTAATCATGACTAAATAATCTTACTTAACGAATTAAGTAAGATTTAAAAAAACCGCCTTAAAAGGCGGTTTTTTGTTTTAATGACTTAATTGCCAGTAAAGCTTAGTTTGCTTTTTGTACTTTAAAACCATAATAGGTACCAAACTCACCCTCAGAGTCATGATAAACAAATAGCATGTCATTAGCGTATCCAGCACCATTTAGGTGATTGTGTGAGCGAAGTTTTAAGTCCTTGGGAAGCTCGCTTTTACCAATATATTGACCACTCAAATCGAATATCAATACAGCTTTATGGTCAATATCTAGTAATTCTAGTTCCTCACCCTTAATGCCTGTGTAAGCCACAAAATAATCACTTACATCGTCAAAAGCTACGCCAGCTTTAGCTAAATCTAAATTAATTTCACCGATTGGTTCTCTAGCCTTTAAGTCAATAACGAGTACTTTGTTGCTACGCCCTTGCTTGGCGTAATAAATATTCTTTTCTGAGTTATAGCTAGGCATGGTATTAGCGTCACCAAATGCTGGATTAAAGCCGAACACATCAGAAGAGGTCTCTTTTACTTCGCCTGTTTCAGTTAAATCAATTGAATATATACCTGTGTTTGGTGAAAATCCGCCGAAGCTCGAGATGTTATAAGTAATCGTTTCTAGTTTTTTTGAGTTTGGATTGTAATAAATAGAGCGATTGTCATAGCCAGGCTTTGCAGAGTTAATATATTTACCTGCATCATCATAAGCATGAACTTCAGATTTAGAAACTGGCGCTTCTGTGTCGCTACCCATAGGCGCTAATCCGCCATCAGCAATATAGTAACGTTTTAAACTAGCTATATAAGCCACAGTCATAGGGCGTGTGCTTGGTTTTTGTGTCAGAGGGATTTTAATGCCAACCTGCGCTTCAGGAAAAATCGCGGCTTGTGAGGTTTGCAGTGCTGTTGCGAATGCAATTGAAACTATCACTGTAGAAATACGCATAATTACTCTTTCTTTTATCACTTAATATATAACGTTAGGTATGAAGCGCGACTGAGTTTAGTCAGTCTATTGTTCTTAATCGTTCAATTCAAATTTATGCCGTAGGGTGCTTCTCAATTAGCATGGCATCACCATAACTAAAAAAGCGGTAATGCTCATTGATGGCATGTTGATAGGCCTTTTTAATATTATCCACTCCTGCAAACGCAGACACTAACATGAGTAGCGTACTTTTAGGTAAATGAAAGTTGGTAAATAGTCGGTCTACCACTTTAAACTGATAACCTGGTGTAATGAATATATCGGTACCGCCATTACCCGCCAGTAAATTGCCCTTAGCATTAGCCTCAGTCACTCTCGCTGCACTTTCAAGAGCGCGTAACGCAGTCGTGCCGACTGCCGTTACTTTGGCACCATTGCTTTTAGTAGCATGAATCATATCAATCGTCGTTTGTGAGATGCTATATAGTTCACTATGCATTTTATGTTCATTAATATTATCTACTCTTACAGGTTGGAAAGTACCAGCGCCAACATGCAAAGTAACGTAGGCAATGTTGATACCTTTCTGTTTAAGCGTATCTAACATGGCCTCGTTAAAATGCAAGCCTGCAGTCGGCGCAGCCACCGCACCTAGATGTTTGCTAAATACCGTTTGATAGCGTTCCTCATCGTCGCTAGTGGCTGTATGCGCTATATAAGGTGGCAAAGGCAAAGCGCCATGTTGCTCTAGTAAATCCAGCACAGAAGACTCGCTTAAAAAACGAAGTTCAAATAAATCGTCATGACGCGCGGTAACTTCAACATCAAATGCGTTTGATAAAGTTAAGCGAGTGCCAATCTTAGGCGCTCTGGACGCCCTGACTTGAGCATATGCGATATGTTGATTAATCACACGCTCAATCATTACCTCAACATTGCCGCCTGTATGCTTCACGCCAAATAGACGCGCTTTAATAACACGCGTGTCATTAAACACCAATAAATCACCAGCTTGCAGGTGTTCTGGTAAGTTGATAAACATCTTATCGGCCAGTTCACCTTTGCTACTATTCAGGTGCAACATGCGGCTGGCCGTTCTGTCTGCGGTGGGGTGCTGCGCAATTAATGCGTCAGGTAAATAAAAATTGAAATCTTCTGTTCTCATAAATGCTATAGCTTGCTATAATGGCGACCGTTGCAATTATACAGTAATGTATATTCCCAAATGCCCGGGTGGCGGAATTGGTAGACGCACGGGACTCAAAATCCCGCGCTGGCAACAGCGTGCCGGTTCGATTCCGGCCCCGGGCACCAAATAAAATTATGGCTTACATCTTTGTAGGTCATTTTTTTTGCCTATTTTCTGCTTGATTTAAGCTAATGCATTGAATTTTAATATTAAAAATGCAAATGAGCAATCGTATGTTCTTCTCCGTACCTCAGATTCAGAAGTTTAAATAATCACATTAATGTTGTATAAGTATTGCCAAATTGTTACATAAGTGTAACTTTTCGCTTGAGCCTGATTACTTTTTATGATACTTTTGACATGCGTCAAATTGTCGCATGTCAAAGAAGTGTAAGAAAATTTAACTAAATAAGTTTTCTGGGTGAAGGGCAGTCTATGGCGATCACTGATTTAGGTTACAAAATCATTGCTAGGCACAATAACTCACTTGCGCCAAAAGCTGGAGTTAAGCTCCTATTGGCACTGGCAGGCATAGTTTTAATTGTCGGTTTCGGTTTCGCTCGGATAGGTGCTTGGTTGGTGCTGCCTTTTGCGGGTTTGGAAATATTGGCATTTGCATATGCTTTTCATTACATCTATTTGCATTCAGGTGATTTTGAAAGCATTACGATAGAAAAAGACAATGTTGTTGTAGAAAAAAGAGATTATAAAGAAGTCACTACAACGGTTTTTCAAAGGCATTGGGCGCAAGTTAGTTTGCGTGAGGTTGCAAGTGTAGGTGGAGTGATTGGTAAGCGCGGGCTTTTTATTCGTTCGCATGGAAAAGAAATTGAGTTCGGTAAACACTTTATGAATGATGAGCAGCGTACTTTATTGGCGCGGGAGCTCAAACAAAAATTAAAAAATATTGATTAATTAGTTTTGGAGCATGTTTTATGCAGGTATTTAGAAAAATTGGTTTAGGTATTTCAGCAATGCTGGTTTCATTCAGTGCTTTTGCTGATTATTCATGGAATTTCCCTACACCAGCTACCCCTATGGCATTAGATACTTTGCATGTGCATAACAAGTTCATGCTGATTTCGATGGCTATTTTTGTTTCTGTATTAGCTATTATGATTTATTCTATTTTTGCACATCGCAAAAGTAAGGGTTTTAAAGCGGTTGCTGACAAGGCGCCATCTACGACAGTCGAGATATTTTGGACGCTGATTCCGTTTGTAATACTTCTGTTGATTGACTTCGTTATTATGGGTATTCCTGCTTACCATAGCGTGATCATGATGGAGAATACGCGCGAAAAAGCAGATATGTTGATCAAAATTACTGGCTCACAGTGGCGCTGGCAGTATGAGTATTTAGATGGCGACGCTAAAGGGGTGAAGTTCGTTAGTAACTTATCAACACCTAAAGAGCAGACAGATAAAGGCTTTGAGGGCAAAAAAGATGAGCACTACTTACTTGAAGTAGATAATCGCTTAGTATTGCCCGTAGGTAAAAAAGTACGTATTTTGATGACATCTACAGATGTGTTGCATAATTGGTGGGTTCCTCAGTTTGGTTCTTCACGCGTTGCTGTTCCTGGTTTTCTTCGTGAAACTTGGGTTCAAGTTGAAAAAGAAGGTACTTATCGCGGTCAATGTAAAGAGCTCTGCGGTAAAGGTCATGGCTATATGCCAATAGTCGTGGATGCAGTGCCAGAAGCGGAATATAAAACTTGGGTTGCCACTAAGAAAGATGAGTTAGCTAAAGCCTCTGCGGGAGCAGACAAAGAGTGGACGAAAGAAGATTTAGTAGCAAACGGTAAAGGTGTTTATGAGAAAAACTGTGCAGTTTGCCACCAAGTGACCGGCGCAGGACTTCCGCCAGCATTTCCAGCTTTAACGGGCAGCAAAATCGCAACCTCGCCAATTTTTGGTGCTGATGGCAAATATTTAAAAGACAGCCATTTGGATCGTGTTTTAAATGGTAAAAATGTCATGCCGTCATGGAAAGCATTGTTGAACGATACGGAAATTGCATCTGTTATAACATACGAACGTAATGCTTTGGGTAATAGTGTTGGCGACATTTTGCAACCTTCACAAGTAAAAGCAGCGCGTCAGTAGTAAGTGTAATTAAATTTTAAGAGTTAACGATTAGTTATTTAGTTTGAGTAATTAGGAGAAGGCAATGAGTACAACAACGGTAGCACATCATGATGACCATGCTGAACATCCGACAGGGATTATGCGTTGGCTAACCACCACGAATCATAAGGACATTGGAACGATGTACTTAACGTTTTCGCTGATCATGTTCTTTGTTGGTGGTGCGATGATTTTAGGCATTCGTGCCGAGTTATTTAAGCCCGGTTTGCAATTGATGAATCCAGAGTTTTTCAATCAGTTGATTGGCGTGCATGCACTGATTATGATTTTTGCAGCATTAATGCCGGCAGCAACGGGCTTTGCTAACTGGATGATTCCATTACAAATTGGCGCACCTGATATGGCTTTGCCGCGTTTGAATAACTGGGGTTTCTGGTTGCTTCCTCCTTCAGCAATCCTTTTAACTTTACCGTTCACACTTGCATTATTTGGTATCGGTGATGGTGCTTTAGCCACGGGTTGGACGTTCTATCCACCGCTATCTGTGCAGGGTGGTATAGGTGTTGATTTTGCGATTTTTGCAGTTCATTTGTTAGGTATTTCTTCAGTACTTGGTTCAATCAATGTGATTGTTACTGTGTTTAACATGCGCGCTCCAGGCATGACATTAATGAAAATGCCAATGTTTGTATGGGGTTGGTTGATTACTGCTTTCTTATTGATTGCAACCATTCCTGTTTTAGCTGGCGCTGTGACTATGTTGCTAACAGATCGTCACTTCGGTACGCATTTCTTCGATGCCGCTGGTGGCGGTGATCCAATCATGTTCCAACACTTGTTCTGGTTCTTCGGTCATCCTGAAGTGTATATTTTGTTATTACCAGTATGGGGTTTCATTCCACAAATTCTAGAAACATTCTCACGTAAGCCGATGTACGGTTACAAGGCTCAAGTGTATTCACTATGGGCTATTGGTGCTTTAGCTGTGGTTGTTTGGGCACATCATTTCTTTACTGCTGGTATGCCTGTGCCTGCTCTGCTTTACTTTATGTATAGCACAATGGCAATTTCACTGCCATTAGCGGTACTGTTCTTCTGCTGGATTAAAACCATGTGGAGAGGCTCAATGAGCTTTGAAACACCTATGCTATTTGCAGTGGGATGGATTATTTTATTCGGTATTGGTGGTTTAACTGGTTTGGTTCTAGCAGACGTTGCTGCTGATGCGCAATATCATAATAGTTATTTTGTGGTAGCTCACTTCCACTACACACTTTTTGCTGGTGGCATTATGGGCATTATGGCTGGTACTTATTACTGGTTACCAAAAATGACTGGGCATATGTATAGCGAGAAATTAGGTAAGCTACATTTCTGGCTCACTGCAATTTCATTCAACATGACCTTTATTCCTCAGTTCTTCTTAGGTTTAGCAGGTATGCCGCGTCGTATTCCAGACTACGCATTGCAGTTTGCTGAATTCAATATGATTTCATCAATTGCGGCATTTACACTTGGTTTGTCACAACTACTATTTGTTTACAACATTGTAAGTTGTGCAAGAGGCGGTAAAAAAGCGACAGATAAAGTGTGGGATGGCGCACAAGGCTTGGAGTGGACGTTACCGTCACCACCGCCTTATCATAGCTTTACTGAGCAACCAGTAATTAAATAGGTCCAGTTATTAAATAAAGATAGCAGCTAGGCCCATTAAAGTTGGACCTAGCTGCAAAGTAACAAGAATATGATTTGGGTAAATATGAGTGACAAAGAAACACAAACTAAACGTAGCAATAAAAAGATCGCATTAGTGTTAGGGGGCATTGCTTTGATTTGGTATGTGGTGTCTATGTTTTCAATATGGCATTAATTGAAGAACCTAAAGTAGAAAGACCTGAAAATTTAACGGCTAAAGAGCAGCTAGATTTAAAAAACAAAAAACTAGTGCGAAAGTTGCTGTGGTTAGTTGTTGGGTCTTTATTATTTGCATTTGCTTTAGTGCCTTTGTATGACGTGTTATGTAGCCTTACTGGTTTAAATGGTAAGACACAAAACTCTGCTGCACTGCTTACTAAAGCTAAAGTTGATAATTCTAGATGGGTAAATGTACAGTTTACTTCAAGTGTAATGCCAGGTTTAGGTTGGAATTTTTACCCTAAGCAAACAAGTATTAGGCTGCATCCTGGGCAGATAGAAACTGTGTTATTTGTAGCAAAAAATATTACAAATGAAGTTGTCGTTGGTCAAGCAGTGCCAAGCATCACACCCGGTATTGCAGCGGCCAATCTTAAAAAAATTGAGTGTTTTTGTTTTGTGAGGCAATCACTTAAACCAGGCGAAGAAAAAGAAATGCCATTAAGGTTTTTTGTAAGCCCCGAACTGCCAAAAGATGTATCTGATATGACATTGTCATATTCATTTTTTCCAGCAGTGAGTGAAAGTAAATAGATTTAGTAATATGCGTAAGTAGTTTCAAGTGAGGAAAT
Organism: Methylotenera sp.; assembly: GCF_029945705.1. GTDB lineage: Bacteria > Pseudomonadota > Gammaproteobacteria > Burkholderiales > Methylophilaceae > Methylotenera. The sequence continues at coordinate 43,513 of NZ_JAQSDC010000007.1, forward strand.
GGCGGCTACAAGCCATTGTGAATTTAAAATATTTATAAAAATGCACAGGAGTTATTGCATGGCGACACATTCTAACAATCAATATTATGTACCTCACGGTAGTGTTTATCCGTCTATCATATCTGTAGGCTTACTATCACTAGCATCAGGTTTTATTTTTAGCGTAGCGACAGATAGAAGTAAAGAGTTAGCCTATTTGCAAGCGCCTGGTAAGTGGATGATGATATTAGGCGCGCTACTTATTCTGGCCATGGTATTTAAGTGGATGGGCTCAGTTATAACTGAAAATATAACTGGTAAGTTTAAGGGCTGGGAAGATAAATCATTCCGTATTGGTATGATCGTATTTATTTGCTCTGAAGTTGCATTCTTTGCGGCATTCTTCGGCGCATTGTTTTACATGCGAGTACTTTCAGTGCCTGATTTAGCTGGATATGATACTGATATTACGCCATATAAAGACTTCTTGGCTAGTTGGCCATCAATTGGCCCAGGTGGCAATGTTCTAGGTATGGAATACACTCCGCCTGCAAATTTTCATGCGATGTCTGCATGGGGTTTGCCAGCCATTAATACTGCTCTATTGCTAACTTCAGGTGCAACCATTACTTGGGCACATTGGGGATTGATTAAAAACAATCGCAAACAGTTAATCATCGGTATGGCACTCACCGTGGCGCTTGGTATTGCATTCTTAGCTTGCCAAGCAATGGAGTATCACGAGGCTTATACAGAGATGGGCTTAACATTGAAATCAGGTGCGTACGGTGCTAGTTTCTTTATGTTAACTGGCTTCCACGGCTTCCACGTGATGCTTGGTACTATTATGTTAATTGTTATTTTAATTCGCTGCATGAAGGGTCACTTCACCCCTGAGCATCACTTTGGTTTTGAAGGTGTAGCTTGGTATTGGCACTTTGTAGACGTGGTTTGGTTAGGCTTATTTATTTTCGTATATTGGCTGTAAATCATCTAAATAAAAAGGGCGATGCAACAGCATCGCCCTTTTTATTTTGTTTTACTAATGACGAGTAATGTTGATTTAAAGTGGGTGACCAATTAAACCAAATTTGCCAGCAATTAATAAAAGAATAAATAATAAAATTGACAGCCCAATTCGAACAGTCAGTGCTTTAACAGTTCTATCACCACCAGTTTTGTCTTTAGATAAAAAGAATAGGGCAGAAAATAAACTGCCAACTATGACAATTAAAGTTAACACAACCACGATCTTTATTAACATAACTTTGTCCAATTAATCTTTAAATAAGCATTATGAGTCTCTAATGAAACAATTGCAATTTAGAATGCATCGCTATGTTTTTCAGCCAACTTTAGTAGGCGTGGCTGTCACTTTGATATGCATTCCATTGTTTATTAAGCTTGGTTTATGGCAATACAACAAAGCGCAACAAAAGCAAGCTGTTCACGAGGCATATGATCAAGCAAAGTTAGATACGGCATTGAAATTCCCCGTAGGTCTAATCGATAGTAATGCGATCAATATTGATGGTTGGAAGTACAAGAAAGTGACCTTGCAAGGCGTGTATGAAACAAAATATCAGTTTTTATTAGACAATCAAGTCGAGGGTGACCGGGTGGGTTATCATGTGATTACGCCACTAAAAATTGATAATGCTAATGAGTATGTGCTGGTCAATCGCGGTTGGATATTAGGTAAGGATACGCATGCTGAGCTACCTTTATTTAATACACCTACAGGCAAGCAGACGCTAACAGGCCAGATATGGGTGCCTAGTAAAAAGATTTTTACTTTAGAGGGGCCTGATGACTCATCTACAGGAGGCTCTATGTCTGCTAGCCAACCGTGGCAACAAGTTTGGCAGAACATGAGTATGGCGAAGTATAAACATAGCGTGCCATTGGTCGTTTCAGAGTTGGCTATAAAGTTAGACCAAGACAGCCATGCAGGCGGTTTTGTAAGAAATTGGCAGATACCAGCTGAACGGATTACGAGCAATCTTGGCTATGCCTATCAATGGTTTGGCTTCGCTTTTGCGACATTATTAATATTTTTTTATATGAGTACAGCTAAAATTGAAGCAGAAAAGAATGCGGCTTAAAGCGTAAATATATTAGCAGCTAGATGCTGACTCACTACCCTCATCATTAATTATCAATTTTTACTATTAGAGTGATACATGCAAAACGAGAAACAATTAACTGAATTAGAGATGCAAAGTAAAGGCCGCAAGGTATTTATGTTGATGGTGGTGTTTTTTGTGGTGCCTGTCATTGTGGTGATATTGATGTACCAATTCAATTGGAAGCCTAATGGCAAAAGTCTAGGTGAGTTGGTTAATCCACCACGCTTAATCAATAGTCCAAAAGAACTCAGTGATGATCAAGGCTTTGCTTTATCAGATCAGTTTTGGAAAGCCAAGTGGAGTATTGTGTATGTGACTGATCACTGTGAGCAAACTTGTTTAGATAAACTACACGATTTACGTCAATTGCATGTTTCACTTTACAAAGATATTGATCGCGCGCAACGCGTGTTGATTACCAACACGCAAGATATCACAAAAATTAAACACGATTATCCTGACTTAATTGTCATCAATAAATCACAAGCTAATGTGTCGAGTCTTGCTCAAGAGTTTCAAATTGGGGCCGAGAATCCGATGGCTAGTAATCGAATTTACTTAGTGGATTCACTCGGATATTTTATGATGAGTTATCCAGCTAGCTTCCCTTTGGCAGATATGCGTAAAGATGTCACTCGCTTATTAAGATACTCTTGGGCAGGTTAACCATGTACGGAAACTCAAAAAGCTTTAAATGGTTCAGAGCACTAGTATTAATAGGCGCAATACTCGCTTTAGGTGTTGTTGTGTTAGGGGCATATGTCAGGCTTACCGACGCAGGTTTAGGCTGCCCAGACTGGCCAGGCTGCTATGGCACACTCACTGTACCGCAAAGTGAAGCCGCGATTGCTAGCGCACAAAGCGCTTATCCAAGCAATATGATTGTGGTCGGCAAAGCATGGCGTGAGATGATACATCGCTACTTTGCTGGTACTTTAGGTTTAATCGTATTGGCAATTTTCGTACTAGGCTGGAAGGCTAAGCGCGAAATTAAATGCTCACCTTGGACGCCGAGTTTTTTACTCGTATTAATTGCGTTCCAAGCCATGCTAGGTATGTGGACCGTGACGATGCTACTAAAACCCGCTATCGTCAGTTCGCATTTGCTAGGTGGAATGTCAACGCTAGCAATACTTACTTGGTTAGCACATCGGCATTGGGGGCATTACTCTGCCACTATCGTTACTTCAACTCGACTAAGAGTCGCTATACGCATCGGATTATTAGTCTTGTTTATGCAGATTTTTTTAGGTGGCTGGACTAGTACTAATTATGCCGCTTTAGCCTGTACTGACTTTCCAACATGTCATGGTGTGTTTATGCCAGAAATGGACTTTAAAGACGCATTTCACATGGTAAGAGATCTTGGTCAGAGCGCCAATGGCGGTGCATTAACGCTGGCATCCATTACTGCCATACAGTGGACGCATAGATTAGGTGCTTTAATCACTTTTATTTATTTGGGTTTATTAGCGCTTAATATCTTAAAGTACTGGCAGTTAAAACGCTTAGGCGTTATTTTGTTGATAGCGCTTTGCGCTCAGGTATCACTGGGAATTGCTAACTTATTATTGCACTTACCATTAGTGTTAGCTGTAGCGCACAATTTTACAGCAGGCTTATTAGTCATTATTTTAGTGACAATGAATTCCAAGATAACTGGGTCTAAAAAGTAGAGATTAATCAATGATAGTTGAGTTAAATGAAAACAAGCGAGAAAGTAAAATGAGTAACCATGTCAGCACCATACAGAATATAGGGCTAAGCTTTAAAAGCTTTTTCTCATTATGTAAACCAAGAGTTACCTCGCTCATCGTATTTACAGCCATCATTGGCATGTACCTAGCCAAACCTGCTGAGCTGCCCATGTACTGGCCGTTGCTTATTGCAACGACCATTGGTATTGCATTTGCGTCTGGTGCGGCGGCCGCATTTAATTGCCTGATTGAGCATAAAATTGACGCGATTATGGCGCGTACTCGTGCGCGTGCTATACCAACAGGACAGGTGTCTTCAACGCAAACTACGATATTCGCCACAATATTAGGCGGTACAGGCTTGGCCATTTTGTATTTTTACGTGAATCCCCTCACCATGTGGCTTACTTTCGCAACATTTGTCGGATATGCGGTTATTTATACGGTATTTCTCAAGCCAGCCACACCAATGAATATTGTTATCGGTGGCGCATCTGGTGCAATGCCACCAATACTAGGTTGGGCAGCTGTTAATAATACGGTTTCACCAGAGTCATTGATTATGTTTTTGATTATATTCGCTTGGACGCCACCACACTTCTGGGCGCTAGCACTATATAGACGTGAAGAATACGCAAAAGTAGGTATGCCTATGCTACCAGTAACACATGGTGAAGCATTTACCCTGTTACATATTTTGCTATACACCATTATTTTGGTTGCCGTATCACTTATGCCTTATGGGCTTGGCATGAGCGGGTTACTCTACTTAGTATCAGCAATTATTCTGAACGTGATTTTTATGGCCTACGTGATTGGTCTTTACCGTAAATATTCCGATGATTTAGCTAAAAGAACATTTAAATACTCAATTATTTATTTAACACTGCTTTTTGCAGCTTTGTTGATAGATCACTATTGGATGTTTTAGCTGGAATTAATTAGTTACAAATGAATATTTAAGTATTCAAGATGCTGTAAAAGCTAATTTTTTCAGCTTGAGTATTGATGCGAAATGGCTTTAAATCCATGCCATTCTCATACTAGCTTCATCACGTTAGTACTAATGGACTAATGGATTGTTGACGTTAGTACTAACGGGCTATTGTCGAAAAAATCCAATTTAGTAGTATGTGCCTGTACTCAAAAGCAAGCTAAAACTTAATTAGATGCTTTCACAAATTTGCTAGATATTGGATGAATCATGAAAACACGTAAACTTATACAATTGGGTTTATTAGCTGCTTTAACAAGCACTTCGCTAGCAGCTAACGCTACAGCCAACACATTTAATACTATCTACGGTAGCAACTTCGGCGCAGGTGGTAGTTACTCAACCACTTTCCTAGGTGATATTAACACTACCTTTTCTGCAAAAGTAGGTGCTGCAGATGGTAAGTTTAGTTTTAAAGCTGCACAAGGTGGTTATCAAGGTGTTGGCGTTTCACCAAAAACAGGTTCAGAAAGAACTCCTGGGGAAATTGATATTGGTGAGTCAATTAATGCTAGTTTCTCTAAAGGTATATTCATTACAAACTTTAAATTAGGTTTGTTGTTTGATGGCCCAGAATACGGTGATGTAAACGAGAAGGCACAAATCACTGCTACTTATCTTGATAACTCTGTGCAAACTTTTATTTTCACAGCTACAGGTAAAAATACTGGCTCTTGGATGACTTCAACAGGCTTTGCTGCGCCAGGAACTTTTGCGAACCTAAGCACAGCTGAAGACGGCAAAGGTGGCGTTTGGAGTTTAAGCAATCCATTCGGTAATGTTCGAGTGAAGGATCTTTCATTTACTGCAATTCATGGTTCATGCGGAGCGGCAGGTGGTTCATGTACAAATCAATCTGATTACACTTTAATTAGTGTGTCTGCAGTACCAGAGCCAGAAACTTACGCAATGATGTTACTTGGTCTTTTAGGAGTAGGTTTTATGGCGCGCAGAAGTAAGCAGGCTTAGTAGGTTAGTACGTATGGACTATTGTTCGCTAAGAGCTAATCAGGTCTAATAGTTGTTAAGGAATCAAGTTTTATAGCAGTTTGTTTAGTTTCAAAAAGTTAGATTCAGCAGTATTTGTGGTTTAATTTTTTTCAAATTTTTAATTAGGGGTAATATCATGAAATCTTTAAAGTTAAATGCTTTAGTTTTGGCTGCTGGCTTAGTAGCAGCTTCTTTATCAACAATTGCTAGTGCAACAGTAGTAACAACACCAACATTATCAAATGGTTACACATTTGGTGGTACTTTTGATGGCGCTTCAGTAAATGACTACATTCCTTTAGATTTTTCATTTAGCAATGTAACAGGTACTCTATCAGGTTCAGTTGCTAGTAAAACTATTACGTTTTCATTATTTGATATAGTTAACACTGCAACTAACGCTTTGGTAATTAATGGTACTGTATTTGGTGGTGTTGCTAAAGTTGATTTTGGTTTCCTTGAAGGTACACTAGGTTCAGGCATGTACTCACTTCACATAGCAGGTACAGCAACAGGACCAAAAGCTAGTTATGCAGGTACTTTGTCAGTTTCACCAGTGCCAGAACCAGAAACTTATGGCATGATGTTAGCAGGTTTAGGCTTAATGGGTTTTGTAGCGCGTCGTCGTAAATCTGTTTAAGCTAGTTTTAAATAGGTTAATTGATTAACCTATTTGTAAAAAAATAAAAAAGCCCGCTTAATGAGTGGGCTTTTTCTATTGTATTAACCCCCATCCTAATCGATGCTACAAACTAGGTATTTCAACAAGCCTAAGATTTAGCGGGTCGGAATTGTACAGAGCTAAGTGTAACAATCAATTGGCTACAAACTTTATGTTGGTGTTAATATCAGCTTATCTCATCTTATAGCCTGCCTATCTCTTACAAGTAACTTTAGGTAGCGCTTATGCTATGAATCTTAAATATACCGCTAACAAACTAGCTGCTTCTGCAGGTGGGTTGCTGAATAGCTTATTGGGTATTATGGCCCATCGTGACCAGTAAAAACGGTCCAACGTGACCGCTGAT